>NZ_JAGSOY010000078.1 GCF_018837975.1 Zooshikella harenae | reverse complement strand
CGAAAAAAGTAACGGTAACACTTTAACGTGAATCTTCATGCCCTTATCTCCTTATGGCCATATAAATTGTATTGTAGCGTTTGATGCTAACAATTCAGGGCAATAATTGAGATAGAGTAACGTTACCTATTTAGTTATTGCTTGAGTCCAAGATAGTTTATGAGGTTATTTCTGAAAATATACCATTGTTAAGCTTTAATAGATCATTAGGATTTAATTCAATTTCCAAACCTCTCCGGCCTCCACTCACGTAAATAGTAGAATGATTTTGTGCTGAAGAATCGATAATGGTTTTTAATCTTTTCTTTTGCCCAAGAGGACTCACGCCACCTAAAATATAGCCTGTTGAGCGTTCCACATCAGCTTTTTTAGCCATAGAAGCTTTTTTTCCACTGGCTGCTTTTGCTATGAGTTTCATGTTGAGCATCGATGAAACAGGAACAACTCCAACGACCAGTTCTTTGTGATCAAGATTGACAACTAACGTTTTGAAAACTCTTTCAGCGGGTATACCCATTTTTTCGGCAGCTTCCATCCCATAGGATGTACTTGATGTATCGTGAACATATTCATGAACTTTATGAGGAATCTCTTCCTTGCTAGCTTTCAAAATATCAACCTAGCTTTATTGGTGGTGACACTATCTATAGTTAATAAATTTATAGTGTATCTAATATTATTAATAACCAAACTATCTAAAAGAATATAACTCACAAATCTTGAACATGTTAAAGCTGTGCTTAACTGTAGATATACACTTTTTTATAGGTATATATACAAGGAGGGTTGAATATGCCGTTAGGATATAGTCAGTCACTGCACATTATAAAGCGTATATTTCAGTATATTTTCTGGAAAATGCGCATTGTTTTAGCCTATGTAATGATTTTTGTTTCTTTATTAGCTAATGCAGATAGCTCCCAGCGAGTGGATCATAATTTAGTTGGACGTGATATTGTTGAGACATTTATGTTGTCAAAAGGAATTTCTTTAGATGAACAGATTGATAATAAACGCTATGTGACATTTATGCGTGGAATTCTCCTCGGTGAGTATCCTGAGTTGACTGGGCCTCATTCTGTATATGTTAAATCACAAGCGGAATTAAATGCGGTTATAAAATATGCCAGTGAGGCACTAAATCCCGTATACCAGCACTATCCTATTAATAATTCTATCCCAGAAGTTCAGCCTGATCAATCACGTTTAAACTTGGACAGCATTAATCAATCGAATACCACTTTAGTTAACTATGATCGAAATGCAGCGATTGATTATGCTTATGCATGGTGGGATAAAAGAAATCCTAATTATCCTGACTTTGGTGATAATGACTGTACAAACTTTATCAGTCAGGCAATGATTGCAGGTGGTTTTAGCCAAGTCGGCAGTGGTGATGGCTGTAGAGATGAAGCTACACGCACCGAATTCTATGTAAATGCAAATACACCACCCTGGTGGTGTATGGGAAGCAACCGTCATTGGGAATGGTCTACAAGTTGGAGTGTTGTGGATACCTTTCGAGCTTACTTTGCGGATGAGAATAATTTTGCAATAGTGTTAGGTTGGACGACTGATAGGACAGTTGCAAAAAACCTATTGTCTCGTGGAGATATTATCCAACTTCAGAAAAGACAAGGGGAAGGCTGGATTATCTATCACAATATGTTAGTGACCAAAGAAGATAGTAAAGATTTGTACTTAACCTATCATGCCTTTAATCGAAAAGATAAACCATTAAATCAAATAAAAGCAGGTGAAGATCAGCGTTATGTTTTAGTCAGGTTTCAGTAATTGATTTACATTGAGGCTTTTAATTAAGCCTCAATGTGTTTTTTAAAGTATTAAATCAGCTTTAACTTTTTTTACGAATAATTATATTTTCTTCATTCTTTCTATGGGCAGAACTAATTACATCAGGATGTAATTCACTTAAAAGAATAGATTGCCCAGACTGAATGACAATACGTGCATGGTGACGGGTTAATTCTCTCGGCTCTTTTAATCCACAAGAATGGGCAATAATACCCACATAGTGAACCATGTTATGTGCATAATTTTTAACACGTTCAGCTTTGTCAGGAACCACTAAACCTTTCTGAAGTTTGGGGTTATGAGTAGTAATGCCCGTCGGGCAAGTGTTTTTATTGCAACGTAGTGCTTGAATACAGCCTAGTGCAAACATAAATCCTCGGGCAGACGTAACAAAGTCCGCACCAAGACAGATGGCCCAGGCGACATCTGCAGCATTAATTAATTTACCAGAGGCTATGACCTTAATACGTTCTCGGAGGCCATATTCATTTAATTTATCAACCACTAACGGTAAGCTTTCAGCGAGTGGTAAACCGACATAATCCATTAAACTCATGGGGGCAGCCCCCGTCCCTCCTTCAGCACCATCAATAGTGATAAAGTCAGGGGCATATTCTTCACCGCGACGTTGGATAGCATGGAATAGCTCATCCAGCCATTCACTACCACCAATCACTGTTTTAAAACCAACGGGTTTACCTGTTATACGACGAACACGGTTTATCATGTCGAGCAGATCTTGGACAGACCTAATTTCTGGGTGGCCATTGGGACTGATAGAGGCTTGTCCCTCAGGAATACCACGAATCTTTGAGATTTCAGCAGTGACTTTTTCAGCAGGTAGAATGCCTCCTTTGCCAGGCTTTGCTCCTTGGCTGAGTTTTAATTCAAACATCTTTACCTGTGGATAATCAGCAATTACTTTCAACTTGCTGTCATCTAATAAGCCGTCACTGTCTCGAACGCCATACTTGGCAGTTCCTATTTGAAAGATCAGGTCACACCCACCTTGTAAATGGTATTCTGATAAACCACCCTCTCCAGTATTCATCCAAATGCCCGCATTAGCCGCACCTGTGGATAGTGCTTGTATAGCGGGTGAGGATAAAGCACCGTAGCTCATCCCTGATATATTAAATAATGAAGCAGTTGCATAGGGTTCGTGGCAGTAAGGGCCAATCGTGATGCGCTTGGCTTCCACGGCATCTTCTGTCAGTGTGGGGAAAACACAGTTCATAAACATGACGGTGCCAGGTACATTTAAAGGGCGAGTGGAACCAAAAGCGACGGTTGAATCGACATTTTTTGCTGTGCGATAGACCCAGCTTCGTTGTGCCCGGTTAAACGGCAGTTCTTCACGGTCCATGGCAAAGAAGTACTGTCGAAAAAACTCCCCTAAATGTTCAAATGTGTAGCGAAATCGGCCAATAATGGGATAATTACGGCGAATAGCGTGTTTTGTTTGGGTAATATCAATACAATAAAGAAAGATAAGGTAGATCACAAACAATACAAGTGCGATGAGTATCAACCCAATGAAACTATCAGCCGCAATGACTAAAAAGCGAACAGCAAGATCCAGCTCCATTGTGATTATCCTTAATAGTGTCAAGTAAGAGGTTATAGGTTGTATGTCAAAACGTCGAAATACCAGTAATGGCTCTGATAATCGATCTGAAAACAGTCGTTTGGTTTATACCACAGATAGTGGACGAATTGATCCTGAGAAAAATAACAATGAGCCTGTATCAACGTACACGGATGGTGTAGTACGTGTGCGCAGAGAGGCCAAAGGTCGTGGTGGTAAAACCGTCACGACAATTACAGGACTTCCTCAGACTGGCAACGACTTAAAAGCCTATGCAAAACAGCTAAAGCAGTATTGTGGGACGGGAGGTGCTGTGAAGCAAGGTGTTATTGAAATTCAGGGTGATCAAGTTGAAAAGCTGCTACAGCGGTTGACTAAAGATGGTTATCAGGCAAAACAGTCTGGGGGTTAAAGGTAAACCTTGAATTTATGAAGTTTATAACCCACTAATATGACGGTACTTTTTGTGTATTTTCTCTAGTTCTCCCGTGTGTATTAAACGAATGAGTTCATGATTAACTTTGGTATATATTTCAAAGGCTCGCGGAGAACTTTTGGAAATAAAAAGGTGGAATGTAGTGGGCTTTATTGCGCTTATTTTAACTGCTTTGACTGTTTTAGGGATCCTATACTGATCAAGTAATTGAAGTCCATGAGCTACTTCAATACCTAGAGGCATCACTTGACAACGATCTGATTCGAGCATTTTAAGTCCTGCGATTATTGTTGGAGATCTAGTAAACTTTGACTCATCTGTAAGCCTATAGGCACGATAACTGTATCCTAATACACCACAAATAACGTCAAACTGTTGTAGGTCCTCAATTGACTGAATATTAATGCCATCAGGATACTTGTTTGTAGAATAAAAAATGCCTTGATTAACTACGCCATATGCGGATGTTGTATAATATTTGGATGCTCGCTTGGTAAAGAATGAACCTGTTGCGAACATTTCATAGGCTTTTCTAGTCTCAAACTTTTCTACCTCAAATATACAACGTTTCCATGGAATATGATCAATCTTATATGTTAGATCAATATTGCTAAATATCTTTGATAGTACTTCTTGAGTTATACCAATCCGTTGAGTCTGATTGGTATCTAATGCGTGATCAGGGCTTCGTTGAAAATACGTAAATGGAGGAAACTCTATTTCATCATCACAGACTTTAACTTCTGCAGCTATAAGGTATTGAGCATTAACTAGAGCAAGTAACAATACATAGAGGTAGTAAAGCATTGTTTTTACCTTATGAACTAAAGTATACCCTTCACAAATCATTTTTATATGTGCTATCCATAGCGCTTAACCTAATTAACAGGCCAGCGATGCTGTTTTAATATACTCACAAAGTATTAGTATAAGCACCTAGCTAGCATTTTTAAAACAACTATTTGTGATTATCATTAATCTTAACAGAACAGGCTAGTTCCACTAAAAATCCTGCACAGTGGGTATGCGATAAATCAGGTTATTTCTCCAAAAAGATATTGTGTTAGGTATATAAAAACAATGGTTTTAAATGATCCCTAATAAAATCAATAAAAACTTTGATTTTTGCTGCTGGGTAGCGTTCATTATAAAGTGCATAAACATGTATTTTAGGGAGGTGATAGTCTGGCAACAACAGCAAACATGGCAAATTAGGTGCTTAAATGATTTGTAGTTCATTGTATGAATTATGCATACAATATGTCCAGGCTTCTATTATTTATCTTGATTTAGTTTTACTTTTTCACTCATTAGTGCCCAGCATATTGCTTCACCCAAAAGCAGTTGATTGGACTATACTGCTTAAGCATACTATTGCATGAGTCTTGAGTGTTAAAAGTATCGATGCGATAGTGTATAGCGTTCAAAAATGACATGGGTATATTGAGTTTATAAGAGTAAGTGTTATACACCCTATGTGGAAAATCGTCTATTCAATAACATTTTTATTTTTGGTTCTTCAGTATGCCCAAGCGAGTGTAGACGGTAACCAGTTTAAGGAGAAAGAATATCAAGTCATACTTGGCCCAGTCCCTGGATATACTGACTCATTGAAAAAAGGACCAGGTTCTCTTCTCACTCAAGAAATCATTTCACGACTAGAAAAAGACGGCTATAAATTTCAACTAAGGATAGTCCCGTGGGCTCGTGCCAATAAATTATTCAATTCGGGTAAGGTTGATGTCCTCTTTCCTGAGTTAATATTAGACGATTCACAAAAAGGAATGACAGGAATGCCTGTTGATATGGCTTCTCAGGTTGTTTTTAACCTAAAAGGAAGGAATAAAATAAACTCTATTGAAGAACTTTATAATAAGAAAATTGTATTCGTAAGAGGCATTATGAAAATTAGTGAGCTTTTACATCCAAGTATTGATCTCATAGAAGTGAATGCTCCAGATCAAGCTTTTAAAATGTTGCGTAAAAAACGTGCTGATGCTTATGTAAATTGGTTAACTTTAGATAACTATAATCGCGAAAGTTTTCAATATGGTAAAGCAATTGTTTCAAGGTTTGATGCTTATCGTTTCCAAATATCCAATGAAGGCGCAAAACTTATGGAGTTATTTAACTTTAGTTTTGGGATGATGATTAAAGATGGTACGTATAACAAAATATTTCATCAGTACAAAGTATTAAATATTTTAATGACCCAGCCTGAAGCTGCTATTAAGAAAAACTATCAGGAATTACTGTACTAGAGCCGTCTTCACAAAAAATACCTTTGTATCACTACTTAAATAAAAAGCACAAAAATATCATTCCCCCAATAATCAATCAACTGGATGAAATGAGCAAAACGGGGGAATTGGCGGCTATAAAAAAACATGCAATTGATAGCTTATTGAAGGTTGGGACAAAAGAGACAGAGTCAAAAGGTAGCATATGATGTATTAGTATATTTTTTGCTGTTTTGACTATTAAAGTCGCTAAAGTTTTAAAGGCAAGCATAGTGCGGATAATGGTTTGAAAGTTCTACATTCAGGGGGCTAATACAGTTATTGTCACTTTATCTACATGCCCTAAGGTATCAGTGACAGCAACCTGATACTCACCAGGGCGGGGTAGGGTGTACACCACACTTTGACCTGGGTGACTACTGCCGATATTGCGTCCATTAAGATACCAGGCTAAATGACCATAACCACCTTGGGTTTGTAAATTGACAATGTATTTACCTTCCGTTTTTGCCTGAGGCTTGATCAGCATTTGGTCTTGTAACGAGCTAATTCTTAGTGCTTGATGACCTAATTGTTGATTAGGCAAACAACCTGCTGCAAAAGGTGGAAGTAAATCTCGGCGCTGCCAACGTTTGGGTAGCCAAGGTTCCAATACTTGAGGCCAAAGTGCTATATGTCGTGTTGCTGTTGTCTCCCCGCTACAAGCTAAACTGACGCGCTGTCCTGCTTTATTAACCTGGATAGGTGCAGGGTTTACCAGTTGCTGGCCTTGAGCAGTTGGAAATAAGGTGGGTGGTGTGTGTTGGTGGATTGTCCAGGCTGTATGTTGCTGGTGACAGTTACCCTGTTGGTTTTCCTGCCGGGATTTGTCAGTGCCTAATGGCCAGCAAATGACTTGTTGTGCTACCCCTGGTGGTGGGCTAGAAAATCCTGATTGTTTTGGTAAGGCGCTACTGATTGCCCGTAATAACGGCCAGGCTGTCACTAAACCATATTCACCTGGGGATGGTGTGCCATCCGGTCTGCCAACCCATACACCAATGGTGTAGTCTGGCATCACGCCAACTGCCCAGGCATCTCGAAAACCATAACTAGTGCCTGTTTTCCAGGCTAGAGGTATTGATTGGGTATGTGCTGCGAGGGCTTGATTGTCACTCCGAGTCAATATCTGTCGAATAATCCAGGCTGCCTGTGGAGAAAGTAAATAGCGTTCTTTGAGTGGAGCATCAGGGGTAAATCGTAATTCACCTGCCAGACCATTGCGGGCGAGACTTGTGTAAGCACTTACTAAGTCTTCAAGCCTTGTTCCCACACCACCTAGAATCATTGATAGGTTGGCTTTGCCACCATGAGGAAGCTGTAGCAGCATACCTGCATTGCGTAATCGGTCAGCAAAAGGTTTAGGGCCAACGGCTTTTAACAGTTGTACGGCAGGAACGTTAAGTGAGCGTTGTAGTGCTTCACTAGCAGATACTGGCCCATAAAAACCACCACTAAAATTGCTGGGTTGGTAGTCGCCTTCATGAAGCGGTGCATCACTCAGTAATGATACAGAATGAATTAAACCCTGCTCCAAAGCTATGCCATAAAGAAAAGGCTTAAGCGTTGATCCTGGCGAGCGAGTTGCCGTTACCATATCGACATGCCCAAAACGTTGTCGGTTACCAAAATCAACAGTCCCCTGATAAGCCACAACGGCCAGATCTTTGTTACGGACAACAAGTGCCGCAACAGATGCACCTTGTTGCAGGCGGTGTTGGTAATGGCTGACCAGTGTTGAGACTTGTAACTGGGTTTGTGGATCAATCGTACTATGAATAGGTTCAAGCAAAGCATCTAACTGTGCTGATAATGATTGACTCGAAGGTGAGTGAGCGACATTTTGGGCTTGGTTTAAATTGCTTTGTTTTGAAAGGTTGAGACTTTTCTGGCTTTGCAGATGTAGTCGGCGAGCTAGAAGAGGTGCGTGTTGAGATGCTTCAATACGAAGTGCTATTACGTTTTCCTCTAAAGCTGAATTAATCGTTTCTTTAGGCCAAACATTAAAGGCTGCTAGCCGGTGGAGTACTTTATTCCGAGCGTTGGCTGCTCGTTCAGGATGTCGGTCAGGACGTAAGCGGCTGGGGGCTTGAGGCAGCACGGCTAATAAGGCGGCTTCACTGTGACTTAAAAAGCGGGCTGATTTACCTAAGTAAGTGAAACTTGCAGCTTGTACACCTTCAATAGGTCCACCAAAAGGAGCCAGATTGATATAAAGTGTCAGAATTTCTTGTTTACTGAAATGCCATTCAAGCTGTAAGGCACGAAACATTTGCCTAAGCTTGCCTGATAAGGTCCGTGGGTGTGGATCTAGCAGGCGCGCGACCTGCATGGTGATGGTTGATCCACCAGAAACAATATGACCATAGCGAATGTTTTGCCAGGTAGCACGAAGCAAAGCAATAGGGTTGATGCCAGGGTGCTTATAAAACCAGCGATCTTCATAGTTGAGTAAGGCATCGATATACAGAGGAGATACTTGGTCTAACTGTACAGGGTAACGCCATACCCCGTTATGATCAGCAAAGCTCCGTAAGGGGGTGCCATCATTAGCGACAACAGTGCTGGCGAACAGGGATGCATCGGGTAAAGGTAAAGGCCACTGTTTATCAGCAGCCCAAAATCCTAGGGGGACTGCTAAAAAGCCTGCCACGCTGCAGCGTAGCAAGTACTTCTTTAGCAGCTTTTTCATGTTTTCAAGCGGCTTCATGTTGCAGCAGATTTTACCCTGTATTGACTAGGGATTATCAGAACTGACATGTGACTTCACCGTAAGCTCATCAATGGTTTTACCAATACTGAAGTATTCTGGTTGATACATCGCTTCAGTAAATGCGGGAGGCACTTTGTAAGTGCCTGGTGTTACTGCTCTAGCCAGGAAAAAAAGTTCATACTGGCTGTTGGTATATGGCATATCCAACGCGGCAACATAGCGATCTCCCCGATACTCCTGATGACTTAACTCAGTGTTGCGCTGTAAGCGGCTGATGGGGGTACCTTTAAGCATGAGCTGTTCTGCGCTGGCACTGGTCGCCAGGTTCTGATTTTCTAACTCAAGACCTGCAGGCAACAAGTTGACTACCAGTACATTACGTAGCGGTTTTTCAGTTTTCAATTGAAGACGAACAATCACTATATCGCCCATTTGTAATGAAGATAGCGTCATAGGTTTGCCATCGAAACTGTAAAACTTACGTTGGATAGACAGTTTATTGCTCACTGGTTTTGGCGGTTGCGAAGGGTAGCCAGTGAGATCAAGAGCTGCAAAGAGGCCTCGCTCATCTTGGGTGGTGATGGTTAATCCCCCTTTGAGCTGCTCATAACCATAAGCTTGCTGCAGATTAACCAGGTTTTTCAAAGGCGTCGTTTCTTGGTCTAAGGTGAGTTCAGCGGACCAGGTTTCACCATGATTGCGTAAACTGACCCCGGCTAGGAATAAGGCATTGCGCTCCTGGGTGCTGAAGTATTGTTTGTTTTTCAAACTTTCATGCAGGAGCACCGCCAATTCACGGACCAGTGCAGAGTATTGCTTGTTTGGTTCTAACCAGTGTATTGCTAAGCTCAAATCACGCGTACGACTGCCATAACTGTGATAGTAGTCTTCATCTAAACGCAGTTGTTGTAAGCCTTTATCTATCGCTTTTTTAGCCTGCTTGCTATCACCCATTTTATCCAGTGCCAGCCCTAACTGAATCCAAGCCAACCCTGCATCAGTCGTATCTTGATAGCGACGTGAGTAAGTACGCAGCGTACCCAGTGGGGCCTGTCTGAGCTGAGCTAATACCCAGGCACTGTAAGCACGAGTAGCAAAGGTAGAAGCAGGGTAGTTATTACCTGGCAGGTTTTGGGTTTGCACATAGTGCTTTAGTCGCTCAAGGGCGTTATCCAGGGCTTGCTTAGGCACGGCATAACCCGCTAGCTGAGCTTGCAGTAAAAAGTCAGTGACATAGGCGGTTAGCCAAGGCTCTTCTGGACTGGTATTGGACCACAGGCCAAAGCTGCCATCACCGCGTTGCATACCGAGGACTCTATCGATCCCTTTTTGAATGGCCGTTTTACGCTCTTGCTGACTAGAGCCTTCAATACCCAGTTGCTGCAGTACCTTATCATTGGCCTGCAACTGTGGATAAACGCCACTGGTTGTTTGCTCTAGACAACCATAAGGATAGGCTTTTAGGGCAGAAAAATGAGCAGCGACATTGATCGCTGGGTAACTGCTCATAGAAAGTTGCGCTAACACGGTTGTTGGGTACAAAGCTCGAACAGCCGCCCCATCAAACGTTAAAGATTGGTTGGGTAAAACTTGCTGCTGAATACGCTGCAGATGTGCAGGGTAAGCAGGGCGTATTCCCAATTGCCAATTACGTTGCAGTGTAATGGGCTCATCCTGATTCGCTACCTTAATATTCGCCACATTCAGTTGAATGTCTGCAGTACCAAATAAAGTACCTGCTTTTACTGGAATACGAAGGGTCTGTTTTTCCCCTTTTTGTAGGGATAGTGTTGCTGGAAGTGTGTCTTTAACGACTGACAAACCATGGGTGGTAGTAAGCTGAAGCCCCACTTCTTGGTTTTGCTCACTAAGGTTGTGAATATCCAAAGCCAATGTTGACTCGTCATTGTTAGCCAGGAATCGGGGCATGGCTAATTGGGTAACGACTGGTGCGGCTACTGTTACGGCTTGCTCATTATGACCATACTGATGATCGTTAAAGGCAACGGCCATTAGTCTGACCTGGCCATTAAACTCAGGGATAGCAAAGTTAACTTCTGCTTCCCCTTGTTCATTCACTGTTACTGGGCCAGAAAACAGAGAAATAATCTGCACATCGCTGGCGGGTTGTTGTCCTCCACGTGTCAGATCAGCATCACCACCAAACATTAGCTCTGCAATACCACCACTCTCTGGTTGAATAATCTTCTGGTAGAGGTCGTATTGATTCACTTCATAGCGACGCTGCCCAAAGAACCATTGATTCGGGTTGGGTGTTTCATAACGGGTAATGTTTAAAACACCCACATCAACGGCTGCGACGGTAACCTGAGTAGGCTGATCACTGTTAATGCCAGTAAGTTTCAATTTGGTTTTTAGCTGACTGTTGGGAATGATTTTATCAGGGGCTTCAATTGCAATATCCAGCTCACGCTGGCTGCGATCAAGCGGTAAGTGTTGAACACCCACAGCACGTCGAATGAGTTGATGTTCTTTGCCTGGCTGGATAACCACTGCACTGACATACAGGTTATGCTGATTCCAGTCTTCACTGACTGGGAGGGTAAATGTTTTGCCCTCCGCAGGGACCTCAATAGAATCCCACCAAAGAGGTTGATCACCTTCAACCAGCAGATAGCCTTGGCCAGCAAAAGGTGCGTTTACTGTTACCTGAATGTTATCACCAGCCAGATAAGCTTTTTTGTCTAACGTTAATTGGATTTGATCAGGTCGGCTGTCACTGTCAGGTGTTTGTTGCCAGCCTGCATAAAAACGATAGCTGGAAACTTGCTGATTGCTGGGGTCAGTCACTTCCAATCGGTAATAACCATATTTTACTGGCACTTGCAGCTTGGTTGGGCTTTCTGCGGATAACTGTAAAGGTTGCTCATAGGTGGCGTACTCAGTGACGGTATAGGAGCTATCCCAGCCAGATGATTCAGAATAGTGCCAGTTGTAATGACGTTCTTCTCTAATCAGTTTGGCCTGGACACTAGGTGTTGTCTGGAGCTCACCTTGCTGATTGGTTTTGAGTACCTCAAAGCTGACTAAACTGTCGCTATCACTATTATCATCTTTGAATAAGGGGCGAATACCAACCAGTGTTTTATGAGGAAATACATGATAAGTACGGTTTCGAGTAACTGGGCGACCACCGCTTTCCAGCAAGCTGGCAGACACGGATATGGCTAATGGAGATTTTGCCTCTTGCCACTCATTATTGATATCAATGCGTCCTTTACCATCTGCATCCAGCTTTAGCGAGCTCAGTTCCTGGCGTTGGTTGAACGCGTCATAACCGGTAATGCCGAAGTGGTAGTCAGACCACTGGCTGATAGGGTGATTTGTACTGCGTACCCAGAGTTTCGGCTGTACTTCGTTACCTGCGGCTGGTGCACCATAAAGATAATCACCTTCAACAGGAACCGTAAGCGTTTCTTTTGCAGTCAGTGGGGTGGGTTGTTGGCTGGGAGCACCTAAGTCCAGCTTCATGCGTTCAGGTAAAAAGTCTTCCACTAAAAAGTCGTATTGGAAGACCGCATCACTAGGAGTAGTAACTTTTAACTGCCAGCGGCCTGTTGGTGCATTGGCAGGAATAGTGTAGGCATGTTGAAAGTAGTTCTGTTGTTCTGCACGCCAAGTAAAGCTACTTAACACTTTGCCATCTGGGCGAATAATATCTGCTTGTAATGGAAAACCTTTAACGGCCTGTCCATCTGTTCCGCGTAATAGCGCACTAAAATCAACTAGCTCACCTGGTCGGTATAAATCACGAGGCGTATAGATAAAGACTTCATGTTGCTGCTGTTGACGCTTGCCTAATTTGAAGTTGGCCAAATCCAGTGCGGGGGTGAATAAGGGGACAACTGAAGTATGCTGTTCATGTTCAGCAATTAATAAATAAGCATTTTTAATGGGTTTAGCAAAGCTGACATGGCCTTTATCATCCGTTTTCTGCTGATCACTGATGCGAACACCCTGCTTGTTGAGCAGGTAAACATTGGCATTGGCCTGAGCTTGGCTGGTTTGCAAGCTATTAACCCAAACATCCAAGCGGTCACTGTAGCTGCGTGCATGAACCCCCAAATCACTGATTGTGAAGTAGGTTGCTGGGTATTGATATTGGTAATCACCTTTAGCACGCATGACGGCCAGGTAAATACCTGGTTGTGTTAAAGGAGACAGGTTTTGTACAGGAATATGGCTTATGGCTCGGGTATTGGTTTTGGTTTTTAAGTCAAATCGACCGCTATGGGCCAATTCAAGAAATGGCTTTAGCTTTTCGAGATAATAAATTTCGATGCTGGCACGCTGTTTATATTGCTTAAAAAAATCAGCTAAGTGATCAGGCTTTACCCGGAAAAAGTCAATATCCACCTCAGGGATATTCACTGACATGACCGGTAAGCCTTTTTTTACTGGGGCTGGTAGGATTGAACCACTACTGGCAAAACCAACGACAGGGACCATGGCTGGAGCCGTAATTTCATGGCGGCTGGTTTTATCCAGCGTTTTACCTGTAGCGGAGGTAAGCGTTTTGCCTACGAAAACAGAGTACTTTTGTTCAGGCTGCAGCCCTAAAAACAGCAGTGTGTTTGGGGTTTTATCAATAATCCACTCACCTTTAACTGCATTACCTTTACTGTCTTCAATCGTCAGGTGCTGGCTGTTATTTTCTTTAGGGTCCAGCGGCTGGCTGAGAATAACTTTGGCCGCAAGGCCATCTTTATGAGCAATACTACTGACGTTGAGCACTTGAAAATATAAAGGAATATCTTGTGCTTGTTGGGTAGTGGTTTTGTCTGTTGTTGTTTGTGCTGTGGCAGCAGGCTTTTCTGCAGAGGATTTAGATGGCTCATCATCAGAGCAGGAAATAAGAGTGAGGCAGCAGCAAACCAGTAAGACAGGTCGTAACCAAGCCATAGTTCTTCCCTAGTGTTTGTCATTGGATGGGATAAATAGTATGCGCCTAGAAACGCTTTACCTTTTAAAGTAAATAGTTAGCTTTCTAAATCTAGGGTACAAAATCAGTACCAGAAAAAATCCTTCATTGTGGGTATATCTGGCAGATCGAGTATAGTGCGGAAGTATATATTATTTTAAAAAGAGGGTTTGTTATTTTTATGTATACCCTTCAATAAGGGTATACATAAACTATTCACAATGAGTGCAAAAGCGCTGAGCTTATCCCCATAGTGAGGAGTATGATTATTTTTGGTAAGCAGCAATTGAATCAACAATCGCTTTTTTAGCCGCTTCACTGCCTTCCCAGTTATCGATTTTAACCCACTTGCCTTCTTCCAGATCTTTGTAGTTTTCAAAGAAGTGCTCAATTTGCTTAATAAGCAGGGCTGGGAGGTCTGTGTATTCTTTAACGTGTTGATAAAGTGGAGTCAACTTGTCATGAGGAACAGCAACCAACTTGGCATCTTCACCACTTTCGTCTTTCATGTTGAGTACGCCAACAGGACGGCAGCGGATTACGGAGCCAATAGCAACAGGATAGGGTGTAACCACTAAGACATCCAATGGGTCACCGTCATCAGCCAATGTTTGTGGAATGTAACCGTAGTTGGCGGGGTAGAACATAGGAGTTGCCATAAAACGGTCGACAAACACCTGATTACTGTCTTTGTCGATTTCATACTTCACTGGCGCACTGCTGTTAGCGGGGATCTCAATGGCAACGTTAATGTCATTTGGTGTGTCTTTGCCAGGAGGAATAGTATCGTAACTCATATGTTGCTTCCTAAATTAGACAGTAATTAACAATCGTTAGGCGGTGAGTACTCATGCTATTTTGCTGAGCCTTAAGCCGCATATTGCGGTAAAACCTGGGCGCAGATTATAGAGGCTCAAGTTCTTAAGTGCCAATCTTTGCGTGGATTGTGTGTAGTAGCATGAACAGTGAGAGGAAGCGACTTGTTATCCGTGGTGCAGGGTAATCTTTGCGTTCAATGCTAGTCAGCAGAAGGCAAGACTGAGCTGGCAGGAAAATGTGTGAAAAAACAGGACGCTCTATTGGTTGCAGGAGCGCTCTAGCGCTTCCTGCATTATGCGGGTCAACTAGCCATTTTGTTCAATAAGGTTGCTATCCATATTGTTTGCGTCAATTGGAATGTGTTTTGGCTTCATGGCTTCTGGAATCTCTCGGACCAGCTCGACATGTAATAGTCCATTCTCTAAGGACGCGTTAACCACCTGAATATGATCTGCCAGTTGGAAACGTCGTTCAAAACTGCGTGCAGCAATACCTTGGTGAAGAAAATGGCGTTGTTCTTTTTCTTCAGCTTTTTTACCAGTGATCAGTAACGTGTTTTGTTCGCTGACAATTGACAGTTCTTGCTGTGTAAAACCAGCTACCGCCATAGTAATGCGATAACGATCATCATCAAGCTGCTCAATATTGTAAGGGGGGTAGCTAGGTTGGCCTTGATCTACACGTGTTGCAGAATCTAAAAGATTAATAATATGATCAAAACCAATAGCTGAACGATATAAAGGTGAAAAATCAAATTTACGCATAATACATATCCTTTTATTTAAGCAATATGATGGCCCTTTACTTGAGTAAATATTTCAAGAGCAGGGCGTTCGGCTTATCTCATGATCAAGCCGGAATAACTTCCATGATTTATACCCTTAGCTGTGGGTATATTTTCGTTATCACTGGAAGTACACGTAATTCTCAATGAGCAATTACGCTAATCTTAATATGTGGATGAGCAATTCAATTTCAAGTATGCACAGAAAAAACAGTGAGTATTTGTTCCAGATAGGTTGTTATTAATTGCTATGAATACCTTGAGGTTATGGTGGGTGAGATCAAGGTTGCTAAAGTTAATTAGCATGTGTTTGCTGTTGACTGTCAATGCGATATTACAGGCTAATGAAGTACAAAAAGTAAAACCCTTAACGATAGCTACCTTGGAGTACCCTCCTTATCATTATGTGAATAGTCACGGAAAAATTGATGGAATTACTGTTAGTTTGGTAAACCATGTTTTTAACACCATGCAGCAGCCAGTCGTCATTAGAATATTGCCATGGTCTCGTCTTTTAAAGTCGCTTAAGGAGGGGATTGTGGATGGTGCTTTTCAGGTCTTGTATAAAGAGGAGCGTACTCATTACTTAGATTATTCACAAGAAGTGCTTATGCAGGAAGTGGTCACTTTATTTATTAAACAAGGCCACAAGATAAACTACAGTGGTGACTTATCCTTATTAGCGAATTATCGACTAGGGGTACGGCAGGATTTTAGTTATGGACCAGTATTTGATCATCTAGTTACTGAAGGAGTATTTACTAAGTTAACAAGTAAAACGAGACCACGTGAATTAATAATTATGTTGGAGAGAGGTGATATTGATGTTTTAGTGGGAGACTTATTTAGTATTCCTTACCAGCATAGGCAAATTACATATGAAACTCCTTTACACAATTTTGAACGATTACAGCCTGATGTACAAGTAACTCCCAGTTTTATGGTCTTTTCAAAGGTTAAAGAGCTCAAAAATGTTCGAGAGCAATTTGATATAACGCTTCAACAAATGAAAAAACAGGGACAATATCAGTCTTATATTGATAGTTGGAGTCAATAGTGTGGTTTTATTCAAACGTGATTTAATAAAAGCTAAAGTTAGTCAAGTGTTGATAATGGTCGTTTTTGGCTTGTATATTAACTTTTGTACTGCATTTGAACATATCAAAATTGCTACGAATGATTATGAACCTTTTACTTCCGCTAAGTCTGGTAATAGCTGTATTTGAGTTGATTAATATACCTGTAGAGGTACAGTATCATCCATGGAAACGCTGTGAGAAACTAGTTGAAAATGGCGATTATTTTGGTGCGTTACCTTACTTTAAAAATAAGGACAGGGAAAACAGGTTCATTTTTTCTACTCCAATTGTTAACTCTGTAAATACTTTTTTTTATTCAGTAGAAAGGTTTCCAGAAGGTTTTACATGGTCGTCTTTGAATAGCTTTAAAAAATATACGATTGCGGCAGTAAATGGCTATTGGTATGTTAGTCAAAGGCTGGGTGGACTTTAGCCTTATGGATAAGATGACTGGTTTATTAATTGTTGAAAATAACTATGGTCAATATTTGAATATAATAAAGTCTGTTGAAAAACCGGAAAGTGTTAAGCAGTTTTTTTAATAGTTTCAAGAAAGTATGGGGGGGCGGAAGAGCTTCTTTTAAGGTTCAATAAAGGGTTGGCAGAGTTGAAAGAAAATGGTAGTTATTAGGCTATTATGCTTAAATATGATGTTCCAAAAAGCTATTATGTGGACTTGCTATAATTTTTGAATAATAAAATCTTACAATCATTCGTGATGGTTTTGATGCCACGTTGCAAAAAAAATGAGCAATAATTAAGCGCGAGGACAGGCTGTTGATAGCCATTTTTGCCAGATAGTTTTATTTTGATCTATCCATCGTTGTGCGGCTTGTTTGTATGTGAGCTTATCTTTGTCTGACCATTCTGTTAGTTCCTCAATCATCGGATTGTTAAAGTTAAGTTGTTGAAGTATTTTAAAGGCACACTCACTTATTTTGGGGAGTCCAAACCAAGCTGCTTTTTTTAGCCATCCCTGTAAAGGATAATCACAGTCATGGCTATAATAAGGGTTTATTCCCCATTTAGGATTTGTTATACAATCTGGGGCATACTTAGGAAATGTTATAAACTCCCCTTTGTAGTATTTTGTTGCCCAGTTGGGGGTCCAATTAATAATAACGACAGGGCGTTTTTGTGCATAAAAACGCTCAAGTATGCGCCACAGCTCATCGCTGTGATATACTTTTAAGAGATTAAAATTAAGCTTAAGGGCTCTTATTCTGGATGCGTCATCTCCCCAAGGACCACGAATAAAAGTTCCTTTTTCAGACACACTGTCAAAAGAAAAAATAGTTGAACACTTTTTTAGTGCTTTCCAGTCCGGTAAACCGGGACAAAGTGGTTTTACATAGGCAGGATACCACCAGCCCTCGCGCGTAATCGCATCATGATTACCGGCATCGATTATCTTGCCTTGTTTTAGAAGTTTATTGAAACCATGCTCCATACTACCTTGCCAGACTTCTACTTGAACCTGTGTATTCCCTCTAGCAAGATGATACCACTGTGTATCAGAAGGAACATCGGAAAATGTATAAGGGATAGATTTTTTATTAAGTAATTTGGCGTAAATATTAGATATGATAATTTGACTGCTCCATTCATTCAACATAATGGATACCGATTTATTTTTGGCATAAGCGGAGCTTACTAACATAAAAGAGAGTAGGAGTGAGGTAACACAAGCTAGACTAGGATTAAGAGATTTCATGACAGCCAGTGATAATGAGAGCTTGTTTTATTATAGAGCAGTTTAACCTATAAGTTGGCAATTGTTCCGGCATTTCTCTAATAGATGACTTCCATGTCAATACGTATGATCTGTATTCCCAACACCCTTGTTGGTCAAGAATGCTGTCAACAAACCCAAAAATTGATTCACAAAGGGTATAGTTAATATAGGAAGATAAACTGGTAATCGTAAAGTGATAAGGATACAGATATTTCACTGTGATTAATAATTAAAGTAGCGTTCCAGTATTCTAACCATGGAAATACGTATTGAGAGCATCTGATTATGTTTTTAATTGTAAATTTTTAGGCGCCAATTAACATGTTGACTTTGACTATAAGTGTTGTTAATGAATAGTAAAAAGTTATTGTATAGTTTGATTTTTCTCACGTTTAACCTGTTTGCAAGTGAGGATAAAAGTAAAATTGGTCCTGTTAAAGTAATACTGAATGATTGGACAAGCCAATTAGTACAGTCATACATTGTAGGTAAATTGCTCTCACTAACAGGTTATAAAGTAAAGTACATAAAACTACCTACTGCGGCTCAGTGGTATAAAATCAGTCGAGGGTTAGTGCATATTCAGATGGAGGTGTGGCAAGGGACTATGGAAAAACAATACCTCCATTTATTACAGCATCATAAGATAATTGATGCTGGAAATCATGACGCTAAGACTCGAGAGGATTGGTGGTACCCAGATTATGTTGAGGCGTTGTGCCCAGGACTTCCTGATTGGAAGGCGCTTAAAAAATGTAGTCATGTTTTTGCAAACAGTACAAATAGTTTACGGGGTATTTATCTTGGCGGACCTTGGGAGAAACCAGATGCAGCAAGAATAAGAGCTTTGGGGCTTAATTTTGATATTATAAGAGCAAAGCATGGTGATGAACTAGGTGATAAGCTTAAGCAAGCTTATGAAGAGAGTAGGCCGATATTATTATTCAACTGGACGCCAAATTGGGTAGAAGTAAAGTATAAAGGTAAATTTGTTGAGTTCCCGGAATACCACCCAGACTGTGAAAGTGATCCTCTTTGGGGGGTTAACATGTACTTTACTTATGATTGTGGTAATCCAAAGAATGGATGGCTAAAAAAAGTTGTATGGAAAGGATTAGAGGCATATCCCTGTGCTTTAAAAATTATTAAGAATATCTCTTTTAATAATACTGAAATAGCTACGTTTAGTTATTGGGTCGATATTGAGGGAATGCGCTACGAAGCTGCTGCAGATAAATGGTTAACAGAGAATAAGAAAATATGGAAGACTTGGATTGAAAGGTCATGTCTCAATGAATAAAAAAAATTTATTCATCATATTGTTGGTTGGTAGC
>NZ_JAGSOY010000077.1 GCF_018837975.1 Zooshikella harenae | reverse complement strand
AGTTTTTAATACATAATCTTTTGCCCTGGCCCATGGATGAAAACTAATCTTTACATTATAACCACTTCGTGCAAATGCTTCTTCAACAAGTTGATATACATATCCCTTATTATATAAATAGTTACCTATATAGGGCACCCGCTCACCCGTAACCAGATCAACTGTAGTTGATGCATTTGCAAAAAGCGAAAGTAACCCCAGCAAATTAATGAGCAACCATTTAATTAGCTTCGTATTACATCTTAAGATCATACGAAGCTCTTAATATAAAGCATATAACCATTTATTTACCAATAATTTCTATCATCTGTAGTTCTATTCTAGCAATAAAAGCAGATAGTTTTTGCAAATAAAATTATCGATAATAACCCCTAAATCATTTATTCATTTACTTTATAACATTAAGTTTCACACTATTTTTATCTTTTAGCCATTTATCTAAAACAACTACTTTTTACTAATACTTTCCTATAGTTAAAGATATTTTGGTGAATTCAGCATCAAGATTCAGCTGTACCAAATAAGACAAGGAGTTCTTTTAAATGACTCGTAAGATAACCGCTAATGCCTTACTTATTATTCTCATACTATTGTTCAACAAAGCCTATGCAATCCCTTCCGTAAATCTAGTCACAGGAGAACGCGTACCTTACATTGGTGTTAATTTATTAAATAAAGGTTACGTTCACCAGGTTGTGGTCGAAGCATTTCATCGCGCGGGTTATCAAGCAAAAATCAGCTTTTACCCATGGGCTCGAACAACAGTAATGGTCAACCAAGGTGAGGCGGATGGTATTTTACCCGTATACCGAGGTGAATTTCCTGATGAAAAGTTTCTTTATTCTGACCCGTTTCCTGGTGATACGATTGGTTTATTAAAACGTAAATATGACAGTTTCCAATATCCAGTTTCTCCTGAACAAAATTTACCCCAGGCACTTTCAGCACTTGATGGAAAAAAAATTGGTTTAGTACGTGGAGGATTCACGCTGCCAGAGTTAAATAAAATACCTAACATCAAAACCGAGGCCGTCACTAGGGACCTACAAAATTTAGATAAACTAGCAGGTAGCCGTATCCAATTTGTCCTAATCGATAAGTTTACTGCAGCGGATCTAATGGTTAGCAAACGCCCCTACTACATAGGGCAGTTAGAGTTTGTGCAACCTGCACTGACAAGGAAAAGCTTTCATATTGCCTTTTCTAAAAACTCTGAGTCAGCAATAACATTACTTGCAGCATTCAATAGTGGGCTGGCACTCATGCGACAAGATGGAACACTGGCTGCTATCCAATCACAACATGGTCTACAAGCAGGCCCACCAAGTTCACCCACAAAAACTCAACTGACCATTGGTACTGTAAATAATCCTGATATGGTCATCATGCAAGAACTATCTACCATATTTGAAAAAGAAAACCCTGATATTGAGCTTGAGTGGAAAGTCATGGAAGAAAACACGCTCAGACGTCGGTTGTTGAGTGATATTGCTATTGCTGATGGTCAATTTGACATCATGACAATAGGTACTTATGAAACACCTATATGGGCAAAACAAGGCTGGCTAACTCAATTAAAAGATCTTCCAGAAAACTATAGCCTTCATGATCTTTTGCCCTCACTTCTTGAGGCACTTTCCTACAACCAGCATCTCTATGCTTTACCCTTCTATGCTGAAAGCGTTATGACATTCTACCGAAAAGACCTGTTTGATAACGCTAACCTGACGATGCCCAAACAACCAACTTTTCAAGATATAGAGCACTTTGCAGAAGTTATACATAATCCACAGCAAAAAATATATGGAATATGTCTACGAGGAAAGGCGGGCTGGGGGGAAAACATGGCTCTTATAACATCACTAGTCAACGCTTTTGGTGGACGCTGGTTTGACCAACAATGGAATCCCCAATTAACGTCTCCTGAATGGAAAAATGCGCTCACTTATTACACTAGGCTAATGCAGTTTTATGCCCCACCAAACGCCGAAAATAACGGTTTTAATGAGAATCTAACGCTATTTTCACAAGGACACTGTGGAATATGGATAGATGCCACTGTTGCCGCCGGGCTACTGTTTAATCCAAAACTATCTAAAGTTTCTAAACATCTTGGCTTTGCCCAAGCCCCTTCATCAGTCATACAGTCTAACTGGCTATGGGCATGGGCACTTGCTATTCCTGCCTCATCCAAAAATAAAGACGCTGCTAAAAAATTTATTACTTGGGCAACATCACAGGAATACATCAAGCTTGTCGCACAGTCAAAAGGATGGATCTCAGTGCCACCAGGCACACGAAAATCAACCTATGAAACAAAAATGTATCAGCAAGCAGCCCCTTTTGCGGGTTTTGTGCTGAATGCAATTGAAGGGGCCGATATATTACATCCCACAGTAAAACCAACCCCTTATATTGGTATTCAATATGTTGGTATACCAGAGTTTACGGCTATTGGAGCACTTGTTGGACAAAATATAAGCGAAATACTGCAAGGTAAGAGTACTATAGACAAAGCACTTTCCACATCACAAAACTTTGTCTATAAACAAATGGCAAACTCAGGGTACCTCAAATGATATCGTTATGAAAACAGCCTACTTCATTGAGGTATCGACTAGGATAGTACAAGCAAAAATTGATTAGCTTGCTAAATACTTCGCCAGCGTTCTATCTGAGTTGGGTATTACAGCATGTGTGTTATGACGAAAATCGTATAGACTTTTTCTATGACATTTAACAGTAACAACACAGCTAGAGTCCTGATGGCTATCTGATAGATTCCATTCCAACAACCATACCGTATAATCTTCCCCTTCAAAGCGCACGACATCTTCCTTAGCAGGTAACGTCGAGAGCTCAACAACAAATGACTTCTGATAGCTTTCTGGATTTTGACGGCTGACAAAAAAATCAAAAGCAACTTTCATGATCAGGCTCCTCTAGCCCTTTAATTGCCGCCAGCATAAGCCAATAGTATGACCAATACATTTCTCTATAATTACAAGTTTAAGGCAATTATTAGCTTTTAAAATCATGTAGTTAGAGCGCTTATTCACATATCTATACCCTTCACGAATCATGTTTATACCTCTAGAGCACAAGGAGTATAAAAATGCTTCGTTATTGATATATAAGTGACTTTTTTTATTTTTTCTCTTTCTGAACCTGGTTCTCAGAATTATCTGCAGTTAAGTTCATTTTAGCCACAATAGGTAAGTGATCAGAACCAATATTGTCAGCAACTTCCATTGAAATTATTTGGATCTTTTCACTATGAAGTACATGATCAATGGGTATTCGTAACAGTGGCAGAGGTGCAGGCCATGTCGGTAAAATCCCCATACCTTGCCGGGCATTTTTAAGATTCGCTCGTTTCATTAGCTGTGTGAAAGCCGGTGACCATGGCGTTGTATTTAAATCACCCACCAGCACATAAGGAGCGACAATACTCTGCAAAAACTTTGCAGTGGCTTCAAGCTGAAAGTCCCTCAACAAAGAATAGGAGACACTCACTGGCGGCAAAGGGTGCGTAGTAAAAACAGCCAGTTCACCTTGTGTCGTTTGAACTGAAGCAAATATACTTGGTAATCCTGTATTGCTCAGCTGAACTGTTTGTCTACTGGTAAGCGGGAAACGACTAAATAATGCAATACCAAAATTACCCTCTTCTGGCTTAGTTAACTGGTAGGGATAATCAGCCAGCCCCTCCTTGATAGCTTTTAACCATGCCTCAGTAACTTCCTGTAATATAATAATATCAGGTCGGTAATCTGACAGCTGTTGTATAAGTTTCTGGTACTGAGTATTAGAAGACAATATATTTGCATGGTAAATCACAATAGGTTTGCGCTTCTTGTTAACATGCTCTGCTAATGCTTCTGTGCCATTAAATGATACTGCAGAAGGTGGCAGGTACAGCATAGGTACCTGCCAGTTAAGCAGTAAAATCACTAAAGCTAATACACTCAGTAAGTAACGCCGCGTCGCTATCAACCATAACAGTGCTACAATACCACTAAAGAAGTAAAATGCCCGAAAATGTGTTAATAATTCCAACCACCAGTGGCTACTGCCCCAATATGCCAGTACTGAACAAAAAGTCCCACCAATCAAAAACAAAGTAATTAGTTTGTCTACCGCTTTTTTAATCATCTATTCTTCATTGTTACAGGTAAAAATGGAGTTAATACACATTCAGTATACTCATCGCAAAGGGAATATATTACTCTCGGGTATTCAATCACTCATGTTACAGCTCACAATCCAAGGCTTTTTTCTATTATGGACTGTCGTCGGAACCAACCAGCAATACTCATTCGTGACCTGAAAGCAGGTAATACTTCGTGCGGTATCTCAGAACTTATGAAGCAAACACATGTGCCTCTTTCTGGCAACACGCTGCTTACTGTTTGTGTATCTTTTGTGGAGTAGAGTTTTAAACTCCCTCCATCAGTCTCTTGCCAATCTTTATTCAAATAAAAAATAACACTAACTACCCTGCTCTCATAGCCGTTAAAGGCATCTAAATGGCGCTTGTAAAAGCTCCCCTTATCGTAAACAGCATAGTGACACTCTACTTCATCCAGACCAAGCCACAGCTGCTCGTTCAAGTTGAGTCTAAACGCTTCTAGGAAATTTAAAAAGGTAAGTTGGGTTTTCGACCGTCCATCAAGCCATAACGTTCTATCACTGCGAATTGACTGGTCAAACTGTTTTTCATGATGACGTCCAATCGCCGCTGGCAGTAATAATTGTTTGTTATCAAAATAATTAATCTCGTCAACCAAATCCTGCTGCAATTTTTCAGGCAAAGAATTTTGTTGAACAGACCATCCTTGTTTAACTAAATCCTCAATCACAGAGGTAAATAACTTTTTCTGAGAAAAGGATTGAACAGCTAAGCTGCACTCCATATTAATTATACCTCAAAGTATATATACCCTTCGCCCTAGATATACTAATGTGCATTTCCAAAGTTAAGCAATATAAGCCATAACAAGCTCATGTCAATTTTTATTTATCAAAGGGTCAATTATGTTTAAGAATAGTTAATGCTTTTTTGAATGAACAAAGATTGAAAATTTGCCTTTCTTTCCATTAGCTACAATATAGCTATACTAAACAGTTGAATTTATTGTTTTTTATCTACTGGTATTATTTAGGAGGTATTATGTTTTATTGGTACAACAAAAATACCTCTCTCTATACACACCCTGTAATTCTAATTTTTTTATTAGTATTCATACTTGCCCAACCAAGTTCCTCTCAAGGAAAAAGTCTACCTATTATTTTTGCTACTTTCCCCCCCATGAACTACCTGGATGACCAAGGTGAAATGAGAGGGATTAGTTTTGAGCTTGTTACTCAAACGGTAAAAGCTATTGGTTATACCCCTGAAGTCACGATATTACCTTGGAAACGGGCTTATAAAGAAGCAGCTGAAGGCAGTTTCGCGATTCTTTTTACTTTTACACAAAATGAAGAGCGTATAAAACAGTTTTTATTTACTGATTACCTTATAAAAATTGCAGACGTTTTTTTTAAAAGAAAGGAAAACAATATAACTTGGAATAAACTCAGCGACCTAAAAAAATATGTCGTTGGATATACTGATGGTTATAACTATGATCCTATTTTCTTGAATGCAATCACCAATAAATCATTTATTGCTAGAAAGTCGCCCGCTTTAGAATCACCCGAAAAACAACACCTAAAAAATTTGTTTCATAAACGAGTCGATCTAATTATTTGTGAAATACACCAGTGTAAGTTTTATTTAGGGCAAAATAAGGACTGGCAACAAGTGATCGATTCTATTCCTAAGCCTATTGGCAAAACAAGAACTTTTCATGCAGGTATTAGTAGAGCTTGGCCTAATGCTGAAGAATTACTTAAACAATTTAATAGCCAATACCGAAAGATAAAAAAATCAGGCCTTCGCAAAAAGATTGTGCTTAAGTACATCGATGAAGAACTTGAATAAACATGGCAGCCGCAAAAATGCGGCTTTCATGGGCTTTCTGAACATAAATTATTATTCGTTTAATTAATTCAGGGCTGATGTTCCGCTGGTACTGGACCTTTCCCTGTCTGCAATTTCCATAGTTGACTATAACGTCCACCCAAATCAACTAACTGCTGATGAATACCATGCTCAAGAATCTGTCCTTTTTCTAAGACAATAATATTGTGACACTTTTGAAGAGTATTAAGTCGGTGAGCAATCATGATGAGTGTTCTACCCTTGGCTATTTCAGGTAGTTGCGCCAGAATGGCACTCTCTGACTCATAGTCTAAGGCACTTGTTGCCTCATCAAAAATTAAGATACTTGGATTCGTAATCAGCGCTCTTGCTATCGCAACACGCTGACGCTGCCCGCCTGAAAGATTACCTCCCCGCTCACCTACAGGTGTATCATATCCCTGGGCCAGTTGCATAATAAAGTCATGGGCACCAGCCAGTTTGGCGGCATGAATGACATCTTCCTCTGAGGCTTCGGGATAGGCTAAAGTAATATTGTCTTTTACTGAACCGTTAAATAAAAAACTTTCCTGTAACACAACACCTGTTTTCTGCCGAATCACAACAGGATCTGTGACGGCCAAATCCATGCCATCAATGAGCACTTGCCCACTTTCTGGCACATACAAACGCTGTACTAACTTGGTGATGGTACTTTTACCTGAACCAGAAAGCCCGGTGATGCCAATCACTTCGCCAGCCTTAATGGATAAGTCCAAACGGCGCAACACCTCAGGTCCATTATCTTGATAACGGAACGTCACTTTTCTCAGTTCAATATCACCTTTAATTGCTGGTGGTGTTGACTTACCACTACCCACCGCTTCAACAGGCGCATTCAGAATATCACCCACTCTTCGCAGTGATACTCCAGTCTGCTGGAAGTCCTGCCAAATCTGGGCAAGCCGTAAGATAGGCATAGTGACATGACCTGCCAGCATATTAAAAGCTACCAGACCACCCACCGATAAATCACCCGTCATCACCAAATCAACACCAAACCATAAGGTTAACGCTGCTGTAATTTTTTGAATCAGACCAATACCTTGTCCTGCCCAAATTCCCAAGGTGGCAGCTTTAAAAGATGTTTTCACATAGGCAGATAATTTATCTTCCCAATGACGACAAAACTGTTGTTCAGTAGCTGATGTTTTTATGGTTTCAATGCCAGTAACCGCTTCAGTTAAAAAAGCCGTATTTGTAGCATTTTTTTCAAAGGTACGCTGTACACGCTCTCGCATCACAGGTGTAATACATAACCAAAATAATGAGTATAACGCCAGAGAGCCAACCACAATCCATGCTAATAGATAGGCATAAGAAAATAATAATGCTAAGAAAATACCAATAAAAAATAAATCCAAGACAAACGTTAACGCTGACCCCGTAAGGAAGCTACGTATTTGGTCCATTTCCCGCACACGCGCAATAATTTCACCTGTTTGTCTTTGCTTAAAATAATTTAAGGGAAGTCCCAGTAAATGTTGATAAAGCCTGGAACTAAGCTCTGAATTTATTCGACTGGCAGCATGGGAAAATAACCAGGAACGCAAGAGACCAAATAAAGGATCAAAAATAGCTAACACCAGAATAGCAAATGCAAACACTTCTAAACTGGCTAAACTTCGGCTGACTAAAACCTTATCGATAACCCCTTGAAAAAGTAAGGGTGTAACAATGGCAAAAAGTTGGATAAATAACGAGACAAAAATAACATTACGAAACTGTGGCCAGAATTTTTTTATCGATGGAATAAACCAACTATAACCAAAAGGTTTTTGTTGATTATTTCCAGCCTCATCTCGGCGAGAAAACAAAATCCACTCTTCAGGCCAAGCAGCTTTTAACTCATCCAATGATTGATGCCAAGGCTGCTGGGTTTTACCACAAAAACCGTAAATAACGCCATCGTCACATTGCTCGATGATATAAAAGCTGTCACCAATCTTGGCCATCACTGGTAACGGTGTCAGCGCAATACGCTCAGGTTTAACCAACACTTGTTGTGTACGCAAGCCCAATCGATGCGCGCAACGAGCAACATCTAACGTCTCATAGGCGGTATGATACTTACCGTGTCGATGAACAAGCTGTAACGGATCAACAGCAATATCAAATAATTTACCTATTTGAACTAAGCAATGAATTGCACTATCAAGCTGCTGAGTACTGCGACCAGCTTCACTTGCTTCTTCAGCCATATTACGAGGTAATGAAACATCCATATTCATCGCTTAACGCTCCCGTAATGCTTCTGACTGATACTCTTGTAATGGACTTAACAAGTATTCAATAACCCGTCGATCACCCGTTTTAATTTCAGCCGTAATACTCATCCCAGCACCCAATTTAATGTCTTCACCATCAACATTAATGACGTCTTTTTCCATTTCAATGCGTGCCGGAAAAACTAAACCTAGCTGCTCATGTTCAACTGCATCACGGGATACATGTTTAATTTTACCTGTAATCGTCCCGTACTTGGTGTAAGGAAAACTATCAATTTTAATTTCTACAGGCTGCCCTGCTACAACAAAACCAATGTCTTTATTTAAAACCAGTGCTTCAGCTTCCAACAACGCGTTTTCAGGTACAATAACCAATAATTGCTGTGCAGGACTAACAACCCCACCAATGGTATGAATTTCCAATTGTTGTACAACACCAGCAACAGATGCTTTTAAGGTTTGTAAGCGGTTTTTCTCAATCGCTTTAATACGCTCCTGCGTATACTCTGCTACCCGCTTTTCCGCTTCATTTAATTCCTGACGATCCTCTCGCGACCACTGTCGTATAGTTTGCTTCCGACGGTCTTGAATCGTTACTGCAGCTGCTTCTAGTTCTTTTACCTTATTTCTTAGGACTTCAAGTTCACTACGTAATGACAGTGTTTCTTCTTCAAGCTCCAGCATCTGTAATCGAGGAAAGGCATCCCGTTCAACAAGTTTACGCTGTGCAGATAAACGCTTTTCTTTAGTGCTTAATACTTTGCTCTGGCTAATAATTTCCGCTTTGGTTGAACTTAACTGAGCTTCGTTTTGGCTTAGCTCACTATCAATGGTTGCCAAAGCCGCATCTCGCTCGTCAACCTGACTTTGTAATAAATGCCGCGCCTGTTGAACATAGTGTTCAGGAGTATTAATTTCAGGCTTAAATGCAGCAACGGTGTTTTCCTGCTGCAATGCCTGCCAACGAGCGATATCGACTTTTGCAAACTGCAGTTGTTCCGTTAAACGTTTTACATCCGCAGCAGCACCCGTCGGATTAAGCTCAATCAGCACATCACCTTTTTTTACAAACTGACCATCCTGAACATGAATACCAATAACCTCTGCAGTTTCAAGCGGCTGAATAACTTTGGTACGGCTACTGACAATTAATTTGCCCGTAGCGCTCGCAATAATGTCAATGCGGCCAATAATCGACCAAGCCAACGCAATAATAACTAACACACAAATTCCCAGTAAAAAACCACGTCCATACGGGGTAGGTGGACGTTCTGTTACCTCTAAATACGCAGGTAAAAAATCATATTCATGTGTTTTACGTTTTTCAGGTCTTTGTTCTTTACGTTGTTGTCGCCATGCTGAAAGTGCGACTTTTAAATGCTGTTTGATGCTCACTTTACTACTCCAGAAAGGCTCAACTTTCACCCTTCATGCATAAAATCCAATCACTGTGGGTATATCAATTTTATTGCAGACAAAAAATTACGCGCTAAGCCGTAATGATGTCTTCCTGCTCCATATTTTCCTGTTGAGCCCACAGACGAGCATATAGCCCTTCTTGCGCCAATAACTGTTCATGCTGGCCCATTTCCACAATTTGCCCATCAGCTAACGTAATTATGCGATCACACTCTCTTACTGTGGATAAGCGATGAGCAATTACAATGACAGTTCGCCCTCGACAAATATCGCGCATATTTCGTTGAATAATTTCTTGAGAAATATCATCCAGCGCACTAGTGGCTTCATCAAAAATCAACAGCGCTGGATTCGTTAGCAATGCTCTGGCAATGGCAATACGTTGACGTTGTCCACCCGATAATGAACTACCCCCTTCAGCAATAACCGTGTCATAGCCATCGGGTAGCTCCAAAACAAAATCATGAGCACCAGCCAATTTGGCGGCAGCAATAATTTCATCCAAGGGTGCAGCAGGATTTGATAAGGCAATGTTATCGCGGACAGATCGATTAAATAGGTAGTTTTCCTGTAAAACGACACCAATCTGCTGGCGCAAACTTGAAGGTTCAAGTTGGGCCACATTCGCCCCATCAATAAAAATATCACCTTGCTGTGGTAAATATAAACGCTGAATAAGCTTTGTTAATGTGCTTTTTCCTGACCCTGATGGACCAATGACTCCAATTAACTCACCAGGCCTAATCATTAAATTAATGCCTTTTAAGACAGGGGGTAAATCAGGCCGATAACTAAACATCAAGTTCCGTATTAACACCGAACCTTTCACACGCTGCACTAAATCCTTCTGACCCTGTTGTTGCTCCATAGGTGTATTCAGCACATCACCCAATCTGTCAACAGAAACTCTGGCCTGTACAAATTGCTGCCATAACTCGGCTAAACGAATCACAGGTTGACTGACATGGTTCGCCATCATATTAAATGCAATTAATTGGCCTATGGATAACTCAAGACCTATAACCATTCTCGCACCAAACCAAAGCACCAATGCCATCGTGACTTTTTGTATTAACATGACACCGTGAGAGGTAAAACTTTGTAACTGCTGAGTACGATAGTTTGCATCGACAAAATCTTGTGTCTGACCTTCCCAACGTTGCTGCATTTGCGGTTCAACCGCTAAGCTTTTAACCGTTTCTGCCCCCGATACCGTTTCAGTTAAAAAGGCATTATTGATAGCTCCGTATTGAAACTGAGCTTCAATACGTTTTTGCATTGGATTGGTCACTAAATAGGAAAGCAATAAATAAATTGGAACGGAAGCTAACACGATCCCGGTTAAAAATGGCGAGTAATAATACATCACCGCAAAAAATACAAAGGTAAACGCTAAATCTACGATCAATGTCATACCAGCCCCAGTAATAAACTCACGGACTGTGGATAACTCCCGGATACGCATGACGGTGACACCCACACTGCGTGCTTTAAAATACAGCAAGGGTAGTCGCATTAAATGATTAAATAATTTCGATCCCAGATGAATATCAATACGATTTGTGGTGTGAGCAAAAAGGTATTCCCTTAATCCCTTTAATACGACCTCCATAATACCCACAATAATTAAAGCGATAACTAGTACATCTAATGTGGATCGACTCTGATGGACCAATACCTTATCCATCACCACCTGAAAGCCAAGTGGTGCTAATAATGCCAATATCTGTAAAAAAACAGAGGCCAGTAAAACTTCACCTAAGAGTCGCCTAAAGCGAACAAACTCTGGAATAAACCAGGTAATATCAAAACGTCGTGTTGCGCCTGCTTGACGTTTTTCCCCTGAAACAGAGATGGTTTTTCCTGCCCAAATTTCAGCTAATTTATCCACTGAAATTATTTCTGGTTGAGGTTTATCTGGATGTTGGATCAGCGCCTTACCATCAGCAATTTTAGCTAAAACATAATAATCGCCTTCTTTTGAGGCAAATGCTAATGGCAACTGATCTTGAGAAAGTTTTTTATACTCACACCTGGCAACTTTAACTTTCAATTTTAACGCTTTGGCAAATGCTTTTGCGGCTGTTTCTAAGCGTTGATTTTGAAACTGTTGTTTTAGCTCATTGGCTTGTTCTGTATTCGTTATTTCCTGAAACAACAAGCCCAGTGTGGTTATACAACCTAATGCTGTACTGACGTCCCGCGGTAGCGAGGTTGATTGCTCAGTCATTGACTACCTTATTTAACTGCAAATTTATCCTTTACGAATATTTTTAAATTTTCCTAAGGATAAAAACCATCACTGTATATTGTGTAAATCTATTTTCCTTATACCAATACAATTCCCTTGCCTTACCCTTCATTATGGGTATATACATCATTGGTAAGACCCAAAGAAATTACCTTACCAATTCAAACTTATTTAAAAGTGAGGCCGCTTCCAAGCTGCTATTGTGATTTAAGGCAGAACATAATACCGGAGTTAAAGAGACAGCACCAGCCATTGCTTATACCCACAATGAAGGAGGTTATCCCACCACAAATATAAATTGCTTGTGGTGGAATAAAGCTAAATAGCCAGTACTACTCTTCTATAGTTTTACTGATGTGATGAGGTTAAAACCAAACGATCATTTGATGTAACCAGTGAGCCAGATGTTGCTTCACCCGCCCCCCCATCCGTCATACTCGCCATGGCACTAATCAAACCATTGACATGACTGGCAGGCTGGACATCCGCAGCGACAACAGACGCACCATCCACAGGCAATTCTGTCAGCATGCCTTCAAGTCGTGATGAAGGAATGGCATAGCCGCCATCACCGGGTTGGATGTAGCTGATGGCTTTATCACCACCGGTAAAATGTCCGGTAACAGTCAGCTTTTGTTGCAGGTCGTTATCCACCAGCATCACCAGATCGTCACCATTGCGATGATAGCCAATGCGTTCACGGTCAATATCGATAAAGAACACCCAATCGGTACCGCCACCGGTGTTATCGATGATGTCCTGACCACCTTGGGCATGGTAATAATAGTGATCATCACCCACGCCACCTTGTAAGGTATCATTACCGGCAAAACCGGCCAGTACATCGTTACCGGCACCGCCAATCAGGGTGTCGTTGCCATCATCCCCATTCATGCGACCATTACCGCCCTGGATAAAGTCGTCACCGTCGCCACCCAGCAGGATGTCATCACCGCCCATACCAAACAGCGTATCATCACCGGCCAGACCACGGATCAGGTTGCGGTTGTTACGGCCAACCAGCTGTTCACCTTGTGCCGTACCCACCACTTCGGTGTCATAGCGACTGGGATCAATCACCTCATCTGAACCGTTGTCATTGTCACCATTATCGGTCTCGCCGGTACCATTATCACCCGTACCGTTGTCAGTCCCTGTACCTGTGTCACCACCCTCGCCGGCACCATTATCTGTACCGCCATTGTTGGTATCACCGGTATCCGTATCACCACCTGCAGGTAAGTCCGTGAGCAAGCTTGCTATACGGGATGAGGGAATCGCATAACCGCCATCGCCTGGCTGGATATAGCTGATGGCCTGATCACCACCAGTAAAGTGTCCCGTGACGGTGAGTTTCTGCTGCAGATCGTTATCCACGAGCATGACCAGATCATCGCCATCGCGGTGATAACTGATTCGATCACGACCTACCTCATTGAAGAACACCCAGTCGTTACCACCACCGGTGTTATCAATCACATCCTGACCACTGTTGGCGAAGAAGTAGTAATGGTCATCACCTTCACCACCGATTAGGGTGTCGTTGCCACCACCACCATTTAAGCGGTCGTTGCCTGCACCACCTTCCAGGCGGTCGTTACCATCGGCAATGCCATTGCTGCCATTACCGCCGGATAAGAAATCGTCACCCTCACCGCCTTGCACCACATCATCACCGAGCATACCAAACAGCTGGTCATTGCCACCGAGGCCCTGGATTAAGTCATTGCCTTCGGTACCGCCCAGTTTATCGGCATTAGCCGTGCCTTCTACCACCGCATCATAATCCCCTTCAACATCACCCGCTTTGGCGCGGCGGTTGATTTCTGCGGTGGTGATGTAGTTGCCGCCATCAGGTTGAACGTAGTCAATGGCATAATCTTCACCCAGGAAGTGCTTCACGACCCGTACCGCGGGTTCCGTCGCATCCTTCACAAAGACCAATAGATCATCGCCGTCTTGTTTAAAGGTAAAGTCATCTTTCTGGACACCGTCTTTGAAGAACAGCCCATCAAAGCCACCGCCTTGGTTATCAATGACATCATAGCCACCACTGTAGATATATTTGTCACTGCCTGTGCCGCCAGCCAGTTGGTCGTTACCAGCACCACCACCTAACTGGTCATCACCATCGCCACCTTGTAAGGTGTCATCACCTGCACCGGCTTCCATAAAGTCGTTACCGGCACCACCTTCCAAGGTGTCATTGCCTGAGCCACCAAACAGGCTGTCATCACCCGCTTCACCACTCAGACTATCATCACCTTCATTACCCGATAGTGAGTCGTCGCCGATACCGCCAAACAGTTGGTCATTGCCCTGTTTACCCCAGAGGTTATCATTGCCTTCGCCCCCATAGAGCTGGTCGTTGCCTGCTTCACCATCCAGGTAGTCATCACCGCCTTCACCATAGGCAATATCATCGCCCTCACGAGTAAAAACTTTGTCATTACCGTCACCGGCTTTGAAGGTTTCACTGTAACCACGGTAGCCAATGAATTTGTCATCCGCAGCAGAGCCTTCCCAGGTAATCTGCGATTCGATGTCTGTGGTGTTTAACTCAGAGCCATCAGCAAAGCGGAAGGTTTCGACTTTAAAGTAGTCATGCTCTGCATTATTGAATGACACAAACCAGTTTTGGATGGTCACTTGATCCTGGCCATTCCGGTGACGGGCTTGTAGGTCATCATTTACTCGGAAGAACTGGAGATCATCGGCACTGATCCCTTCACCAAACAGCAGAACATCCTGTGAGGGCTGATGGTTAGTAAAGGCTTCATCACGACGGGTTTCGACAATCAGGTCATGACCATCCCCCAGGTTAAACTGGTAGATCTCATCCCCAGCACCGCCATACAGCGTGTCATTGCCCTTACCACCCGCTAAGGTGTTGCTGGAACGATCCCAGACACTGTTGGCTGCGATCAGGGTGTCATCACCATCACCACCCAACAGGGTATCCTGGCCTTCGCCCCCTAACAGGCGGTCGTTACCGGCATCACCGTACAACTGATCATCGCCCTGACCACCATGCAGGGTGTCCTGACCCGCACCACCATGCAGCTGGTCATCGCCTGACTGTCCATACAACTGGTCATCCCCTTGGTCACCGTACAATTGGTCATTACCCTGTTCACCATAGAGTAAATCCTGTCCCTGGCCGCCATGCACCTGATCATCACCCGCACCCGCAAACACCTGATCATCACCGCCACCGGCCTGGATGGTATCATCATCGACATGACCCATAATGATGTCGTCGGTCGCGGTACCCGCCAGTGCTTGTTGCTTGATGGCCGCAATATCCAGTGTTTGATCTTTGAGTTGAATGCTTTCAATCGCAGTGTTCGGCGCTTCCGTTGAGCGACTGGAGAATTGATCGTTGATGCGGATAGTCTGCCCTGTGCCTTTATGGGTAATCAGCAGATCACCGTCTCTATCGCGACTCATCGACGCTTCCGCCAGGGATAACGCCCCCGAGGTTTCACCTTCGACGGGGTTATAGCGATACTGATCCCCAGTACGACGAATTAACAGGTCGTCCAGACGGATGTTTTCCAGGTGCAGGCTGTCATTGCCCTGGGTATCGCGGATTACATCATGGCCATCACCGACTTGATAGCGGTATTGGTCATCACCCTCACCACCCTCTAGCTGGTCATCCCCTTGCTCACCGCGCAGGATATCCTGGCCTTGTCCACCGTATAAGGTGTCATTGCCGAGGCCACCTTCAAGCTGATCATCGCCGTCTTCACCGCGAAGCTGGTCATCGCCTTTATGGGCTTGCAGCAAGTCATTGCCAACGCCGCCATACAACTGATCATCACCATCACCACCCCGTAAGGTGTCATTACCCGCCTGACCATAAAGCGTGTCGTTACCGGCCGCACCCCGGATGAAGTCATCCCCCCCTTCCGCGTAAACGGTATCGTCGCCACGCAGAGTATTGATTTCATTGGCCTGATGGTTGCCATACAGGGTGTCTTTACCCTCTGTGGCGGTGATTGCACGCTGATCAATGTCTTCTGCCTTGAGGGTCTGTACGGTGCCATCACTGTGTTGCAGACGCAGACCAAAACGTGCCGTGAGGGTTTGACGATCAAAGACATTTTCCAGGCGAATGCGATCACCGTCATTGCCTTTAAAGGTCACATCTAACGCCAGGTCATGACGACGGAAGATGACGTCTTCCAGTTTCAAGTTATACACCACAATGGTGGTCTGGCCTTGCTGATCATTAATCACATCTTGACCATCGCCTTTAGCAAAGTGATACCAGTCATCACCTTCACCACCAGCCAACTGGTCGTTACCCCGTCCACCCGTCAGCTGATCATCACCCTCATCACCGCGCAAGGTATCATCACCGGCATCGCCTTTGAGCTGGTCATTACCAATACCGCCGATTAGGGTGTCCTTACCTTCGCCACCAGCGAGTTGATCGTGACCGTAGGAGCCTTCTAGTCGGTCGTTACCTGCTCCACCGAACAGTTGATCATTACCACTGTCACCATAAAGTTGATCATGACCCTCATCGCCATGCAGGATGTCATCGTCTTTACCACCACGTAGAGTGTCGTTACCTTGACCACCGTGGAGCGTGTCGTTGCCATCATCACCAAACAGTTGGTCATCACCCTCGCCACCAGACAGTTGATCATTACCGCCTAAGCCTTTTAAGGTGTCGTTACCCGCCTGGCCGGCAAACACGTCATCACTGCCATAGCCTTCGATATAGTCATCACCGCTTGAGGGTTGCAATACCTGCTGTTTAATCGCCTCAACATCCCACACGGTGCCATCAGCAAACTGGATTTCTGCCACCGCGGCACTGGTGCTGGCATCCTGGGTGAAATAGCCTTTCACGGTAATGATGTCTTGCGCGCTGGCAATCAGCTGTAAATCATCATTCGCGCGTTTTACAGTGATTTGATCGGGGGTTAGGGTGTTATCAAAGACAATCTGACCATTAGGTGTTTGATCCTTACTGAGGTTTTGAATGCTGTCCTGACCAAAGCCCTGGCTGAACTGATAGGTATCACTGCCCTCTTCACCCACTAAGGTGTCATTACCTGTGCCACCGATCAGGGTATCATTCCCGTCACCCGCCAGGATTTCATCATCACCGGCTCCACCGTCAATGGTGTCATCCCCACCATAGGTGGAAATCTTGTCATTACCCCCTAACGCTGACACGTTATCCGCATCCGGTAAGCCAAATAGGTGATCGTCGTTTTCTGTGGCGGCAGTGGCTGCTTGTTTCAGCAAGTCATACAGGTTAACCAACGTGCCATCACTTAAATGCACTTTTTCGATTTGGCCTTCGGCTAGGGTGCCATCAAAATCAAAAAAGTTGGTGAGCTTGATTTCATCACCGGTTGGGTTACCGTCATCATCCAGCAACACCACCCATACATCGGTTAATGTCCGTTTAAAACCAATATTTTCTTGTTTAATGCCTTCGGCAAAATACAGGGTATCTTCACCACTGGTGTCGTAAATGGTGTCCTGTCCATCGCCTTTTGCGAAAATATAATTATCATCACCATCCTGGCCATAAAGGGTATCGTTACCTTTTTTGCCATGAATAATATTGATTTTATTATAATCACGCAGGACATTATCTCGTTCATCACCCGCGACCGTATCGTGATTAATATACTCATTTAAGCTGGGGTGATTCAGTACAATTTTAGCCAGTACGCTACTCACTTCATTGCGAATGCGCTTCGAATAAACACCCAGATTTTGCAGTGTATTGATGGCAGCATTTAATTCTTCAACTTTATCAGGACGATTTAAGCTCGCTAAATACGTTTCGAGTGCTTCTTCATTTAAACGGAAATAACGACTGCCGGATTCAAAATAGGCAGATAAAATAGTGTCATCAAATAAAACTTGTGTATTTAATTGGGCGGTGACGGAACGTTGGAATTTATCAAATTCTGCTTTTAAAATCGGTGCAGCGCGACCATGGGGATTAGGGTCACGCTCGCCCCAGCACCAGGTCCCTAAATAACCACGTCCCACGAGTTTTTCCAGGGTCACAACTTTACGCGCATCAATCACATGCCCATAAACCTTTTTAGGGTCTCGACTGTGTGGATCGACATCGGTGACACCCGCCCACTGATAAATAATCTCAAGCACCATGTCATTGCGTTTTTGATAGTCTGACTCCGCCACAAAGGCTTTCACCATGGATAAAAGTGTTTCATCCTGAGTCATGGCTTGCTGTAAATCCGGTAAATTACCATAACCTCGCGAGTTCGGTAGCGCTAGGATTTCATGGGTCCAATTGAAGGTTTCAGTGGTGACACGACGTGTGGTGTTGGTTTTAAACCATACGTCTGCACTGTCCGTTTTACGACCATCATTCCATGTAACATCACTGGTTTGACGATGTTCATTACCTTCAGCATCAATATGATCAGACGCTTTATACGCAGTGGATACACTTTTTATGCCTACATCCGCAAGGCTGGTTATTTCATCATTATCCGTCAGGCCGTTTTCGTTTTTATCCTGCCAAACACTTAATGATGAATAAATCGCATCCTGGGCATCAATGACACCATCTTTATTATCATCAAATTCCGCTAAAGCTTCATAACCCTGTTTGGCTTTTTTACCAGAAGCCAGTGTCGTCTGGTTACCAAACAGCTCAGCACCCGAATCCACGACACCATTATTATTTTTATCCCATACTAACAAACCATCATCACGCGATACCCAGCCTGTGGATTCAGCAAATGCATTACCATCGTGGTCAAAATAGTGTTTATCGTTTATGGAAAGGGTTTCGACGCCATCACCATCTAAATCAATAATAATCGGTGAAGTGACTTTTTCTGGATCGTCAAAGTCAGGTTCGTCGTCTTCATCTTCATCTTCTGTTTCAAGGTGTATACCCAACGCTCCATTACTATAGTTATTAATGGTTAAGCCACCATTAATAACCAACGTCGAACCATTTTTTACATACGTAAATTGGCCATCAGTGCTGTAATAGGTGTTTTCAGGATCATCTTCGGTGCGTTCACCACCGGTGAGTTTTTTGCTACTTAAAAAGACAATGCCATCTTTACCACTGTCATTAATGGTGTCTTCACTGTCCACTAAATAGAGGTCTTTACCCATACCACCATTTAGCCTATCCGCACCTTGATCGCCACGAATTAAATCTTTACCTGCCCCACCTTCAATTGTGTCATTACCATCACCACCATAAAGGAAATCATCACCTTCATCACCAAATAATTTATCCTCACCTACGCCACCATGAATTCTATCTTTATCATCACCTCCATGAAGAGTATCATTTCCTTCACGACCAAATAACTTATCGTTTCCTTCCCCTCCCTTAATTGTATTTGCACCTTGGTTACCCGATATATCATTATCGTACTTATTCCCTTCGAAGCTCTTAACAGAGTTTTCTAGAAATATTTTTTCAACCTCTGCATTATCATTCAATTTATAATCAACAGATGTATATAACTTATCATCTCCCTGATTCTCTAGCTCAGCTATCTCATCACCGGCACTATCAACGTAGTACGTATCATTTCCTTCTCCACCTATAAGAACATCGTCACCCCGTTGACCATCTAATACATCATCACCTATGCCTGTATCTAATACGTCATCGTTTTCAGAACCCGCTATAGTGTCATTGCCCTTACCTGAAATATAATAAATACCATTATCTGCAAATTCACCTAAAAACCGTTGTTCATCCAGTTCAATATCTTCTACTGTGGTTTGAGCATTAATAACGTCATTTTCTAATGTCCCATAAATAATCGGTTTATTTCCATTTAAGTTCTTTGTTATACCTTTATCAAACAAGTCTTTTGAAAGTGCTCTCATTTTAGTGAGCAGATTACTTCTAACTACACTAGGAATTGAACGAATAGGAGGAAGTAATAAGTCTGTTTTGCTATCAACTACTAAGCTTGTAGGATCAGGCAATACAACATTAGATGCATCATTCCTATAGTCATCAAATGTATAAGTTTTATATGTTCTGTTACGAGAAAATGTAATGTCAACTGTTCGACCAATTCCATTAGGATCAATCCACTCAATTAAATA
>NZ_JAGSOY010000076.1 GCF_018837975.1 Zooshikella harenae | reverse complement strand
GTCGTTAATTCTGCTAAAGACAACTTTACAGGTGAGAAAGCTAGCAAATTAGGGCTTTCTAGATCAGATACTAGAGCATATATTGATGCCAGAGGGAATTCTACATGGGATGATGCGGGCAAGGTTCGTAGTGAGTTAAATAAATTAGAAGGTACTGGTGATTTAAATAAAGTAAAGGAAGTGGTTGTAATGACGACTGAAGGTCCAGTTAAGTGGAGTAAACCATAATGTTGCAAGATTACACTTTAGTTTGTATGGATTGTGGTGAGGGGTTCTCACTGGGGGAGGCAATATTTATAAAATATAATAGTGTTCAAGAAATAACTTATGGATATAGTGCTATTACTAATAATGATAATCCATGGTCTATTTTGGAGTTAAAGGCAGCACAAATCCAACACTTTCTAATGCAACATAGGCTGCATGAAATAAGAGTATTGCCTCAGGGGGTAGAGAAATATACTGGGTCAGGAGATTTTCCTAGTAGTTATTTAAGATACGATAATATTAAGCAGTACTTGGCTACAAAAGTAAAAAAACCACAACCTGATGTTGATCTAAATAATATTAATCAATGTGTAATTGAGACATTAAAAGGATTTTGAAGACTATAAGAAAGGGACATATATGGACACCAAGAAGAAAGGGACACCCTAGATTTGACTTTGATCAAGGCCGGGAGAAGCTGGAGCCGCAGTTGAGCTTCAAAAGTCATTGGGAGGAAAATTAAGGCGTTCAAAAGAGGGGAAAAAGGTGATTTTATTGTCGAAACTGGACCAAATAAAGGAAAATCAGTTGATTTTTTATTTACAGCTGACACACGAAAAGCTAAGGAAATGATCAACAAACATTTTGACAAAAATCCTACAAATTTAAGCCAAATTAAGGATCATGTTGATAAGGCAGATATTGTTCCTTTGGATATGAGAAATCTAAATTCTACAAATGCAAGCAAGGTGATAAACTTTATTAATAAAGAAAGAGGACACTCGCTTTTTGATGCTGATCAAAAAATAACCGACTGTATGCGATTATGATAGTGCTCAACATTTGATCAGGTATCGGTGGGGGTTTAAGGATGACGAGGCCACGAAGTCAGTTGGTGAGTGTGCAGGATACGCCTTATTATCACTGTATTTGTCGCTGTGTACGCCGTGCTTTTTTGTGTGGCGATGATCGGGTGACAGGCCAAAATTTTGATCACCGTAAAGCGTGGATGGTTGAACGGCTCACTGAGTTGGTTAAGGTGTTTGCGATTGATATTTGTGCTTATGCGGTGATGTCGAATCACTATCATTTAGTGGTTCGTATTGATGAAGAAAAGTCTAAGCAGTGGTCTGATGATGAAGTGATTCGTCGCTGGCGCAAGTTGTATCAAGGCCCTCCGATGATTCAGCGTTATTTAGCAGGTGCAATGCTGGATAAAGCTGAATTAAAAGTTGTTAATGAGATTGTTCAGCAATGGCGGCAACGATTATCTGATTTATCCTGGTTTATGCGTTGTTTAAATGAGCCTATTGCCCGTTGGGCCAATGATGAAGATGGTTGTAAAGGTCGATTTTGGGAGGGACGTTTTAAAAGTCAGGCTTTATTGGATGAAGCCGCATTATTAACGTGCATGAGTTATGTGGATTTAAATCCTGTCCGCGCCGGTATGGCAGAAACGCCAGAAGCGTCGGATTTTACATCAATCCAGACTCGGATGATAGCGTGGGCTAAGCGTCAACAGAAAAGAAAACCACGAAACCAGACCTTTGTACGAAAAACAAAATTGCCAAAACAAACCCTACCTGTCGTACCTCTATTACGTTTTTCAGGCAATGAAAAACAAGGTAAGAAAACAACAATCCCCTTCAATTTAAAAGACTATTTGCAATTAGTCGATTGGCTAGGACGTGCTATCCGTGATGATAAGCGTGGTGCTATCAGTACGCAACAGCCTTCTATTATTGATCGATTAAATATTAATAAAGATGAACTGCTTGCATATGTAAGTCGTAAAGAAAAGCGTTTTATTGATGTGGTTGGAACAGAAAATAGTATTCAAAAAGCTGTGACGCAATGGCAACGGAAATTTATTAAAGGTATTAGGCTTGCCAAGCAACTATTTTCGGTGAACAGTGTTCAATATACTTAACATGATAGCAGGAAAAATAATTATAACGTGAGAATAAATAAAGCACTTGTTTTTTTATAATAAAATTTTAATAATCGTTCGTACGACCTTATCTTTTCACCTTATGCCATATCGCGTGATGTTTACATCGTACCTTTGATTAACTTTATACGGCCTCCACTCAAGTTCAATCAAGGCAGCAGTTTGCTGCTAGTTTTAGGTGTGAGTGCGTATTGATTGTAGTCAAAAAGTGGGTGTCCTTTTTTGTCCTTTTTTGTTATCTCAGTTAAATAATCTTGTTCAAGCAATGGCTGTTTTCAATGATTATGAAACTGTTGATGGTAGTTTGACATCCGATGCTCAAACCGCGATAGCACCTGTGCTAGCGACTGCCTGGCAGTCTAAAAGCTAGCAAATAAGAATATTATGATTAAGCCCAGAGATTGGGCTTAATCATAACAAAAGCGGGTTCTAATGCTGGGTAAGGAAAATTAATTTAATTGTTCTAATATCTTATCATATTGGCCACTTTCTTTAATTTTAGCTAATCCTTCATTAAAATCTTGTAGTAACTTATTGAGTCGTTTGCTGTTTATTTTCTTAGAGAATGCGACACATATAGGTGTATTTTGTAATGGCTTACCATTGAAAGTTATACGGGATGCCTGGGCTTCACTGAATTTATTCTTGAGCAAATAAAAACCAACAAGCTTTTCCATAGGGACTAGGTCTGCTCGGCCAGCTAAAAGCATTCTGAACTTTTGCTCATCACTATTGGAAAAAATAATTTTTAGCTTTTTTTGTTTTGCTGCAGCGTCAAACTTATCGCCATAGGTATATTTTTTAGTAGCAATAATGCGTAGATCGTTTATGTCACCTAGCGAAGTCCAATCAAAATTAAATGCTTTCAAATGGAAAAAAACTTTGGTGGAAAATGTAACTGGGTCACTAAAAACAAAGTCCTTTTTTCTTTCTTCTGTGGGAGCCCAGGAAAGGGATGCATCGGCTTGACCTTTGGCCGTAACAAAGTAGCTACGTTGCCAAGGGTGATAGTGTATATCGACTGAGTAGCCCATTAACTCAAATGCTTTCGTTGTAATTTTGGTGAAAACACCGCCATCTTTTAGATTCTTAGAGGTATAGGGAGGCCACTCGCCAGAAGTAACTACGACGGTTTTTGATAGGGTACTAGTTGTAATTGAGTTATCAGTTAAACAAAATGCCTTGAAAGATATACATGCAAAAATAAGGAAGAAAAGTTTAACTATAGTCATTCTTTAAAAAATGCCTTTATATAAATCATTTAGATAGTTGTCATAAGTCTTAGATTTTTTTAACTCTTTAACGCCTTCATTAAATAGTTTTATCAATTCAGTACTGTTTTTATGTTTCTTCGAAATAATGAGGTGACCAGTAGTTGACCGTAACGGTTTTGAATGGATGGTGAGAGTGTCTTTGGCTACGGGAAGTTCAGATGCTATTATTCGCCAGCCAGTAATTTCATCCATAGGAAAAATGTCTACTTTTCCTGAAGCAAGCTTTTTAAAGTTGTTAACATCTGAAGCGATAATGTCTGAGTTAATTATTTTTTTGTTGACTAGGTCCCATAGTTCTTCAGTGTAAGTGTAACCTCTGGTAAGACCAAACTTAAAGTCTTTTAAGTCTTCAAGTGTATTCCATTCTGGAATGTTTGTTTTCTTTAAGTGAAATAAAACTTCTCGGTGTTCGGAAATAGGGTCGCTAAAAAGGTATTCTTTTTCTCTTTCTTTATTGGTAAATGAGAAAGAAACACCATCAAATTTATCATGGCCTTCGATCAATGCACGTTTCCAGGGACGGTACTTAAATTCAACATCATAGCCTTTTCGTTCAAAAGCAGCCTTTATCACTCGGTTTACAAAACCATCATGCTTCGCTTTTGAACTAGTGAATGGCTCGTACTCAGTAGCAACAATAGTAAGCTTTTCAGCACTGTTAGCTATTGTGGGAATGAGAGAAAAGCATGATAGTATAAATGTAAATAAAACGACGATTTTCATGATAATACCTTGACGTAGAGTTTACTAATTAAGTGATAATGAATAGCTATGACTATAAATTAGTCTAGCCCAAATTTTTGATGAGTTAGAACTTGATTTATGCTGTGTAAATAGTTGAGTTTATGTTCAGTTTACTTTTCTAGATAGTGTGTAGTAATTGAAAGTTGACTGGACCATATTGAACAAGGTTTTAGTTTTGAAGGGGATACTCATCATTGAGATAAAAGGTATATATGCTTGGTAATAGCAATTCGCTATAATCTGTTGTTTATTAATTGCCTTATAATTAAGTTGATTATCGCCATGCAAGCATTACCTGAACTCGATAATTTTTTGTTGTGTGAAACACCTAACGAGTGGATTCTGGCTGCACTTGATGAGCCAGAAATCCTGCTAATTGATCATGCAAACTGTGAAAAGAAAGCGGCATCAACTGCGCTAAGACTGATGTTCAGGTACCCTGAGCATGCTGACTTACAGCATAAAATGTCGCGGTTAGCACGGGAGGAATTGAGGCATTTTGAGCAAGTCTTTGCCATTATACAGGACAGAAATATTTCTTATCAAAAGCTAGGACCGGCACGTTATGCTAGTACTTTGCGATCAGGCGTGAGAACTCACGAACCGGCTAAGCTCGTGGATATTTTAATCATTGGCGCTTTTATTGAGGCACGATCTTGTGAGCGCTTTGCTGTATTAGCACCTTATTTAGACGAATCATTAAATAAATTTTATTGCTCATTGCTTAAATCTGAGCGCCGTCATTTTCAGGATTACTTACGTTTGGCTATACAATATAGCGAAGACCCCATTGAGGAGCGAGTGTCTTTTTTTGCTGAAATAGAAAAGGCGTTAATCTTGAGACCGGATACCGAGTTTCGTTTTCATAGTGGTGTGCCTCAATCCAGGTGTAATACATGAATTAATTAATTTGTTCCTTCCGCAGTTGAAGAGCATCCTTGGTCTCTACTGCTCACGGTACTTCGAGCACGGGTTTCACAAACAAATTCAATCACTGCAACCCCACTTTTTGTTATGCCCTAATCATCATTAAATGAACAACCTGTGGTATTTCGATGTGCGTCAGTGGTAGATAAAAGCTGGATAACGCATAACGAACTGTTTGACGTAAGGATGCGGCAGCTAAGCCTTCAGATTAAATCCCCCCGCAAATTAAAAAGCTTCACGAGAGGGAATAAACAGCATAAACGTGCTTTTTTTAAAAAGGTTAAAGTGAAAAGTCTATCAGGTCGAAACCTGTGGATTCATTCCAGCGTAACACCCAACCTTTTTTATCCCAGTCACCTAGCACAATACGTTGAGCAGGCCGTTGGTTGATGGTTAAGGCGTGAATTGCGGGACGATGGGTATGGCCATGAATAAACCACTGAACGTCATGTTCAGCCATTAACTTCTCAACTTCAGCTAGCGTGACGTCCATGATCTCATCCGTTTTAGCTTGATTGGCGGCTTGACTTTGTGCTCGGATATTTTCAGCCATAGCAATGCGTTCAGCTACAGATAATGACAGTAGCTTCTGAATGGTAGCAGGGTTACGAATATATTGACGAAATGCCATATAGTCTTTATCTGCAGTACATAGCTGATCACCATGAGACAATAGCACAGGCTGATCACCCAAGGTGATGATGCAGGGATCATTTAATAACTGAAGGCCTGCAAGTGCAGCAAAGTGCTCACCAATCATAAAGTCACGATTGCCGTGCATAAAATACACGGCGGTGCCATTATCAGCCAGCTGTTTTATTTGACTTGTAATTTCCTGCTGCAGGCTATCCATAGCATCATCACCCAGCCAGGTATCAAACAAGTCACCCAAAATATACAAAGAGGTAGCTTGAGGTGCTTGCTCAATTAAAAACTGGGTAAATGCTGATGTCAGATCAGGACGTTTTACCTGTAAATGCAAGTCAGAGATAAACAGCACAGACATGGTTATTAGTCTTCTACTAATTCAGCGGATTCAAGAATAACTTCTTCGGCAGGCACATCTGCGTGAAAGCCCACGCTAGTGGTTTTAACGCCTTTAATACGGTTGACCACGTCCATACCTTCTACAACTTCACCAAATACGGCATAACCCCAGCCTTCAATGGTCTTAGAGCGGAAGTTCAGAAAATCATTGTCAGCAACGTTGATAAAAAATTGAGCAGAAGCAGAGTGAGGGTCTTGAGTACGTGCCATAGCAAGGGCACCGATCTTGTTTTTAAGGCCATTATCCGCTTCATTTTCGATGGGAGCATTAGTATCTTTTTCTTGCATACCAGGTGCAAAGCCACCACCTTGAATCATAAAGTTATCAATAACACGATGGAAAATAGTGTTATCGTAATGACCACTTTTTACATACGCTTCAAAGTTGGCCGCTGTTTTAGGTGCTTTTTCATGGTTGAGTTGAATTTTGATATCGCCAAAGTTGGTGTGCAAAATAACCATGCTATTGCCTTGTTGGGTTATGTTAATTAGATCAATATCTGCTGTGTTTTCCACCTCAACGGTTTACAGGCATGTGCCTGCAGCAAGCGCTCGTTAAGTAAAGTGGAAAACCTATACAGTCATCGTTTATCACTGTAGCATGACAAAATAGACTTCAGTTAGGTTTATCACAGCATGAAAAGGGCGCTATAATAGCTCCTTTACCTATTGCTCCGCAAACTACGCCTCCCTACTGGGTTTACACTGGCCTATGCTAATGTGTAGGAATGTATGTAAAAGCATGGCGCTTGTTGAGGTATGCTCATAGTTAGAGAGTATCTTTACTTGGTTGTCATGTGTCGTATTAGGGGTGGATTATTGTGTATTTATTTGACGGGTTTACAGTAAGCTAGTATGGATCATCAAGAAACAACACGTCCGAATAACTTTATTCAGCAAATTATCAGTGAAGACCTTAAAAATAATAAAAATAACGGTCAGGTTCACACTCGGTTTCCTCCTGAGCCTAATGGTTTTTTGCATATCGGTCATGCTAAGTCAATTTGTTTGAACTTCACTCTGGCGGAGCAGAATGGTGGCGTCTGTAACTTGCGTTTTGATGACACTAACCCTGAAAAAGAAAGCCAGGAGTATATTGATGCAATTCAAGAGGATATTCGTTGGTTAGGTTTTCAGTGGGAAGGAGATGTTCGTTATACATCCAGTTATTTTCAGGCACTGTATGATTATGCCGTAGAGCTGATCAATAAAGGTAAAGCTTATGTTTGTTCACTCAACGCTGAACAAGCCAGAGAGCATCGTGGTACGTTAACAGAGCCAGGAAAAAACAGTCCTTACCGTGAGCGTTCTGTTGAGGAAAACCTTGATTTATTTGAGCGGATGCGCCGTGGTGAATTTGCTGAAGGTGAACATGCACTTCGGGCCAAAATTGATATGGCCTCACCTAACATGAACATGCGTGACCCTATCATTTACCGTATTCGCAAAATAGATCATCATCAAACAGGTGACGAATGGTGTGTATACCCCATGTATGATTTTGCCCATGGGCTATCTGATGCGGTTGAGGGGATTACGCACTCTATTTGTACTTTGGAGTTCGAAGACCACCGTCCGCTATATGACTGGTTTTTGGATCAGCTAGATGTACCTTGCCATCCACAACAGATTGAGTTTGCACGCCTTAATGTGAATTACACGGTGACCAGTAAACGAAAGTTAAAGCAATTGGTCGACGAGCAAGTGGTTGATGGCTGGGATGATCCTCGTATGCCCACCATTGCAGGAATGCGCCGTCGGGGTTTTACGCCAAGCGCTATTCGCAACTTCTGTGAAGCAACAGGTGTGACTAAAAGTGAAGGTGTAGTCGACGTGAGCATGTTAGAACATGCCCTGCGCGATGATTTAAATAAACATGCTCCCAGGGCAATGGGTGTGCTACGTCCATTAAAAGTCGTTCTCACCAACTATCCAGAAGACCAGGTTGAGCAGTTAACAGCACCTGTGCACCCACAAGATGAATCAATGGGGACACGGACACTGCCATTTGCTTGTGAGCTTTACATTGATGTAGAAGACTTTAAAGAGCAAGCCAACAAAAAATTTAAACGTTTAGTGTTGGGTAAAGAAGTCCGTCTTCGTAACGCGTATGTTATTCGCTGCGATGAAGTCGTTAAAAATGAAGCAGGTGAAATCATTGAGTTACGTTGTAGCTATGATCCTGAAACATTGGGCAAGGACCCGGAAGGCCGCAAAGTAAAAGGGGTTATCCACTGGGTAAGTGCGGAGCATTCGTTATCAGCAGAAGTACGTCTTTACGATCGCCTGTTTGATGAGCCAAGCCCTGATAGCAACAAAGCGCGTGACTTTAAAGCGTTTCTCAACAAAAGCTCATTGCAGGTGCTAGCAGGGTGTCGTCTGGAGGCCGGCTTAATAGATGCCAAGCCTGGGCAAGCCTATCAGTTTGAGCGAGAGGGATATTTCTGTCTGGACAGTAAAGCAGGTGGTAAAGATCATCTGGTATTTAACCAGACGATCACTCTACGAGATACGTGGGCAAAAATTGCGAATGAAGCTGGATAAGAAAAAAGGAAAACAGTAGCTGTGTTGAAGATTCATAACACTCTGACCCGAGAAAAGTCTGAGTTTAAACCGTTACAACCACGCAAAGTCAGTATGTATGTTTGTGGCATGACGGTTTACGACTACTGTCACCTAGGCCATGGTCGCGTTTTTGTGGCATTTGATGTCATAGTGCGGTATCTGCGGGCTAAAGGGTATGATGTGAATTATATCCGTAACATCACAGACATTGATGACAAAATAATTCGTCGTGCCCAGGAGGCCAATGAGAACTGGCAGCAACTGGTACAACGTTTTATTGATGCCATGGATGAGGACTTTGCTGCTCTGGGCATTGGCAAGCCTGATCTGGAGCCAAAAGCAACTGAACATATCGAGCAGATTATTGCCATGGTGCAAACCTTGATCGATAAAGGCATGGCTTATGCGGCAGATAATGGTGATGTTTACTATGTTGTAGATAAATTTGCTCACTACGGTCAACTGTCCGGTAAAGTGCTGGATGATCTGCGCTCAGGTGCCCGTGTCGAAGTGGATGAAGCTAAACAAAATCCACTGGATTTCGTATTATGGAAAGCGGCAAAACCAGGTGAGCCTGCATGGGACTCACCTTGGGGTAAAGGACGTCCTGGCTGGCATATTGAGTGTTCAGCGATGTCGACCTGCTGCCTGGGTAATACCTTTGATATTCATGGTGGTGGGCCAGATTTAAAATTCCCTCATCATGAAAATGAAATTGCTCAGTCTGAAGCGGCTACGGGTGAAAAATACGCGAATATCTGGATGCATGCAGGCGCATTACGAATTAATGATGAAAAAATGTCTAAATCATTAGGCAACTTTTTCACGATTCGTGACGTGTTAGCTGATTTCCCTGCAGAAGTCGTGCGTTACTTTTTGCTGGCCAGCCATTATCGCAGTCCCATTAATTACAGCATTGACAGTTTGAAGGAAGCGGGTGCCAGTCTGGAACGCTTTTACCATAGCTTGCGTGGACTTACATTGCCTGAAGCTCAGCAGAGTGAGTTCAGCTCGCGTTTTTATGCGGCAATGGATGATGACTTTAATACGCCTGAAGCTTTGGCAGTCATGTTTGATATGGTTCGAGAAATCAACCGTAATAAAGCATCTCAACCTGATCAAGCGGCACAGATCGCCGCTGAAATGAAAGCTCTGGGTGCCGTGCTCGGTTTGTTACAGCAAGACCCAGAGGCATTTTTTCAGCAGCAAACATCTGATGTTGATCCACAGCAGGTAGATAATTTAATCGAACAACGTAATGCTGCGCGTAAACAACGTGACTTCGCTAAGGCAGATGAAATTAGAGATCAACTGCTAGCGATGGGCGTAGTATTAGAAGATAGTCGGGAAGGAACAAAATGGCGGGTTGAAAAGTAGCCTTTGGTGAAATGAACATGTCGTATTGGTGACTATGTTTATTGAGCTTTAGAAAAACCACAGTTTAGGCTGTGGTTTTTTTTACCTAAGCATTTGTCGTGGGGTTTTGTCCTTGGTCATACATATACTAAGAGTGAAGTATAAGGCACTTATTGATTGCTTATTCGCATAACTTGCTGTTTGTTGTCCTGAAAGCCATCTCCTACTCTTAACTGTGGTTACTGACAAGGTTTAAAGGAGTAAGCAATGGATGTGCGAATAGGAATCGCAGTCAAGTTAACGTTTATTCTCTCGCTTTTTGCGCTGACCACCATTGCGCTTCAAGTTTATAGCTACTATCACCAATACCAACAAATGACCTTACAGCGTGCACAGCAGGTGAAGACGCTTGTTGAGTCAGTGCATGCCATCTCCAACCACTATTACCAACAAAGAACTACGTTGGGAGAAGAACAGGCAAAACAAAATGCATTATCGGCTATTCGAGCGATGCGTTATGGTCAAGGGAACTACTTTTGGATAAATGACACGCGTAATCGTATGGTGATGCACCCTTTAAATAGTGAGTTGCAAGGTCAGGATATGAGTAATTTAAAAGATCCTGATGGCATTGCCATGGTGGCTGAGGCAACACGGGTAGCATTGGCGGGTGGAGATTGGTTTGAGTATAAGTGGCACCGTGCTGGAGAAGGTGAGCAATTTTTCCCAAAAATTTCCTATGCTCAGCTTTTTGAACCTTGGGGCTGGGTCATTGGTACAGGAGAATATATCGATGATATTCGTAATGAATTCTGGTCCAGTGTTCGCGTAAATGGTATTGCCTTTGGTGTGTTATTGGTGCTTGTTATGGCGGGTAGTCTGTGGTGGGTAAGGCGTATAACACAGCCTGTTACAGAAATGGTAAAGGTGATGAAAGCCGTTGAACAGGGCGATTTGCGACAGCAAATGCAAGTTCAGACACAAGATGAAATAGGTGTGCTTACGGGCTCATTTAATCGCGTTGTACGCTCATTACAAAAGATGATTGGTTCCCTCTATCAATCTGTAGAAACGCTGTTAAGCGAAGCCAATGCGCTTCGTCAGGAATCAAAAGCGACAAGTGATGCCTTATCAGCCCATGATCGAGAAGTTGAGCAGTTGGTGGCGGCAATGCAAGAGCTGCAAACGACAGCGCAAGATGTTGCTAGAAACGCCAGCTTAACAGCAGATCGCACTTCACAAGTTGTCAATGCAGTGAATGGGGGTGAGCAGTATGTAGGTCAGTTACAGCAGCATAGCCAGACATTAGCAAATGACTTAGTGGATGTTTCCAGTGCTATTAGTCAGCTTGACGATAATATGCAGAAAATTGCGGAATTTATTCATGAGATTAATGAAATTTCTGCACAAACAAATTTGTTGGCGTTAAATGCTGCGATCGAGGCAGCAAGAGCGGGTGAGAAAGGGCGGGGATTTGCGGTGGTGGCAGATGAGGTTAGATCATTGGCATCTCGCACCCAAGATTCAACACAGTTAATTCAGGAGTTAATTTCGGGCTTTAAAAACTGTTTGTCATCAGTTGTGGTGGCTATGAATGAAAATCGTCAGCGCTCTGAGCAGGGCGTTGAACATGCCGTTCAGACGCAGAATGTATTCAATACTGTGGTTCAGGATGTTCAGGATGTTGACAGTATGAATACGCAGGTAGCGACAGCGGCTGAAGAACAGGTCAATGTTATTTCGGAAATGAATAGCAACTTAGAGCGGATTCAACAGGAGGCATCCACTTCTGCAGAAAATGCTGATAAAGCATTTACACATAGTGAAAATTTGGATCAACAAGCACTGACGATTCAACAACAGTTGGCGCGTTATCAAGTTGGTTAACGCTATGAACTCATGTCATTGGCGGGGGGTTAAGTGATGACATCCCATAAAGTAATAACCTGCAAGTTACTTTATTGCAGGCAGGGGGCATCTACAGGGAACAGTGTTTTCAAGGGTGCTGAGTCAATAACTTATGTCGAAAGCATGAATATAACCGTGGTTGATATACAGCGCTCAGTCCACTTTTTATTGGTTGCTTTTCCTCACTGGACAATGCGTGCACGGGGCCAGTATGAGTGGCAGAATATTGCTGTTTATTGGGTGCATGTAGGCGATGGAAGCTGTAACCTGGCTTTACAAAGCACAGCCATTGAAGTCTATTATCCACAAGGTGCGAATGAGCATAATACGTGCCTGGGTTTTGCTGTAAATAGTTTATCAACACTGAAAAATCGCTTGGCTTTGGGAGGATATAACATTGAATCTCAAGTTGAGCAGGTAGGTAACCAAGGTTTGCGTGTTTTTTATCGTGATGAAAATAACATCAGTTATGAGTTTGTTGAGTATGCAACAAGTGATGCATTAGTTCCGATAGTATAGAAAGGGTAATCACTGTTTAATAAGAGCAGTTTGTTGAAGGCACAAAAAAACCTGCAAAAAGCAGGTTTTCTATCACCATCCTGGTGGCTATTCCATTGAGCCTATCCCTAGACCCTGATCCTTAGGTCGTCACACAAGCAATGGCTGGAAAGTCCCTGACGCATCCATACGCTTTAGCTCCCTTAAGCTTCATGCTGCCAGCCATCATGGGCAGTAATGATCCATGAATTGTAGAGATAAGCAAAGTGATAATTGTTAATATAACGTGTAGGAAATTAGCCATAAAGTGCAGCTAAGAATGTCTTTGTTTCGTCATATCTTTATTAGATTATACCTTTCATAGCGGGTGTCTATTTAAAAAACTTGTCAACTAGGGGGACACCACGTAATGTAACGGAGCAAGTTTAGCGTAAGTAAAAAGTCAGAATTTTTAACCTTTTCTTTAGTAAATGGAGGATAGACATGAGTGTAATGAATTTGTTCTGGGCTAATGGGTTGAGATGTATCTAAAAGCAAAATCAATAATGCTTTTAAGTAAGTGATGCTTTAAATAGCCAGCAGACATACAAATAGACAGAAACACACATCTGATTGATAACACAGGTGTTGTTTTTCTTTTCTAGACTCATTCCTCCCATATAGCCCGGTATTCCTAACCGGGGTTTTTCATTGAGAAGCCCTAGAAATTACTTTTATCAGGCTTTTCTCCTATGTTTATCAATCATTTAACACTTGGTTGGAAACCTTTTTTTCAGCAACAATTAACACTTGATGAACTGCCTTCAACGGTAGCGGCTCGGGTCACAGCAATCCATCGTTCACATATTCAAGTGTTAACGCCAGAAAAGACATTTTCAATAGATACGGCGTTATGTGCAAAGTTGCAACCACTGGCTGTTGGCGACTGGTTGTTATTTGATGCAACTGAGCTACACGATAATGCCAGGCCTTTACGGCGGCTGTCCCGTTTATCGCTCATTGCACGTAAAACGGCTGGTGAGCAGGTGGGTGTTCAACCTATTGTGAGCAACGTTGATACGTTGTTTATCGTTTCTTCGTGTAATCAGGACTTTAATATTTCACGACTGGAACGTTATTTGGTATTAGCTCTCGAGGCACAAGTTACCCCTATTATTGTGCTGACAAAGTCAGATCAATGCACAACCATTGATGATTTTGTAGCGCAAGCCAGTAAGCTCCATCCTAATCTCATAGTGGAAGTCTGTGATGCCCGTGATCTTAACCAGTTACAAGGATTACAGGCCTGGTGTAAACCAGGACAAACCATTGCCTTAGTAGGGTCATCGGGTGTTGGTAAATCAACGTTGATAAACAGTCTTTGTCATCAACAGGTTTCAACACAGTCGATTCGTGAGGATGATGCTAAAGGACGCCATACCACAACGGCGAGAACACTTTATGTCATGGATAGTGGTGGGCTGTTAATTGATACACCAGGCATGAGAGAACTTCAGTTACTCTCTAGTGAAGAAGGCGTACAAAATGTATTCGCTGATGTTGAAGCACTCATCACTAATTGTCGATTTAACAATTGTACGCATGAAAATGAGCCTGGTTGTTCTGTACAACAAGCGCTAACGGCCAATCAGCTTGACAGGCGTCGTTGGAAAAATTACCAGAAATTACTTAAGGAGCAGCGAAGGAATGCTGAAACGTTAGCACAACAGCATCAACGAAATAGGCAATTAGGTAAACTGTACCGTAAAATTAAACAAGAAAAGCAAAGTAGAAAAAATATAAATGATGAGTAAACATAAAATGTTAGTTTATTATTTGTAAAAAAGAATGGCGTTAAAACCTATAAAAACCTGCTTTTTGGGCAGGTTTTTTTATTATGAGTATTTACAGAAATGGTGGGGCGCTGGATTTTTGAATGGAAATCTATTGAACAGAGTTCACTTAATAAGTTAGCAAGTCATCAAAAAAATGTAAATATTAGACAGTTGCACACAATGAGTTAGTGTAAAGATGTCTGAAGACTGACGTACTAAAGCAGTAAAGTGAGGGCTGACATGTCATTTACGATCAGGACTAGTGCCTGTTATCTCCCCGCGCAAACCATTTCTGCTGAAGAAATGGATCAACGTTTGAACCTACCCCTTGGCACATGTCGGCAACGTTATGGTGTTGATTACCGACATTATGCCTCACCCCATGAAACCGCACTCTATATGGGGGCTATGGCGGGGAAAACGGCCTTAAATAAAGCAGGTATTGCTTTAGAAGAGGTGGATTTACTGGTTTGTGCCAGTGGTACCAGTCACCAGGCGCTACCCTACAATGCGGCAGGGATTCTTGCTGAGCTGGGCGCAGAAACCCCTGTTGCCAGTATGGATGTGAATGCCAGTTGTTTATCTTTTTTAACTGCGCTGGAGCTTTGTCATTGTGCATTACAAAGTGGGCGTTATCAGCGAATGATGATTATTTCGAGTGAAGTTGCGAAGGTGGGGGTGACCGATACAAAAGCTGAAACAGCCACCTTATTTGCGGATGGTGCTGCGGCTTTTATCTTAGAGGCCTCTTCTTCGGTAGGTGGATTAACATCAAGCCTGTTTCAAACCTTTCCTGAGGGCTATAGCTTGTGTCAGATTCGTTCAGGAGGAAGTGCGTTGCATCCTGCTCGTTATGATATGGAAGCGGTGGTATCTGGTTGCTTTTTTGAAATGCAGGGAAAAGCACTTTATAAACTGGTTTCTAAGTTAGCGCCAGAATTTATTCAGCAAGGTTTAAATAAAGCGGGTTTAACTATGGCTGATATTGATTATATCGTTCCTCATCAGGCCAGTTATGCAGGATTAGCACATTTAACGCAGCGTCTTGGTTTTGCCCAGGATAAAGTGATCAATATATTTTCTTCTATGGGTAACCAAATTGCTGCATCGATCCCGATTGCTTTACATCATTTACTGGTTCATCAACAACCTGCTGCTGGTAAAAACGTACTGCTATTTGGTTCTGCAGCAGGATTATCGTTAGGTTTAGGTGTATTGCAATTATGAAATTATTAGTGACTGGGGGTACGGGGATGTTAGGACAAGCCATTGTCCGCAAATACCACACTCAACATTCCATTCGCTTTTTAGGTCGAAACCAAGTTATTGGAAAACAACTTGCCAGCAGTACTCACAGTGAGTTTGTCTGTGCTGACTTACAGCAGCAAGCGCTATTGCTTGAAGCTTGTCAGGATATTGATGCGGTTATTCATTGCGCCGCATTATCGAGCCCTTGGGGCAAGCATCAAGATTTTGTAAAGAGTAATGTAGAGGGTACAGAAAATATCCTGAACGCTGCAGCACAGTGTCAGGTAAAGCGATTTGTACATATTTCTACTCCGAGTGTTTATTTTAATTTTCAAGATAAAATGATGATAAAAGAAGAGGAGCCTCTGGGGCCGGTATTTTGTAATGACTATGCCCAAACAAAAGCGTTGGCAGAAAAAAAAGTACTTAATAGTGCTTTAAATAGTGTTATTTTAAGGCCACGAGGTATTTTTGGCCCCTATGATCAAGCGATTTTACCGCGTATTTTAGCTGTTGTTCGTCATGGGGTGTTGTGGTTACCCTCAGGACGAAATCCTATCGTTGATTTGACTTATGTAGACAATGTCGCTGATGCTGCATTACTGGCAGCAGAACAGCCAGTAGCATCCAAGTCGGTATTCAATATTACCAATGATGAACCCATGCCTATTCAAGCGGCTTTGCAAAAATTATTTGTGGCTTTGCAGCAAACTGTGCAGATTAAATCGTTGCCCTATCAGTTTATTGCACCACTTATTGGTATGAATGAATGGTGTTGTCAGAAGCTTCCAAGATTACCTGAGCCTAAATTAACTCGTTATACCGCTGCTCTTTTTCATTATCATCAGACCCTTGATATTACTAAGGCTAAAAATCAATTAGGTTATCAACCTAAGGTGTCTATTAAAGAAGGAATTCAGCGTTATGCCCAGTGGTATCAGCGTCAGACTGCTTGAAGTGGGTCATTGTGTCCATCCTGGTTTTATGGTGAGGCCAGGGTTAGGGTGGGCTCCAAGAGCATTTCCCGCCGGTGTGGCATTAATTAATCATCCGCAACATGGCTATATACTTTTTGATACAGGCTATCACCAGCGCTTCATGCAGTGTACTCAGCATTTTCCTGAACGTGTTTATGCTTTGGTTACGCCTTGTTCGTTAGCAGAGACAGAAACGCTGGTGTCACAGCTTGCACATTTAACGATTAAACCAGAAGATATTAGTCATGTTGTTTTGTCACATTTTCATGCCGATCACATTGCAGGCATTTGTGAATTTAAACAGGCGAAGATTTATTGTCACCCTGATGCCCATCACTTTATGACGTACGCTAATCGCTTTCAGCGTATTAGAAAGGGGTATTTACAAGGACTATTATCACCACAACAGTTGTCTTATGCTGAAGATTTAAGTCTGACACTTATCAATCATTTCCCTTTGGACTTGGCTAATGTATTGGGGCTAACAACGGGACCTCTTGGTCTTAGTGCGTATGATTTATTTAGTGATAACACACTGTATTTAGTGTCTTTACCTGGACATGCGGCAGGACAAATGGGGCTATTGGTGCGTTTGGCTGAAGGGTTTTTATTTTTATTGGCCGATGCCTGTTGGCTTATTGATAACTTGAGAGATGGCGTTAACCAACATTGGTTGGCGAATATTGTCTGTGATAATCGGCAGGCTTATCAAGATACACTACACAAGCTGCGAATTTGCTATGAACAAACTAAGGGCGAGGTAATATTTCTTCCCTCTCACTGTCAGGAAACGTTGAATCAATTAAAACAGCGTGGCTGGGTGAGCTAATGGAAAAGTTAAATATACTTCGCCATTTAATGATGAGCCGCTATCGTCGTTTTAAAACACGTGCCCAGTTACTTAACTGGCAACAGCGTCAGATAACTCAACATTTAGACTGGATCACTCAGCACTCACCGTTTTATCAAGCCTTTCGTGGCAAACCGCTGACAGAATTTCCACTGATGTCAAAGTCGCTCATGATGGAACATTTTAATCATCTTAATACACGGCAGTTGGATCGAGATCAGTTATTAGCCTGTGCATTGGAGGCAGAGCAGAAGAGAGACTTTAATCGTTCAGTCTTTGGGGATGTGACGGTTGGTTTATCTTCAGGGACTTCAGGGCAGCGAGGGTTATTTTTAGCCTCGCAAGCAGAACGACATTGTTGGGCAGGTTATATCTTAGGTCGTTTATTGCCAAGTTTATGGACTCCACAACGTATTGCATTATTGCTCCGTGCTAATAGCCCGTTATATCAAACAGTACAACATGGTCATATCCGATTTCACTATGTGGATCTTACTCAACCACTGGATCAATGGATGGCGGGGCTGACGGCATTTGATCCCACCTTATTGGTTGGCAGTGCCCAGGCACTTCAATTATGCGCCCAGGAACATCAGGCATTGTCACCTAAGTTAGTGGTTTCGGGGGCTGAAGTATTAACACCTTCTGACCGAGCTTTGTTAGCCGCAAAGTTTAAATGCCCCATTCATGAAATTTACCAATGCACCGAAGGTTTTTTAGCATGCACCCAAAGGGATGGAGTTATGCGTTGGAATGAGGATATTGTGCATATTGAACCGCACTGGCTAACATCTGACAAGACACATTTTTCACCTATTATTACTGATTTTAGACGACGAACGCAGCCTATTATTCGTTACCTGTTAGATGATGTTATTGCTGCTGTTGATGAGCAAGGCGATAAGTACAATGGAATACAAAGAGGTGAAGGTAAATTAGAAGCAATTGGTTCCTCACCTCTGTTTTTCCAAGCTATAGGGAGTATTGCTGGGCGTACAGGCGATTTACTGAAATTACCAGGTGATAATCATACGTCAATAGTCGTGTTGCCTGATTTGATATACCGAGCCGTTAGCTTAATCAGTGATGAACCCCTGGATTATCGGATCAGCCAAGTCAATAAAGATTGTATTCAGATTGAAAGTGAGCAGCGGCATGAACATATTGCAATGGCTTTACAGCAGCTTTTCAAACAATTACAAGTAGATGTAGGACAAGTGCACTTTGAGTATCGGCCACGCCCACAGTGGCAGCCTTTAATAAAGCAGCGACGAGTGGTTAATCAGTGGTCATCTTAGTGACAGGCGCGCGTGCCCCTGTGGCCATTGAGTGGGCGCGATTGTTAATGCGAGCGGGTCATCAGGTTTTTTTGGCAGATAGTATGGTTTGGCCCTTGGGCCGCTTTGTAAAGGGTATACAAAATTATATTCAGTTACCTTCACCCCGTTTTAATTTACAACAGTATAAGCAGGCATTAATTAAACAATTAAGGGTTAATTGCATTGAGTGCATTATTCCCACCTGTGAAGAAGTGTTTTATTTGGCGACGATTAAAGTAGACATTGAAGCTCAACTGAGTGGACAAAAAGTAGAATGGTTTCTACCTGATCACGATCTGTTATTTAAGCTGCATAATAAATTTACCAGTTTAACTTTATTAGCTGGGCTGGGTCAGGTGCAGATACCTGCCACACATTACTGTCTACATCCTGATGACATTGTTGATGATACAGCTTCTATTTTAAAGCCTGTTTATTCGCGTTTTGGACGTCAGGTTGTTCGTAATCCTTACCAAGGTGTTCTTACATCTGATCAGATTAACCCTGCTATACCATGGGTTCAACAGCAAAAAATAGTGGGGCAGGCGATATGTAATTATGCGCTTTTTCAACATGGAAAATTAATCGCTCATCAAGCTTATTTGCCAAAATACTGTGTTAATCAATCTGCGGCTAGTTACTTTGAACCTTATGATGATAATCGTTTAGACGAGTTTGTTCGACAGTTTGGAGAACGAACGCATTATCACGGACAAGTTGCTTTTGATTTTATTGAAGAAAACAATACGCTATTTGTCATTGAGTGTAACCCAAGAGCAACCAGTGGGTTACATTTGTTGGGTTTTGGTTTGACGATGAAAGACAATGGTATTCTTAATTATACAGCTTCTTCAACCAAACCATATCGATTAGGTAATATCATATTTTATTGCTTTTTATTTAAGGAGAATTTTAAGCAATTATTAGTTGATTATCGATATGCTGATGATGTCTTTGTCGATAGCGTTTATCCCTTAATAGTCGGTGGTCAGTGGCTAACGTTGGTTGAGTTATGTTTTCGTTGTATCCGCTATCATCGGCCAGTTACTGATGTAAGTACTTTGGATATTGAGTGGGATACACCATTAGATATAAATAAGCTAATAGCAAATGAAATTGAATAATAATGAATTTCAAAAGCTGTTTTTAACAGTTATGCAAGAGTCTGGCTTGATAAGACGATTGCATACCCAGTTTACTTCATATAAACAAGAGGATGTTATTGTCAGTGCAACGGTTAATCATCCTATTCTCACGATGCAGGGACAGCAGTCTATTGTAAAAAACAACTGCTATGTGGTGTCGCCAATGACACAATTGATTTACTTTACGCGTGATGAATTGCCGAAAGTGAATAGTCGTATACTACGTACTTTTTGTATGGGATTAACATATTTATTAGAAGTGCCTTTTCGATGGGCAAAGCTTGATCAAATACAGATACTTAACAATTTATGTCTTTCAACCAATTTTTATGCCAAAGTATGGAAGACAATAAATTTAACAGCATTAAGAGAGCAAGCTCTTGGTCAATATCCACATCATGCTTTAATGTTGAGATCTCTGAATGATCAAGAATATCCAGAAATAATAACAAAAGCGAAAGAGGATGGCTGGTTGCCCATTGTTAACCGACAGGTTTATTTGTTTATGGATTTTCAGAAATGGCAACAAAAAAGAGATGCACGAGCAGATTTAAAACTGCTAAAACAGCCTGATTGGGATTTCAGAATACTTGATCCAAATAACCAGGCGCAAATGAAGATTGCTGAAGACTATTATAACCAATTGTATTTGGATAAATACAGTAAGCATAATATCCAGTTTACGAGTAACTATCTTGCTCAATGTTCTAAAGCAGGGTTATTGAAGCTCTATGGTTTATTTCATAAACAACAGATGTTAGGTGTTGTTGGGTTTTGTGGAATTGATGGCACGTTAACAGTACCTATTATTGGGTATAACATGCAAATGCCAAAAAAAATGGCACTTTATCGACGTCTGGTTGCGTTTAATTTATCTTATGCTCAACAAAATAATTTTAAATTAAATCTTAGTGCAGGAGCACCTGACTTTAAGCGGTTACGTGGTGCTGAAGCCGTTATTGAATATAACTTTGTTTATATTCAGCACCTCAGCCATTATCAACAGACAGTATGGCGCTTCTTATCATGGTTATCTCAACGCCTTTATAAACCCATGCTTGAACGTTTTGAACTGTAGCATTCATTAGACTACCACACAGTTTATGCGTATTTCAGCTTTTTTATCTAGTGGCAGCCAACTCTATTAGAACTATACTCCTTATATTCATTTTATGCTTAATTGTAGTAAAAAAGTACCTTTAATAAGCCTACAATTTTATAGTTTTTGCTATAGGTATCCTGTACAGGAGAAGATAGTATGAGAGAAACCTCTGCTATATCTAGATGGGTTATGTATACACCGCTGGTTTATTTCTTTTTTTTCTCATTGAGTCCTACCGTTTTTGCCGGAATGGAAGAAGCAAAGTGGTGGATTAAATCTGAATTTAATGAAACCACACTCAGTAAAGATGAGCAGTTAAAAGAAATGGAATGGTTTGTTAATGCAGCAAAACCTTTTAAAGGAACAACGATACGTGTGGTTTCTGAGCGTATAGATACTCATTGGTATGAGGCAAATGTGTTGGCAAAAGCATTTGCAGACATTACTGGAATCCATGTTGTACATGAAATTACAGGTGAGGATGATGTTATTAAAAAAATTGATACGCAAATCAACTTAGATTACAGCATTTATGATGCATATATTAATGATAGCGATTTAATTGGGACACACTATCGTTATGGAAAAGTCATCGCCCTAAGTAATTTTATCAAAAATGAAGGTAAAGACGTTACATTACCTACCTTGGACTTAGATGATTTTATTGGATTGAGTTTTACAACAGGTCCTGATGGTAAGCTTTATCAATTATCCGATCAACAGTTTGCCAATCTTTATTGGTATCGCCATGACTGGTTTTCTCGGCCAGATTTAAAAGCTAAATTTAAGTCGATTTATGGGTATGAATTAGGCGTACCTGTTAATTGGTCTGCGTATGAAGATATCGCGGACTTTTTTACTAATAAAGTGAAAGAAATAGATGGTCATCCAGTTTATGGGCATATGGATTATGGAAAAAGATCCTTCAATTGGCTGGCGTTTTTCTGATGCATGGTTGTCTATGGCAGGAGCGGGTGACAAAGGAATTCCTAATGGCTCGCCGGTAGATGAATGGGGTATACGAGTGGAAAACTGTCATCCCGTGGGTGCCAGTGTTGCTAGAGGAGGGGCATTAAATAGTCCTGCAGCTGTTTATGCTATTCGTAAGTTTACTGAATGGCTAAATAAATATGCGCCTCCTGAAGCTAAAGATATGAATTTTACCCAGGCAGGAGATGTGCCAGGTAAAGGTAATATTGCGCAACAGATATTTTGGTATACCGCTTTTACAGCAGCAATGACCAAGCCAGGCTTACCTGTTACGAACAGTGATGGTACACCTAAATGGCGAATGGCCCCTTC
>NZ_JAGSOY010000075.1 GCF_018837975.1 Zooshikella harenae | reverse complement strand
TTTTATGTCGTTTATGATTTCGTAATAATTTTTATCTGAGTACTAAGCTTAAACTATAGGGAGCTTAGGCTGTATTTGGGATAGCTCGATCTACAAGGCTAGTTAATCCATCTGTCTTCTTTCTTTGTTTTACGCTTAAAATAAAGTTAGAGATGTTTTTATCAACAACTGTCGCAACAATACTGACAAGTGTATTGGAGATGGCTATTAATGAAACGCTTACACTCTCTGGTACTTAGTACTTCAATTCTTTGTTTTCCTTTAGTTACCCAGGCAGATGATACCAAGCAGGTATATATCTATAACTGGAGTGATTATATAGCTGAAGACACGTTGAAGAATTTTGAAGAAAAGACAGGTATCAATACTCAGTATGATGTTTTTGATAGTAACGAAATACTGGAAGCGAAGTTACTATCAGGCAAGACGGGCTACGATGTTGTTGTACCTTCTCATGACTTTTTGCGAGTACAAATTAGGGCTGGAGCATTCCAACCTCTTGATAAAAGCAAGCTCCCGAATTTAAAAAATCTTGATAGTGATATGATGAAGGAGATATCTGCCACTATTGACCTAGATAATAAATTTGCTATTCCCTATTTGCTAGCTACGACTGGCTTTGGTTATAACCCTGAAAAGGTAAAAGCAGCATTGGGTGATGATGCACCTGTTAAGAGCTGGCGTTTACTTTTGGATGAAAAGAATTTAGCTAAGCTTAAGTCCTGTGGCGTAGCATTTTTAGATGCACCGACTGAAGTTTTTCCTATCGTTTTAAATTATCTTGGTAAAAACCCCAATACCCAAAACATTGATGATTACAAAGAAGCGGCTAAGTTACTTGAGAAGTTAAGCCCTCATGTGACTTATTTTCATTCATCAAAGTATATTTCTGATTTAGCAAATGGTGATATATGTGTAGCTATTGGTTGGTCAGGGGATATGTATCAAGCGGCAGACCGAGCAGCTGAAGCTAAGAATGGCATTAATATAACGTACAATATCCCTGAAGAGGGGGCACCGATCTCCTTTGATATGCTGGCAATTCCGAAGGATGCTACTCATCCAGAAGCAGCCCACGCATTCCTTAACTACTTAATGGAACCAAAGGTTATTGCAAATATTACTAACTACGTTAAGTATGCAAATCCAAATGTAGAGTCGAAGTCATTCATTGATGCTGAAATTTTGAAGGATCCAGGTATTTACCCTACAGAAAAGGCAAAGCGTAAACTATTCACCTTTGGTGAGCGTTCTAAGAGTGTTCAACGCTTTATAAATAGGGCCTGGACACGCATTAAAACAGGTAAATAATTATCTTTGAAAAAAGTAAAAGGCCTTGCTTGTGGATAAGCTTGGCCTTATTTTTTTGAGCAGTATTGTTATTTATTAATTCGATTACGGATTGAAGCTAGAGCATCTTTTCCTGTTGCTTGTTTAATTTCCTGACTCACTTCTTCCCCAAACCCAATTCGAATAACATCTTCAATTGGAAGTTCTTCTAGAAAGCGGCTTGGAGTAGTTTCTATTTGTTCACCAAATTGCTTACGCTGTCCAGCCAACGTCATAGTTAACGCCTTTCGTGCTCGGGTAATACCTACATAGGTTAAGCGACGTTCTTCTTCTATGTTATTTTCTTCAATACTGCTGCGGTGGGGAAGTAAATCTTCCTCCATACCAATCATGAACACATAAGGGTACTCAAGCCCTTTCGATGCATGAAGAGTCATGAGCTGAACACGATCACTGTCGTCTTCTTGTTCTTGTCGTTCAAGCATATCTCTTAATACAAGTTTTCCAATGGCTGTCTTAATATCAGTTTCTACATCATCTTCTTCATCCGCGACTTTTAATGATTTTTCAAGAGACTCAACAAGAGTCCAGACATTGCTCATTCGCTTGTCTGCGACGCTGTCACTGCTACTGTTTTGGCGTAGCCAGTTCTGGTAATCAAGGTCATGAACCATATCTTTAATAGCGGTAACGGGGTCTTCTTGATGGCACTGTTGGGTTATCTTTTGCATCCAGTGAGTGAATCGTTGTAGTTTTTCGAGAAAGCGCTCATCAAGATGGGTGCTTAGCCCAAACTCATTACAAGCAGCAAAAAGACTGATATGTCGCTGAGATGCGTAATTTCCAAGTTTTTCTAGCGTCGTTGGACCGATTTCCCGGCGAGGTACATTAATGACTCGTAAGAATGCGTTATCGTCATCAGGATTAATAATGAGTCGAAGATATGCCATGATATCTTTTACTTCTGAGCGAGAGAAAAAAGAGGTTCCGCCTGATATAAAGTAGGGAATTTGGTGATGCTGCAACTTTAGCTCAAGCAGTTTGGCCTGGTGGTTTCCTCTATATAGAATTGCATAGTCCTTGAACTTGGTTTCATGTTTTAATTTATGAGTGATAATTTCTGCTGCGACCCGCTCTGCTTCAACTTCTTCATTGCGGCAGCGTACTACACGAATCTCGTCCCCCATACCGAAGTCACTCCAAAGTCGCTTCTCAAAAACGTGTGGATTATTGGCAATGACTGTATTTGCTGCTTTGAGAATACGACTGGTTGAACGGTAGTTTTGTTCTAGCTTAATGACATTAAGGGTTGGGTAATCATCTTTGAGTAAAGCCAAATTTTCTGGACGTGCTCCACGCCAGGCGTAAATTGATTGGTCATCATCTCCTACAACGGTAAATGCAGCTCTTGTACCAACGAGTTGTTTTACAAGTAAATATTGTGAGGCATTGGTATCTTGGTATTCATCTACTAATAGATAGCGGATTTTATTTTGCCATTTATCAAGAACTGTTGGGTTTTCAGAGAAGAGTTTTACAGGTAGCAAAATGAGGTCATCAAAGTCAACGGCATTGTAGGCTTTTAATGTCCGTACGTAGTGCTGGTAGATTGTGGCAATGACTTCTGTCTCTTCATCTTTAGCATGACTAATCGCTTGGTCGGTAGTGATGAGATCATTTTTCCAGTTTGAGATGGTATGTTGTATTAAATCAATTTTATCCATTCCTTCGCTATAGTACTTTTCACCTAGCTCTTTGATTAGTGCTTTAACATCTTGGTCATCAAAAATTGAAAAGCCAGGCTTGTAGCCAAGTGTTTTATGTTCACGGCGAATGATATTCAGTCCTAGATTATGAAAAGTTGAAACCGTAAGCCCTCTAGCCTCTTTACCACTGACTAGTTGACCAACGCGCTCCTTCATCTCTCGTGCGGCTTTATTGGTGAAAGTAACAGCAACGACATGCTTAGCTTTTAAGCCACATGTTTTAATCAAATAAGCAATTTTTTGGGTGATAACGCTTGTTTTACCACTCCCAGCCCCAGCTAAGACGAGTAAAGGTGAGTCAATATATTTTACAGCTTCTTCTTGTCTGGGATTAAGTCTACGCACTGAGTTTGGGCTCCTTTTCACTAACCAAATAGCTGTATATTTTAACAAATAGAAATCTGACCGCGAATGGATTTTTTGTCACCTTTTGCTTTTTAGGTTTAAGTTGGGCATGAGAAAAATAAAGAAACACTCAGTGGTCATAGAGCGAAATGACTTGTCACTTGGTGTGATGGCCGTATTCTGAAAATAGGTTATATGCTTGTGAAACTGTTATTGGTGATGCTTGCTCAAAAAGTAAAAACTGGGAAATGATATCAATTTACATAGTCATTGATTTGGTATAAGAACGATAGCTCAGTAAGAACTGACAAAGCCGGTCAAGTTTATTGACGAGTTGTTTGATAATTTTTGGTGGATTTTGATTGATTGTGTGATCATATAAGGTAATTAAATTGGCACGACGACCAAGTGTATATTGGAGGACCGACATTCGTGGCAGGTCAACGAGATGAGGGGCAACCCAAAGTATATTTAATTGATAAAAAAAACACTGAGAAAAACTACTTGGTATCGTTGCTAAAAGAAAGTGATTCACAACTTTTTTTTAAACTAAATCACCTTGCGTCATTAGTTGAGATGGAATCTCTGGAGGGGTGCCGTGGTAATAGGCTTGTTATCTTACTTGCCGAAGAATTTATGGAAGAGTATCCAGGGCTACTGGAAGTATTAAGTTGTGACTATCCTGTTCTATTGTTAGTGGATTCAATTTCTGCCGATAAATATAAGCGGATAGTGAAAAAAGGCGCTGCTTATTATGTTTTGCGTAAAAGCTACACAAAAGAGCAACTGAAAACATTAGTCAAATTAGCAGAAGAGCAGTATGCGCAGACGCATTCTTCTTCAGGCATTGATATGCTAACAGGGTTAGCTAGTCGTCGCACCTTTACCCAGCGTTTAAATAGTATGCTGCTAGAGCAACATTATAATAAGCCTCCAGCCTTATTATTGATTGACTTAGATGGTTTTAAAAAAGTAAATGAATGGCTGGGGTATCAAGCTGGAGATCAGTTGATATGTGATGTTGCACAAAGGCTCAAGCAGCTATTTCAAATACATGAGCATATTGCTCGGATAGGTGATAATGAATACGGTGTCGTTATTGATAATATTGGCCAGACTGCCGAGCTGGTGCATACTGTTAAGGAATTACTAAAAGCGTTGGCTCACCCATTTATAATTTCAGGACATCAATTAACGATCGGTTGTAGTATTGGTATTGCTTTAGCTGTAGACGGTCCTAGAAATGTCGATTCTTTAATTCATAATGCCACTCTTGCTTTAAAACAAGCGAAACAGCAATTAGGTGGCAGTTACTGTTTTTATTCTCATGATTTAAATACTCATGCAAAACAGCGTTACTGTTTGGAAACAGAACTGCGTCATGCGATTAAGCAAAAGGAATTTCAATTACTTTATCAGCCAAGAATTGATGCAACAACAGGTAAACTGTGTGGTGTTGAAGGGTTACTGCGTTGGTATCACCCATTACGTGGTTTGCTGTTACCGAGTGATTTTATTCCTTTAGCAGAAGAAACAGGACTTATTGTTCCTTTGGGGCATTGGGTTATATACCAGTCTTGTTATGACCTCTTAAAGTTAATCGACGTGTGTGGTGAACAGGTCAGTATGGCGATTAACTTATCTTTTCAACAGTTCAAAGATGCTCGATTATTTACAGTTATTTCTCATGCTTTGGAAAAATTTGATGTTCCACCTCAATGTTTGGAGTTTGAGCTCACTGAAACAGCCATGATGCAAGATGAAGCAGCTGTTGCTGCGGCAATGAGTGCACTAGGAAAGTTGGGTATCACGTTTTCACTTGATGATTTTGGTACAGGCTTTTCGTCATTTGCACATATACAGCAGTTGCCGATTTCGACCTTAAAAATTGATCGAAGCTTTATTTGTAAGATTAATTCAAATACAGATGATGCGGTGATTGTTCAGGCAATAACTAATCTAGCGCATAATTTGAATTTAAGTGTCGTTGCTGAAGGGGTAGAAAATCAGGCACAAGTGGATGTGCTTACTAAAATGGGCTGTGACCAACTACAGGGTTTTTTTTACAGCCCTCCTGTGCCAATTACCTCATTTTGCCAACGTAACTCTGATGAATTAGTAGGCTGTATCGTTTAAATGTTTACATTGACACCGCGCGATCTAGTTTTCTATAACCAAGAGCCTCAGTGATATGACTGACTTGTAGCTGTTCTCTTTCTGCCAGATCTGCAATAGTGCGAGATACTCTTAAAATTCGATGGTAAGCTCGAGCAGATAAACCCAGCTTTTGAAGCGCATTATTCAGTAAGCGTTGTGCATCAGCTGTAAGAGAACAAAACAACTCGATTTCTTTTGCATGTAACTCATTATTTGCTTTTCCTTGTCGGTCTAATTGCAGCTCTCTTGCTTTAATAACGCGTTGTTGAACTTGAGCACTGCTTTCAACACTTAATTGAGATGCACGTTGGGTGAGCAAGCCATTAGGTAATGAGGCAACTTCAATATGCATATCAATTCTATCCAGTAATGGGCCAGAGAGTTTACGGCGGTAACGACTAATTTGCTGATCAGAACAGCGACAGGCATGTCGATTGTCACCTAAATATCCACAAGGGCAAGGGTTCATCGCAGCGACCAGCTGGAATCTTGCAGGATACGTCACTTGTCGACTGGCGCGAGAAATTATTATTTCTCCCGACTCCATGGGTTCACGTAATACTTCTAATACTTTTCGGTCATATTCTGGTAACTCATCAAGAAATAATACTCCATGGTGAGCCAGTGATATTTCTCCTGGCTTAGGGCTACTGCCACCACCCACCATGGCAATTGCAGATGCCGTATGGTGAGGTGCACGGAAACTTCTATTTAACCACTCCGTTATAGGTCGAGGTTTTTGGGCTATGGAGTTAACCGCAGCGACTTCCAAAGCCTCACTTTCTGTTAAAGGGGGCAGTATGCTTGGTAGTCTACTGGCAAGCATGGTTTTGCCTGTCCCTGGTGGACCAAAAAACAGTAGGTTGTGTCCACCCGCTGCAGCGACTTCAAGCGCACGTTTGGATTGTGGCTGCCCTTTCACATCGGCAAGGTCATTAGAGGACTGCGATTGAGCCTGTGGGTAACTAGTTGTGAATGGTGAAATAGCCTGGTCATCCTGCAGGTGCTGGCAAAGCTGGTTTAAGCTGCTGATGCCTAGCAGTGTACAGTTTTTGACAAGACTTGCTTCTGCACAATTGTCTTCAGGGAGAACAAGTTGTCGATTGATGAGTTGGCACTGAACAGCAGCGGGTAATACACCTTTCACAGGTCTTACTTCACCAGATAAGGCAAGCTCCCCAATAAATTCATAGTCTATGAGTTTGGCTGGGGCTATTTGTCCTGAAGCCGCTAAGATTCCTAGTGCAATCGCGAGGTCAAAGCGACTCCCTTCTTTTGGCAGGTCTGCAGGGGCTAAATTGATGGTGATGCGTTTTGCAGGAAACTCAAAATGTGTATTTAAGAGTGCGCTTCGAACACGGTCTTTACTTTCTTTGACCGCGGTTTCTGGTAAGCCAACAATAGCCAAACCAGGGAGGCCATTCGAAAGGTGGGCTTCAACCGTAACAAGTGGCGCATGAATACCAAATTGAGCACGTGTATAAACAACAGCCAAAGACATAAATCATCCTTGCAGACTCACTAATGAAGAGGGGGGTAGTTTAAAATTTGTACAGTGAGACTGCTAATAGGAGGATGACAGATTGTGAACTCGTAAAATATCCACAAAAAAAATGTGAATTTATTGGTTGTTTGGGTGACTTTTAATCGTCTTGTGGTTACTAACCCATATTGAGTTAGTTATCTTTTTCTTCTGGAGGTAAGTGTTGAGGAGCACTTTCAAGAATTATTGCTGGCTTCTCTTCTGCTGCAAGGTGAGCTTCTAGCGCTGCTACTTTTAATTCTAATGCTTCCAGCTTGGCACGAGTATGTTGTAAAACTGCTAATTGATCTTCAAATTGTTCTCTTGTAACCAGATCTAACTTGGCAAAGGCCGTTTGCAGCAGAATATGAATGTTACTTTCAATGTCTTTTTGAATTTGTGGTTTTTCCCCTGACATAAGTTGCTGCACTTTTTCACCAACGGAGCTGCTGATTTGTTCGCTAAGAGACTGAATAAATGCTTTGTTGATCATGCTTAAGCCTGTTTTGTTGAATGTGCACGATTAAGGAAACATGTATGATATATATGTTATCGAGCAGTAATGAATGCGTTATTACTTTAGCATAGTCATGTTGCGAGAAACTATGTGCAGTTGATCATTTAGAGTTCATGGAACAGTCACTCGCCTCTTCTAATATCAGCTATATGCACGCTTTGTTTTGAAAGGATGATCATAAAAAGAGCAAAGCTTTTTGGCTTGAACCAAGTTGGTGCATATTCTCTACTTTATCCCCCTTGTTGGGTTCGTAAATATCAGCTAACTCATTGAAATATAAGCATGAATTTATTAGATGGCACATATCCTGCTATTTGGTTGCTGCTAAACGTGTGCTTATTGAAGAAATGCTCAGCCTCATATGACGTTTACGGTTGTTTGTCTTTGCTTGAGCGTACGAGTAGGAAATGCATAGATAACCACTTGATGTTGATGGAACAAGGGGGTGTGGCAAAGGAAGCCTTGTGCTATTAGCACTAAGTTTTGTAAAGGGTTATAAATCTACTTGTATTTAGGTATTAGGCTTATATAAATTGCATAAATAACTTGCTCCAGCCCCCCATGGGCAAGACATAAAACTGCAGGAGATTAAAATGAAATTCGTTTCGGCAATCATTAAGCCATTCAAGTTAGATGACGTGCGTGAAGCCCTTTCTGAAATTGGTGTTCAAGGTATTACTGTTACTGAAGTGAAGGGATTTGGAAGACAAAAAGGCCATACCGAATTATATCGAGGGGCTGAGTATGTTGTTGATTTCTTACCTAAGGTCAAAATTGAAATCGCAATTGGTGATGAGATGTTAGATCAAGTCATTGAAGCGATATCAAGTGCTGCTAATACAGGAAAAATTGGTGATGGAAAAATTTTTGTGGTTGCCCTTGAGCAGGCAGTAAGAATCCGAACCGGTGAGACAGGAACTGATGCTATCTGAGCGAACCGTTGTGTAACGTTATTTGAAGCCTAAAAGGGGGGCTGATTGTGGAAAACTTAACTCAACTGTCTTATGCGCTCGATACTTTTTACTTTTTAGTATGTGGGGCATTAGTCATGTGGATGGCTGCGGGCTTTGCCATGTTAGAAGCAGGCTTAGTCCGCGCTAAAAATACAGTCGAAATTTTAACCAAGAATGTCGCGTTATTTGCTGTAGCATGCACAATGTACTTGTTGTGTGGCTATGCAATCATGTACCCAGGAGAGGATGCAGCTGGTGGTATATTACCCGTATTAGGAACACTCATCGGTGATGAGCACACAGCAGAGGCCGTGTTATCAAGTGAGGGTTCAACTTATTATGCTGCACGTTCTGATTTTTTCTTTCAGGTAGTCTTTGTGGCAACCGCGATGTCGATTGTGTCAGGTGCGGTTGCTGAGCGTATGAAACTATGGGCATTTTTATTGTTTGCGGTGGTGCTAACAGGATTTATTTACCCCGTTCAAGGTTTTTGGAAATGGGGTGGTGGCTTCTTACAAGAGGCTAAGTTTCAAGATTTTGCTGGCTCTGGTGTGGTGCATATGTGTGGTGCTTCCGCTGCGTTGGCCGCTATAATTTTGCTGGGACCACGCAGTGGTAAGTATGGTAAGAATGGAATGGTAAATGCTATTCCTGGTGCTAATTTGCCTCTCGCCACGTTAGGCACCTTTGTGTTGTGGCTGGGTTGGTTTGGCTTTAATGGTGGTTCTCAGCTTAAATTGACAGGCATTGAAAATGCTAATGCTGTCGCACAGATTTTTGTTAACACCAATGCAGGTGCAGCTGGTGGTGTGATTGCGGCTCTTATTACTGCGCGTTTGCTCTTTGGTAAAGCTGACTTAACAATGGCTTTAAATGGTGCACTTGCAGGTCTGGTTGCAATTACTGCAGAACCTTTGACCCCTTCAGCATTAGCCGCAACATTAATTGGTGCTGTGGGAGGTATTCTGGTGGTGTTTTCTATTGTAACACTCGATAAGCTTCACCTGGATGACCCTGTTGGTGCTATTTCTGTGCATGGTGTGGTGGGTATTTGGGGATTATTAGCTGTACCTCTGACTAATAACGATGCAACACTGCTTAAGCAGTTACTGGGTATAGTGACAATCTTTGCCTGGGTATTTGGTTGTAGCTTTGTAGTATGGTTTATCCTTAAAAAAATTATGGGTATTCGTATCAGCCAAGAGGAAGAATACGAAGGAGCAGATATTGCGGAGTGTGGTATGGAAGCCTATCCTGAATTTACCAGCAAATAAAATGATGAATATGGAACAGCTGCCTTTAATGAGTTATCAATGATCATTAGAGGTATTAATAACGGCATGTACGCTAGTTATTATGAAAGGAGGCTTATGCCTCCTTTTTTATTATTAAGTGCTCATATTCATTCGTGGGATAGGTTTTTTATGTGGGTACAAAAGATTGTTCAATTAGTCCCGAGGGAACGAGGGTTTCACTTGGTAACAGATGAACTAATACAAGAGCTGCCGGAAATTGACACAGTTAAGGTGGGCTTATTAAGCCTTTTTATGCAGCACACATCAGCATCATTAACGATCAATGAAAATGCTGATCCCTCAATACGAGCAGACTTTGAGTCCCACTTAAATTATTTAGTGCCTGAAAATGCGGAACATTTTCAATCCAAAGGACATGGTGCTGATGCAACACCTGCACATTTGAAGAACGCGCTAATAGGTTTCTCATTAGTTATACCCGTATCACAAGGCCAGCTAGCGTTAGGGGCATGGCAAGGTATTTATCTCGGAGAGCATCATACCCACGGAAGCAGTCACCGAATTGTTGCAACGCTGTTTGGCGAAGATTTCGGTAAATAACTCAAAATAGGCGTAAAGTTTCAGCATATAAAATTGTTTACTTATAGGTATAATAATTAAGTTGTAAGGAAATAATCCACTACAACAAGTCTAAAAATGACCTATAGGTGAAATTATGAATATAAGGCCAAATGGAATTATAAAAAGCCTAAAACAGTACGAATATATTCTCAAAGTATTATTTCTTCTCTTTCCCATCAGCTTACTTTCATTATCAATATCTGCTAAAACCATTAATTTAAAAGAAAGCACACATGATATAGCTATCCACTGGCAAGTACTGGATAACTTGCAGGATGATGCAAATAGTTTTACTGCACAATTAAAAATAACAAATCATGGTAGCCAAAGCTTAGCTAATAATAACTGGCGTATATACTTTAATTTTGTACGAGAAATACTCGCTTATACGCCTAATAATATGCTTACAATAGAGCATGTTAATGGTGATTTATTTTATATCGAACCAAAAGCTTCATTTAAAGGGTTACATAATGGTGAAAGCCTTACCATCAATCTAACAGCACAGTATTGGGCAATCAGTAAATCGGATGCACCTGCTGGATTTTATCTTGTTCCAAGTAAGGATCGTCAGCCCATTCCAATTAACAATGTCGTCATTGCCGATCATCTTTCCGATAAACAAACTAAGCGGTTTAATGGGGACAACTGGCTTGTTGATACAGCTGCAGTGCGTTTTGACAGAAATCGGGCGTTGCTTGCTGTGGATACTGCAGTTGTCGCACATAAACCAGGACAGCAAAAATACAGTAATGAAAATTCGCCGTTTGTAATACCAAGTCCTGTTGAAGTGAACAAGAACAGTAATCAACCGCTTGTAATTAACCAGCCAATTACTATTGCATTTAATGATGAGTTTAGTAGTGAAGCGCAGTATTTGAAAAATATGCTTAATGAGGAGCTAGGTTGGGCTGTTAATTTTACTAAATATTGTGGTTATACTACTTTTAGTATTTGTTTAATTAAAGAAAGAATAAGTGGTAAGCGGTCAGCTCAAAATAATAATGATGGTTATGAGTTAGCAGTGAATAAACTGTATGGAATAAACATTTATGCAGAAAATGCAGGGGGTGTTTATTATGGTATACAAACACTCTTGGGATTAATTCCTGTAGAGAATTATTCAAACTATGCTCTAAACTCGAAGCGTAGTGAGCAGTTATTAATACCGGTTCTACATATTAAAGATTATCCACGTTTCCAGTATCGTGGCGTGCACCTTGATATTGCTCGAAATTTTAGCTCTTTAGCAACAGTAAAACGATTAATTGATGTTTTAGCATTGTACAAATTAAACAAATTGCATTTACATCTTTCAGATGATGAAGGTTGGCGCTTAGCAATTCCAGGGTTACCTGAGTTAACTGATGTCGGTGGGCGAAGAGGACATACATTAAATGAAGCAAAACATCTAGTGCCTTCTTTTGGGTCTGGGCCATTTCCAGATAATAATAGTGGGTCCGGATTTTACACTCGCGCAGAATTTATCGAATTATTACGTTATGCCCAACGTCATCATATCACCGTAATACCTGAGATTGACTTTCCAGGACATGCCCGTGCTGCAATAAAGTCAATGGAAGCGCGCTATGCTCGTTTAAAAAGCGAAGGGCTGGAAGAACAAGCCGCTCGCTTTTTACTGAGCGATTTGCAAGATGAGTCTGTCTATAAGTCTGTTCAAGGCTGGCATGATAATGTAGTAAACCCCTGCCTTTCTTCCACGTATTTATTTATAAATAAAATATTAGCTGAATTACACTGGATGTATCAGGAAGCTAATGTTGAAGCACCCGTAATACATTTAGGGGGGGATGAAGTACCAGAAGGCGTTTGGCGTAAATCACCAGCTTGCACCTCATTATTTGGTACAGAAACGCTTTCGGATCAACAAGTTGAAAGTCTTAAGCGTCAGTTTGTTTATAATGTACATCAAATGGTGCAGGTTTATCGTAAACAAACGGGTGGCTGGGAAGAACTTGCTTTTATTAAGGAAAATGGCTCAGTCATTATTAATCCGACAATCGAACCAAACACTATGCGTCCTTATGTATGGAATAATGTTTGGGGGTGGGGTACAGAGGATTATGGCTATCGACTTGCTAATGCAGGGTTTCCAGTGGTACTGGCCAATGCCACAAATTTATATTTTGATTTAGCTTATCAAAAAGACCCAGACGAGTTGGGTTATTATTGGGCAGGATTTGTTAATACTCGAACTGTCTTTGAATTTGCTCCATTTGATATTTTTAAATCTGCTTGGCAGGATCGAATGGGTAATCCATTAAATGATAATCAATGGGAAGATAGCACACACTTACAGGTAGATAAGCGTAGTAATATTTTAGGAATTCAAGGCCAGCTATGGAGTGAAAATATTAAATCTGCTGAGCAATTAGAGTACTTGGCATTACCTAAATTAATCGCACTGGCAGAAAGAGCATGGTCAAAACAGCCTGTATGGGCCAATGAAGTTGATAGAGAAAAACGTTTTTTAAAGTTAAATCAACACTGGCAAAAGTTTGCTGTTCGAGTGGGGTCTTATGAATTACCACGGTTAGACCGTTGGAATGGGGGATATCATTATCGTTTACCACTACCTGGTGCAAAACTAGTGGGTGGAAAAATACATGCAAATACCGCTTTTCCTGGTTTGACAGTACGATATACTGTTGATGGTAGTGAACCTTCAATCAACTCCAAAAAATACCAACATCCTTTGGATCCTGTATCTAATCAAATAAAGCTCAAAACATTTTCTTCTAATGGGCGAAGTAGTCGGACAACAGTATTATCACCATAATACTATAAGTCATTCCATTCGTAAGGGATATTGCTGACCACTAGAAATAATTTGTGATAGGCATATTTAAAAATAAGGGCTGTTAAACAGCCCTTATTCATAGTTAGTTTTAACCCTCTATAGAGGGTATTTTTAATTGATTATGTTGCCGACCCGGATACCACATTACTAAAGTCCGAGTCACCCGTTTTATTAGTCGCTTTTATACGATATTCGTATGTTTTTCCAGCTTCTACGGTTTTATCGACAAATTGTGTTGTATTGGCTTCAACCGTATTGAGGTATTGCCAATCTTTTCCTTTTTCACGCTTTTGAATGACAAACATAAGCTCATTACTACTTGTGTCTTGCCATTGAAGCGTCACTGCTTTTTGACCATTTACACTTGAGACTGAAATAGACAAGCTTGCGGGTGCAGTTGGTTTTTCGTCACCATTATCTGGTCCTGATGGAGGTAATGGTGGTGGAATGTCAGGATCGTTGGGTTTGTCACCATCATCATCAGGGTTCCCTGGAGGTGGTGGCGGAGGTGGTAAGTCATCATCTCCTGAATCATCCCCATTGTCGTCACCATCACCTGGCGGCGGTGGAATATCTGGATCGTCAGGATTATCCCCATCGTCATCACCGTCACCTGGAGGTGGGGGCGGTGGAATATTTGGATCATCGGGATTGTCCCCATCATCATCGCCATCACCTGGAGGTGGTGGAGTTGGAATGTCTGGATCATCGGGGTTATCCCCATCATCACCTTTATGGCATCCTATAGGTGCTTTTGAAACAACAAAAGAGTCAATATAGCTTTGTCGCTCCTGATTGGTGTTATCTTCCCAAATGCTCTCGAACTGGATGGCATTAATACCGTAGTTGCGCCATTTACCCGTCCAGTTTAGGTCACCAACAGTCAACCCATCTTGTGGCTTACCATCAATCATGACCTGCATATTGCCATTGCTGGCGTATGGTTCTGTTGAGTTGAGTGTGACTTTGACCTCAACACAATGCCACTGACCTTTTGTTAATGGATTTTGGCCATCTCCAGATGTATCTCCATCGTCATCACCATCACCTGGTGGAGGAGGAATTGGGATGTCTGGATCATCAGGTTTATCTCCGTCATCATCGCCATCCCCGGGTGGAGGCGGTGGTGGGATGTCACCGTCTCCATCTCCATCATCACCATCTCCAGGTGGTGGGGGAGGAGGGATATCACCATCATCTGACGTATCATCACCATCACCAGGAGGTGGTGGAGGCGGAGGAATGTCTCCATCATCGTCAGGATCTGCTACATTTTTCTGTCCTGGAGGTGGCGGTGGAGGAATATCACCATCTCCTGATGTATCTGAAAGCGCTGTCAGGTTATCAACATCATCCCATTTGACAGTCTTTAATGTTGAGTCTGGGTTTGTCGGATCAAAGCCTGTCCATGTATCAAGGGCAAGTTTTTCATCCGCTGGATTATGAATTAAACCTGCAATGAATGATTGGGGGCCAAATTGACTGTTACCATCCGCAACACCAGCAGCACGAACTAGCTTCTTGGGCGAACCTTGTTGTTTTTCAGGGTATTTAATATAGAAGCGGTAGTATACTTCTTCGAATTTATCCGACTGATAAGGTGTTTTACCAAGGTCATCAGCAGATGAGTTATAAGGTACTAATCCAAAATTTCGACGGAAGGATCCAGCATTTTTCTGGTCTTTGCCCCATTTTAGCACCAGAGCGTGTTTACCATTTGCGGCTTCACTTTCTGTTGTGGTAAGTGAATCGGCGTGCTCACCTTGTTGAACACTGTTTTTGCCGTATTTTTCAGTTAAACTGAGTCCGCTCTCAAAGTCGTCACACCAAATCCAGTCTTTGTGCTTTCCTTCCCAGTCATTACATTCATTTTTAGCATTTGTTGGATCATCATCTGGGGTGTCACCGTCATCTCCTGGATCATCACTTTTGACAATCACCTCAATGGTTTTTTTATCTGCTGCTTGCTTATCATCAGCAACCATGAGTGAGACTTTGTAAGTACCTGCTTCAGTATACGTGTGTTGTGGTGCAATTTCTGTAGAGCCTTGGCCATCACCAAATTGCCAAACATACTTAACAATTTGCCCATCAGGATCTTTACTATCTGCACCACTAAAGCTACAGGTTAATTGGTTGCATTGATAATTAACTGAAGCTATAGGTGTTTGGTTGGTTTGAGGTGGGTCCCCATCACTTGGTGGGGGCTTTGGTTTATCGTCATCATCACATGCTGTCAACGCTAGGAAGCATGTGCTGTAAATGAGTAGTTTGGACAGTTTGGGGTTCATGTAAAAAACCTGAATATTTTAACTGGTTCTATAAATTTGGTGTTAATTTTATTGCTGGTATAGCAAAAATAAACACATCATTCTGATGTACAGTGCATAGTTTGCCGACTATAAGCTTGCTGTTGTTTTTAGATATTAAATCTGTGATTTTTTATGAAAACACATGTGAACTAATAAACAACAGTTTGGTGTCTGATATAACTAAACCTTTGATATCTATGGTGTACTATCGGTAATCACTATGCGGTATTTAGCTGTTTTTCTTCCTTGACTATATTCCGTGACTTCTGTCCATATAGTGGTTTACTTTGAAATAAACCATAACTCCTATTTTCAACTGTTAACTAATTTAAGCAAAAAACTAAAAATTAAAAAAAGGGTTTAATCACAATAGCTCTATGTGGTGGGATGAATTTAATAGTTAGCGAAGTAGGTATCAACCTTTTTGCATAATATTTCTATAAAAGAGCCAGCAAAAAAGACATATTATGTGTTTAGTGTGTTTAACGTTTTGCTTGAAGTATTGATTATCAGTTTGAGTGTGAATTAATAAATAATAGATTTCGCGAAGATAAATTGAATTGGTTTTGTTTGTGATTATTTTTAGAAAAAGGTCATCCTTGACCCTTACTGGTTTATCATGATTATTGTAAGTAAATAGTAGCGCTTTTATTGGTGCTGATTATTTTTTAATGTTTCAGGTCGCTGTTTTTTTGAGAAACAGTGAGTTCTTCTTTATGAGAGGACATAACTCGGTCAATGAAACCATCGTTACGCATATTTTTAAGCTCAGCATTTAATGCATTAATGTACTGTTTGGGGGTGTTTTTGTTCATTGCCAAGTAAACAGAAGCTTTGCGGATTGTGTAAACAGGCTTAACGTTAACTTTTGAGAGTTTGGCAAGATAAGGGCCTGAAAAGCCACCAGAAACCCATAAATCGATTAATTCATTATCTAAAAGTTGAGGATTGTAGCGATCATTACTAATAGCCGTTACATTGAAGCCCTTAGATTTTAAATAGATGACACGTATATCCCCCTTATAGCCACCTATTTCGTAATTTTTAAGTTGATGTTCATTTGTTATTTTTCCTTTAAAGTTATTTTTTGCAAAAACAACCCAATTATTTTCAAGTAATGGACCTACCCATTGGAAGGAGCCTGATCTTTCCTTGGTTTTTACCGTCCCAAAAACACCTCTATAGGGTTTACGTTGTGCATATGAATAAGCCAGGTTCCACTGTCTTAATTTAAGAGAATAGTTGAAGCCTGTCCGTTTAAATAACTCAGTAATTATTTCAACAGAAATACCCTTAATATTTTCCTGTTTATGCTCAAAGCTTTTATTTCTAACACTGTAGTTGAAGGGCGGTAGGTTCTCCGTAACCAGTTTGAATACGGGCTCTTTAGCGTGAACAGCCTGGCTGAGAGATAAACATATTAAAGTAGTAACAAACGTACGTAACAACATTATTGTAACCGATTAGAAGTGGCTTAAGATGTGACTTTTGAAACTTATACCTGCCTTACATAAACACTGATGTAGTCATCCTGTGACAGTATGAAAGTGTATTATGATTAATAGCATGTATAACACTTTTAGCGATTTATCCTGCTAAAAGTTGAGCAATTTTATCAGTAATAAGATATTTATCAATAATGAGATGTGGTGCAAATGAAAAATGTTAAATAAAGTCGTACGTTAGTTTTTTTATTGGCTGGGAGTGGAAATACAAACGTTTCATATAAAGTGTATGTTAATTGCTGTATTCACTAAACATTATTCGAGAGAGGTATAATCACAAGGTAATCGTATGTAAATTTACCTTTAAAGCCTTTTTCTAGAGTACCTTTGTTCAAAGTCTGCATCACGACCTTCGAACACGCCCCAAATCCTTTTCCGGAGGCTTGATTGCCGCGTCCTTGCGGCAAACAGTTTGATGTACGTTATCCAGCCGTTGTCTGTCATTGGCGTACACCAAAGGTAACCTTTAATAGATTCACTTAAAGGTCACTGCATTTTAGTTTTACCTATTGATCCATTATTTCTTTGATGATGTTAATAAACTGGTCACTTAATGAGTCACCATCATCTTCTGAGTCATCAGTGGGTGAACTATCTGCTATTGTCGTTAAAGATGCTTCTCTCTCAGTCATCCACATATCATGAATAGGCATAATTTCACCAATAGGATGAACATTTCTAAACCGAAAATCACTGTTGTTTAAAGTGGACGGTTCAGGCATATAAATAGGTTTCACTTGTACTAGGTTAGTTATTTTAGTGGTATCAGCATCGTTAACCCACCAATCAACATTTATTTCGTGTAAAAAGTTTTTCCCTTGGTACTGCTTGAACGTAAAGTTATCTTGTTGGGTTTGTGGATAACCTGTACTTACGGTTGCATTTTTTGAAAAGACTTTTTTGGCTTTAAGTAAGTTATCTTCTCCACGAACAAACTGAATATAGCCTGGTGCAATAGCATGGGACTCAGACATATCACCTGCATACCAGTTTTGGTAAAAGTCGTACTTAGTAATGCGTTCTTGTTGTGGATCATTAATATAGCCGTATTTGTCACTGCCATAGTTATAACTGATAGTGTACCAGGATAGTAAGTATGGGTAGCCTTCTGACCGGTTAATTTTGACACCATAAGAGCCATTTTGCTGCTTACTTGCACTTGCAAGATTGGGGAGCTGGTTATATGGAATACGCGCTCTATTGCGACATTGGGCATCTGAACATTCAAATCTAACGACACGTGTCGGGTAAAGTTGCTTATCTAAATCTTTTGACTCGAGACCACTACGTTGATGTGGATCGTCATAGTAAAGATCAAGATACATCGTGTTGATACTGGATACTGTATAAATTGCACGTTCTAAAACACCCTGGTTGTTATAGATAAAGTTCCATTTTCTTAGGGCTGACGTGCTAATTGAATCGATGCCGTTATTTTCGGTGAAAAACCGTGCTTCTTTTACGCGCTTATCTGATCTAGACTCGTCGTATACATACTCCATAGCGCCACGTGCAATCCAGCTTTGAGGCGTTTCATGTACAATGCCTCCACCTTTGTTATACCAGCGAACACCTTTAAACACGACTTCCTGTTTGCCATCATTTGGCTTGGCATCATTGTCGTCAGGGTCAAGCTGTTGTTGAGATAAAATAATGTACATGATATCAGACAATACGGCTAAATGGACGCTAACTTGCTGCTTACCAAACTCGTGGTGTTTAGGTGTCCAATGACTATAAAGTTCACGCTGGCGGTAAGAGGAGTCAACCCAATTAGTTATTGGAGAGTTTGTGTGATCAACAAGGGATCTTTCAAGATATGTGTAATCAGTCTTATCCAATTTATATCGTTCATCTTTAAGATCAACTGAAACATCTATTGTAGAAATTGTACCTGTTGTAGGTGTTGACTCTGAAATAAAGCCTATTTCGTATTTATACGTACCTTCATCATCAGTGGAGAAATCTTCAAGTTTATCGCCTTTGTATAAGTTACAAGGGTGCAATTGATTGCTATTTTTGCCACGAGTCCATGTTTTTAGGACGTCATAGCGTTCTGGGGTTTCTTTGACCTTTTTAACCATAAGGTCATAATCCGTGTTATTGATAAGCCTTACTTCGCGAATCCAGCGCCCAAAATGATGTGCGCCAAGTCCATTCGCATAACCATAGAAGCTATCTAAGTCATCCTTAGCTTGAACGAGTGCGACAAATAAACGATATCCTGCTCCAGGACTCATAGGTAACATAGCGACACGAGCATAGATTTTGTTATACCCTTTAGCATTCACAGCATGTTTTTTAGCAAGCCATACACTATTAATTAATCCAGCATTTAACTTTTGCTGAGCATCAATATCAACCCATCCAGATACATCCTTTGTAAGGTTGTCATAAGTAGAAGGACGCTTTTCGACTTTGAACTTATTTTGTAAAGGGTTGGTTAGCAGTTCAAGGTAAGGAGTTTTTCCTTGGTCACTGATGCCAAAGCGTGTTCTGATGGCTCTATCTTCTTGCGGTAGTTGGTAAACATGTTTTGCATTAAATATTTGGGAAAAATCACAAGGAGAAATGTAGGCTTCTCCAGAATCATTACCAGGGGGAACCATCGTTGAATGGCCATCTTCTGTTTCTATACGAATATCATACTCAGTGTTATTAATTAAATAGACATTATAAATTGGATATCTGTTTGCGCTAGATTGCCCTGCCAGCAAGAGTAATAGAAAAGTAAAGTACAACCCTAAATAGGGAATTTTTGGTATCGGTTTCATTACATTAAACCCTCATATTTAATCACATAATTTAATGATGTGAATTCCCTGTTCTTGTTATTTGAGTAACTAAGATTATTGCTTTTATATATGCGTTTTAAGCTATCTTAAGTTTACTCTTGATGGCATAGTTTAGAATTATTTAATTTATATCTAATTAGCAATTACTTATGGATGATGTATTTTATTGCTATTCAGACATGTTTATATTTTTACCGCTACAAAATAAATAAAAAGTTGACCCATAGTGCTATTATGATAACAGTTAAGTAATTAATAATTATCAGAAAAAATAGCCAAAAACCACTTATTTTTATTGCATTTTTAGAGAATTTGATATGAGGCATATATAAGAAGAAAGTGCTGTAAGAGTGTATTATATTTTTTTGGTAAATTTACATAAATAAAGTGGTTTCTTGCTTTAGATGATAATTATTGTTCGTGTGTTTGTTGTAAGATTACTATTTTTTTGGTTTGCTAAAATATAAGCTTTGAGTTAAACAAAAAATTAACAGGTGGTTAAGTTATTTTAATAAATAGTAAAATTTATTTATAAAGGTATTTAGTTGAGTACATTCTTTAAACAAAAGATTTAGTTGTTTGTTTGTGGGGTTTTCGTTCTGTTTTGGAAGAATCTTAGGAGTAACTTACACTTTTATAGTTGAAGCAAAGATAATTTTAGCTGATATACGGTGATTGACACTTATGTTCGAATAAAATTATACTTTCTTGTCTTTTGTCTCTCGCTTCGAGGGTAGTTACTAGTAGTTATTAAAAGGTTAGTAGTAAAAGATCCTAAGAGTCAATACTGAGTTATGATAGAAAAGAAACCTGTTTGGGAACGTTTCAGCTATGGTTATCTTTATAGAGAGTCCAAAAAGCGGTTACGGAATTTTCATAAATTATGTGCAAATATACCTATATCAGATAAAGAGTTATTTGTTGCGATAGATAATCGATTAAAAGTAGCTGCTCAAGTAATAAAAAGAGATAATTCATTCTTTGGTCATCTATTTAATCGGTTTTTATTTGAAAAGGTGGGAGTGATTGATATTACTGGTAATCAATTGAAACGTTTACTTGAGCTAGCTGGTCAACAGCCCGTTGAGATAATTGATATCGCACGTGACTATGAAATAGATTATGGGGAACTGGTGGAACTACTAGAAAAGGCACTTCTTATAGTAAATTAACTTGTAAATGCTTCATTATCACAGGAAGCTGGTAATGTAGACTGTAGTTATCAAGCGCTGTTACACACCTTTATCATAAAAACCAAACTTTCGTTCCGCTATTAAGTCATAACTTGCTAAAAAAAGTGTATGATTTTTAATCAGGTATCCTGTATGATTAGCCGCCGTTTATTTTTGAGTGCTTAAGGAATTGAGCCTAAATGTAACAATCGTTGTTAATTAAGTAGTAAGTACTATGTCCAGCTGTAGCAAGAATATAATTAAGTTCTTAATCGTGGCACTGACTTGTTCAGTGGTGGGGGCACAGGCTGGTGAAGTTTTTAAATATAAAGACGAACATGGTAAATGGGTTTTTACGGATAAGCAGCCGATATCATCCAAGAGCGAAAAATTAAGCTATAGAGCCAAAGAAAGTAAGAAACTTAAGCCAAAACTGTATATAGAAACCATTGATACAGAGAACTTTTTACAGGCTGAAAATCCTTTCTTTGCTCCAGTTGAAATAGAAATTACCTCTGAATCTTTTCCTGCTGGTAAAATCATTAAAGTTATTCCTGCAAAATCAACAGTGACATTATTTACCAGTAAAAAGTCAATAGCAGCTTATCGCTTTCGATGGATTTTAGGTGAATATACGGCTGAGGTGCAGGCATACAACTATTCATTCCCCGTATTTCCTCGAATACCCCACACCATAACCCAGTCATTTAATGGTTCTTTTTCTCATAATGATGAGCATAGTTGTTGATATTGGTATGAAAGTAGGTACTTATATCGCTGCTGCACGGCCCGGAACGGTTGTAAGTGTCAAAAAAGACTATCATATGAGAGGTACCAGTAATTACTTTCTGGACAAAGCGAATTACGTAATGGTTATGCATGATGATGGTACGTATGCAACCTATGCGCATATTCTGCTTGGCACTGCTATGGTTGTGATGAGCTGGCACGCTCAGGCTCATCAGGTTTCTCAACGGGACCACATCTTCACTTTGTAATTCATAAGAATATAGGCTTTAAATGGGTCTCGATACCCTTTAACTTTATAGATGATAAAGGAAATCGTTTTATACCAGTGAGAGGGATGAAGGTAAAAGGGATATACTGATTAAGAGAAAGATCCTATATTTAACGTCTTGTGTTGGTTTTGATATGAGTTTAAATAAATATGAAAAAATATATTATAATATGCGCTTTAATAATTTATCCTTTAGCTGTTTTTTCATACTCGATATATGTATTTTTTTCAGTAAAATCGAGCGCTGAAATGTTGGCTGATGGTAGCCCATATTGCATTCAAGTATCAGGTAATAAGGGCTATAAAAATGTATCAAGTATATTTGAGCTCTTTGGGCTGTATATGCTTGGGGATAGTAGACATCACGCTGTACTTGTAGTGGGGGATTTAGGTGAAGCTGATTTATTTCACTGGTCTTATTA
>NZ_JAGSOY010000074.1 GCF_018837975.1 Zooshikella harenae | reverse complement strand
CTAACAATAAAAATAAAAGAAATATTTTCATCATATAACAATCACCATATAGACATACACTGCTTAATTTTACCCTTCACAGGAGTTTGTAATGCATAATTTACGTAAACAGCCTTTGTTGCTTATTACTATTCTTACCATATACCACTTATTATTTAATACTTTCTGCTATGCAACTACATCCCCCCCCTATTCCACATTAATTATTAATAATATAAGTGTTATTAACCCAGAAACAGGTGTGATTAACAAAAAACAATCTGTGATTATTAAAAATAGCATTATCAAACGTATTATCAGTATGAAAAACATTACAAATAAAAATAGCAAAACAATTGATGGTTCAGGAAAATACCTAATTCCAGGGTTAATTGACAGTCATGTGCATATCAGTAGCACCGTTGGCATACATTTAGCTCATGAAAAAAAACACCCTGAACTGGTTAAATTATTTAAAGCACAGTTACCTCGCGCCTATCTTTACTATGGCTTTACTTCATTGGTTGACCTAGGTGCATACCCCGGTAGAATCGACGAATTTAAAACACACTCCATTCGCCCCGAACTATACAGTTGTGGAAGTAGTTTAATGTTAGAAAATGGCTATCCGGTATTATTCCAACCTGAGGAAAGTCGTTTAGCTCTTTTCCCTAACCTTTTATTTAACCCCCAAAGTAAAACACATTTACCTGGATTATCCGCTAAAAAAAATAACCCACGTACTAGCATCCAACGCGTGATAAATGAAGGAGGAATTTGTGTTAAAAGCTACCATGAAGATGGTTTCGCAAAATCCATATGGCCAGTCCCATCCGTTGATTTTCAACGAACCATTAACCAGAAAGCCGCTAAGTATAATTTACCGTCCATTGTCCACGCCAACTCTATTAATGCTTATAAACAAATTGCCAACACAGGGGTTAATATAATTGCGCATGGCATGTGGAATTGGGATGAGTTTAAAGGCAAACCTGCTGTTCCCCAAGAAATAAAAACTGTTTTGGACAAAATCATAAAAAACAATGTTGCCATCATACCAACGTTTCGGGTCATCTCATCCAATATGGATTTATTTGATCCATCTTTTCTAAATAGCCCAGCACTGTTTAATGTCTTACCAAGCCGACACATTGCCTGGCTAAAAACGCCAGAAGCCAATTGGTTTAGAACTAAACTACTCACAAAAGTGCCAAAAGGTACGCCTATTCCCAAAGTATTAAATATTATGAGACGGATATATAGCGAAGGAGAGCGTGCATTTCAATATTTTTACCAACATAAAGGCAAAATTTTATTTGGCTCTGATACGCCCTCTTCACCGACCTATGGCAGCATTCCAGGTCTCAATGGATTTCTTGAACTTCGAGCCATGGCAATCGCAGGCATTACCCTTAAAGATATTTTGGCCGCTGCCACCATTAACAACGCTCGCGCCTTAAGCCTTGACCAAAGCATTGGTTCAGTCACTGAAGGTAAAACTGCGAACCTACTGATATTAGATAAAAATCCTCTTGAAACAATTAGCGCTTACAATGCAATAAACACAGTTATCATCAAAGGACATCCTTACCAACGAAGCTTTTTTTCTGCCAAGTCCACACGATAAGTAATACCCAAAAGGAATGATGATTATGCGCTTACTGTTGATCACTTTATTACCATTATATTCTTTTGCAGTATTGGCAACGTGTCCTGATTATCTCAATGTAACACTACGAAAATTACATTCACAAGACAGCATTAACTTATGTCAACTCACTGCAGGAAAACCCGTACTTATCGTTAATACGGCTAGTCACTGTGGTTTTACACCACAGTTTAAAGCATTAGAAACACTTCATAAACACTATAAAGATAAAGGGCTTGTCGTGCTTGGTTTCCCTTCCAATGATTTCCGCCAAGAAGCCAGTGATGAAGCTAAAACAGCCAAAGTTTGTTATGTGAATTATGGTGTCACTTTTACCATGCTATCTCCCTCATCAGTGACAGGAGACCAAGCCAATGCTGTTTTTAAATATTTGGCCACAAAAGCAGAAGCCCCCAAGTGGAATTTTTATAAATACCTGGTGAGTGCCGATGGATCTTCAGTAAAAGCCTTTGCCAGTGCAACGGAACCTAATAGTGATTCCTTACTCCAGGCGATAGATGATTTGTTATGATGACTGAAAAATCCTCTGTCCCCCTTTTGCCACAGCCTCCTTGGGGCGAAAATACTATACGGACTATTTCAGTTGAACTTTTTGAAAAGCAAGGTATCCTACTCCACACAGGCTCAGTAAAAATTCACTAATCAATATTCAAGAAACGCTTTGGCATGAATCTCAAACAGTTTTCCCTCATGATGCTTTTACTACTGACACTTGTAAGTCAGAGTAATGCCTTTGCTGTGGAAACAAATACGATACAATCCATGCCTGTTGATACTACTGCTCATCAAAGTAAGTACCATAGTAATAGCGTGTTTTCTGCACAACAGATGGATACAAACTCTCACTCGTGTTGTAAAACATTGACTTCGCTAAAAAACCAAAGTAAATGCCAGCAAAGTGGATCTTGTTCTAGTGGTCATTGCTTATCATCTGTTGTATTGCCAACAAGCACATCTCCAACACCTTTATCAATACATGTGTTGAATATTAGTCAATATAGCGCCTTCATCCCCTCACACCCCTCTAGTATTCCCTACCGACCTCCCATTATTGGCTAACCTGTCAATGTATCAATCGCATTATCCTCAAGTGGTATCACTTTGGATTTAGCGGATAAAACAACTTCAGGTTCTCAGTACAGGTTTTGCCTAGCAGCTTAAAGCTAACGTCTTAAGGCAATTACAGTTAGGGTTAACGAATGTCTGCTTTATAACTAATAAAGGGGATATAGCATCGTTAATAAATACTGCCACCTACACACTGTGAACATCAAAATAACGATTACGGTTATTTAACTGTTTGTTTTGCAGGTTTTACCATTATGTTCACCCTCAATTTAACTCGCTATTTTTTTTATTCTATTCTTATCTTTCCTTTTATTTCAGGTATTTCCACTGCTGAAACGAAATCAAGTCATCAGCAAAACATCCAACTAAAAGCGATTCAAAAGCAAACCTCTACAACCGAGTCTATCCCATTAACTGTTTACAAAAATCCAAGTTGTGGTTGCTGCAAAAAATGGATGAAACACCTGAATGAACAAGGTTTTAAGACTCAGACTGAACACCTTGATGATCTAACCGCTATCAAAACGCAATACCATATTCCTCCCACTCATCGTTCATGCCATACCGCAGTATTAACGTCCCCTAAAAATAACAAAACCTATGCGTTTGAAGGTCATATTCCCGCAAAATACATCAAACAGTTTCTCCAAAACCCACCAGCACATGCTGTCGGTTTGACGGTTCCAGCCATGCCCGTTGGTAGTCCTGGAATGGAATATGGCAATGAGCTTCTGCCTTATGACGTTTTTTTAATTAAAGACGATGGCACAACCTCATCTTTTGCGCAGGTGAAAGTACTAGAGGAACAATATTAATGACCTCTCGAATTTCATTACCCATAACGGCTGGCATTATTGCCAGCCTGATTTCCAGTACCAGTTATGGGGCATCACTTTCCCTACAACAAGCCATTCACCTGGCACAAAAGAACGATCCCTGGCTAACACAAAGTCAGCATATCCAAGCTGCCACTACAGCCAGACAAATTGCTGCTGGAACATTACCTGATCCCAAGATGTCAGTGGGCTTGGCAAACCTACCGACTGACACCTTTGATTTTGATCAGGAGCCAATGACACAACTCAAAGTCGGTGTTTCCCAAATGTTTCCTCGAGGCAACAGCCTCGCCCTTAAACAACAGCAACTTAAACTGCAAAGTCAGCAACATCCTTTTATGCGACAAGACCGAAAAGCCAAAGTGGCCGCTAATGTTAGTCAGCTATGGTTCGATGCCTACCTTGCCCAGGAAAGTATTGCCCTTATTAACCGTAACCGTAGTTTATTTGAACAGTTAGCAGGAGTGGCTCAGGCCAATTATGCCTCAGCCATGGGGAAATCCCGTCAACAGGATATTATTCGTGCTCAGTTAGAGTTAACACGGCTTGATGACCGCTTAACGAATCTACTACAACAACAAGAAATGCAGTTGCAAGCATTATCTGAATGGACAAGTGATGCATTTATCAATGAAGTAAAACCAACGGGACACTCAGCGTCCCCGCAAGCACTTTCACACTATTCTGCCAGTGGGCTAGCTCTCACTCGAAAACTCCCCAATCTTCATATACTTAAACAACAGTTGGTTTATACAAAAGTCACCACACCGCAAACGCTAGCAAAACATTTTATGCAACATCCTGCAGTAAAGGCATTGGATCAGCAGATACAGGCTAGTCAGACAGAAATAAAACTTGCTGAGCAAAAATACAAGCCTGAATGGGGGGTTAATGCCAGCTACAGTTACCGGGATGATGACCCTAACGGCAATGACCGGGCTGACTTTTTTTCCGTCGGGGTAACCTTTGATTTACCGCTGTTTACCGCAAACCGACAGGATAAAGAAGTGCAAGCCGCAGCATCTCAAGCGGAAGCCATAAAAACCGAAAAGTGGTTATTGTTACGAAATATGATTGCACGATTTGAAACCGCAAAAGCTCAGCTAAAGCGATTAGATCAGCGCCTATCGTTATACCAATCTCAACTTCTACCCCAAATGCATCAACAGGCTGAAGCCGCGTTAACCGCCTATACCAATGATGATGGTGATTTTGCTGAAGTTGTTCGCGCACGTATTGCAGAGCTTAACGCTGAAATTGATGCACTGACTATCCATGTTGCAAAACAAAAAACCATCGCACAACTGAATTATTTTTTTACAACAAATTGAATTTTTAACGACTAAAAAAAGCAGTTCAAGCCAATACCGATTTTTAAGTAGGAGAAGCATCAATGACAACGTTTCTGCGTAATAAAGGTACGCTGATAACGGGCATAATTCTGGGTATATTTCTCGGCTTTTCAGGTTACAAAATTATCGCATTAAATACTTCAGCATCATCAAAACAATCTGAAAGCAATGCGAAAAGTGATGAAAAAAAACCGCTGTACTGGGTTGCCCCCATGGACTCCAATTATCGTCGGGATAAGCCCGGAAAATCACCGATGGGAATGGATTTAATTCCTGTTTATGAAGAAGACAACTCAAACCAAGATGCAGGTCCGGGAACCATCAAAATAGCGCCAAATGTCGTCAATAATTTAGGTGTTAGAACAGCAACGGTCACAAAACAGCCTTTTAAAACAATCATCAATACCGTGGGTTATATTCAGTATGACCAGGATCGTTTAATTCATATTCACCCTCGTGTAGAAGGCTGGATAGAAACACTTTATGTAAAAGCACAGGGCAACACCGTGCAAAAAGGTGATCCTTTATATGCCATTTATTCTCCTGCATTAGTCAATGCACAAGAAGAATTGTTATTAGCCTTACAACGCAATAACCAACAACTGATTAACGCTGCCATTGATCGCCTTAAGGCGCTGCAGCTACCAAGCGCCACCATAGAAGCATTACGTAAAACCCGACAAGTGCAACAAACTGTCACGTTTTTTGCCCCCCAAAGTGGCGTCGTAGATAACCTTAATATTCGCGAAGGTTTCTTCGTTAAACCAGGTATGACTTTGATGGCTATTGGCTCATTAGAGGAAGTCTGGGTTGAAGCAGAAGTATTTGAACGCCAAACAGCACTCGTTAAACCTGGTATGCCAGTCACGATGACTTTGGATTATCTGCCAGGTAAAACCTGGCAAGGCAAAGTAGATTATATCTACCCCACACTCGATGCAAAAACCCGAACCGTTAAAGTTCGCCTGCGTTTTGCTAATCCAAATCAAATGCTTAAACCCAATATGTTTGCTCAAGTTGTTATTCATGCCAATAGCGCGGAGCAACAATTACTCGTTCCTCGCGAAGCCGTCATTCGCACCGGACGGCAAGACCGTGTGGTACTCGCATTAGGCGAAGGCCAATTTAAATCCATTGAGATAACTGTGGGTAAGGTTAATGATCAATATGCAGAAATTATTAAAGGTTTAAAAAAAGGTGACACCATTGTTACATCAGCACAATTTTTACTGGACTCTGAATCCAGTAAAAATTCTGATTTTCAACGTATGACATCGCCAGATCAAACAGCTCTAAACACAGCACAAAGCGACTCATCACAAAATCAATCATCTCAGACGCATGACAGTCATGCTCAACACAATATGCAAACAAAAGCTGAAAAAAAACCATCCAGTGCCTGGGTTGAAGCAGAGGTTCACAATATCATGCCTAACACCCGAAAAGTAAATGTCACCCACCAAGCTATTCCAGAGTGGCAATGGCCTGCCATGACAATGGATTTTATGCTTGCAGACAGCATTAATATTGCTCAACTATCGCCAGGCATGAAAGTGCATATCGAAGTGCAAAAAGCAGCTAATAACCGCTACCAAATTACTCAAGTGCATATCCCTGATGGCTCAAAAAATATATCTGAAAAAACCAGTGAGCATAAACCTAAGACACACAGTGAAGCGCATAACCATGGACAGTCAGGAGAAACACCATGATAAATGCCATTATTCACTGGTCAGTCCATAATCGCTTTTTTGTCTTGCTGGCAACGTTTATTTTAATCGGTATTGGTTTTTACTCCCTCAAAAACACACCCGTTGATGCCATACCTGATCTGTCGGATGTACAGGTGATTATCAAAACCAATTACCCCGGACAAGCCCCCCAAGTGGTTGAAGATCAAGTAACTTATCCGCTTACCACAGCCATGTTATCCGTCCCTGGTGCCGTCACAGTACGTGGCTACTCCTTTTTTGGAGACTCTTATGTTTATGTCATCTTTGATGAAGATACCGATTTATACTGGGCCCGTAGCCGTGTTTTAGAGTATCTCAGTCAGGTTGCTCCATCTCTGCCAGCAACAGCACGCCCCCAACTAGGACCTGATGCCACAGGGGTTGGCTGGGTTTACCTTTATGCATTGGTCGATAAAACAGGCCAGCATGATATTAGCCAATTACGCAGTATTCAGGATTGGTTTTTAAAGTATGAGTTACAAACCATCCCAGGTGTATCAGAAGTCGCCACTATTGGCGGAATGGTTAAGCAATATCAAGTGAAAGTAAACCCTGACAAACTCCGCGCATTCGGTATTCCCCTAGCGCATATTCAACAAGCGATAAAACAAAGCAATCAAGAAGTAGGAGCTTCTGTGGTTGAAATGGCCGAAGCCGAATACATGGTTCGCGCCTCAGGGTACATTCAAAACCAACAAGATTTAAGCAATATTCCACTGGGTGTTAATCAAAATGGCATACCACTTCTTTTAAAAGATGTGGCCGATATTAATTTAGGCCCACAAATGCGCCGTGGTATTGCTGAGCTGGATGGTGAAGGCGAGACCGTTGGTGGTGTCGTTGTCATGCGCTTTGGTGAAAATGCACAACAAGTGATTAATGGCGTCAGGGCCAAATTACAACAACTAAAACAGAGCCTACCAGATGGCGTGGAGTTAATAACCGTCTATGATCGCTCTGGATTAATCGAGCGTGCCGTTAGCAATCTCTGGCATAAGCTGCTGGAAGAATTCATTGTTGTTGCATTGGTATGTATTGTCTTTTTATTTCATGTCCGTTCATCCTTAGTGGCCATTATCAGCTTACCTGTTGGTATTCTCACAGCATTTATTGTCATGAATGCCCAAGGTATTAATGCCAATATCATGTCACTGGGTGGTATTGCCATTGCCATCGGAGCAATGATCGATGGTGCTATTGTCATGATTGAAAACATGCACAAGCACATGGAACGAACACCTCTTACAAATCAAAATCGCTGGCAAATTGTCGCAGAATCAGCCGGTGAAGTAGGTCCCGCCCTCTTTTTCAGTTTATTAATTATTACCGTGAGTTTTGTTCCTGTCTTCACCTTAGAAGCCCAGGAAGGCCGTATGTTCTCGCCACTGGCGTTTACTAAAACCTATGCTATGGCAGCGGCAGCAGCGCTGGCGATTACTTTAGTTCCCGTATTAATGGGTTATTTTATTCGAGGTAAAGTCATTGCCGAACATAAAAACCCTGTAAATCGTTTATTGACTGCACTTTATTTACCTTGCCTGAAAACGGTGTTGCGTTTTCCCAAAATAACACTGCTGTTGGCTTTTATTACATTGGGCCTAGCCGTTTGGCCACTGGATAAAATTGGCAGTGAATTTATTCCACCGTTAGATGAAGGTGATTTAATGTATATGCCAACTACTTATCCAGGCATATCCATTGGTAAAGCACGCGAATTATTGCAGCAAACTGATAAATTAATTCGAACACTACCCGAGGTTAAAACTGTATTTGGTAAAGTGGGAAGAGCAGAAACCGCTACAGATCCCGCACCATTGACCATGATTGAAACCTTTATTCGACTCAAACCTCATGATCAATGGCGCCCAGGCATGACCACAGAGAAATTGAAAAAAGAGTTGGATAAATTAGTTAAACTTCCAGGGGTCACCAACGCCTGGGTCATGCCAATCAAAACCCGTATTGATATGTTAGCAACCGGTATAAAAACCCCTGTCGGTATTAAAATTGCCGGACCTGACTTGAAAAAAATCCAATCCATTGGTCAACAGTTAGAGTCTATCTTAAAGAATGTCCCAGGCACCGCCTCGGTTTATTCAGAACGTGTCGCGGGTGGTCGTTATATTAAAGTGGATATTCAGCGAGAAAAAGCGGCGCGTTATGGTTTAAATATTGCAGATATACAACAAGTGGTTGCCACCGCCATTGGAGGAATGAACGTCGCGCAAACAGTTGAACGCTTAGAGCGCTATCCTATCAATATCCGTTATCCACAGGATTATCGTAACTCACCAGAGCAACTGGCCTTACTGCCTATTGTAACGCCAATGGGACAACGTATTTCATTAGGCGATGTTGCAAACATAGCCATTGAAGATGGACCTCCAGGTATTAAAAGTGAAAATGCTCGCTTAAACGGCTGGACATTTATTGATATTGATAATATGGATGTCGGAACCTATGTTCAACAGGCTCAACAGACCGTCAATGGAAAACTGACACTACCTGCTGGCTATTCCATCACCTGGTCAGGCCAGTATGAATATATGCTACGAGCTAAGGCCAAACTGATGTATGTGGTCCCCCTAACACTCGCCATTATTGTGGTTTTGTTATTTATGAATTTTCGAAATCTGGCCGAAGTGTTAATTATTATGGGTACACTTCCCTTTGCCATGGTTGGCAGTATTTGGCTCATGTATTGGCAAGGCTATAATTTTTCAGTTGCAGTTGGTGTTGGTTTTATAGCATTAGCGGGTGTTGCGGTTGAAATTGGCGTCATTATGTTAGTTTACCTTAACCAAGCGTATAAAACTGTGTTAACAATCCGGCAAAAACAAGGTACTTACCCCTCAATTGTGGAACTTAAAGACGCAATTATACAAGGTGCAGGTATGCGCGTACGCCCAGTGATGATGACTGCTGCGGCAATTATCGTTGGATTATTACCTATTCTATATGGTTCTGGCACTGGCTCAGAAGTTATGAGTCGTATTGCAGCACCTATGGTGGGTGGTATGTTAAGTGCTGTTTTACTAACGCTATTAGTCTTACCTGTCGTCTATTTTTTATGGCAGCGCTATTTATTACATCAAGCAGTTCAAAGAGAAAAAAGTGGAGCATTTTCAGCAAGCATTGGCAACCCCAAGTCAAAAATCACATCATCATCTCAAACGGAGCTCTAATTATGGATAATTTCCTCTTACAAAAAGCATCTATATTATTGTTCAGCGTAACACTTATCACTTCACCGCTGGTATTAGCCAGTGGCTCAGGTCATCATCATCACCAAGAAACATCAAGTACTGTTGGACAGCCTGCGGATAAGACTCAAGCCACAAAAACCATTCATGTATCAATGAATGACAATATGCAATTTTCTTTTCAGGAAAAGCCCAGTATCAAGCCTGGTGAAACCGTTCTTTTTATTGTAAAAAATGACGGAAAAATTCCGCATGAATTTGCTATAGGTAATCAGCATGAACACAAAGAACACCAGAAAATGATGCGCGAAATGCCAAACATGCGTCATGCAGATGGGAATACCATTACTGTTGACCCAGGTAAAACAAAAGAACTTGTTTGGCAATTTAATGGTGAAAAAGAGGTTATTTTCGCCTGTAATATTCCAGGACATTATGAAGCAGGAATGCATCATACACTACATTTACAGGAGAAATAAGCAATATGTTCTCCAGTGTAACATGAATAGATTTCCACTGGGGTACTCATATATGACTCGCTCTAAACGTACATCCTCAATATGGTTGTTTTATTCTTTATGTGGTGCCTTATTTGGCACCCTTATAAGCTTAATTGTACACGAACCATTGATCCATGGTTTAGCCAATGGTTTTTTAGTTGGGCTACTCATAGCGATCGTTACCCCTTACCTACACAGCTATTTTCGACAAAGAGCCGTCATCGTTCAAATACTAACGATGTCAATAATGTGGTCTGTGCTAATTATGATTTCTTTAGTTATTAGTCATGCACTTTTTTGGAAAGAACTACACATAAACTGGTTATTAAGCAAAGCAACTTTAGTTCATTTTATGCTTTGTTTTGGTATGGCAATTATCATGAGTATGTTAATTCGTATCAGTCAGTTTTTAGGAAATACAACGTTAAAAGCACTTATACTGGGTCAGTATATCACTCCCAAACATGAACAGCGTATATTCCTATTTTTAGATATTGCAGACTCAACAGCAATTACTCAACGTGTAGGCCCTATTAAAGCTCAGCAGCTAATGGGTATGTTCCTTCATGATGTATCACATCTTATTCGGCTTCACTCGGGAGAAGTTCAACGCTATGTGGGTGATAATATGATGGCAACATGGCCATTAAGCAAAGGTGTATGGTGTGTTGCCTTTTTTCTGGAAGCTGTAGATAAGTACTTAAAAGAGCATATGCCTCATTATTTACAGCAATTCGGTGTAGTCCCTAAATATCGTATAGGTATTGATGCTGGTGAAGTGGTTGCAAAAGAAATTGGTGAGCATAAGCGATCTGTAGAGTTTTTTGGTAATGCAGTCAATATTGCCGCCCGTTTAGAGAAAATGGCAAAAATTTTAAATGTAACAAACCTGCTTACTCAAAAGTTAGCAAAAAACCTTATATTACCTAACTCTTTGACTATACTAGCCCAAGGAAAGCATGCCATCACAGGATTTGAAGAGCCTCATGAATTAGTGTCATTAAGTCATAGAAGTAATAATCCACAGGGATAAGTAATTTCCTATAATTAACTAATATAAAATTTTTAAATCAAACAAAGGTAAATAAAATGAAATCATTTTTTCCAACGATAGTCATATCAACATTACTTTTACCATCCATGTTATCTGCAGATGACCATAATAGTATGATGAAAGATAATATGATGGGAATGATGTCTCATAAACATATGATGAAGATGCATCAGCATATGCAAAAAATGCAAACATTAATGGAGGAAATAAAACAAGAACAAGACCCCAAAAAACGTCAACAATTAATGCAACAACATATGCATAACATGCAGGAAGGTATGCATATGATGAATCCATCCCAAGATAAAATGACAAAGAAAAATCCAGATAAAAAACAACAAACCAAAAAAGAGCATATGGATAAAAAAGAATACATGATGGAACAACGCATGGGTATGATGGAACAACGCATGGATATGATGCAAATGATGATGGAACAAATGATGGAGCATAATATGCGGGAAGAACAAGAACATCACCCTTAGTGACAATATGTGGTTTTACCTACAGGTATTATGCTGTAACATACTTATCTCAACAACTCACAGTTTCAATAAATCTCTCAACTAAAATCCGTTAATTTAAAGCATATTAACGGATTTCAAAAAAATCAGCCACTCAAGAAGGACAACAATAATGCCTAGAAGATGGCACTATTTTTCCCTCATTGCTTACTAAAAAATGGTTCCTTAGGCGGAACACTTCAAGCTTTGGGTGTTCAAGGATTTTACTATATCAAGATTCATGACAAGCCAACCTCCATTTTAGTTTAGAGATGCCCCTAAACCTGAAAATAGTGAACAGGAAATTAACCGTATTCTTCAGCGTACCGTTGAGGTCAATAATGAGATTTCTTTAGATGAAGACGGAAATCCTATTCCTCCATAGGAGTAAATTGAAATAATATTCGATAAAAGATATCGCTAACTTTCTTGTTCGTCACCCCAACGACAAAAGCAGCCAGACACCCAATGAACACACTATGAATCCGTCTCACTACCAAAAGGCATCAGAGTGAGAGTGAATCAGTTTTCAAATCAACAGCTTTACCTCAATGCTAGCCAACGATACCTGAGATTGTTTGCGCAACACGTGCTGTGAGCAAGATTAAGCTGTAGGCCAGCCATGAAATCAAATCTAATGTTTTTCCACAGCAAACCACCCATCAAAAATTTTGCTTGTTTTAATTTTCTCTCAGCTTTATCATTAGCATGCTCATACACATAAGCTATAATGGACAATTTTTAATGGCTTTTGATATAAATAAAATAACAGCTAATCGTTTATACAATGACTTATCCCATCTTTACCCCTACGTGATTATTAGGGAAGACTATGAGCAAGAAGCCCCATTTTGGATTGCACTGTTTAATGATTTTTTTAATATAAAAGATAAAACCCTTCTTGAACTAGCATCAGGTCCAGGTTATCTATTGTCTTATATATCTAATAATTTTAAGGCTTCTGTTGTAGATATTTCCCAAGAAATGCTTAATCAATGTACCAAACTAAATCCTTCTGTTACTACTTATCATGGTGACATGAAATCTATTCAACTTAACGAAAACTTCGATGTAGTGTTAATCCATGATAGCATTGGTCATGCTTTTAGTGAAACTGATATAAAGGCTGTGTGTAAAACAGCATATGATCATTTAAATAAAAAAGGTATATTTATCATATCACCAGAGTTTGATAGTGTTCATTTTTCCGAACCTGTTATCTATCACGTAACTCGCAAAGGAAAGCACGGTGAGGTTACTATTATTGATTACATAAACAAGCATACTGATCACCCAAATGAGCTAGAAATTTTCACCACTTATATTATCACAAATATGGGCAATCGTGTCGTCGAACACGATAGAATGAAGCTAGGCTTATTTGGTTTATCAACTTACCAACAAATAATGGAAGAAACAGGATTTAAAGTTATTATTAGAAATAAGCCTTCGGGTCATTCAGGTGAATGTAACAAAGTCTTAGTCGGTATAAAAAAATAGTCTAACTTTCTGGGTCTACTAAGCTATTAACCTGGTTTCCTTTTAAGTCGTATCACTTATCCATATTTTCAGGTGTCTTCGTGATTTTATATGATCTATTTGAGAGCCGAATTAATAGCTAACTTTTAGAAATTAGACTTTTCTTAGCTCTTAAGAGCATCAGAAGGCTATTCTTGTCTTCTGATGCGTTGAATTAAACAGCCTTTATCCAAAATCACTATACCCATAACGAAGGTTTTTTAGGGGCGGCCGTCAAGTGATGAAGCTCCAGAAGCTTATATTAATAAGTGACTGGGGTGGCAGTTAAATGCTCCTGCTTAAACTGCCACTGTTGTCCTTTGGTCTCATCCTTAGTCCAAATACCTACCCAGTCACCGTATTTAGTGAAGTGCTTCAAATAGACCATACGATACGCTAAATTTTGAATACGACCATCAATAAACTGCCAACGATGATGAAGTTGTTGCTCATTACATTTACCAATGACTGCACGATTGGTCCCTTTCCACCACTGTGGCATTTGTAGGCATTTTTCAGGTGCATTAGCGGGATGTAGTAAACCTTTACTATCTAACTCCCATTGCTGAGATTTCGAGTCACTACAACGTGCTGCATTAACACGAGCACCATCAGCATTATTACCATTGACGGAGCCTAAACAAACATTCAACTTGTTCGTAACAGGTTTGTACTTATTGTTGCCTGGATCTGGATTCGGTGTGGGATCTGGATTTGGAGTAGGATCAGGGTTAGCTTGACATGAGCGGGTACCACTCAGTTTTCCAAAATTTTGTGTCCATAAATGCCGATAACGGTTCCCACTATTATAAGCGTAACCTACGCCAATGTCGCAATAATTTTTACTTAAAATTGATGCCCTATGACCTGAGCTGTTCATCCACTGCTCCATCGTCCCTTCTGCATCTGAAGAACCTGCGGCGATATTTTCTGCCGCATAACCATGTTGGTAATCTTGTGCTTTCATACGATCAAACGGTGAACGTCCATCACGACTGGTATGGCTAAAATAGTTATTCTGAGCCATATCTTCAGAGTGGAGGCGTGATGACTTAGCAAGTTTCGTATTATAATTATACTTATGTAAGTTTCGTGCAGCACGCTCCTGGTTGACTAATTTAAAAACAGCTTGCTCTCTGGTTTCATCCAGCATTTTGGCGACACTTGCCGAACCCTGTTTCATTTCACGAATTATCTGTTGTCCATTATTAAATCTGATAAAGAAAGTTCTTCCCATAACATCAATTTTGCCTGAAACACTTTCTGGAGAAATAGCAAGAATTATTTTACTGTTAAGCTCACTGTCTACCGTTCCAATCCATAAACTGCTAACTTGAGCACCTGAAACTTCTGATAGTTGAAAACTAGTAGATACGCCATTATCCACAACACGTTTCTTATTTGCTATTAACTGTATACCATCAAATAATTGGATTTTAATTTTATCCAGTGCCAGTACATTTGTTGAAAATACTTCAGGGTTAATGTGAACTATTTTTTCTTGTTTAACAATAGGACTCAGATTTGCTATTTCTGATGCCGCTTGAACAAAGTTCTCTTGTGTAAGATTTAATGTTTTTGCATTGACTGCATTAACAAAAAAAATAGCCAATGGAAGCGCAATAGCTCTTGATACGCTCATAAACCTTCCTCAATACAATATTATACGATTATTAATAGTATATTAAGGGATATATAAATTTCGTTGCATTTATCGCAAAGAATACATACACTATTTTTTTTAATAATTAATGCGAAGTAAATTTACATTAGAACAATTCAAAAATGAATCATTTCACATAAGAAATAGATAATTAGTCAGGCAGTTTATGTATATTTTCAGCAAATCCATCATGAGGCTTAACAGGGTCATGGACTAAATTATAGTGGCACTGAATGCAGGTTACTTTAGTATAAAATGACTGAGCATGTGCTCGTTGTCCCTCATAAGATGAAACAGCAATTTTTTCCATAATATGACAATTACGGCAAACCCTACTGTCATTAGCTAACATTCGTTCTCTCACTTGTTTTGCTAACCGTGGTTTGAAGCTTTCCCAAACAGCAGGGTTCGTAAAATCATTTCTTACCTCTGAAAGGCTATCTTTAATTCCTCCTTTAACATGAGTCCACATGGCTAATGCGAGTGATTCTGGTATATGACAATCAGCACAACCAACAACAACCCCGCTTTTGGGTGTTCTGTGAGCAGAAGTTACATATATTTCATCATTTGCTATATATCGATTCATAGAATGACAACTATTACCACAAAACTCATCAGTAGATGTCACTCTATCAACATGATCTGCAGTAATCACTAACAGAACACCCACAAGGATACCTAAAAACAAAACGATGAATACATTCTTATTCATAATTATTGATGAATACGTTTTCCAGACTCAATAGCCCATGCTTTATCCTTGTCGGTATGACAGATTAAACATGCATAATCAACTGTGATAAATGCTTTTCCCTCATCATTTAATCGAACAAACTGGCCATTATCTGTAAACATTTTCCACTGCTGATCCGTACTGATACGAAAAATATGACCACGCACATCACCCTCAATAATTTCACCTATTTTTGCCTTATGCTTTACAGATACAGCCGATTTAGCAATTCGAGGCATGTGACAGGTTGTACACTGAAAGTCTACTTTCGCTGGAATATTACTGACTGTCTCGGTATGACATATTTGACATGTGTTTTGTTCTCCTTTAAATCCATTACCCTGATACTTTACACTTTGGTGAGGCTCATGGCAGGCAATACATTTAATATAGCGATGTGGTGAGGCCAGTAAATCTTCATACTGCTCATGATGTCTTATTAAACCATTACTGGCATCAATCTGACTGACATTACCTCGCCGATGACAGTCACCACAGTTCTCCTCAAGACTTAAGTGTACTTGCTCAGGTTGTGCTGCATGTTGATCACCCGCACCATGACAAGCTTCACAGGTAACCCCATCAGCATTCCAAACCCCATAGATACCTGATAAATTATTTTGATGTGGTCCTTTAGGGCCGGTTAAAACCCAACCTGTTGTATGACACTCCCCACATGTATATGGCTTACGTGGGGCATTATCTTTGTCATACCCTGTCCAAGAAGATGTTGTTTTTAATATTTGATTTGCTAAATTGAATTGACGGTGTTTATCTCCCGTTAAAATATATCCTTCTTTATCCATAAAACGTGCTTTCCAGGCAAATCCTCCAATAACATAGGAGATATCATTCCATTGTTTATCTGCTGGCGGGGATGGAACCCCTGGTGAAGTACCTTCAGGAAAGACTGGCGGACCTGTTACCTTTTGAATTTTATGAGGATGACCTGTTTTAATATAAGACGAATAAATATCAATATGGCATTCGCGACATTTTTTATCCCCTGTATAGGTTTGAGCAGAAGAAAGAGCTGGGCAAAGACTTAATAAGATTACTGTAAAAAATAATACGTGTAACTGCCAAAAACGGACAAAGTAACAAAGGTCAGCAATCATTATTGGCCCTTCTTTCTATAAAGAAATAACCACTCTAAAAAGTTTTTTTCAAAGAGCAACTCATACTAAATATAGTTAACTTAATCAAGAAAATAAAAACACATTTACTCATAATCGATTAGAACATTAAAAGACTATTAAGCATCAGCCCTGAACAAAATGCTCACATTACCGTCCTTATGTACTCATAATGAGGTATATTTTTGTACTTATTTAAAAGAACTATGCACACAGCGAAGGGTATATAATAATTACTCAACAACAAGAACGCCCCGATACATTTGCATTTGACAATGAAATGAGTATTCACCCACCTTTAGTGCTGGCAGGCTTATTTCAACTGTTTTATTTAGTGGTAATATTTCACTAATATCCAATTCAGGAAAAAGTACCATTTCTGCACAAGGCGAAGCATCTTTGCGTAAGAAACGAAGGATCGTGGGTTGATTTTCTTTTAACTTAATGTTAGCTGGCTCGTAGACGCCATTATCCACGATAATAATGGATTTTGAGTTATCCATAGTAGCCTTTGTTGGCTTATAAAGCCAAAACCACCAAATGATTAATCCAATTAATCCTATACCCAATACGTTAACCAAAAGCATCTTTACACACTCCTAATTGCCCTGCGCTTTAAAAAAGCGTAGTCGGTTAGCATTAGTGACTACAGTTACAGATGAAAACGCCATAGCAGCACCCGCAATAACGGGATTCAAGAGCATGCCCCAAAGTGGATATAAAACACCTGCCGCTATTGGGATACCTGCAATATTATAAATGAAAGCACCCAATAAGTTTTGTTTGATATTGTTTAATGTTGCTTTACTAATGGCTATCGCATCAGCCAAACCATGTAAAGAGCCGCGCATCAGTGTGACATCAGCACTTTCTATCGCCACATCAGTTCCAGTACCAATTGCAAATCCAACATGAGCTCTAGCCAAAGCAGGCGCATCATTAATACCATCCCCAGTCATACCAACAATTTCACCTTGCTGTTGCAAAAAAGCGACTTTTTCAGCCTTTTCTTCAGGTAATACCTCTGCGAAGAAGTCATTAATTCCTACTTTTTTTGCAACAGCATTTGCAGTAGCCTGATTATCACCCGTCACCATCACCACACGAATATTATTTCTTTGTAACCGTTGAATAGCATTGACAGCATCACTTTTAATAGGATCAGCAATCGCAATAATTGCACTAAGTTTATGATCAATAGCAAAATACATGGGTGTTTTCGCTTCGCTGGCTAAAGTACGTATCTCTTCCTCAACACCATCAATATCAACGTTCTTAGCTCGCATTAGCTTTTCATTACCCAATAACAACTGTTTATCAGCACAGTTTGCTTCAACACCATGACCTATTACTGCCTTAAAATTATCTGTTTTCTTGAGAGATATTGTACGTTCATTAGCTGTGTCCATAATCGCTAATGCCAATGGATGCTCTGAACCTGATTCAAGACTTGCGGCAAGCTGGAGGACAGTTTCCTCGTTTGTATCACTTAAAATAACAATGTCCGTAACTTTAGGCGCACCTTGAGTAATCGTTCCTGTTTTATCCAATACCATTGTAGTGATTTTTGATGCAGTCTGTAACGCTTCACCATTACGAATTAAAACCCCTGCTTCAGCAGCTTTGCCCACACCGACCATCACTGACATTGGCGTTGCTAACCCTAATGCACATGGACATGCAATAATTAACACCGTCATTGCTGATACAAGTGCAAATGCCACAATGGGATCAGGTCCAAAATTGAGCCAGACCAAAGCACTTATCACTGCAATAATCATTACTGTTGGTACAAAATAAGCCGATATTACATCTGCTAAACGACCAATGGGTGGCTTTGAGTTTTGCGCACGTTTGACCATATTGATGATATGTGCAAGCGCAGTATCTTTACCAATTCGAGTCGCGCTAAATAAAACAGAACCACTCTTATTTAATGTGCCACCTACAACGTCATCACCCTCCCCCTTTTCAACAGGCATTGGCTCGCCAGTTAACATAGACTCGTCAACAGTTGTATGTCCTTCTTTGACGACACCATCAACAGGTATTTTTTCACCTGGTCTCACCCGAATAATATCATTTAGCTGTACCTGCTCAATGGGAATATCAACTTCCTTTTCACTGCTTACTACACATGCTGTTTTGGGTTGTAAGCCAATTAACCGTTTAATAGCCTCAGAAGTTTTCCCCCTAGCTCTTAACTCAAGCGCTAACCCTAAATTAATTAAGCCAATAATCATGGTAGTCGCTTCAAAATAAACGTGACGAGCCATCTCCGGTACACTACCTGGAAATAAAACAACAAGCATAGAGTATAACCAGGCAGCTCCTGTCCCCAAAGCAATTAGCGTATCCATCGTTGCTGAATGATGCAGGAGTGACTTCCATGCCCCAATGTAAAAATGCTTTCCTGAAAATACCATGATACCCAGAGTCAACAGACCTACTAACAACCAAGCGATCTGCTCGCTCGTGCTGGAAACAGTCATGTCACCAGTCCAAAAGCCATAAACCATTAGGGGAATTCCCAACCCCAGTGCAATTGTCATATTACGAATGAGTTGCTTATAGTGTTTAAAGTCTGCCTTTGACTTTTCGTCCAAGGCTTCTTTTTCAGTACTGCTACCCATGACCTGAGCACGATAACCAGCCATCTCTATGGCGTTGATTAATTGTTCATCTGTTACATTGCCAAGCACCACAACGACTCGCTGTGCAAAATTCATTGTCGCGTCTTCCACGCCAGACACTTGTTTAAGAGCATCTTCAATTTTACCTACACAACTAGCACATCCAGCTCCCTCAATAAGCAACTGATGTCGTGTAAGCGCTTGCTGAATCCTACCCTTTTCCGTTTTCAAGATTGACTGCCCCATGACTTTTTCCTATCAAAAGCGTACTTTTAAGTTATACCCTTAATGGCTATATAAACTACACCTATGACTTACACATAGGTCAAGTCTAATGACTAATAATCTTATTTAGATTAGGTTATCGAAGGTATAAAAAAAGGCCCTGTCAGGGCCTTTTTTTACTTGATATTCTTACAATATCAATACTTAAATATTTATAGTTTTCGAATTATTCTCGTATTTGGAAAGTTACCAGGACAAACTGCACTACTGCCTCGCCTAGTAATCACGTAACCATCAGGCAAAGGCGATATTGAGCACATCGTATCAGTATTACCTGGTATTTTTATTTTCCAAACATTGGGAAATTGACCAGGACAAGATGCACTACTTCTTTCACTAGTAATTATATAATTTTTTGGTAGCCTGGATATTTTGCAAATAGACTCTGATCGACCGGGTTTTTTAATCTTCCAGACATTGGGAAATTGACCTGGGCAGGATCCACTAGATGCTTCTGAAGTAATAACATACCCATCAGGAAAAGGTGATATTTTACAAATACTATCGGATGAACTTGGTTTCTTAATAATCCACATGTTTGGGAAATTACCAGAACAGCCTGCACCTGAAGCTTCCCCTGTTATTACCCAACCTTGGGGCACTCGCTGGTTCTTACAAATCTTCATACTACGCGATACAATCGCATTATACATTTCACTTTGATCATCATTTAATGGAAGCAGTCCTTCTTGACTTATGGGACTAAACTCTTCATTAAACTGACTTTCATTAGCATAAGTTATCGTTGCCAATAAACATGTAGTAGCAAAAGCAATGACCGAATAACAAAACGTTTTTTTCATTTTTTAAACACCTTCCTTGAGAATTACACATTACCCTAATGTATATTACCGATAGAATCAATATAGACAAAAGTCTAAATATAATGACTCTATTTATTCATATGTCCTTAAGTATTGTTAAATACTTTATTAGCAAATAATGAATTTACTCTAGAGAATTTTTTCCTTTAAGTTCTTTGATCCGAAACCTAAGATGAACATTTTCAATAACCAGTAAAATGATTGAAATTAAAATAAAAATCTCAAACATAATAGACTGACCACTGCTACTCCAAAACAGCCAAGCAAAAACCGCCAAAGCAATGGCAGTAACCAAGAGAAGAAAACGATCTGTGAACAGCTCTAAATATCTTTTCATTAGTGTATGCATCTATATAGGTATGTTACAGATGTTGACCTGATCCATAGCGAAGGGTAGAACATACCCCAGTATAGCCTGAAAATATCTGATCATTACGTAATCAACATAATTTTAAGGAATCACATAATATTTGGCATATCGTTTGCTTTACTTATTCACCTAATGATGTCTATCTAAAACTGAAGTATTTTTATGAAGATAATAATTGATGACTTATCTGGGTTTAAAGTAATCCAACTATTAAACGAACACCTTGCAGGTATGAAAGATAACTCCCCTCCTGAAAGTATTCATGCTCTTGATCTTAATGCACTGCGTAAACCTGACATAACTTTTTGGAGTGTATGGGAAGGACAAGAGGTCACTGGATGTGGTGCACTAAAAAGACTCACTATGCACCATGCTGAACTAAAATCTATGCGAACGGCTAAATCCCACTTACGAAAAGGCGTTGCAACTCATTTACTGCAACATATCCTGATTGAGGCTAAAGTACAAGGTTACAAAAAAGTTAGTCTTGAAACAGGCACTACAAACGCATTCAAGCCTGCACACAAGTTATATGAAAGGTTTGGGTTTACCTATTGTGGGCCATTTTCAGACTATCGTGATGATTCTTTTAGTGCCTTCATGACAAAACAACTATCTATTTGATGCTCAACCATTTAATTCTTAGGGATAAGCTTTAAGGCAATTTTTTTTGCTTTTTTAGCTGCATCAAGGTCGCCAAGGACGTAGGCCTGGCTAATTGCACCTTCTTTTAAAAAACAAAGCTCTTCAGTCACAATCGCAACACTGTCATCCGATATATTCAATTTTCGAGCATGCTGTTCAATGAGATGAGATACCTTTTCTTTGTGCGCAAAACATCGCCGATTAACTTCATGATCACAATACTCAGCACATGCATTAATAAAAAAACAACCACGAAAATCCATCAATACATCTACTCGACTATTGAACCAATCATCTAATGCATCAAATAAAGTCTCGATAGCAGGTAAACCTTGTCCGACGTCATTTAATCTCATCTTGAGCCAGTCCATAAAAATTCGATCCCGATAAGAAACAACTTCACATACCAGCTGTTCTTTACTTTCAAAATAGGAATACAACGTTTTCTTCGCAATACCTGACTCTTTCAAAATTTGGTTTATGCCTACTGCATGAATACCGTATTGATAAAAAAGTTCAAAAGCTGTTTGAATTAGTTTCTCACGTTTATTCATTAATTTACTCATTGGAATCTAGCAATAGAAAAACCATGTTGACATAGGGAGACCGATTTATCTACCATAGAAGATAGACAACACGGTCTACCTGATAAAGGAGTGATTCACTTATGACCACCAACCTTCTAACCCGGTGGCTGTTCTGGGAAAAGCAGTATTGCTACCGAATTGCAGGCTATATTACCTGACTATTATTTACATATAGGTGTTGATCATTTTATAGCAATGATGCCATCAAAATCCAACGATTTGGAAGGAAATATCAAAAAAGATGGCTTTTACTGGAGGGAAACTGTACTGCCAGATAATACAACTGGTTATCAGATCCAGTCAGGTTTCTATGGCATGAAAGTGAATAACGCCTATAGAAATACTGTTGCATACTTAGTGAGTGGAGGTTTTCGCCTTATCGTAGATGATGTTACAAATGGCGAGACAGAAATGAAAATATGGAGATCAGTACTGGCACCATATGATACTGTATATATTGCCGTATATTGTGACTTAAACATACTAGAAGAAAGAGAAAGAAATAGAAAGAAATAGAAAAAACCGTAAACTATATACAGCAAGAGAACAGTTTTATCGTGTTCATCAAGGTATTAACTATGATTTTAGTGTTGATACTACTAAAAACTCTCCAGAAACCTGCGCCAAGGCAATTGCAAAGTTTATTATAAGTTAATACGTTACAAGCAACGATTCCATATATTCATGAGAATACTGAATCATAGACCCTGTAAATATTTCTGTGTATCCGCCCAGTTTTAAATATAGGGTCTGAGTCGATCTTCAAACTCAATCATAAATCGAGGCTCTATATGGATTCCTAGGGGGTAGAATGCAATACAACAAAAGAGGTATTATTTGACCTCATTGGAAGGTTGTTATTAGATGATATGCAAAAAATGCTCAATATTAAGCAGCTGGTAAACGATAAACAGTGTTATCAATTT
>NZ_JAGSOY010000073.1 GCF_018837975.1 Zooshikella harenae | reverse complement strand
CACCATCGGGTTGTCAGGATTACCATCCAAATATTCAATCACTACTTCCTGACCAATACGCGGAATGGCAACTTGCCCCCATTGCCCACCCGCAATGCCCGTATTGACACGTAACCAACGGGTGGTTTTTTCATTTTTTTTGCCGTCTCGATCCCAGTGAAACTGCACTTTGATCCGACCGTGTTTATCGGTGTAAATTTCTTCACCCGCAGGACCGGTGACTACGGCAGATTGCGTACTCTCAATGAGGACTTTTTTATGTTTTTGCGCTGGGCGATAGTTTTTATCCGCCGGAATACAATCAAAATAACTGATGTAATGTCCGCCCTGACTGGGTGCGCCTTCATCCAATGCCTGTGGATTCGTTCCTTCATGTTTAACACGGGTAACCAGGTATTCCCCTTCAAATTGTGCATGCTCAGTGATATTCACCCGATGCCCAGGCATCAAACGACGGCTATTACTAGCACCTGACAGCATTACTTTATTCGTTTGTCTGGCTTCCATACGCAACTTTGCGTATTCATCACCTTCTTCGGGAAGTTGATAATTACCTGGATACTGATACTGTTCAAAATAATCATCGCCATCTGCATTTTGGCTCACTTCAAGATTCAAACTGGGTTTCTTGAAGTTATAATCACGCATCGAGACTTTACCAAACTGTACCTTGGCCTGTTTTCGTAGCCGGTGAATACTGTCAGAATCATTCACCATGCCACTCACGCCTTGGAAAATTAAGTCCCCACCAGGAATACTTGTTAACGCAGACTGACTATCGGCCATCACCATGCGATGACGATCTGAGGTATGCTGAAAATGAAAGTGAATACCTTCTTCTTCCATCAGGCGAGAAATAAAGTGTAAGTCGTTTTCATCGTATTGAACCAGATAAGTCCGAGGCTGGTAATTCCTCGTTAATTGAAAGGTAAAGTCATCCGTTGTTAAATTAGCCGCTAACAATACCGACTTAATAATATCAGGGACAGTTTGTTGCTGAAAAATTTTAGTGTTCGTTCGTTTTGTTAAGGTCCACGCTTTAGGCGCTAATGTTATGCAATATCGTGTAAATCGGCGACCTGTGTCCTTTTGTTCAAAGCCGATAACTACACCATTGACTAATCGAGGATAACTTGGATCTTTAAGTGTTAATGTTGCAGCCTTGTGCAGATAGTCAGAAGGTAGCAATGTGTCACTTTCAACAGCCAGCTCTATTTCAAATTGGTATATACCTGATAACTGTTCCAGGCCATCAACTTTCATGACGCGTAATGCTTCATTATTCGTTTGACCTGCTACAACGAAATCAAATAGATTTTCATTAGCTGCAATAGAAACCATGGATTACCTTTTCAATAATGCACCTTTTATGGATATTTGTTACCCGCAATAGGACATATTTAAAAATGAGCTTACTCTTGGATTTATAGGACCTACTTCTATTATAAAACCCTTAGTCAGAGAACACTGTTATAATAAGCATTTTCTTCCTGTTTTTTTGTAACATCGTTAGATAGGGCACAGATTATTTAGCCTCTATGTGTAGTAGTTGTTTAAAAGTGAATGATCCTTTTTAAACATGTTCTATAACTACAAAAACAACTAGATCACAAAATTGCTTTTCCATTAAAGAATGGTTGCCGGCTATAATAGAAAAGTAAACTACAAATAAGTATTAAAATTTTATATTTACACAGCATGTATACCCTAAAAGGCAACGCTATGGGTATAGGCTCACTCTGCAAATGGGTAGCGTAAGTTTCATCAACCGAGGTTATTTATGAGATATAAATCTCAAATATTATTTGGAACATTTTTATCCATTAACTGTTTGCTCATTGCTGCATGTGGTGGGGGTAGCAAAAACTATCGGCCTGTGGGTGCTTCCCAACCTAAAAATACAACTGTTCAACAAACAACGATTAAAGCAGGGTCATCCTCAGTTGCAATTAAGGTGAAGCCAAAAGCAGAGACTCCTGCAACCCCAAAAAAATCGACTGATAATAAAACCTACTATATTCGACCTGGTCAGCACGCCCCTCAATCCAAAACAACTTATACACCAAGTACTGCTTCACGCCCTCATATAAACTACCAAAGTGGCAACAGTATTATTATTTCAAAAATTGCAAAAACGGTGGGTATTCACTGTGTACGTCAGGAACTGACACATTCTCGCTACCTTGATAGGAAACAACCAGCTTCCAGACAAACCTTCTGCACTTATAAGTTTCCAAAACATTGTGGCGGTAACCGATTTAGTTTAATCGAATCAGGCATTCGAAAAATTCTAATCTACCATGATCTGAAATCTAATCTTAATGTATTAGACAGCATCTCTCTAACGTCCAATTCCCGTGCTGGTATTTGGCATGCTGATGATCACGTTGCCAGCACAGCTCAAAATGTAAGTAGTTTATTTGATAGTGATTCAGCTGATCAAATTCGCTTAGTGGGAACCTTGGTAGAACCAACAACTCAGCAACGTCAATATTTAACGAAGCGTTATGCTAACGCTGTGAATGAAACAAGTCGTTGTTTTTAACTTTACCCTTCACGAATCATTTTTAGGGTTTGTTGCCTGCTCTCTTCACCCCAGTCACTTATTAATATAAGCTCCGGGGCTTCATCGCTTGGCAGCCGCCCCTAAAAACCCTTCGTTATGGGTATATATCCTTCACTATGAATATACTTTTCATGAAGGGTATACGCATAAAAAAATGCCTGTATAAATAATACAGGCATTTTCATTTCTACCTCTTATGAGGTTTTCAGCACACGCCAGTCGTCATGTCCTGAAGTACCACAAACCTCATGTGTCCAGGTAATTTTACGGTAAGTAAAATGAACATCTTCTAGGTGTGTAAAGTAAGCTGAGTTTGGATCCTGACAGTTAGGCATAGATGCATTAATGGCAACAACAATGGCATCTTCCAACTCAATTGTGAAGTAATGTTCTTGAGTACCTGATGCAGAAGTACGATACCAATCGATTTTACAAGTGATTAAACGTTCACCAGAAGTCAGTGAGTTATAAAGTAGTGGCGAACATTTATCAAAAACCTTGGTAATAACCATAGGTTGGTGAACACGCTGACCTGTAGGCTGGCCACTCTGAGGATCACGTGGCAACACAATATCATGGCGGAAAGCTTCAACCAAAATTTGGTCTTCGTGACCTTCCTGAAAGATATTACCAACAGAATCTTCAGTAAATGTACCTGCAGTAATAAGTCCTTGTTTTTCGCCTTCGATAGTCATATACGCCGGTGTTGGCATGGCTCGATCCTTAATAAATTAGTTGTTTAAATTTTCCTCAACAATCTCTAAGCATTAACTGCTTCAAAGATGTGAAGAAATTCACAAGAAACACCTTAGGAAGTGTCTGCAAAATTTATTTATTAATAGCAGCGATCGTGCCAATTTGATTTTTATCTTTAATATCATAGTGTTATAGATAAAATACAATTTACCTACAAACAAATATACGAAATCTGAGCAATTAATTGCTCAGATTTTTCTTACTTTTGTAATTTCTTGCTCAGTTATAGAATAATAATTTTACAATTTTTATTAATCATGGCTATAAAAGTAAAAATTCTCTATTAACAACTATTTTTTTAGGAAACATATCACAAAATATTTCCACATTTTTTTGCTCAATAAAAAAAGCAGCATTACGCTGCTTCAATTATTTGCTCAAAATGAATGACTCAATGGCTTAGAGAGTTAATTTTGCGCAACCATAATATTCCTCACAACACGAAATGTCGTAAGTTTATCGGCTTGACCAGTATGGGATTTAACCAAATTGCCATTACAGTCAGCGAGAGAGTCAGTATAAGCCCCTCCACGCGCATAAGGCTTGCCATTCATCATTACCCATTCTTGTGCATTACCATATACATTGACCAGTCCCCAAGGATTAGCTCGACCACTCGTTACGGGTAACAAACTTTGTCCTTTAAGTAATTTACTGCCCAACTTAACACGACAGTTGTATCCATTATGTTTAGACTTTTTATTTGTTAAAGCAGCGTGTAACCATTCCTGATCAGAGGGAATGCGATACGTAAAGCCAGTTTCTTTCGTTAACCAGGACGTATAATTTAACGCGCTTTTTAAAGAAATATTTGTTATCGGCAACCGAGAGTGGCTAAACTGCTGATGGCATTTTTTCGTTTGATCACAATACTGGGCAAAATCGGCCTGGCTAATTTCATACTTACTCATAGCATAATAAGTCGCGCCCTGAGCATAGGGAGGCACAACCACGAGCTTGGGTCCAGATGCCTGATTGGTTAATTTGTCAGCACAGATTGCTCTACTATTACTCCCATGCCCAGCAAATCGAATCTCACAGGGATCCAAACTTTTTAATATCTTTTTAACGTGTGTATTTGCTGGAAAAAAAACGATCGCCAGATGTCCATATTGTCTTGCTATATCAGGTTGTTTTTTGCTCAAACGTTGCATTTTTTGTAGGTAGTACTGCAACATACTTTTCTCAACTTTCTGATACATTGACTTGTCCATACTTTTTAATTCAGCCAATGCAGTTTTGAGTTTATTTTTATTTACCTTTTGCCCCTGCTGATAAAGTTTAACCACAACTTGTTGTTGCTGGTAACGTTGATCCTGCTCTAATTTCTTGAGTAATTGTTGATAATGTTCAATGGCAGCTAATAGTTCTTCGCTTTTAGGTTTATATGCTAACCCTTTTTTTACTCGTTTAATCGATTCCTCATAGGACTCATTTTTTGCCTCTTTCTCAGCCAGTGCAAGATATAAGCGCATCATTTTAGTATTCGCAACTTTATGAATATAGCTACTGTTAACGCCCAGTAACTTCCTTAGCTGCAAATAAGTCTTTAATGATTGTTTTTCATCCTGAAGTTTTACACTGCGGCTAAACATCTGCTTTAAGTTATTCACTTCAGCAATACGCTGTTTAGCCTGCTGCTCTGCTTGGTATGAGGCTTGAGCGGTATTTAAAATATTCTTTTCATCGTCTAAACCAAAATAATCTGGCGCATATTCTGCCGCCTGATTTAAATGGTCAAGGGATGCTGTAAAACGCTTGGCTTCTCTCAATGCCCTGGCTCGAGCAACAAACAATTCAGCAATACGTTGCTGCTGGTCCAATAGCCAATCATCATCCTCATCAAGCTTCTTCTTCACAGCTTGATACTGGGTATATAACTGATAGCTCCACAATTCATGAGAAAAAGGTGCTTCTAACAGTTTATTGATTTTTAACTGGAGTGTCTTAGTTGTACTTTTGGCGGCGAGGTTGTCAATCAAGTCACTGGCACTGGATTGTTTATTCAAACGACGCTGTGCATCAATCTGATCCACTAGACGTATAATTTTTTCATTATCAGGAAAAAGCAGAACAGCTGTGGATAACACTCTATCCGCTAAATCATAGTCCTTTTTCTGAATAGCTCGCTCAGCATCATAAATATATGTTTTAGCAAGCTCTTGATTTTGCAGAATTTCATGTTGAGGTGCTATGGTACGGGCAGTTTCCAGCAAGTCAAACATATCCCATTGATCATCACGAGGATAAATTCTCCGTTGTTGTATTAACCACTTGTATTTTTCCCTCAATTTTTCTTGCAGCGCTTCCAGATGAACATTGAGTGCTGCAGAGTCAGGGTAATACTGCTGTCCCTTGATCAAGACTCGGTGCGCACCCTGAAAGTCAGGTTCACCTTGTCCATCCGCAACACGTGCAAACGCATTTTCTTTCAGCAGCTCAAGAATTCTGTCTTTAGTTGCATCTAGAACCTGTTCCTGTAATTCAGCCGACTGTTCATCAATCAATACAAAAGCCTGCTCAACCTTGTCAGCAGGCAACTGTTTTATTTCTTTAATAACCTGGGTTGCTCTTCTCTCATCTAAAAGTGAAGATGTAGATGTGTATATTACAGGTGTCAAACCAGCCAATAGTGCAAAAATCACCCCAAAAACAGTAAACCCTTTACGTTTATTACTTCCTAAAAAGGTATCAATAAACTGTTGTACACTTTCTGGCCGATCCTCTTTACGAAATGCCAGTGCCCTGGATAAAGCTTTCCATTGAGCATTTTTTAAAATTTTTGCTCGCTTGGGTTGTAGCTTTTTATCCTGAGCTTTTAATGCTGAAAGTTTATTAAAAGGATGCTTTCCTGTTAAACATTCATTCACTACACAGCCAAAAGCATAAATATCATCGCGAATATCAGGCTCTTTTCCTAATAACATTTCCAGGCTAGCATAAGCAGGTGTTAATGCACCTAATTCGCCTGCATCAAATAATGTTTTATCCCCATCTTCCTGGGTTTTGGTTTTTGCTGCACGCGCAATACCAAAATCAAATACTTTTGCCGTACCGTCTTCTAATATAAAAACATTACTGGGTTTAAAGTCTGAATGGATAATATGCTTGTTATGCGCATAAGTTAAACCATTCGCAATACCCCGGATCATTGAAAGAGCCATTGTAAGAGGCAATCCATCCGGATAGTCTTCACGTAATAATTGGTCTAATGCTTTCCCCTGTAACAATTCCATTGTCATGAAAACAACATCATCTTCACGATCAAAATCATAAACAGTTACAATATTTGGGTGTGCCAATGTCTGCGCTTTACGGGCCTCACGCTGCAAAGCAATTAATGATTCTGGATGCTGACGAAATTCTTCATTAAGTACTTTTACAGCAACATAAGGGTTTCTATCACTGGCTTCGATTTTTCGGCGGTCAATGGCTTTATAAACCACCCCCATACCACCACTGCCTAACACTTCAATTAATTCAAAACGAGCTTTTAAAACAGAACCAATGCTAACACGCTGGCCAGAGTGTTGTGAGGTATTGGCTGTTTGCTCAAGCTGACTGTGGGTTACATATTGTGTAGGCTCAAGTCGATTTCCCGTTGTTTCGGAAAATGCAGAAGTATTACCTGTGGATAATTCCTGAGCTGTAATAAGTGTTTTTGCGTCAACGTCATGTTGAGTATTTAACGCGGCAGCCTGAGATTGTTGTTGAGCGAGTTGCGTAGATAAATGAGATCTATTCTGCTGCCCGGTTATCACTGTTTTATCATCAAGTGAATTATCACTTGATGGATTTCCACTTCCACTATCTGGTTTTCTACCAGTAATTACCGTTGCGTCTTCTGCACTGTAATCATTATTAATCTGAACACGCGGCTGACTAATAACCGTCGCATCCTCAGTTTCTAAATGTGGAGGAATATCATCTTGAATAGGTTGTTTTTGTTGAATACGTTGGGAGTCAGCCGTTCCTGCTGTTGAAGACCACTCACGAACTTCTAAACCGCGATCAATACGGGTTTTGCTGTGCTTCGTTTTATCAGCGCCCATGCCAGTACTTCACGTGTGAAAATTGATTATTGGATATCGATCACATTAACTGTGACATTATCTTTGGCTCGTCCTGCCAAAGTTGATTCGATCAATTTTTGCACACATTGCTCAATATTACGCTGACGTAGTCCACTTTTTATAACATCAACAGGTACCTCACCATAAAGACCGTCGCTACAGAGTAATAACCGGTCCCCAGGCATTACATCAAACACGCGAACATCCAAGGCTAATTCGATATCAGAGCCAATTGCTCGGGTAATAACATTAGCTTGGGGATGAACCAGCGCTTCCTCTGCGGTAATCACCCCTTGATCAACAAGTTCTTGAACAACAGAATGATCATGACTGATTTGATAAAGTGCATCATCGCGAAAGACATAAAGGCGACTATCGCCTGCCCAGATACAGGCACACTCATAGCCATTTAACACTGCAGTCACCACTGTACTGCCAATAACAGAGCTTCCTGGTTTAATGGTGACATCTTCAATCAGACGTCGATTCACTTCTAACAATGTTTGTTGAACAGTTTCAATCGCATCATCTATAGCATCGCTCATGGGCAGACGTGCTAACTCATCAATGATCATCCGACTGGCTAAGTCACCCGCAAAATGTCCACCCATGCCATCCGCTATAGCCCAAATGTGATTTTCATAGCCAGATTCACTGTTAATTCCGATTAAATAGGCATCTTCATTAATTCTCCTGACATTACCTTTGTGCGTTTGTGCTGCCGTTAAATAGTGGGATATTTGGTTACTCATGATTTATCAAACAAACGCCTCAGTCTTCCAGAAGTCCTACCGAATCACTATGGGTTATGACACTGCCTAAATTAATCCAACCCCCTTGCTCCCATTGCCCAGTCATAAAGCTGGTAAACCCAGCCAAAGAGGGTAACCCTTCACAACATAATAAAGCAGGGGTAATGTGTTCTGAGCCATGGGTCCACCATAAGCTATAACTATTAAACATTCGGTTTAACAGGTGCTCTGCTAATGCAGGCATGGCTTGTAATGGACGAACACGCTCTGCTTCTAACGCAGCCATTAAATGAGGGCGTGATACCTGCCGACTATGGGCAGGGGCATGCTGCTGAGCTGATGTTGATAGTCGAGGATTACCCAGTTGTTTAATACTTTTCTCCATCAACTCAAAATCAAAGCTATCATCTAACACGGTATAAGCAATATCTTCCAACCGATCCAGCCAATAACCACACTCAGCCAGTATTCTCATGGGGCTTTTAACATGTTGTAAATGACTGACAAACGTTAATGGAAAATAACGTCCCACTCGGTCAACACTCGGAATCAACAAACCATGCCAAATCCCTTCGCCACACACCCCATCCGATAATAAAAATCGCCATACTGGACATGATAAATAGCTGTTCAGCCAACTATTACCCAATTCATTTTGGCTATGACGAATAGCCCCTTGTAGCCACTCATCCCAATGGTCTAAAAACTCTCTAGGAAGACGCCTGGAGATAAAATCACCATGGGTTGGAAATTTACCGTAAAACCCTGTCAGCAGCATGATGTTTTCCTATAATCTCCCAACAGCGTTATAACCACGTAACAAAGAACGGTTAAATGGATTGATGACACTGTTGGCTGAAAGCTCATAAGCAGCCCGTCGGTTATCAAGCTTAAACTCTACTTTAAACCGTTCAGCGCGCCCACTATTAACCACACGGAAATTGTCCATAATTCTAAAGAATGACCAAATACCCTGCTCACGAAATGCAACACGAACCCCATTAAGGTCTTCGAATAAAATACTCGACTCACCCGCTTCCTGTGGCCAACTCACCTTCTGCGGCACTCTGGGTCCATGTCGATAAACTAGTTTTTGACCATCAATATCAACTTCTACCCTTGCCACATTGGCATCTAGATACACAGGCTTCATCGAAAAGTTAAGCTGTGGTGAGGCAGCACCATCCTGGAAAAATACTCTACGGATTTTAGCGCCCGTCTCAAACATTCGAAGTGCACGTGAACTGATACCTAATGACTGTCCATCAACCGTTCTGAGTCGCCATGAACCTCTATTAGTATTAGCAAACGGCTTAATATATTCATCAAAAAAGCGAGCTTCGATTCCGCCAGGTTTAAAGTACTCAGCAAAATCGCGTAACTTCACTTCCGCTCGCGCATTGGCCAGTGGATAACGCCCAGCTAAAGCTTGCTTATAAAAACTAAACACATTTGCCCGATAAATCTGATTAAGGTATTCACTGGCCTGCCCCATCATCAGACCCCAACTGCCGTTAGTGACATCTAATATCCATCGTCTAACAGGTTGCGGTGTAGTACCTGATAATGCTTTTAACGTGGTAAAGTAATCACCACGACCTCCAGTAATTTTTTGCTTGGCCGCATTATAAGCAGACTCACCAGGATCACCGCTATTAACAATAGACGACAGATAACTACGCAAACCATTTAAGGCATCAATAATCTGATCCATTTGAGTTTGCCCACTGCCCACTGCAGCAATAACCTGATTCACATCGCGGAACTGTCTTTCAACTTTATTGGCACCTGGCCCTAATGATTTTGGCTTGCCTTTATCCTTTAACCCTGCCTTATCAGCGGCTCGGTTTAATCGCTCAGCTCGACGGCTCAGCCGACCCAGCCGGCCACTTCTTACACCTGCGGCTTTACGAACTTCATTAGCTTTACCAAGATTTTCCATCGTCAGAACGGACATCATGGTATTTTTTTCAACATCTTTTAACACTTCTCTAAACGGTGAAAAGCCTGCTGTAATTTTACCGAGCTGATCGGTAGCCTGGCGAATATCACCAAAAGGACGTACTTTCAATTCATTAAGCGATGTATTCCAGTGCTTAATGTAATCTTGGAAATATAAGTCTTGAACTTCATCATGAAACATTTTGATATCCGCTTCAGAGAAGTCATTGCTTGAAGTCGCTAGCACCCAATTATCTCTGGCAATTTCGGCCACATATTTATAACTCTCAGGCTTGAATTGGGTGTAAAAACCATTTTTGGTGTAAAGCTTTGGAATTTTGTAATCCGCATTTAAAAATACATAACCAATTTCCTGGCCTAATTCAGATATAAAACTACGCATGGTATCCGGACGGATAAATTCTTGCTTTATTCGAGCATAAGCCTGCTGTGGCAACGGTACTTGGCGTAATACAATTCTGGCTTGTTTGACCAGACTTTCATCCAGCTTAATGGGTTTAAAGCCAGAATTAAGTAAATCATCAAGATAGGTATTTAATTTATTTTGCAGCTTAGCTTCACCGCGCAGTTGACTCTCCCAGTCAAACTGCATCCAGTCGCGAACATAGTCTTCATCAAGCCGCTTTGGCATAGCCAACATAATATAGACTTTTAATGCCGCATGAAGAAAATCAACATCATTCATGTTGTCTTTAATTTGTTCTTCAAGCCGCCGCTTAAGGGCTGGTAAAAATACTTCTTCGACCTGGTCAAAATAAGCACGAGTTGCATTTGGCTGAATTTTCCGTCCTTGATATAGACCTAGTCCACCCGTAAAAGGTACTTTATCCTGGTCATAAACCTGGGTTGCATCGCGCAGTGGATCTAATACTGGTATCGTATCTATTTCTCGATAACCAGGGCGAAGCTCATCTTTTCCTGAAATAAAAGACTTAACGTAGTCTTCAATACTACCTATGCTTAATTGGTTCCAAGTAAAACTGGTTGACCAGGCAAAAGCGCCTAAACCCGCGGTAATCAGTGCAACAGCATAAGACCCTCGCTGTACCCACAAGCGTCCCGTTTCATACTTGCGATCATTACTGACTAAACCAGACTCTGCGAATATCACATCACGCAACAAACGGGTAATAAAATAGCTTCTACCCGTGGTTTGATGTGTTGGTTGAGGCGCAACCCCCATCTGGTTGGCATAGCTATCGACCATACGATCAATTGAGGTAATATTTTGGGTACCACTGGTAAAATAAAAACCTCGCAAATAAGGCTGATGATGAAAGCGTGAAGGGGCAAATACTTTTTCAATAAATGTATGAATTTGCGGCTTAATAAGCAGTAATTGTTGAGAAAAAGATAAAATTCTGCCACGACGATTAACATCCCGCTCTTGATGTACTTTACCTAATAATTGTTCATTTAAGCGATTAAGTAATGTATCAGCTCCCTGATCAAATAACTCAACCACATTGAGTTGATCACTGTCCTCAAAACTATTTCCCCATACCTGAGCGCGTTCTTCACGCCCTAAGTCTTCAAAAAATTCGTTAAACCCCTCAACCAAATCACACTTGGTAAACATTAGGTAAACAGGTATACGCATTCCCAACCGCTCATTGAGCTCTTGTAAACGTGCGCGAATGGCTTTGACATGGGCATTCATTTCCGCTTCAGTTTGCAACGCAATGTCCTGCAAACTAATCGCTAAAATAACACCATTAATAGGACGGCGAGGACGATTTTTTTTCAACAGCCCTAAAAACCCGGTCCACGCTGCAGCATCAATAGATGCATGACTGTCTTGCGTGGTATAGCGTCCAGCGGTATCAATTAATACCGACTCGTTGGTAAACCACCAATCACAATGCCGCGTTCCGCCGACACCATGAATAGCTTCCCGACCAAACTTTTCTTGCAGTGGAAACTCAAGTCCAGAATTAATCAACGCGGTTGTTTTTCCACAACCTGGAGGACCAATGATGATGTACCAAGGTAATTCATACAAAAACTGTTTACCGCTTTTACCTTGCATACTGGATTGACGTAATAAATCCATTGCATCAGTAAAACGGTCATTCAATAATGCGATTTCTTCTTCTGATTCTTGAGCATCCGCATTTTGTTGGGCTAACTGATCTTGCTGAAGTCCCTCAATCAACTGTGCATTTTGCTTTTTAGCCTTCATACTCATCCGTAAGTTATTCAGCCCCCACAATAGCATTAATGCCATAATGCTAAATAACCGGACAACCTCACTGGCTAAAGGTTTTTTATCCGCTATTGCAAATAATGGCCCCACAAACCAAATTAAAATTGAAAGGGCGATAACCCCAACAAGAGAAATAAACCACTTTTGTTTAATAACGTTGATGAAGCCTTTCATTCATTACTTCCATACACTGCAGTTGATGGTGATCCATATACCCTTAACGGTTGGCTCTGGCTAACCTTCATCTTTATTATCAGAATCGGCTGTTGCTTCTTCTGTATCTTCAACAGTTTCTTCTGTTTGCTGCTCCTCTTCCTTATTTTTTTCCTCTTGTTTTGTCGATGATAAATCCAAATCTTTAGCAAATTCTTCCGCAGTTGGATCAATTAAAGAGGTATAGTCTTTTCTCAATGCAACAGACTCTTCATTAAGGAAGTAAGCAAACCCTGAGTACATCGCAAGCAATACAACAGCACCGAGTGCACCAACAACCCACAGGGGAACATAACGAATTAATGCATTACGACGATCTTGAACGCCTTTCCATTGTGTTGATAATTCTCGTTCATAATCGCCCCGAACCATTCGCAGCTGTCGATATAAATCATCGCGTAGTTCTTCTAACTTAACGTTTCCTCGTTCAATAACACGATATTTTCCTTCAAACCCCAGGCTAATAATAATGAACATTAATTCCAGTAAATCCTGATGACGATAGCCGTCGGCTCTCAACCTATCCAGTAAAACAAAAAACTTCTCTCCGCCCCATGTTTCGTTATGAAAAATACTGAGAAGACTATGTTTGCTCCACTCGGCATGCCCCCCCCAAGGCGTTAACGCAATAATTTCATCAAGAAAGGTACACAACACGTAACGTGCAGCATTAATTGTTTCTTCAGGCGCCTGTCGCTGTCTATTTTTAAGCTCAAACTGTTTAATTTCTTGCACTAAATAACTACGTAATTCTTGAATATTTTCATGGTGTGCCAAATTACGCAGCCGAATTGCCATGTTAATCAGTGTAGAAGCCGAATTAACCAGGTTATTTACACCTGTTAATTCACCAGCTTGCGCCTGTTGCCACTGCTGACTAAATGACTGCGGTGCTTGCTGATAAGACGAATATGATGATACATCCTGTGCACCTGACGATCTTCTTCCTGGTGTTGGCTTTACAGGCCTTCCACCGTGTTGAAAATTAACGACTGTCTTATCCGCATTATCTGAGTCGTAACCATCCATGCGGTTGCCTCATGGTTAATTGCCATACCCTTTGCGAATCCTTTTAGATCACTAGCCTTAATAGGTTGAGCTAGCCTGCTAAAAATCCTTCACAAAGGGTATATTAATGTTTCATTACTGCTTAATAGCCCAAAACTCCATTTCAATGTCTGGAAATTCACCAGCCACATGGATAGCAAAGCCACCAGATTTACTTAACTGTGGCCATATCTCCGAATTGGAATCAAGTTGAAAATAACTAAAACCAGCATGGTAAGGTATTTGACGAGGCGCAACATTGAGCGCAGTAAGTGAAATACCTGGTAGCTGCAAATTAACAAGTTGTTGAATATTTTCAACTGTTCCAATTTTAACTTGTGATGGAAAACGCGAGCGTAACAGTTCATTAGCCACATTTGCCTTTACTGCAAGCACAAACACCGCATTTTGATACAAGTTTCGATCATTAACGGTTGCCACACGCACACCGTATTTACGTTCTTGCAACTCAAGTTTAACGACATTTTGTTCTAGCACAGTACTGAGTGACTGACGTAACTCACCCATTAATGCAATAAATGAAGCTTCAAGATCATCATGTTGATAACCTGGTAATTCGTTCGGGCGTTTTTGTCGGTTCGTAAATGTGGCTAACTCACCCGCAAGTTGTGCCATGTAACCATATAAAAATTGCGGGTGAAGTAATTCCAGTCTAGATAAATGCTTAAATAGAGGCTCATTACGATTAATCGTTTGTAGCATGAGAAAATCAGCAACATCTGAAAGTCCCTGACGCGTTGAACCTTGCATCCGACCCGCCAATGCTTCACCACGGTGATTTAATAAACCCACCACTTCACTCAAATAACCCACAAGTTTAGGTACAGCTTTTACATCTAAACATGGGGGAATATAATCTTCATCCAACACAATGCTTTTATCGGCACGGCTTTCAATAATTTTACAAATGGGCAAAGCCACATAGTTACCTTTAGCATCTTCTTCAGCGCGTAATGACAGCCGTAATAAACCGACATTAATTTCAGATATCGTAGCGTCACCTGCATTACTGTCATGCACGGTCTCTTCTTTATTGATATATCGTGCAATGATATTTTCATCATATTTTTTATCAGCTTCAATATCATCGACAGCTGACAGCGGGCATGCCAAATAAACGATTTTTTCTTTTGTTTCTTCCTTAATATCTAACGTGAGTTGTCCATTAACCGTATTTCGAACAGAAAAGAGTGTGCCGTCAGGTAATATACCATCACAACTATTCACAACGATTTTGCCTAGCGCTAAATGTTGCTGATCTATACTCAGGTTTTTAACACCCCAACTATAAGCAACCCCCAAGCGCACTCGCTCTTTAAGCTGGAAATCATAATACCGATCATGTTGCTGAAAATGTTGAGGCCGAAGAAACATACCTTCGGCCCATACGACCTTATCCTGCATTGCCATTAGTTTTGTTGTCCTTACTGCAAATGACTACTATTTTGAAAGACTTAAACGATTTATGTGTAAGCTAAACTCATTACTTGATAGTGGCTCCACTTTCACAACCAGTCGCCAATTTGCGTTTTCAATATCACGATATGCAGCTAAAAATGCGACAAATTGTGTAGAAGGATTAAGTAACAAATTAAGCTCAGATGTTGAACCTGGCACAAACTCATGCTCTTCTTGTCCAAGCAGGCTTGCCCCCAATACTTTTACAGGATCTGAATACAATGCAAAAAAATCAGCATTTTCAAAAACGACAGGTGAATTTAACTCATATAACTTGACGACGACTGGAGAAGGCCGACCGCTATGATCTGGGTTAGCATCTGGTGCGACCACAACTTCCAAATCCAGTTTAGTTTCACTTTTAAAGCAGCCCGTTGTTATGAGAGCAACGCAACAAAGCAAGCCAAAAAGTAGATTGTATTGCCATCTTGCTAGCCACTTATTCACTGTTTGAAACCTCCAGCTTATTTATCCTGGTTTAATTTATTGATCTGCTCTTCATAAGCACTGGCAAACTCATTACCAAATAACGCTTGAAATACGTTTTCCTCTTCAAGAATATCTTGGTAAAACTCTTTATACGCTTCCCAATAACGTGCTCGCTTATTGCCAAATGACATGCCCTTGCTTTTTGAATCTTCAAAACGCTGCTCTAAGCGCTCTGGGTCCAAACGGCTCAGCATATGATTCAAGGCTGATCGTGTAGCCGCCATCACTGCCAGCTGGTGCTTATCAAAATCCAGAAATGCTTCTTCTACTGCACTTTCTGTGTCCAGATAACCTTGCAAAGGATTCACTAACATTTGCGTAATCGCCTGATCAGCACTGACACAAAACTTAAGGGGATTATTTTCTTGCGTTCGGATCATTGTCATCGACATACGAAACTCATTTTTAAGGTTCGCACGGGTCATCATTAGCCGAATTAACCCCTCTATCGTTTTATGGATCACTTTGCCAAGTGTAGCTGGTAGCTGATTGTATTGCTCAGCCGTAACCTCTTCTGGATTAATACCCAGTTGCAGCAACAATTGATTAAACGCTTTATCAGGTTTAACCGGTGTAGTAGGTTGCTGAGGGGGTTCAGCTTGATGTTTTGTTTGCTGATTTTTTAATGTTGCTTGAGCTGTGGGTTGTCCCTGCTGAGACACGGGCATTGCCGCAGAGGCACTTGATTTCGCTTCATACTGCTGCTCAACCTTGACCCTAACTGGCTTTTGTAATTCATGTTGTGGCCGCCCCTGACCTGAACTCTCTAGCTGAGAACGCCTACTTGCCTGAGAACTTCTATCAGTCTCAGGCGGTACAGCTGCCGGCTGAAAAGGTGTAGCCCCACCCGAAACAGATTGCCCTCGCCTGGGACGTGGTGGTCGCGGTTTTGGAAATGCTTGCTGTCCTGCAGGAACAACATTGAAAGCATCCTGATGATTAGAAGCATCCTTTTCTTTAGCAGGCTTACTCGCTGGCACTTCAGCAGCAGGCGCTTCAAATGCAGCGAGAATATCATCACCAGAAACCACATGCTCTGGATTATCAGCGATTAAAGGCTCTTCTTTAGAAGCCTGTTGCTCCGCCAAAGTATCAAATGAAGCGTGTTGCTCTAATGCCGATTGCTCTAGTGGTGGTTCCGCTAATGATGGTTGCTCATTATGTTGAGATGAAGCATCTGACAATTGAACTGAAGGTTCGGCTTTGTTCTGATTAAAGGGCTGACTCGACTCAACAGTCGTTTCATTTTGACCAGAGAAGTCTTCAGTAAAAAATGGCTGATCATGATCAGTTGAGGGTTCATCATTTGCGCGATGATTCCCCCATGCTATTTCAGAAATATCATCATCACTCTTAGCCTCTTGCTGCGGATCAATAGCGGGTCCAAAGTCAGCAAAGAAGTCATCAGGTATTAAGCCCGCATCACTATTCATCGCCGGAGCTTCATTAGGAAAATTACCAGCCCCCTGCTCTGACATAAAGTCATCAGGAATCAATGGCCCCTGGCTATTTACCTGACTACTTTGGGCTTGCCCTGTTGCAAGATCAACACGCTCAGAATCAAAACCTGGCGGTGTAATATCGTCATGTAAAAAATTTGGACCCTGCTGTTGTGGTTCTTCAACAAATCCTGGTGGTTCGACAGCACCAGGGTAGCCTAAGTTTGCCTGGCTATTATCACCCTGCAAAAAGTCATCAGGAATAAGCGATTGGCCTGCACTATTGGGCGTTGGCGTAGCATTATTGGGAGATTCTGTACTCTGGGCAGCTTGAGTAGCCTGAACATTTTGTGCATAAGGGTCATTAGTAAGAGATGTACTCCCCATTTCACCAATAGAAGGTGAAGGGGGTTGTGATGACTGCAATGGCGAGTGACCCAATCCATCAACACCAAAACCCGCTAAAAGATCTTGATTCGCCTGCTGACCAGAAGGCTGGTTAGATGGTTCTCCAGGTGATACTGGAGGTTGGGGGCTAACCGGCATACCCGCATTAGAAGACATTGGATCAATGCCTGCGGGACTAGGGGGAATGAAGCTTGAGTCTAAAATGGAATCGTGATCAGACTGTGCACCACCAGCACCAATAAATCCATCTAAAGGATCAAAGGGTTTTTGACCAAGATCAGCACTGGCATCAGTACTAAAAGAATAAAGAGAAGAGCTACTTTGCTCAGAAAATGAGGCCAGAGGATCTAACTCAACGCTGCTTTTTTGTGGTGTGATCAAACCATTTAAATCATCACCTCGTGTTTCAGCTGATAAGCCCGAAGTAGGTACCACACTTGCGTCCTGAAGCAGCTCTGTTTCTATAACATAGTCTGCAACTTGAACAAGATCACCGTGCTGCAAGCGCACAGTATGGCCTCTTCCTAACGGCTCTGGTGCATTATTAATATAAACACCATTCGTACTGGTATCCGTAATAAAGTAAGCGCCCTGTTCGTAAGTGATCGTTGCATGTTTACTCGATAAATGGCGGTGCTTATCAGGCAGTACCCAATCATTTTGATTTGCACGCCCAATAGTTCCCCCTGAAGGCTGAAAAACCCTCATTGCATTTTGTCCCATTTCATGACGCTGGGGACTTATAACCTTCAGCAACAGTTCCATGTTATTGATCCTGTGTTTTTACTTCTCGCAACATACTTCATCCACAAATAGCACAGTGACAAGACTTAATGATCAAAAAGGATTAAACGTGTTAAGCGTTATAACAATCATTCAGAAAATATCTAACATATCCTTCCAAATCATTACCCATCTTTAAAAACATATGTTTAAAAACCAACGCTGTTAAGTATAGTTAATTGCATCACAAAAATAATTGAACGAGCACTACACCTATAGATAATTTATGGCGCTAATATCCACCGCTCATATTATGAGTAACTATTATCTAGCTGTTCATAAAGAGTTGGTATATTTAAACATAAAAGAAATTAATTTATAGCGACCCAAAACATGCTTTAAAACAATAAATTACATGACTTATTTCTCACTATAATAATTATTTACACAACACTTGCTTAACTTAAAAAAAAGTAAAACACTCACACACTCAGTATCCTGAAAAAATTTAGCAAAACTTAGAAGGCTTAATATGTTATTGCAGATTTGAAATCTTCTATTCGTCCCCTCTCACAAATTCCTTATGTGTATTAGAAAAGGCGCAAGAATATTCGCAAGTAAGAACATTTATGACGACGAAACTGATCACTTTTCAACCAAAAATCAAACTTCAGTACGCATAAAAAAACCAGTAGCATTCTCAAAAGTGATCGCGTATAATGCCTGACCCTGTCAAGGGCCCTTAGCTCAGTTGGTCAGAGCAACCGACTCATAATCGGTTGGTCGCTGGTTCAAGTCCAGCAGGGCCCACCATATTCAGCCTTTCATCACCAAGCTAGATTGATTAAGCAAATCCATAGGTCACTTTGACCGCTGAACCAATTCTCCGTGCGGCATGCCCTTTCAGCAACCAACTCTTTATCTCTTATTGTTCTCCCTGATTTCTGATGTTTTACAAAAATACTCAACATACTCATCAACAAGTCACTTAACCCAACGCTGAATCCAACAAGCAACTAATCAAGTGTTTTCTTCTCATTAAGTGATAAGCCCCCCCTGTTTCCACAACATAATCTGCATTAAATCAAGCGATAATGTGTTGCATTTCCTATTCACCGCTCTATAATGCCGGCAAACCAGATTTTGAGAAAACGATGATTCACTTATATTCACAGCAAGGTAATTTATATAGTTGGACGCCGGGGATGATAGATATTTCCCTGGAGAAACTCGTGCGTCCCTGTATTGCCTGCTAAGAATGTGACATCTGGTAGGCAATAAGCCTTCCAGACATCGTTTACTTACAGCATACGAAAACCCGGAAGGCTAATTTAGCTTTTCGGGTTTTTTTTCGCCCGTAGAAAATGATTTTGAGTTGTTTGTTTGATTAGTTTAATGGCTTGAGCCTTCACCAAATTGGCAAAACAGGAGAGTTAAACCTCCCCTATTGGCTCACTCATTTAAAGAAATAAGAGAGAAAGGAAAAAATATTTTAGTGACGTTTAGAACGATTTTTTATAGATGATTAACTTATTTTAATTGGTAGAGAAATCATGAATCATTGTCATCTTTTCTCCGAGATCCCCTGTCTTTGATATTGCATTTTTAAGCGATAGGACAACACTCATTCTCAAGAAAAATATCTATAAAATCAGCCATATAACTCAAACGAATATATAGCTAACAACGTTAAATTTTCTTACTTGAAAAAAATTATTTGGCTAAGTATCGTTTAAAAAGATTCGCAAACACGAACAAATATAACCATAACGAAGGGTTTAAAATAATTCGTGTAGAGTACAACAGATTAATATTTAGTGTATTTATTTATCGATCGTACTCATGAATTAATATAAATAAACATCCATAGCGGATAAATTTCGAGGGTACACAGAAGAGACATGGCGACTCTAGCGTGCTGTAAACACGTGGCGAAAGCTTTGATGGTTCGACTCCATCTACCCTCACCAATTTAAGCCCAGCTAGCCCAATTGGCAGAGGCACCGGACTTTTAATCCGGCATAGATGGGTTCGATTCCCATACCTCCAACCAATTTATGAAAAATTTGCTCAGCAGGTAAAGCTCTAATTTTTCAAGCCAAATTATAGCGGAGCTGATAGCCCCAGCGTTTTCAAAGGAGGAAAATACGGTGCGAGTAGCTGTGAGTAAACGCGGAAGCTACAACGCTGATATTTATTGCAGTGATAGTCATTCTGCGAAAAAAATATTAAAGGAAAATAGAGTTTCTATTCTGGCCATAGATTTTTACTTAAACGGCCGACACAACGGCAAAACTATTTTGACATGGGCCAGAGAAAAAAACTTACTCCCACAGTTTGTGGTAGTTACTGAAAACAATCGTGATAAACGTGTCTTGCTAGCGTTAGAACTAACAAGAGGTGGTTATCGTACAGCAGATGGTACAACTTTTATTAAAGGGCATTTATAACTATACCCACTGTGAAGGGTATAAATTAAGAGTAGTTAACATGAGTAGAGTACTACGACTGGATCTTTCAGGTGCACCAACATCTTGGCTTTCTTGCGAAGATGCAGCAGTGCTCTATGTCAAAGATTTGGTCAGATGGGAACTAGGCAAAAAAAACGTCATCATGCTAGGTGGTATTAACCGAATAAGTGGTGAACAATCTTTTTTAGAAATCAGCCCAATTATTGCAACAAAAGGTGATATACACCACCGGCGTCGAGCCACTGGGTTTAACAACCAGATGCTGTTTCGTCGGGATAACTACCAGTGTATGTATTGTGGTATTCAATATACGCATGTGGATTTAACGCGAGATCATATTATTCCGCGATCAAAAGGTGGTAAAGATATCTGGGAAAACGTTGTGGCGGCATGTCGCCGATGCAATCAATTCAAAGCCGATAGAACACCTGAAGAAGCTAGTATGGAACTGTTAGCAGTGCCCTTTCGACCGAATATTTTCGAGTCGATGTTCCTTGCACAACGTACTGTACTTGCTGATCAAATGGAATATTTAGAGAGGCAATTTTCAGGAAATAGAGATTGGAAAGCCGCTTAATTGGCGGCTTTGTCTTGACCATAGAAACCATATAGTTGAAGGCAAATACTCTATAAAAGGAAAGTATTGGGGTAATTAGATGAGATAAAGCGCCCCCAATAAGGAAGTAATATGCGTAAACTAGTCACAATAAGAAAAGTAGATGCAATTTCCCCCATACCTAATGCAGATGCCATTGAATGCGCAACCGTTGAAGGTTGGACGGTAGTTATTAAAAAAAATGAATTCTCTGTCAACGATCCATGTGTGTTCTTTGAAATTGATTCTTTTTTGCCTATAGAAGACGAACGTTTTTCATTTCTTGCAAAAAATAAAATTACTTGGCAAGAAAAGGAAGGTATCCGCTTAAGAAGCCTGAAATTACGTGGGCAACTGTCCCAAGGATTAATTTTACCATTAGCTGCATTTCCAGAAATTATGGCACAAATTGATGGGGCTGAGTTGGCCGATATTCGTGATCACGATTTTAGTGACCTACTGAATATTGAAAAATGGGAGGCACCCGTTCCTGCATGTCTTATGGGAGAAGTGCATGGTGGATTTCCGGGCTTTATTCGCAAAACGGATCAAGAGCGGATACAAAATTTACCTGACGTGTTTGTAAATGAGTTGAATAGTCTATTTGAGGTCACAGTAAAACTTGATGGATCAAGTATGACTGTATTCCACAATGATAGTGAGATCGGTGTTTGCGGTCGCAACTGGTGGCTAAAAGAAACACCTGAGAATTCTCTATGGAAAGTGGCACGCGCTTCGAGATTAATTGATTCACTGAGCCTTCTAGGTAAAAACATTGCACTGCAAGGAGAACTTATTGGCGAAGGGATTCAAGGAAACCCTGAAAAACTTAAAGGCCAAGCATTTTACGTGTTTGATGTCTACGATATCGATGCACAATGCTATCTTGGTCATTATGAGCGCCACCTAATAATGGATGAGCTACGAGCGTACGGGGCACAACTTGAGCAAGTTCCTCATGTTGCAATCGATAATCTCAGAAATATGGGTAGTGATTTAGCAACATTACTAAGTATGGCTGATGGACCTTCATTAAATCCCAATACGCGGCGTGAAGGTTTAGTGTTTAAGAAGGTAAATGGACAACTTTCATTTAAAGTTATCTCAAACTATTACCTTCTTAAATATAGTAATAAATAGATATAGGGTGAACTTTCGCCCTATATCTATATTATTCTACCGTTTGTTAGCAAAATCGGCGACAATATAAACATCCTTAATTAATTTAACTGAACCGTAAAGCAGGATGTCAACGCCAATTCTTAGCTCGATCGAACAATGGGAAGCAGAACTACAAGCTTTAGTAAAAAAGCATTTTGCTGAAGCACAGCAACGAGTTGACGTAGTGTATAGTAATCACTTTGCCTCCTTTAGCCGTGTGCTTCACCGTCATTGGCAACACCGTAAAGATATCCCTCGCGACCTGGCTACGATTCCCAGAGCCACATGGCGCCTGGCCAAACGGTTAACCGGTCGTCACACAGAAAAGCCATTAACCCTAAGCCAGAAAGAGATAGCAATCAGTCAGATACTGATTAATGACCTGCTTGATTTACCCTCTCTGGAACAATTAATCATCGCGCATATCACCAAGCACCCAGACGTTAATCCCGAAGATTGGCAAGAACTAAAACAGATCATTGACTCTTATACACCAGAACAAGCTCAACAACACCTTCAACAAGCGCTCAGCCGATTAACCCTAACCCATGAAGGCAGCCGGGATATGGTGATCTTTTTTACCTTAGGGCTTATTGGTCGTTCTTTTAGTGACAAACTGGTATTTGGTAGTGCTTTAGGCCTAGGCTCTGCAGCAGCGACTAGCTTATATATCAGTCAACAGTCGTATTGGGGCGCATTATGGGCTAAATGGGCTGGCGTACCTACCTGGATATCTGTGGGCGGCGCTATCAGTGGAGCAGTCGTTTTACTCGCAGCAACACCATTTATAGCACCATTAACTGAATATGGCGTAAATAAATTCCGCGCAAAAAAGTTTCTCCACGAAGTCATTACCCGGGTAGAAAACAGCATCTTACAAACTAAACCTGATGCCACCAGTATCATTGCTCACATTGGTACTTATATACAGCTGTTGCCGGATTTACTAACCGCCTTACGGGCGATTCGTTAAATTATTATAAATAAAAAACATGTTGTATACACATTGTGTCAATGCCAAACAAAGGCTGCAACTAATCCTTCGAAAAAAAATTCATAGCCTGTTCAAAGACCGTTATTCAGACTTTAGGCAAAGAAACTTTATAAGAAAGTATT
>NZ_JAGSOY010000072.1 GCF_018837975.1 Zooshikella harenae | reverse complement strand
TCATGTCCACCAAGCCATGGTGACCGAGTAACCTTGGCTTGATAAATCTCAAGTTGCTAGATCCAAAATCACACATTATGATCAAAAGTTAAACAAGTAAGCAGGTGACTTTTAAATGAAGTACTCAATTACTATTGCTCTTACTGCACTGCTCTCAAGTGCCCAAGTAATAGCTGACATAAACCCTGAAACCAAACAAGAGATAGCGCATTTATTGGAGTTTGTTCAAAAAACTACTTGCAAGTATGAACGAAATGGGGAAATGCACACAGGCTCTGAAGCTGTAGGACACATTCAGAAGAAATATAACTACTTCCAAGACAAAGTGAAAACCACTGAAGACTTTATTCGCTATAGTGCCACCAAGAGCGAATTATCTGGCAAGCACTATCGTATCCACTGCCAAGATAAACCTATGCAAAACAGTGCATCCTGGCTATTAAAAGAGCTAGATAGCTACCGTCAGTCAGCAAAGTAAACCATAAGTGAATAACACTAACTGCCTGAATAACTATGTGCTCAGTCTATACCCATTACGAAAGAATTTTAGTAGGGCTAAGCCAGAACTACGAGGACTTTAGTTCAAGAACACAAACAACAAACCGTACTAATGTATCGGAACCACATTAGTACAGATCTGCTGGGCTATTAGGGTAAGCGCTAAGGATAGCGCTCAGATAATGGTGAAGGAGATAAGTGCACATATGATGGATAGTATGTGTTACTTAATCAACCAATCAACAAAGGGAGTTGGTGAGGGTGATATAAAAAATAAAGCAGCGACAATCCCTCCCATTAACACAGAGTTAAATGGATTTCTAAAGTCGATAGGCTTTAACGCGGTACCAAAAGATTTTTTAATTCTGGCCCCAGCGATATCAACACTATATATTTCATCCAATGTGAGATGAATCAAAAAGCCAAATGCTATTGCAATACCACTACCCCAAGCTAATACAGGATTAGCTTGCAAGGCATAATGACAAAGAGCAATTGTAATCGACATAAAAAATGCACCAGCCAACAATGAATGGTAAATACCTCGGTGCACACTAAACTTTGCAAACACTTTATAACCAATAATACGTACACTTAAAAATACGGAAAAACCTATTAACAGTAAAAAAGGTGTAGCAGGTACTGGTTTTAAATGCGTTACTACCAACACGACCGACCCAACAGCAAGTGCTGTAAATAATGCTTTGACTGGCTTAGCATGGTCAGAGTCAATATCAGGCAAAACACCACCAATACAAATAAGCAACCATGTTGTCAGTGCTTGAGAGATTGATAGCCAGCCTTCCCCCAAACCCACAATAGATACAACGCCACCTGCTGCTGCTGCAACATTTATGTGTGTGTTAAAATTCGCCATAAAAACCCAAATTGCTTAGCTCAACTCGATATACCAAATCACTAATATTAACCATTTGTCGTATATATGGCTATTCAGACTTATGATTAGTTAGAAGAAGTAGCAACCTATTGATATAAACTACAAATGCCCTAAGCAACCAAGGGCATTTATGCTCAATATCTTCTAAAGGGAGGTGTGCTTACAGGTGAGAGATATACTAATGTCTTACGCCAATTTTAATCAGCGCAATTGAACGGGTATCGTCATCATCCATAAGACAGTGACCAGCCACAACACAGTCGATATGATCGTCTGGCTCAGGCAGCTCACCTAACAAGTCCAAAGACCCTATCTTCTCTACCCAGTCACCCTGCGGTGTTGCATAGCGAATTTGAAAATGGTCTGGATCAATAAGTCGACGATACAACCATGGAAAGCCATTGATAGGTTTATCGTGGACTACCACCCAACCATCTGTTGTAGTAATCGCCATTTTAACTCCTTTTACCCTTTTGTCATTTAATATCCTGAAAGCCAAACTGTATAAAAGAATGAAAGTAAATTGTACAAGCTAGTTCTCATACCTATACCATATTGTATATATCAGATTTCATTCTTTTATCTTAGATCGAATAAACTTTGTTAAATATATCAAGCTTCAGTGTATCAAACGAGTCTGGGTATAAATCTGCTACTACATCAATTGTTTAGGAAACACGTATACCAATATATTGGTCTACCGCCAATTTTTCCCATTAATAAAACAGCGTTTCAATATTTAGTTGTGTGGGAAACACCTCATCGTAAATACGAGCTTATCGCATCTTTAAATTCAGTATTGCGATAAACTTGAGTCTGGTACTAGTCGTACGTAAAACCCCGTAGCTGTATTAATGCATTTAAAAATACATCATATTGTGTATACCTATTTTAAGTCAATTCGTTTATCAATACAGGTAAACCATTAAGCTGTATTTTTTTATCAACTTAGTTTTTCAACAAGTGTAAACGTCAATACTCCATTGCTAAGTTTTAAACTAAAAACCCCAGTCTGTATGCAGTCAATAATTGGTGAAAATCGGTATATCATTAATTGCAGCTTAAAAACAACAAACAATTTTACTCTATCCACAGTAAATGAACACTTATTACACTTTTATCCACAGCTATACTCACAGCATAGAAATAATGCTCAAACCTTAAAGCAATGGAACGGCCGGACAACTAGTAATTAATCTTTCAGCTGGACGTATCTAAAAATAGTGATTTTTTAGTGAGAGCAAGAAAACATTGCACAGAGGAACGCAGTGTTTAAGGAGTATCTGAGTATAGCGTTAACGCCGCTATCATGGAAAAAGTGCATTTTTAGAGGTGCCTAGCTGTTAGTTTACAGAAAAGCATGCCTTTACCATAGTTTCCCCCTTTTAAGAGGCTGTTGCAAAAGGTCAGGAGCTAAGCAAAGGCTAGGCAAAAATCAGCGAAAAAGCGGAGTTTATAACTAATAAATGAGCATTTTGAGCTGATTTTTAACGCAGTATTTGCAAGCGCAGTAGTTTGGCGACACCCTCTTAAACAGCGAATAAAACTTATAGCGACTCTATGACAATATCACTCTGAGGTATACAAGAACATGCCAGCGCAATTCCGTTTTCTTTTTCATCTTCAGTCAGTGCATAATCAGCTACATGGTCATATGAGCCAGAAACTACTCTCACCTTACAAATACCACATACTCCTGCACGACAGGAATAGTCTAGGTCCAGTCCAGCCATTTCACTCTGTTCTAATAAAGTATCCTGGCTATTGCCATCTTCAACAAAAGTATCCCAACTATCAAAGAGTAAAGTAATGCTACGCTGTTCATGCTCAACAGCAGGCTTCTCTTTAATTGCTAACTGAAAATGTTCTTCATATATTTCTTTTACTATTAATGCAGAACAAGCTTCGTGCATATCAGCCATAAAAGATTCACCACCACAAATGTAAACCGCTCTTTGGTTTACATCAGGTACCATTTGCTGAACTTTAGACTGGCTAATTCTCCCCTTGAATCCAGGCCAACTCATATCACTTTGGGTAAGCGTAAATATTAATTGCAGAGAAGGGTAATGTTTGGCAATTACTTTAAGTTCATCAGCACTTACTAAATCAGCTTCAGTTTTTACAGTGTAAATAAGGATAATATCTTTATCTGATTTTTGTTGGTACCAGTAACGAATCATAGACAGCATTGGCGTGATACCACTGCCAGCAGCCAATAGTAAGACTTTTTGGCTCTCTGTAGCATCACTGTGAAACAGGCCCTCTGGCCTACTCGACTTTATTAATGTACCACTTTGACAATATTCATGAAGCCAGTTAGAAAATAATCCGTCTCCTGTACGCTCAACAGTAATAGCAAAGCGATTTGTTTGATCTGGCGCAGAGGAAATCGTATAGCAACGGGAAACAGATTCACCATTTATTTCATGATGCAACGTAATATATTGTCCTGCTTTAAATGACAGTTCCCAGTTTTCCAATAATTGGAACCAAAATGTTACTGTATTCCATGTTTCCTGCACTCGATGTAAGCACTTTAACTGACCTTGTTCCGCTGTAGGCCATGGTGCTCTCTTATTAACAGCTTCTTTATTAACAATTCCCTTATCAACCGCATCCTGATTAACGACATCGTTACCAATAGCTGCTTGATATTTTTCATCTGATTGAGACGTTTGTTCAGAAGACAGATTTCCAACATTAACAGTTGTTGAAGCAACCATTGCACGAAGATCAACGTAAACGGGTTTTGCTTTTGTTGAAATAATCTCAACAGTATCACCAACATTTATCGCACCTTCATTTAATGCTATCAGGTTCTGACCAAAATCCACTCTTCCCTCAATATCACGTCGATACGTCATTAAGGTTTTGAGTGGCTCATTCATCGAACTTTTTTCCAGTGTTTTCGGGTTAACGGTAGTTAGAACACAGCGAGTACAAGGTCTGGCAACTGAAAACTCAACTTCACCAATCCGAATACGATTCCAACCATCTTCTGCAAATGCTTCAGTAGTACCTGAAACCACTAAGTTTGGCCGAAACTGACTCATACTAATGGTTTCTTCTGTATGATGATTAAGATCTGCTAAGGATTCTTCCGATGTGAGTAATAGAGGAAAACCATCGGCAAAGCTTACTTTATACTCAGGGCTGATTTTGATTTCTCTAGAGCTGCTACTTCCTTGATAAAGCAACGCACATGGTTTGCCCAAGTATGCAGAAAACCATAAGTCATACTCTTTACTTCCATGCATCCCATCAGCTTGCTTTCCCCATATTTCTAATGACTGTTTCTGATTTTCAGTAAATAGTCCATAGTTAATGGCTAGCGGATCCATACCTGGTGCAGAAAGCTGTAACCCTCTTACTGTCAGGGTAGCGCTGATATGAAGTAATTTGTGCTCAGTTCGTGCCGTAATAAATTTATTACCTTCATCTACTAACACAAAACGCCGATCAAACGCTAAACCCTGGAGTTCAACATATGAAGAGGACAGACAAATACCTGCAATCGATTTAACTGGATAAATCGTTATGCCTGAAAGTATAGGTTGAGTTTCCTGCATGGCACATCTCCTGGGTATGCTTATTCTGACATCTACACAGCTATTACCCTTTACAAATCATAAATCTACGCATTTTAGCGGAGGCAGTTTACCTGCCCAAGAGGCACTTGCACAATACGACTAAAGTAGCGATCATTGCTTCAAGCCCCCTCTTACCCCTGTATGATTTGTTGCTGGGAATAAAGAACGAATGAGTAATAATGATATCTTAAAAAAGCTTCCACTTGGGCAAACAACTGAGTATGTTTGTCACTATAAACCAGACCTACTTCACCCCGTTCCTAGACAACTTAATCGGACAGAGATTGGCGTGAAAGATGAGGCCTTACCGTTTCATGGTGAAGATCTTTGGACTCTCTATGAATTATCTTGGCTTAACACCAAGGGTAAGCCGTGTGTAGCGACAGGTGAAGTGCGGATTGATGCTTCAACCCCTCATTTAATCGAGTCAAAATCCTTTAAGCTGTACTTAAATAGTTTTAATCAAACCCAGTTTGATTCCCTAGAAGAAGTCACATCAACCTTACAACGAGATTTATCTGCATGTGCTGGTGGTGCTGTCACTGTGCAAATTCACCCTTTATCTCATGCCTCGCTCCAAATGGCAGCGTTAGATGGAACGCTGTTGGATGAGCTTGATATAAGTGTTGATCACTATGAGCTAAACCCTGCTTTACTAGAAAATGCTACGTCAAATACAGTTGTATCAGAAACACTGCATAGCCACTTATTGAAATCAAACTGCTTGGTAACAGGGCAACCCGATTGGGGAAGTGTTCAGATTCATTATCAAGGCCCTCAGATTGATCGAGAAGCCTTATTACGCTATATCATCTCTTTTCGACAGCACCAAGAGTTTCATGAACAATGTGTCGAACGTATTTTTGTTGATATTCAACGTTATTGTGCACCTGAAAAGTTATCTGTCTTTGCTCGTTACACCCGCCGTGGCGGCTTAGATATCAACCCTTTCAGGAGTAATTTTGAAGCTGCTCCAACAACCAGTTTGCGATTAGTACGTCAGTAACTAATCGCTGCGGCATACTAGAACTATCACATAAAGCTTAGCTGGAGGGGATAGTTTTAGATTATGCCGGCTGCAAACAATGGCTGGATATATTATTTCGAACTGTTTACTGCAAGTAAGCCAAAGCTATCCAAGAAGAAAAACCATATAAATAAGCTAATAAGGCTAAAGGTATTGCAAAAAAGGGGGGGAAACAGGAGTAATAAGATGGTGGGTCGTGCAGGATTCGAACCTGCGACCAATTGGTTAAAAGCCAACTGCTCTACCGACTGAGCTAACGACCCAACGGGCCGCTTATAATACAGATATATTTCAGTATTGCAACCCTTTAGTCAAAACCCTTATATTACCGCCAACCACATGTATCTTTCCCTGTTCTACCCCTTTGAGTCTCCATCCCCCAAGGCAACTGCATATAAAACAGTCTATGATAGATAAGGATTGTACCAACTCCAACAGTGCAAACCTACTTTTTACACTCTGCTAACCACATTCAAATAAACAATAATCTTATTTCAACGTAAGCCTGGTAACGTGAATGCTGGGTAACACTTGTTGGACTGCTCCTATCTCTTTTTATTTTACCTCAATTTATCTTCAGAATTAGCAAACCAGTCAGTCATAACTAAATCTTTACTCATAATTTTTTTTATAATATGGATTATTCTATTAGAGTAAGCACATATTAAATATATTTTGATTTTTATTTGCCAAATTTATTTATTTTTTGTTAAATAATAGACAGTATAAAATCAAAAAAGCTAATAAGACTTAGTAGCAAAATAAAAATATCAATCTTTTGCAAGCTAGGCTCGGGAGTTTTGCACAAGCAAATTAATAAATAATAAAAGTGTCTAACAAAACGCTCTAGGAGTAACTTGGTATTATGCATACTTTTAAGTATTCGGCATTGTTTTGTGCCGTTACCGCCACTATTTTCTCTTTTTCTAATGCACATGCAAATGAAAGTAGTAAAGGTTTTCTCGAAGGCAGTCGCCTTGATGCTAAATTAAGAAATGTTTACTTCAATCGTGATGGTCGAGATGAATCACCTTACGATAACCGTGAGTGGGTTCAGGGCTTACATCTTAATTATCATTCAGGCTATTTTGCTGACATGATTGGTTTTGACATGTCTTACTATGGCGCTTGGGACCTTGATTCTCCCGGTGATAGTTTTACTCATTTGCCAAAAGATGGAAGAAACCAAAGAGAAACTAACGATATCAATAAAATTGGTCAAGCATTTGTAAAATTCAAATACGGTAATGATGATTTAAATGTCAACATTAAGCATGGCCGACAAGTTTACAATGATAATTTGATTCAAGGCTCTTCTTCCCGTGCTGCGCCTAGCTCACTATATGGTACAACAGGTGAAGTTAATATTGGTGAACTTAAGCTGCATGGTGCGTATATTACTCAGCACTCATGGCGTTCATTTGGCCACTTTGAACATTTTTATGATGGTTCAAGCACTGACGCTAATACAAAAAAAGTAAACTATATTCAAGCTTATGGACTCGCCTATCAGTTTGATAACGGGATTGGTATTGAATACGACTGGGGTAAGTCGAATGACTTCCAAAAAGCTAATCTCTATAAAATACACTACACCATGGAGCTTGGTGACAATAATAAGCTTTATTTAGAAGGTATTCATCATACGCTTGAAAGTATAGGTGATGCTTTTAATCAAACATTTTCAAATGCAGATGACTTTGAGTCAAAAAATACCTCCTTCCTCGCACAATTACATTTAGACGCAGCAACTTACCGCCTCGCGTACCAGCATACCGCTAAAGGAGACTTCCGTTATGCTTGGGAAACCGGAGAATACTATGGAGGTTTTAATTCTAGTATTCCTGTCTGGTCAGACTTTGCATATAAAGATGAAAAAGCGATCATGGTTGGTTTCACCTATGATTTTTCGGACATGGGTGCTCCAGGGCTTGAGTTTGATGTTAATTACCAGCGAGGCTTCGATCTAGATAAAAATAATAATGGTTTAGGGGATACTATTGACAGACCAAAAACAGAGTGGGGGCGTGATATGACGTTAAGCTATGCTTTCCAAGATCCTACTCTAAAAGGCTTAAGTGTTTCCTGGAATAACGGAACCTACCGAGGCTCAAAAACACTAATACCTGGAAATACAGAAGATATCGATTATAACCGTATCTATATCGATTACGTATTTGATATTTTCTAAAGAATATTACTTAAAATTAAAATAAAATCAGTGTTGTGTAGAATGTTACCTGCCTTGTGACCGGGCAGGTGACTTTTCTACTTTATAAGCTATACATTAGCACTCCCAGACCCAACAGCTATAAATTGCTCAATATTGATAATGATATCATGCTGATATAATATTATAATTTCCTAATCATTTTATATTCTTAGAAATGCTAAACTCAATTTAACGTCAACTGGGAGAGACGTCATCAATGATTAAAAAGTTCATTAGTTGCATTATCGCATGCTGTTTAAGTTCACCCTCAATTTCAGATGCATACAACTTTGAACGAGATAGCTTTGATTTTAGCTTATATAGCAACCCAGTTATTCAAAAAAGGGGGTGTAAGTATACCAGATATGGAGGTAGGCACGATCGTGACTGGGCTTGTACTAAAAGATTTTACTTTAACGCTATAGAAAGTAATTATTTTATCAAAGTATATAACCCTCTATCTTCATCAGGACTACTTCTATCACCCCAAAATATCTACGAAAAAGTTTTTCATAAAGGAGCTAGAGATTCATGGTTAAGTACTCACCTAATTTTATCTAAAGGACATACTTGGCCCATCAATAGTAACCTTTTATCATCAAAACTATCCAATGAGTCATCATGGTCACAAAACCAATCAAAAATCACTGCGTACTATGCAGACTTCAATGCGGATGATTATGGAGATGTACTTTTAACTTCTCCTGCATTCCCTCAAAATCCTGTTATTCTTCTGGGAACAGCAAATGAGCCACTTCCAAAAGCAATTATTTTAGATGACTTTGTTAAACAACGAGGACTAGATTTAGTTAATGCTAAGGTATTCATACAAGATAGAAACAAAGATGGGCGGGATGATCTTATTATAAAAAAAGCAGGTAGTCCTGATATTATTGCATTTGCAGAACCAAATGGCTCATTTCTTAAAGCAGATGTTGATACAGGTATAGGAAAATATCAAGGACCTTCTCAATTTCGCAGCCAGTTCTGTAACAGATCACTACTAACCAAACACCCAGAAAACCCTTCTTCAGTACAATATGATGATATTTGTAAAACAGCATATGTTACCCCCCCTCAATCAGGAAGCACGCAACTTGAAGAGCTTATTCCTATAGATAATAGTGCTAATATTTGCCCTGTATTAACGAGAACTGTCCAAGAAAAAAATACGATTATAGAACAGTTAAGCAGTCTCACTAGGCGTTACAAAGATATTGTTAGTTCATTAGATAATGAACTATCACTTCAGTCACTAGTTTCAGCAAAAAGCCATGCATACAAAGCTTTACAAGTTGCCATCAAAACTGAGTATAAAGCAAATCTAGATTTGTTAGCAGCAAAACGCTTGTATGCGGAGTATCATTATCAATGGGAGTCCTGTAAATCTATTTCTGGAAACTGCGTCAATGAACAAACCCTATTAAATAAACAAAAAAGTATTGTTAAAGAACTTACTCTCACACTAGATCAAAGCGTTAAACATCGTCAAGAGATGCAATTCGTTTATGATCAAGCAGTTATAAATTATGAAAATCAACTTATACTGTTAGTTGAGCTTGATCAGCAACTAAACCACTTATTAAGTGAGTATTATGTATTAGCAGAGAAAGAGTTAGCTGTTTTCAAAGAATATTCACAACTCGATGGAGCAACAGCAAAAATTCGATATAGCCTTGACTGGGATAAGCAGTTACAAAAATATAAAGACTTAAATAACAGTCTAGGTGTTTCTTTCAAAGCTACGCCATTAACTGATGTAAAAATTATCGCGTCTCTACCAAAACAGCGGCAAGAAACTCCCATTGGAGACCATGATATTAGCCTACCTAATGTTTTATATACAGCTATCGATAAAGACAATTTGCTTGGATATGAACCCTCCTTAATGCCAAGTGGTGAAGGAGTTCTCAACCAAACAATAAAACGTTCCCCTTCCTCTTCAGTAAAAGTTCCTGATCACATTAATGCTACTATTGGGTTAAGTATGAGTGGCTATTGTCTATCATATGCCCCAAATAGTCCTTATCCACAAAATCTTCAAAGTCTTGGAGCGCATGTTGCACCTTCTCTACAGTATGAGTTCGAAGAGGAAGTCAAAAGAAGCTATATCGCAAAATACAATTTATATAAATACATTCAAACTATTGTAAAGACTAAAAAGAAAAAGCGTTGGTTTAAAAAGAAGAAAAAAACTTACATAATTCGCAAAGTAATAACAAAAGATTGGTTTAATATAAGCTTTGATAGTAATAGACCTGAATACTCCTTTACACTTGCAGAGCAAGATGCAATCACTCAACAGGTGAAAGCTAACCTTATTCATCGTGCAAATAATATGATTGGAGTTATGTATGGTACTCCTTCTTCAAGCTGCAACTTAAAGCTTAGTGAGGACTGCTTAGCTGGCTACTGGCTCGGCCAGCAGGATGGTCCAGACGGAGACTCGAAAGCCATAGCTCACTTTAAAGCGGGAAATAATCAGTGGGTTTCAGAGAAAGTTTTCGGAATAAGATACTTAACCCAGTCAAAATGGATGAGCTTTAAATAATTTAAGTATAGAGACTTCTGTTAAAGCAGAAGTCTCTTCGACTTTAGTATGAAAATTTCCCTCATTACTTTATACTATCTGTTTCTATATTACTAATCGAACTAGCTACTCGATCAATAAATTCTTCTCTGCTTTTGCAGTCTTGTGGCTTATCCACAATATCAATCATTGTTAAGTGAGTAACGTATTGGTCATTAAAGATATAGCCAATAACAAAGCAATCGTAAAATAAAGGTGTTTCTTGCGTTGCTGAATTTAAATCTACAATATTATTATCTTGAGCAGTCCAACTGAACCGCAATAATTCATTCTGTTCATTAACTTGTTTATTAACAACATCAGGCCCACTAATTATCTTTTTTTGATACGACTGTAAAAGCTTATCTCGTTCAGCTAATCCTTTCTCTTGTAGCTGTTCTTTTACACACGCTCTAATGCGTGCATCCACTTTACACTGGCTTTGCCATTCTTCTATAAGGCCATTTAAAATGAGTAGCTTTTGCTGTGTTTTAGGATTATATAACGTGTGATAATGAAGGTCACTTGCTGGGCTTAACTGTTTACCTACCTCCCACCCTTTAGGAATAGGTAGAGAAATGTGCTCACTCAGTTGTAAGTCCTGAGCATTAAGGATAACTGGTGCTAGCAATAATAACCAAGCTGCTCTAAATCTTAACATTGTTTAGTCAACTACCTATTATTATCAATGAGATATAGCTTAATTTAGCTAAGCCAATTAGTCTAATACATATTTAACTGCTTATATACCCTTCATTATGGGTATATATTTCAGACTGCTCCAAAAACTCGTGCGATCCCTGCACATATTTCCTACATAAATACCTGTTATTGTTTAATCACAGATAATGCAATATATAGTGGTCATACTTAGCTAATGAAATCTCACGACCAATACAAAGTATTATACTCACTTTTAATTACTACAGATTATAGCCCCTCAATTAGCCCCACACTTGAGCTCAATTCAATAAGAATAATAAGTAAAGCTAATAACATCGCAATCATTAACAGAGGCATTCCACCAAATACCTGATACTGGGCTTCATTGGCATTTTGTCTTACTTTCCAGGCCATTAATACAGGAAGAATTACCCCTAACACAGCCAATGCTAAAGCAGCAAATCCTAACGCCATGATAAAGCCTTTCGGATAGAAAAGAGCAAAGATGAGTGGTGGTATAAATGTGTATAAAGCTGTAATCAAGCGACCGCGTCGACAATCACCATGGTCTCGAGCATCCGCAATAAAATCAAATAACCCTAAAGCAACGCCTAAAAATGATGTCAACAATGCAATGTTTGAAAAAATATTGAGTCCTGTACTTACCCAAGGCGTTTTAGGTATTTGGTTGCCTAATGCCGAAATCATTTCAGACACAGAACCACCTTGCTGAACAATTGCCCCAATTGCAGTTGCTGGCAATACGCCTAAGGTTACGATCTCCCATGCAAAATAGACTAAAAGAGGTAACAAGCTACCAAATAAAATAATGTTACGCAGGCTTTTCACATCACTACCTTGATAGGCAATAACGCTGGTTACACTACCGTGGAAACCAAATGAAGTAAAAACAATAGGCATTGCCGCCAACATAAGTCCATTATCAACAGGCATTTCTGTCAGATGTTGTTGGTTAACTTCAGGAAGCAGGAAAGCAATAATCGTTAGGAATATAGCTATCTTACCCAAAAACAAAAGACGATTGACAAAATCTACCGTTCTGGTACTCCAGTATACTAGCCCCCCAGCAATCACAGTAAAGCACAGTGTTGTGTTCACCTGAGATAGGGGCTGATCAAGCAGAGAACTTAAGTAGCTGTTTAGTAAAGAAGAGCCTCCCGTGATGTAAGCAGATAACAGCGCATAAAAAAGGAAGAGTGTAGCAATGCTTGCGACTATTTTTCCGGGCTTGCCTAACGTTCGATGAGCCATGGTAAACAGTGTTGAGCCAGGTTCAATCGCTAAGTTGACTTCCATGATTAACATAGCGGTATAAAACATAAGCCCCCAAAACAAAACCATTAATGCAATCATTAATGGAAAACCTAAACTACTTGAGCTTAAGGGGAGCGCCAGCATACCCGCACCAATGGCAGTACCCGCTAATATTAAAGCACTGCCTAGTTTTTTATTCTGCATAACCATGCATTATCCTTAGAGGCTTTCTTGTTACTCACTAAACTGCTCCCATAGGAGCTACCCTCTCAACGAAACACAATCAGGCAAACCTATAAGCTGACACTATCAATCCATCGAAGTAAATCAGCAAATGACTAGCCTTCATATGATTCATATTCAGTCAATTTATTCGAGACCGTCCATTGAACCACATGCTTGCATAATATCCATTAGCAAAACCCGTAACTATTGAGTTCTGACAAAATAATACTTAAGGATAAAGAATGTATGGACAGCGTGATACTCATTTATGGTTGAAAAAATAGCCCTACCCTTACCAGTGTCCAAGCACTTGCTCTGTTAAAGATGCAACAGACTCTCTCTCTATCAAGTAAACTGGAATTTTTAATGTACTCGACTCAGGGGGATCATTGTTGATCAATCGAAGGGCGGTTTGGCCTGCAAGTAAACCTATTTCTTCATAAGGACATGAGACTGTGGTTAAGGGAGGCATGGTATAGCGCGCGGCTTGATTATCACCAAAGCCGACAACAGAAATATTCTTTGGAACTCTAATATCTTCTTCACGTAATGCATGCATAACACCTGCCGCCATATTATCACTGGCAGCCATAATAGCGGTAAATCGCACTCCTTTTTGTAAAATCCGCTTTATTCCTCTGTAACCTCCCGCACTGGAGTCCTCACTCCACACCAGTAATTCAGGATTGTGTCGTATACCCGCCAGGTCCATTGCTCGTTGAAATCCAGCTAGCTTCGCTTCTGTATCTAAATAACCTCTATTACCTGCAATATAAGCTATTTGCTGATGCCCTTTTTTAAGTAAATAGTTAACCAGCATCTCACTGCCTAGGGCATAGTCAAAAGACAGTGTATTCACATGAGAAGGCGATGCAGATGGTGGAACGAGAATCAATGGCGCCTTATTAGCAAACTCATGAATTAACTGCTCATTGTATGTACGTGACTGCCAAATCATGGCATCACACTTTCTCATTAATAATGTATTAAGTGATTTTGCTTCACGTTCTTCCTCACTTTGACAAGAAATAACTAACAGCTCCATGCCACTATCATGAATAGCCTGTTCAATACCTGCAATTAATGCTGCAGTACCTGGTGCTTTAAAGTTATGCACCAAAAGCCCCAATAAATTGCTTTTTTTAGTGCTCAGCGCTCTGGCGGTCAGGTTAGGCTGATAATTAAGGGCTGCTGCTGCTGCCATAACCTTTTGTCTTGTTTTCTCACTGGTAGCGCCAGAGCCATTAAGCACTCTTGAAACAGTTGAAACAGCGACACCAGCATACTTCGCCACATCTGTGATGCTCGTCATATCACAAAACCAACAATTGTGGAAAATACCGAATTGGAAACGTTTCCAATTCTGCTACGATGTGGTACATAATAGCACGACGGAATGTTACAACACGGTTCTAGTTCAAATCAGCGCTGGTTTGATTGTGATAAAAAACGGGGAAACACCCGAGCAGTAAAAATGATTATAATATACGCGGAGATGGCCCATGAACTTGCAAGCTGCCAAGTCATTTGAGTTCTTCCAACGAGTTGGAAGGGCAATGATGACTGTAGTACTCATCCTGCCCCTGGTTTCTATTCTAATGGGGATAGGTGGCATCATACTCAACCCAAATGTTCATGCTTTTATACCCTTCCTTGATGCACCTTCCTGGTTATCCATTGGACTCTTCCTACAAAAGGCCGGACAAGCCCTTTTTAATAACTTACCTTTACTTTTTGCAGTCGGTATCGCTTCAACGTGGACAGGAAAACCTATTGCTGGATTTTCCAGCTTAATAGCCTTTTTAGTCATGCATACAGTAATCAGTGTGTTGATACAAACCAATGGTGGCACAACAGCACTGGCTGAGGCTTGGGCTACTGATATTGGTCAACCTGTAGATGCTTTACAGCGTATGTTTGGCAAAGAGTTAGGCATTGAAACTCTGCAAACAGGCGTATTTGGAGGTATGTTAATCGGTTTTATCAGTGCTTGGGTTTACAACCGATTCCATCAAGTCAAACTTCCAGATGCTATAGCTTTATTTGCAGGTGAACGTAGTGTACCTATTATGGCTTCGTTCTTTGCAATTCTATTGGGTTTACTGCTTTTCTGGTTCTGGCCATATGCTCATATTGCTATCTTGAGTATCGGCGATCTTATAGCTTCAAACACTAATGCCCTTGTTGTGGGTATGTATGGTGCAGTTGAGAAAATGCTGATTCCATTCGGCTTGCATCATATTTATAACGCACCCCTGCTCTTTTCTCCTTTAGGTGGTGAGTATCTTACTATTGACGGCCAAACCATCGTGGGTGACCAAAACATCTACATTGCTTCTGTCGTTGACCGTCTTCAAAACAGCAACATAAGCGTTGTAGGTGGACATTTTATTGCAGGTAAATTTATTCCTGTCATGTTTGGTTTACCTGGCGCCGCTTTAGCAATGTACCATACGGCTAAAACCGCCAAGCGTAAAATTGCTGGCAGTTTGTTACTTGCTGCAGCATTTACGGCCTTTTTAACCGGTATTACAGAACCATTAGAATTTACCTTCTTATTTGTAGCGCCTTTGCTTTACGTTGCGCATACCATTCTAACGGGTATTGCTTTTGGTTTAGCAGCCATGCTTGATTTACAAGCAGGTTTTGGTGGTGGTTCAGGTGTTATTGACTATTTCTTGTTTAATGTTCTTCCTCACCACAACAATGCATGGATTACCATTGCTATATTAGGCGTGATTTTCTTTGCGGTTTACTATGTAACTTTCCGCTTCTTAATTTTGAAGTTCAACTTACCCACCCCAGGCCGTACAGAAGATCAAGTTAAATTGTACTCATCTCAAGAGTACCGTGCTAAGCAAAAAGAGCAGCAACAAACATCACCCCAACAGGATAACGATTCTCAAGCAGCACAAGTAATTGCTGCTTTTGGCGGGATGGAAAACTTAGCACATGTTGACGCTTGTCTGACCCGGCTAAGAGTCTCTGTAAATAACCATGACTTAATTGATAAACCACGCCTTATTGAATTAGGCGCAAAAGATGTGCTTGTAATCGGTAAAGGGATTCAAGCCATCTTTGGAACAAATTCTTCAATCCTGAAAGAAGAAATTCTGGAATTGATGGCATAGTCAATTTGGGCTACGACAGTAGCCCTTTTTTTATTGTTATTGGTTAAATCATGACAGCAACTGAATTATCCTGGTGGCAAACTGCCACCATCTATCAAATATATCCCAAAAGCTTTAAAGACTCAGGGCAACAGGGAACAGGTGATTTACAAGGCATTATCAGCAAGCTGGATTACTTAAAAAAACTGGGTATTGATGCCATTTGGTTGACCCCCATTTACTGCTCACCGCAAGTTGATAATGGCTATGATATCAGTGATTACTACAATATAGACCCTAGCTATGGTTGCATGGAAGACTTCGAATGCCTTATCAAAGAAGCTCATGCACGAAATATAAAAATAGTTATGGATTTGGTAGTAAACCATACCTCTACTGAACACCATTGGTTCAAAGAAGCAATACGTTCAGAAGAAAGTCCGTATCATAATTATTATATTTGGCATCAGGGGGAGGCTGAAAATCCTCCCAATAACTGGCAGTCTAAATTTGGTGGTTCAGCCTGGGAGTTTGTTCCTCACCTTAATAAATATTATCTACATTTGTTTGCTAAAGAACAGGCGGATTTAAACTGGGAAAATCCAACTGTACGGCAAGAGGTGCAAAAAGTTGTCGAGTTTTGGCTAAAAAAAGGGATTGATGGTTTTCGACTTGATGTTATTAACCTGATTTCAAAACAACAAGACTTCCCTAGCGATAAGATAGGTGACGGACGACGTTTTTACACAGATGGTCCACGTGTCCACGAATATTTACAAGAATTAAGTAAAGCTGTATTTATTCCATGGAATGCAATGACTGTAGGCGAAATGTCTTCCACCACCATTGAACATTGTCAGCAATATTCTGATCCAACCAGCCAAGAATTAAGTATGGTATTTAACTTTCATCATTTGAAAGTTGATTATCCCAATGGTGAAAAATGGTCAAAAGCACCTTTTGACTTTATCGCTTTGAAAAAAATTCTCTCTGATTGGCAAGAAGGCCTTGCTGAACGAGGGTGGAATGCACTTTTTTGGTGTAACCATGACCAACCTCGTGTTGTTTCTCGCTTTGGTAATACCACTCAATACATCAAGCAATCTGCCAAAATGTTAGCAACGGCAATACATGGCTTACGTGGTACGCCTTATGTTTATCAAGGCGAAGAAATAGGTATGTGCAACCCAGATTATACATCTATTGATGCCTATCAGGATGTTGAGACGATTAACTACTACCAAATCATGCATAACCAGGGTATGAGTGATCAAGAGATTATGCCGATCATTCAAGCCAAGTCGCGCGATAACTCAAGAACGCCTATGCAATGGGATAGTTCTCAGCATGCTGGATTTACAGAGGGTACACCCTGGCTAAAAGTTGCGGACAATTATCATCAGCTAAATGTTGAATCTGCACTTAATGATGAAGACTCTGTGTTTTATTATTACCAACAACTAATAAAGCTTCGCAAAACGGAGTCTCTGCTTACATATGGCCGTTTTTCACTTTTGCTGAACCAACACCCAACACTTTTTGCTTATGTACGAGAATATAATAACCAAGCGTTACTCATTGTCTGTAACTTTTATGATCAGCACGTAGATTTCCCATTAGAGGATGCAGCCCTCCTAACCACTTACCAGAAAAATGCCGAAATTCTTCTTAGCAATTACAGTGATACTACAAATAAACTAACCTCACTCAAGCTAAGACCTTACGAAGCCGTGATATTTAAACTCACAAATAAGCTAGCAGCATAATTCAAACAGCAATACCGATACCTCTCCTCTCTAAGATTTAAAAATTAATAGGGAGGAGTGTTTTTTATGAAAACTAACAATGCCCTAGCCTTTCTATACAAGGGTCCTGCAACCAATTATCGTTTGAAAAATCACTTGTTAAATCTACGGCATGTATTGCATAAGCATGCCTTGACGCCGAAGAATGGTTAGCAGGACTATAGTGGGGTAGCAACCCATGCAAAACTATCAAGGTTCCTTGCTTAACCTCTAGAGGAATTGCTTCCTTAATGTTCCATTCATTCTCAGCCAAGTCTTGCATATGAACCTTTTTATTTCCTCTACGTATAAGACGTTGGCTTAACTCAGACTGATGTCCTCCAGGTATGGCATATAAGCAACCATTCTCAACTGATGCATCCTCAAGAGCCAACCAAAAGCCTGTTACTGTTATAGGAGAAGAGTGCAAAAACGCCGCATCCTGATGACAAGTAACTGCTCCCCCTACAAACGGCTGCTTTAGTATATACATTGACTGTATAAGTGCGGGTTGTTTCATTCCCAAATCATATGCAAGTCTAGCGATATTAGGCGAGGTAGACCACCGTTTAAAAACGGCATCCTGAGCATGTAAAGCATGTCCTACTTTATTAATCGCACGCGTTTTGTCCTCTTGCCTTTTATTTTGTTCATAAAAACAACGTATTTGGTTACCCGACTCTAGAAAGTACTGTTCTTCACAATGGCACTGATCTTGAGTTGAGAAAATAACGTCCTCAGCCTCCCCCTGTTTTAAATAGGGCTGTATAACTTGTTTTAACGTTAAACACTCTAACGACGACGCAAAATCCTTGATGATAAGATAACCATCGCAAAAATAGTCTGCTTTTTGTTTTGCCGATATTTGTTGATTTACTTGAAAAAATTTTTGCTTGGTTGTTGAAAGATCCCTTAGTTTCACTGACATTTTATCCCAAATAATAATTTCTTCTTTATATGCACTCTAACAAATTCAGAGAGGCAAGCCTCTCTGAAAATTCACTTATTTTACTTGACCAAAACGTCTGCGTCTTGTGAGTAACAGTGAAAGTAAGCCAAAACCAATAACACCTGCTGTCGCTGGCTCAGGCGCTTCAATAATCTCTTTCACCTTACGCTCAATAATTTCATTAGTAACGAGTTCTGGATCAGCTCTCAACTTATCTAAGTCAAAAAATCCTTTTTCACCATCTTTCGTCGTATAAACCATTTCATCCCATTCGGAGGCATAGTTGTTCATTGAAATTACATTAAGCAAGACATTGTTATCTTTGAGCACACCAGCCAGCTGAGATTCACTCATAGTACTTGCTTGGTCACCAGATTCATCAGTAATCAAAATAACCATCTTGACTCGATTATCCTGCCAATTAAATCCTCCTAATGCCCAATGAGCTGCATGGTAACCTCGTTCCTGAGAACCATAGGTATTCACAAAATTTACGCTGGATGAAATCGTATTAAAATCCTTTGTAAAATCTACAAAAATATTTTTATTACTTTCACTTCCAGCAAGACGTTCATAACCCGCAACAGCATACCGCGCGTCAATACCGTTAGCCCGCATTTGGTTGTCCATCGTTGCCAGACTATTTCCCAACCATGCAAATTCGTTTTGCATACTTCCCGATTGATCAATAACAAAGGCAACATCAGCAGCCATGTACCCTGCCTGGGCTTGAGTAGTTAAACCAACGCTGATAAATGTGCCAAGCGCAATGGCTGTGGCTTTTTTTGTTATAGCCATACTTCTTCCTGTTAGTATGTCGGTTTTCATTACCCTATGATAGGGGGTCCTTTTTTGATACCACTTAAGCGATATCAAATAGAACATTAAACCATCAATATTCCTAAATCAAGACAGTTAGCGTATACTAAAAACTATTTTATTAACGGCTTTAAAAATACATAAAACTAGAACTTCAGCTATTTAGATAGCAAAAATGATTACATCTAACCTCCCAAATTACTTTTAGATTCAACTTCACATATACAAAAAACATAACTTTATCTAGAAAAGTGGCTGAATGTGCTGATATACCCATAACGAAGGGTTTTTAAGAGCGGCCGTCAAGTGATGAAGCCCCAGGACAAGTTTACTATTGTGAAACTTGCGGTAGCGACTTTAATAGATATAACAGCGCTGCTGGGCGGTTATATTAATAAGTGCCTGGGGTGGCAGTTAAATGCTCCTGCATAAACTGCATTCCCACCATCCTTGGTGGTCAAGAGCGCTGACAACAAACCCTAAAAATGATTCGTGAAGGGTATATAACTAAGATTATTTTAATAAACGCAGCCGATAGTAAGTACTCACTTTAAATGAGTCATAATTCTAACAATCACTCAATATTTCTATCCCATAAGTTATAAGAAGATTTCCACAATAATATATTTATAAAAATGATATTAAACACAAAGGAACGGAGGTTTATACAAAAAATAAAAAACTATAAAAAATCACATTTTAAACGTATTCCTGTACTCTTTGAGTTCTACATTCATCTATGATTAGTAATGGGTGTTATATCATGAGCAGCTATGTTAATTACAAAAAACTTTAAAAACTTAGCAGTTATAGTACTAATTGAACTAATTCTTTTTACTTCAATTTACCTACACTTACGTGGATTTATTGATGATTACCTACAAAACAATGTAACGAAACAATATGCGAATGACCTCAAGTTTTCAGCAAACTACTTTGAATATTCATTACAACGCATTGGTGATATCCTGGTCAATACAGAATACTTCATCAACAATAACAGTAGTACAAACTATCAGTCCACATTGGAAAGCTATCTAACACACCTTTTCAATAACTATGAAGAACTATTAGGTGTTACACTACTTTATACACCAGAATACTTGAAGGAACACTCTCATTTAGTTAACCGATCTTCATTTGCTTTTCGAGAAACAAAAAGCATATCCCACAAAAAGCTAGATAAAGACCAGCTATATCCTAGGTGGTATTTCAGTAGCTTACAGAATTACTTTAAGCATGATCGTCAGTTAACTTGGCATATAGCGTTCCCATCGCCAGGAAGCAATAAACAGTACTCGCTATCAACGACTTATGTTATGCCAACATCCGATGCAGCTAAAGGGGTCATCTCCATTGAATGGAGTTTGGATAAAGTTCTTCAAATATTGCAACAACAACAAAGCACTTCAAAATCACTATTATTTTTTATTGATAGGTCAACCAACAAAGTCTTTATTAATGTTGATCGTCAAAATCCCATCTATGAACATGTTTATCAACTTCCCTATATTAAAAAAGAGTCTCTAAACTATGCTCAAAGCAATACGCCAATATTTCAGGAAGCAAGTATTTCTGGCATAAATTACTTTATTGCTTTAACAAAAACACCTAACGAAATTATTATTGGATCAATTTCATTAAAAGAACACATTGAATCAATCAGAAAAAACAACCTTTCTACTCTAGATATTTATTTTTTTATTTTCATTATACTATTAATAACCGCAACCGTGTACTCAGACAATTATCGTAAAACCTCAAAGATAAAAGTAAAACTTGAGCCTGATACAACTTATCAGAGCAAACCTGACATTCAAGCAACCACTGGCATTGATGATGAAATTGTGATGATTGCATTGTATGAGGTTATCACTGACTATATACATAAATACTGTCATACTGCTGAATACATCATAGATAAACTAGCATCAGAAAATAGCGACATATACTATAAAACAGCGCATGAGAACAATAAACTATTTGACCATGTCAAACTTTATTCAGAGTTAACCATTCAGCTTGGCTCAGAGCTTAAAGGCTTACAAAAAAGACTGTCAGGTTTAAATGTAAATTCATTCAAAGAATATAATTTAAAACTACCCCCGTCTATACTCATTAATAAAGCATTAAATTATTTCATGCAGAACATTGATTCAAACCAAGTTAAAGTTAATGACTTAACATCGGATATTATTGAGTTTACAGTGCCCGCAGTAAATTTCAGCAAAATAATTATTGCTCTTCTTTGTGGTTCCATTTATCGATCTAGCAATAACTCACTTGAAATAACTATCGATTTTGTCGCCAAAGCTGACTCTGGCGATCTTATATATACTGAAACCTATACACCTAAAAAATCAGAAAGAGATAAAGAGACAACGGAAAATATTACAAATACTCAATCAACCATTGATAAAATAGAAGAAATAAAAATGGATATAGTATTAACTAAAAGCATCTCTTCCTCAGAAGGTAAGCTACAGATAACACCACTGCCTGAAAATGGTTTATGCTGTCATTTTACCTTTCCTGCCAAGTCTCACCAAGCCACACCATAAAAATAAGTTATTATTTTTCAATAATATTTTTGACCTGTACCAGATGCTATCAGCTTTGAAATATATTCAAACTTTTGGGGATCATCATCAACAAATAAAATACCTATTTTAAAACCTTCAGCTTCCATCTTTTTATCAATTGATTGAAGCAAGTAAATACACCCATTGATTCGAGCAATATCTGAAGCCTGTTCTCCTTGTTCAAAGTCAATAACCGCTTGTTCAAACAATTGTGGAATACCATCAGCTTTTCTTGCAATCACTTTTATTTCTTTCAGGGTAATTGTTTCTATCGCACAGGGCATGGCTTTATCATGAACACGGACAATGACTTGCCCCTTATGCTTGCCTTTTCCCCCACTTGAAGGCACAGAGCTCGTTGCTTGAGCACTTCCCCCTGTCAGTACACTAACTGAAGATTGATGTGTTACAGCTCCACCAGAAGGTGCTCCGCCAGCAGGTTTAGCTTTTCCTGTAAGTGCTTCCAGAGAGGAGCTTGCAGAGCCAGCCAATTCAGCTGGACGCCCTTGTCCTTTAATACGGTCAGCAGAGACACTTTTGGAAAGCACTTTCACAATTTTTGAAATTAATTGATCATTTGAAAATGGCTTCCCTATATAATCACTGACTCCTGCCTCTATTGCTTGTAACACATGTTCTCGATCACCTCGGCTGGTCACCATGATAAAAGGCGTTTTTCTATCAGGAAACTCCTTACGTAACCATTGTAATAGCTCTAGACCGCTGAGTTCTGGCATTTCCCAATCACAAAGCACTAAATCATAAATATTCTTTTCCAGTAGTGACTGCGCACGACGGCCATTCACGGCGTCTTCCAGAACGAAATGAGGAAACCGGCTGCGTACCGCTTTTTTAATCAAATCGCGTATGAATGAAGCATCATCCACAACCAGCATTTTTACCTTCTGCATAGAGCACCCAGATAAATCAGAAGTTATCTTTATGAATATAGTCGATGGAGCGCTGGCGTGTTATCACAAATCACCGGAACCCCACGTAGCATCCAATATATTCATAACTAAGGGTGTAATGCTTTTCTAATTACCATGGGATATTACACAGGATAATTTCACATAAAAAATAATTACTAATCAATATTGGCAGGTATGGGAGTGTCTTTAAATATTGGCTGGTAAATTTCTTCGACACGTTTAGTGCGTTTAAGCGCTTTTAGTTCAACATTAAATGATTCTATAAGTTGTACGTGTTTCGGATTAATTTTATTTAACATTAATCGATAAGCAGCAACGGTAACCGGTTTTTTTAAAAACTTAATTTTGTCTTTCACATCTTTACTAAAGTGCTGACTCAATAAACTA
>NZ_JAGSOY010000071.1 GCF_018837975.1 Zooshikella harenae | reverse complement strand
TTGATCACAAGATGAGTTTTTCTATACGCGAGCCTGTCGCAGGGTAAAAAAACAGCCAACCATCGTAAGACCAATGACTGATGGGACTCACATAGTTCATCAACAGAGCTATCCACACAAAGAGTGGATAGCTCTATTGATGGCAACAGGTCGATTGTACAACAATATAAACCTACATTAGATCCACACCAAATATCTACTCACTGGATGCGTAGTTTTGAACTGTCACCCTTTGAATATTGATTCCCTTAATTGAATTATGAAATAAAAACTGTGAAAAATAGTCTGTAAATGGCACATCAACTACTGCTTTTTTTTCAGAGCTCGCATGACGAAAAAATAATTGCCCTTGTTTACGAATAGCAAACCCCTGATGGGATACATTCATGTTTGTGCCAATCCATTTTTTTAACTTCCAGTTTGGTCTCACAACATTGATAATACTTCCTGAAGGTATTTTGGCAAGCAACGCTGTATCTATTTCAGAATCATCAATTCTATTTTTTAATACAAACTGATTAATCTGTTTTTTCCGTTCACTTTCGCTCAATGACGCATTTGACTCGATTACCTTTAACCTATCAGCTCTTAATCTTAAGGTCTCCATATCAAGCGTTTTTTCTTTAAAAATGCTATCTAAAGGAATATAGGGAAGCTCAGCCTGTACTGGTTCAAATTGACGACCTTCAGCCTTTAGTTGTTCTAAAAGAAGTTTCTTTTCAACCTCTGATACATCTACGGACTGAATTTTTGATATTTTACTAAATTGATACCAAGCTCTTTTATCAATCAAAGCGACAGCTTTTTTGCTTTCATCTGGAGATATATACCGGGTAACATCTTCTAAAATAGCATAATTATTAGGAATCCAGTCAAGACTAGGGAAATGGTTACGCGTACCAAAAGAAACATAACCATCTTTATATCTTATATTATTTATATTGACCTTAAAGCTATCTATTGAGTTTGAAATTGATACAGCAAGTACGATTTCAACAAATGTTGTACAGTCAAACTCATCAAAACGATAAAGAGGGTCTTTATCATATTTACCATTAATACCTTCACCTAATACACCTTCAGAATAGGGGCTATTTAAGAGTAACTCACTGATTTTTTCTATTCTCTGTGGTGTAGCAAGCGATTTTGTTGAGTTGAGTAACGACCCCATTATATGAGTACTTGCAGGGGCCAACGAAGAAATTACGAGTGATATTAATAAACTAGCAGCCTGTTTTTTTATTAGCATAGTGCGAATTAGCCGTAACAAAGTGAACAAATGTAGGAAAACGCGATGCGATGTATATTGTCACCTGCATTTATGTTATTTAGAACAACTCAAAAGCAAGCGTTAAGGCTTGGCAAGGAATTCACACATAGTGTCTTGTCAACCTAGCCAAGCATAAAACATCGCTACATACTATTTTTGGGCATGGTTACTTCAAATAAAAATATCTGATTTTGCGCTAAGAACATATCTCTGCTAATACGAGATTTATTGGCTAATATTAAGTAACCGCTATTATCCAGCTGCCTTGGCATGAATTGATTTGACTGAATAACAAGATTGCTACCTTTTAACTCAATCTTTCCTGCATCAGATGGCGTACGCAAAAATTTTCGATTACAGGCACTTGAAAGCACGAGCTTTGTACCTTGTTGTGGCGCTTCACCTTCAAAACCAATGCAATATCCTGATGCTGGGTTTTTAATATAAAACGACCCATCACCATCGCCTGTTTTTTCTTGAATAAAACTGACTCGCTGAACTTCAGCTAACGATTTTGGATTACAACCGTCATAATCAAATAATAATAAAGCGTTATTTTCTTGTGATAAGGGAGATACACAAGCACCAGATAAATGATGCTTCATCACATCGCCAAATACAGCGCTAGATATCACTGCAAATAATACCACAAATATCGATTTCGATAAAAAATTCATATTACACCGTGTCAAATTATAAAATAACAATCTAAATATTAATTATTGATGGCATTCTGAATCCAGTTTCGATATACGTATATATTACTAAATACATCATATGAATTAGGAGCTGCACAACCTTTGGAAAAACTGGCTAATCCAATAAGTTTATATTCACCATCTTGACTTAAAAATAATGGACTGCCACTGTCACCATAACAAATACCAGCAACAGGTGTGGTTGATGATTCGACACAAACTTGATTCGTATCAGAAAGGAGAGATTCTTGTGCATTGTTCAATTGGGCAGTATTAAGTAATATCTCATGCCTTATTAAATCATTAATTTTTTTCGAAAAAAGTTTAATGCTTTTAGCTACAAGGCGCTCTTTTTTCTCTAGCTCACTAAATTCATTGCTTCCTAATGTTATTTCCTTAAGCTTTTTATTCATCTTAAATTGCATATTTGCTAATGCTTTAACATTATCGATATAAGCCGAGTTCGTCATCATGATTTTTGATATTTTGTTGTTGATATTACTGAATTTACTTTCTCTACAATCCTTTGTGTTTTTTATTTTATATGCAATCTCTTGACGAATGGGGGAAGTACTTGTTTCTTCTATAACTAAACGAGCATTTATACCTTCAAAATTAATTTTTTTAAACATACTCTTGTAACCAGTAACACCCCAACCTGTCGTTTTAAGTTCAGTACCCTCTGGTAACACTTCATCTATCAACGCAATGGGTTGGTTTGTTACACTTACCTTCAATTTTAAGAGTGCAATATCATTGTCTAACCACGCCATACTTTTGAGTGAAGAATACGTTGAATAATATTGTGGGTGCGTAACAATGCGGCTAATTTGACGAATAGTTAAACTATTTGATTCTTCTTCACTATTCAAATTTAGAGCCCCTATAGCAACGGAAATATTTTTTGCATTAATATTTTCAACGCAATGTGCCGCAGTAGCAACCCATTGGCTATCTAATAAAACCCCACCACAAAACTGGTGATCATAAACTGTTTTATCCTCTTGTATTGCCGTTGACCGATCATAGTCTTTCAGTAATGCAACGATCCACTCATACTGAGTGGTTGAATCTGTACCATTGATGCTCCTTTTTTTTCTTACCTGCTCAGAGGAAAAGCAATTCGCACTAAAAATACTGACAATAAATAGAATGAAAAATTTATTTTTTAACATACTGGCAATAGCGTACATATTGCTTGCTACCTTATAAATATGACTCATCGCAAATTAACAATCCATGAATGTCAGAATATAAACAAATTAAACAGGCTCATCAATATAAAATAATGACCAAAAAAATAATACTAAAACAAACAACTCAAAAATATACATAACTATTCGTATATGTGATCTTGCTTGCTTGGATGTGATATTTAAAATTAAAGATATTTACAAGATATAAAATAATATAATAAAAAGTGAATATTTTAACACTGCCAGCAAAGACAGGCATATTATGTACACCAAAATGTACATAAGTTAAAGCACTAAGGATGTTTCTTAACTGACTACATAGTACTCAAAGCCAAAATTCTTCCTCCTCTACACACTTCAGCGCTTGGCTGTCAATTATAAAATACAATTGAAAAAAACTATTAGCGTACAAAATTAAATCAACTGTTGTGTTTATCACTAGGGTTCTATATTGAAAACTGAACATTTCATAAGCCACCCAAATACTAATGCCGAGAGGAGCTAAAGATGGGAAATGACAACAACGCTGCGGGAAAATGCCCCGTCATGCATGGTGGAAAAACCTCGGTTGGGTCTTCAAACATGGACTGGTGGCCTGAAGCTCTCAATCTGGACATTCTTCATCAACATGATACGAAAACCAACCCTCTGGGCGAAGATTTTAACTATGCAGAAGAATTCAAAAAACTGGATTTAGCGTCAGTAAAGAAAGATTTACATGCACTCATGACAGACAGTCAGGATTGGTGGCCTGCAGACTGGGGTCATTATGGTGGTTTAATGATTCGTATGGCCTGGCATGCTGCGGGTACTTATCGTATTGCAGATGGTCGAGGCGGAGGTGGTACTGGTAATCAACGTTTTGCTCCTATCAACAGTTGGCCGGATAACGTCAACCTGGACAAAGCCCGCCGCTTATTGTGGCCCATTAAAAAGAAATATGGCAACAAACTATCCTGGGCAGATTTAATCATTCTTGCAGGCACCATGGCCTATGAGTCCATGGGCTTAAAAACCTTTGGTTTTGCGGGTGGTCGTGCCGATATTTGGCATCCAGAAAAAGACATTGACTGGGGCTCTGAAAAGGAATGGCTGGGTAAAAATTCAGAACGCGCGGACAATGACCAACGTAAACTACTTGAAGATAATCCACTGGCAGCAGTGCAAATGGGGTTGATTTATGTTAACCCGGAAGGCGTTGATGGTCAGCCTGATCCATTAAGAACCGCGCAAGATGTACGAACGACTTTTGCTCGAATGGCAATGGATGACGAAGAAACAGTTGCACTCACTGCTGGCGGTCATACCGTAGGCAAGTGTCATGGTAATGGTAACGCAGAGCTCATTGGTCCAGACCCTGAGGGCGCGGATATTAATGAGCAGGGACTTGGCTGGCACAACAAGAATGGCAAAGGTTTTGGTCGTGACACCGTAACCAGTGGACTTGAAGGCGCATGGACCACACATCCAACCCAATGGGATAATGGCTATTTTCACATGCTCTTTAATCACGAATGGGAATCCAAGAAAAGCCCTGCAGGTGCCTGGCAATGGGAACCCATTAATATTAAAGATGAAGACAAACCAGTTGATGTTGAAGATCCCTCTATTCGTTATAACCCCATCATGACTGATGCCGACATGGCGATGATTAAAGACCCAATCTATCGAAAAATCTCTGAGCGCTTCTATAAAGATCCAGAATACTTCTCTGAAGTGTTTGCACGTGCTTGGTTCAAACTCACCCACCGGGATCTAGGACCTAAGAGTCGCTACCTTGGCCCTGATGTGCCAAAAGAAGATCTTATTTGGCAAGATCCGATTCCACAGGCTAACGACGCCTTAAATGACACAGAAATAGCAGACTTAAAGTCAAAAATTCTGAGTAGTGGTTTAAGTATTTCAGAACTTGTGACAACTGCCTGGGACAGTGCGCGGACTTTCCGTTGCTCAGACTATCGCGGTGGCGCCAATGGAGCACGTATTCGTCTGGTCCCCTTGAAAGACTGGGAAGGTAACGAGCCTGAACGCTTACAAAAAGTGCTGATTGCACTAGAGAGTATTCAAGCAAGCTTGAGCAAAAAAGTCAGTATGGCTGATCTGATTATTCTAGGAGGCTCAACAGCAGTTGAAAAAGCAGCCAAAGATGCAGGCTTTAATATTACAGTACCTTTTGCAGCAGGTCGTGGCGATGCCACAGACGACATGACAGATGCGGCGTCATTTGCAGTATTGGAGCCTATTCACGATGGCTACCGCAACTGGCTAAAACATGATTATGTGGTATCAGCGGAGAAACTATTACTTGATCGCACCCAGCTAATGGGCCTGACAGCGCCTGAGATGACTGTTTTAATCGGCGGAATGCGTGTGCTGGGTACGAACCATGGTGGCAGCAAACATGGTGTATTTACTGATAGAGAAGGGGTTCTTAGTAACGACTTCTTCGTTAATCTGACCGATATGCGCTATAGCTGGAAACCAACAGGCAAGAATCTGTATGAAGTCACTGATCGTAAAAGTGGTAAGGTTAAATGGACCGCGACAAGAGTCGATTTGGTGTTTGGCTCAAACTCAATTCTCCGTTCTTATGCTGAAGTCTATGCGCAAAATGATGGCCAAGAAAAGTTGGTTCAAGACTTCGTAAAAGCCTGGACTAAAGTCATGAATGCAGATCGTTTTGACCTTTAATATATAATTCGAGAAGGGTATAAACCCTATAAAAAGGGTGTCTGTAACAACAGATACCCTTTTTAGTGATAACAGACCCTAAGGCTGGGCAATCGCATATAACTTTACCTTTATAAAAAACACCTGGCGCACCTCAAAATACCACAGGTGTTCATTTAATCATGAACAGGAGTTGGACTGAGGATAGTCTTGAAGACTATAGTGATGAGTATGCTCTTTAATACAGCATATTATTAGAATGCCAATTAAAAAATGAAGCGCTATAACATACTTACATTAGTTAGTTTTTTATTCTTATGGGCCAATAATGCATTACCGCAAGAAATGATTAACACGGTTAACTGGCCTCCGTATATAGATGAAAAAAATCCAAAAGGTGGATTTCTCATAGAAGTCATTGATCATGTGTTAAAAAAAGCAAATATTAAATACAGCATTGTCTATAATCCAAGTGATCGGGCGCACAAAAATCTGAACAACCCTGACTATCTTGCAACCATTCCTTACTTTAAATCAAACCAAGACAACAATCTGCTGTTACCCAGGCCTTTTGGCGCCGTATCCCTGGTATTTTACCAACTAAGAGGGAGTTATATAAAAAACTATAAAACCTTAATGAAATACAATCTTGGCATACTTAAAAGCCTGAAGAGTGCCACGATTTTTCCTAAAAATGCAATCATCCATCAAAGTAAATCATATTCATCACTGTTCGGTCTTTTAGATAAAAATAGAACAGATCTTGTTTTAGCGGATAGATTTGCCGCGGAATATTTTTTATCGGATGCAGATAATCGGCATATTCGAAACTCAGTTGAGGAACTATCTCCACCCCACGATATTAAACCAATATATATCGCATTCAATAAAAATTTCCCCCATTCAGAGAATTTTTTTAAACGTTTCAGTAACACGCTTAATCAAGTCATCGCTAACGGTGAGCTAATAGCGCTGTATAATAAATACAACTACAAAACGATGTCCTCACAGTTATTCACCGAAGGAGACATCAGAAAACTAATAAACGAAGCTCAGGAATATATCGATACCTATGGAGAAACGAAAGCATTCACTGAATTCCGAAAATCAAAAAGCAAGTTTAACTATGGTGAAATTTATATATTTGCGTTAAACACTAAAGGCATATTAGTTGCACATCCTTTTCCTGAGCTTGATGGAAAGTTTGTTTTAAACCTGAAAGACAAACTTGGCTTCCCTTTAATACAAGAGTTTTTACGGGTCTCCAAGGAAATGAGTGAAGGGTGGGTAAACTACTGGTGGAAAAACCCCGTCACTGAAAAAATACAGTTAAAAACGACATATGTAAAACAAATAAATGACCATCTCATTTTAGGGGCAGGAATTTACCGATAACGCCCAGCACCTGTTTCACAAATAGAGAGCAATAAGCTCAACACAAACAAGTAAAAAAACCCAGAATAGCGCATACAACCAAACCGCCCGACTAAAAAGAAGTTCTCGACAACAAGCTTTCATTGCTGTCCACAATTCCATTTTATGTTGTCTCAGGTATCATAGCGGACAGCGCTCTTTTACCTGGAATAGAATCAAGCGCTTTACTTGTGCAAACTTCTTTGGGCTTGATAAAGATTAGCTTATCCCGCTCTTGGTCTGGCAAGTACTTTCTTATCATATCAAATAGTTTAGTTTGGGACCCAGGTAACCGAATAAGCCACATAAACGGCAATATTTTTTCAGCACCTAATCGTTGTAAAACTTCATCCATAGAACAGTAGTCATCTAGTTCACCATCATGTAACTCATAAGCAATATAGTAGATGGACATCTGATTACTCTCCTTAAGCAGTAAGTATACTTCAAGAATAGCTTAAAACTTCCCCTGAATCTCCAGTTTATTAAAACAATGCATGACAACAGATCCAAAAGTTTACTCCCTACTGGCGGTATCTTTACTACAGTTAAGACATAGACTGTAGGGCACCTCTAAAATACCCAACCAACGAAGTCTTTGTCTTCACCATGCTTTACTTAACAAGAAAATAAGCTCTATGATTAACCTTAACTCAATGCTAGTTAACTTACATAGCTTGATATATACCCATAACGAAGGTTTTTTTGGGGCGGCCGTCAAGTGATGAAGCCTCAGAAGCTTATATTAATAAGTGACTGGGGTGACAGTTAATTGCTCCTGCATTAACTGCATTTCCACCATCCTTGGTGGTCAAGAACGCTGACAACAAACCCTAAAAATGATTCGTGAAGGGTATATTCTTTGTTGACCACAATTGACAAGGACTGAGAATGGAATCGTCACCTTGGTTTTCTTCCCTTTTTATCACACCTGAATTTCTCACCCAGGTGAGTCAATCAATTGTACGCTTTTTTACAGCATTATTATTACTAATATTTGGCTGGTTTGTTGCTCGATTTTTAAAGGACGTTTGCAGTCGGCTAATTGATAATACTAACCGATTATTACATCGCCTATCACGCTCTGGAGCAGGTTATATCGAGCAGCTACAGCCTGTGAGTAGTCGTTTTTTTCCTTTATTAGTGTACTGGATAACCATTATTATTTTTATTGGGTTAGCCACCAACATTTTGGGTATTGCAATTTTTACCAAATGGATTGATGGTTTTTTAGTGTACCTGCCCACATTACTGGCAGGTATTGTCATTATTATTGGCGGATTTATTTTTGGTGAAATGGCCAAGGATCTCGCCACAAGTGCCGCACTTGCCGCAAACCTCAAACACAGTGATGTATTAGGGCGTATCGCCCAAATCATGTTGGCAGGTAGTGCGATTTTAATTGGCGCAAGTCAAGTAGGAATTGATGTTTCATTTATAGTCAATTTAGCAACAGTCGCACTGGCCGCTATATTAGGTGCTTTCGCACTAGGTTTTGGCCTGGCGACGCCTAAACATGTCAGTAATTTTATTAGTGCTCGGTACGTGCATCGGCAGTATCAAATGGGGGAAGTCATTCAAATTGGAAAACATGAAGGCAAAATTCTGGAAATTACCCCTCATGCCGTCATTCTCGAAACCATTGCCGGAGAATTACATATTCCTGCAAAGTTTTTTACTGAAGAGCCATGCTTAAAATGTATTGTTGCAGATCCAAATGCAGAGAATGACAACGAGGAAACGGTCAATGCAAAGTAAACAGCAATTAGCATTTACCTACCTTGAGCGTGAGCCCGCCGCCGCAGCCAAAATTTTAGAATCATTACCAGAAACGGCTGTGGCCGAATTACTTTCTTTAGCACCTGTAACAACAGCAGCGCCAGTATTTGGACAATTAAGTACAGCAAAAGGTATTGCATGTTTAGCTTGCCTGGATCAACCTAGCGCTACCCATTTACTTATACAACTATCAGCTACTAATGCCGCAACACTTCTTAAAGGCATTCCACAAACTAAGCGGAAAGCTATTTTACACCAAATGCCAACGTTAAAAGCGCAGGCTATCCAAATACTGCTGGCTTACCCTTCAAATGTCGTGGGTGCCTGGATTGACCCTCAAGTACTGACCTTACGAAACACCCATACCTTTGCCGATGCACTTCAACAATTGAAGTTTTTTCAAGGAGCGATACCGCACCGATTATTTATCCTTGACCGTAGACGCTACTTGGTCGGCGTTATTTCAGCTACGGATATTATCGGTCATCCAGAAGATAGTCTCTTAAGTAGTTTTATGGATACCAAACCTGCAGCGTTACGATCTCGATTACAGCTTACTCAAGCCCGACAACACCCTGATTGGGGACACTCCATTGTTATGCCCGTTGTCAATAGACACAGTGAGTTCATAGGGGTCCTCAATTACAGTACCTTAAATACCGCAGTAGAAAAATTAAAAGGCATGCCTGATAAAGCCATAATGGCTACACAAGTTAATAGCAGCTTAGGGTTATTAATCAGCGACAGTGTCATCGGAGTATGGCAAGCATTGCGAGATGCCTGGAATCTTAATAATAGGGAAGAACATGATGGTCGACGCTAGCCAGACTACGAATATACAAATTGATAACATTGCCATTATCCAACTAAGCCAGCGTTTTTTGCTAGATTACCCCAAAGAAGCAGCAACAGTATTAGAGTCATATTCTCCTGAAGAAGCTGCACAGATACTTAGCGAGCAACCTGTTTCCTCACTCATACGGATTTGGAACTTCTTTCCTCCTCATTACGCAGATCAATTACTGCCCTTACTTAATGACAATGCGCAAAAACAATTACTGTTATCGATGGATTCACCCGACTGTGCACAAACGCTTAACAGGCTATCACCTGAAAACAAAAAACGCTGTTTTGATAATTTACCTGAAGATTATGCTAACGACTTAAAAAACTTATTAGCCTATCCTGAGAGAACCGCAGGGCAAATGATGGACCCTCGTGTTATCCGCTTACACCCAGAAAGCACCGCTGATGATGCACTTAAATTATTACGCCAACAAAAACTTAAACCTATCAGAAAAGTCTTTGTGGTAGATAATAGCCAACAACTGTTAGGTATCGTGGATATTACCGCATTAGCCTTAAGTGAAGGAAGTGAACTCCTCCAGCAATTAGCTTTGCCTCCTAGAGCACTGATTTCCCCCTTTGATTCACTTGATGAAGTGGCAGAACAGCTCACTCAATTTAAATTAGAAACACTACCTGTCATCGATATTAATGGTAAACTATTAGGTGCCATTCAACATCCTTCATTATTGCGAACCTTGCAAGACAACTCTTTAACAGACATACAAGCAATGGTTGGGGTCAGTAGAGAAGAACGTGCGCTTTCAAAGGCTTTTTTTGCTATTAAAAAACGCTTACCTTGGATGGAAATTAACTTAGTAACCGCTTTTGTTGCCGCATCTGTCGTCGCTATTTTTGAAGATACCATTGCCAAGTTCACAGCATTAGCTGTATTACTGCCAGTAGTCGCGGGCCAATCAGGAAACGCGGGAGCTCAAGCCCAAGCGGTAACGATAAGAGGACTGGCATTGAAGGAGATAACCGTTCGTAATTGGTTAAGGATTTTATGCAAAGAAATTAATATTGGCATCGTTAATGGGATCGCTATTGCCCTCACCACAGCAATAGGCGTGTATTTTTGGAGTAGTAGCATAGGGCTTTCACTGGTGATTGCTATTGCGATGGTGATTTCAATGGTCATGGCAGGTATGGCTGGCGCAATTGTACCGATTGTGCTCACAAAATTAGGACAAGACCCTGCTCAATCTTCATCTATTATTTTAACAACTATTACCGATATTGCTGGTTTTATGTCATTTCTAGGAATAGCTTCCTTGCTCTCCACGTTGCTTTAAATAATAAATGGTCATCATATATTAATGAACTAATTACTGAAAATAAACTTTATACTTAAGTTAATATTTTAACGATACCTTTCAAATACTTTCATCTTCTGACATTTTCAGTTCCTGCTCTAAGCGATGAGCAACTTCCTCTGGAGAACCCGTAAATCTAGCCAATAAATTATACGCTACAGGAATAACAAAGAGCGTAAATACAGTCGCCACAATGATTCCAAAAAATAATGTAATACCAATTACTTGTCGTGTTTCAGCACCAGCGCCAAAAGAAATAATCAGTGGAATGGCACCTGCGGTTGTTGTAATACTGGTCATAATAATAGGACGTAATCGTACCTGCGCCGCCTGTATAATAGCCTCTTTAACAATAACACCTTTGTCACGCAACTGGTTGGCAAACTCCACCATAAGAATACCATTTTTTGCCGCCAACCCTATTAACATAACAAGTGCTACTTGACTATAAAGATTAAGGGTATTACCCGTAAGCCATAAGCCAATTAAACCTCCTGCAATCGCCAGAGGCACTGTCAGCGTGATAATAAAGGGATCAATATAACTTTCAAACTGCGCTGCAAGCACTAAAAACATCACCAAAATACCTAACCCAAAGGTAAAATAACTCGCCCCACTCGATTTTTGGTAGTCTTGAGATTGCCCTTTATAATCAATGACGACACTGTCAGGTAAATGTTCACGTACTAAGCGTTCGAGGTGGGTGAGGGCATCCCCTAATAACAAATGATCTTCTAAATTAGCATCAATGGTAATCGCACGGGTTCGATTATAACGGTTAAGTGTTTTTGAGCCGGCATACTCTTCTAGCAACACTAAATTTGAAAGAGGGATTAGTTCACCTGATCGTTCTGATCTGACGTATATATTCGTCAAATCATTAGGGGTATTTTGTTGATCACGTTTGCCTTCAACCAACACATCATATTCTTCTCCCTCTTCGATATAACTGGTCACTTTACGTGAAGCCAGCATCGTTTCCAACGTTCGCCCTATGTTTTGAATCGACACGCCTAACTCAGCTGCACGCTGATAATCAATGCGCACAAACACTTGAGGACTGGTTTCTTTAAAGTCACTATCAATGCCAACAAAACCAGGGTTTTCTTTGGCGATTTCCTCAAATAAAATATCTCGCCATTTAACCAACTCATCATAGGTCGCACCACCCAAGACAAATTGAACAGGTTTACCTGTTCGACTTCTAATGCCTTGACGCATAATAGGATAAATCGTCACCCCCGCAAGATCGGCTGTTTTTTTTCTAACTTCAGCCATGATCTGCCATGCTGAACGGCGTTGTGCCCAATCATTCAACACAATAATAACAAACCCTGAATTAAAGCTTCCTCTGGGCGTACGAACTAATAGCCGCTGAGCTTCGTCATTTTCAACCAAAGGCAGCAAACGTCGTTCAATTTCATCCATATACTCTTTCATGTAAGAATAGGTAGCCCCCTCAGGCCCATTCACTAACAGGAAAAAAGCCCCTCGATCTTCTTTAGGTGTATACTCCGCAGGAATGTGTTTTGTTAAAAAAAATGATACGCCCACCATACTTAAGAAAAGAATCATCACAATGTAAGGCTTATTAATACAGGTTGCCAACCAGCGCTGGTAATGGCCCCTTACACGACTGAATAGATCGTCAACATGACTGACTAACCCTCTGTCATTGTTCACCGGCTTTAAAATACGGGAAGCTAATACCGGGGAAAGTGTTAGCGCCACCAAACTGGAAAAAAACACTGCCGCACTGATGGTTAATGCAAACTCAGAAAATAACCGCCCAATATCTCCTTGCAACACAGCAATGGGAGCAAATACGGCTAATAATACGAGTGTCGTTGCAATTACTGCAAACCCGACCTGTCGTGTTCCTTTAAATGCTGCCACTAAAGCCGTTTCATTATGTGTATCCATTCGTCGGTGAATATTTTCCAGCACGACAATGGCATCATCTACGACTAACCCAATGGATAGCACCAGCGCGAGTAACGTCAGTAAATTAACCGTAAAGCCCATGATCATAAGTACAATAAATGTAGCAATTAATGAAATAGGAACCGTAACGGCTGGAATCAGTGTTGCTCGCATACTGCCTAAAAATAAATACATGGTAAAAACAACAAGTCCCATCGCAATAGCCAGGGTTTTGTAAACTTCAATAATGGCTGCTTCAATAAAGACGGATGAATCATAACTGTTGTGAATATACATCCCTTCAGGCAATCGTTTATTTAATTGCTCAGCTTTTTCTAATGCAGCACGAGCGACATCAATTGTATTTGCTGTTGATTGTTTAGTGATACCAATGCCCACCATATTTTCGCCATTACCACGAAATGACGTACGATAATCAACCGTACCTTTTTCAACCGTTGCAACATCGCCTAAACGGACTAAATAGCCATCAGCTCCCCGGGCAACAACCAATTGCTTAAAATCATCTGGTGCAAGAAAAGCACGCTTTAAACGCACCGTAAATTCTTGATTAATCGATTCGATATTACCTGCCGGTAATTCAACATTTTCAGCACGTAATGCTTGTTCTACATCACTCACCGTAAGATCATGAGCAGCAAGCTGAGTCCTATCAAGCCAAACGCGCATGGCAAAACTTTGACCGCCCCCCACACGTACACGACCAACACCTTTTATAATGGAAAATCGATCAATTAAATATCGCTCTGCATAATCCGTCAGTCCTGGCACAGACAGACGATCACTGGTTAAGTTAAGCCACATAATGACATCTTCATTTGAATCCACTTTTTCTATATCAGGCAGCTCAGCCTCTGGAGGAAGATCGTCCAAAATACGCGATACCCTATCCCTAACATCATTAGCAGCAGCATCAATATTTCTATTTAAATTAAACTCAATATTAATTTGCGATTGACCATCACTACTGTTCGACTCAATGTAATTAATCCCTTCTAAACCCGCAATTCTGTCTTCTATCAGCTGGGTAATACGGGTTTCTACAATATCTGCTGCAGCACCAGGATAACGGGTATCAATGGAAACAATTGGTGGGTCAATATCTGGATATTCACGTAGCGGTAATCGCTCAAATGCAATAATGCCAAAAGCAACTAACAATAAAGAAATCACTGATGCGAAGACAGGCCGTTTGATACTAATATCGGAAAGGAGCATCGCTATTTTACTCCTCTTAGGTGAGATGAAGTAGAGAAGGGGTGTGATGTTGCAGTAGTAGAAACACCAAGAGAAGGTGAATTACCCATCGCCTCATCATCAGACTTCCGTTTAATAATGGAGACAGCACTGCCATCATTAAGACGCATAACCCCGTGAGTTACCACCCATTCACCCGGCACTAAACCCGACTCCACAACAATTGCACCAGGCTTACGTGAGCCCGTCACCAGCTTACGTTTCTCAACCACAGGCGGCTCTGCTGAGGTTTTAACCACAAAGGCATATCGGTTAAACCCTTCCTGCACTAATGCCTCCTCAGGTAACATTAACCGCTGCTGCACAGGTGTGCTTAAACGAACCGTCATCAACATCCCAGGCTTTAACTGCCGTGTATCGTTTGGGATTAAAGCTCGAATAATTATTGAGCGAGTCACCGGGTTAATACGAGAGTCAATACTGACTATTTTGCCTTTGTAAGTTTGCTCAAGAAGACTCCTTGACCTAGCCTGGATCTGCATACCTAGCCGCAAAATATCTAAAAATAACGCAGGTACGCCAATATCTAGTTTCATAACCCGATCATCATCAAGCGTTGTTATAGGATCTCCTGGCTCAACAAGCGAACCAATACTGATATTTCGTAAGCCTACAACACCATCAAAGGGCGCAATAATGAGTCGGTCCGCTAACCGAGACTGTGTCGCTTGTAATTTAGCCTGAGCGGTTTCATACGCCACCCGTCGTTGATCCAACAACGATTTTGATATTAGATTAGATTTGACTAAAGCCTTCACTCGTTTGAATTGTCGCTCGGCTTCTTCAAACGTAAAACGAGCTTCTTCCAATAATGCATGTTCTTCAGTACTGGTCATTTCCACTAGAATTTCACCCGTTTTCACTCGCTGACCATCATTAAAATGTATCGCGGTGATGGTTTCAGTCACTGTTGACGAAAGCGTCACGGCTTCATTGGCGCGTAAGGTGCCCAGTGCTTCAATCTGCTCTGAAAACGGCTCTCGTTGAACGTCAGTTATATACACAGGAATCAGCTTTGGTGCAGCAAATACAATTAAAGGCAGATAGCTCAGCAAAATAATATTAATCCAAGCGATTAAACGCATTGATTGAAACCCTTAGCCAAGGAATGAATACATCCTAAAAAATTCACCAAGTACTTTTATAAACTAGTGAATGAAAACAATAACACCAACAATTTCATTCCAAATAAACAGGCAAAATGGTTATAAAAAATCGGACAAATTATCGTTATATACCCACAACAAAGGGGATATTAGAAGCATACTGAGCTATGTATAGCTGTAATGAAATGGTCAATTCAAAGCAAATTAATACTGTCAACTAACTGTCGCCTATTTGTTACATTCACTTCTTATGCTGGCTGCGTTTTCAGCCAACAAGAAGGAAAAACAATGTCTTACTGTCGAACAACAACATGGTCTGTCACATTGATTAGTACGTTACTCAGTACTCTGATTACAACAGTCCATGCCAAAACCACAGAATCACCAGATATGTGGTATCAACAAGGCCAGCAAAGCCTTCGTCAAGCCATTGCTCTAAAACCCAATACCCACCACGCCAAAAACATTATTTTATTTGTGGGGGATGGTATGGGAATTAGCACTGTTACTGCAGGCCGAATTTTTGATGGACAAAGTAAAGGCCAAGCAGGTGAAGAAAACCAATTAAGCTTCGAAAAACTGCCTTATGTTGGTCTTGCAAAAACCTACAATACTAACCAGCAAACACCTGACTCAGCAGGTACCATGACCGCGATGATGACGGGTGTAAAAACGCGCGCAGGCTATATATCCACTGACCAGGTTCCTGACCGAGGTGACTGCACTCCCGCTCAAGGTCATGGTCTGAAAACATTGCTTGAACAAGCAGAACAGGCAGGTATGGCAACAGGTGTAGTCACAACAGCACGACTGACACATGCCACTCCAGCCGCGACATACGCCCATGTCACAGAACGGGACTGGGAAAGTGATGACGAAATGTCCAAAAAAGTCCGACGGCAGGGGTGTAAAGATATTGCCCGACAACTGTTAGAGTTTCCCTATGGGGATGGTTTAGAGGTTGCGTTTGGTGGTGGTTGGCGACACTTTATTCCAGAAACAGAGCGCGACTTGATCAACCATAGTCAACGAGGACGCCGTGAAGATGGTCGTAACCTGATTACTGAATGGCTGGATCGTTACCCACGAAAAGGGGCTTTTGTCTGGAATAAGGCCCAACTATCACAATTAGATGATGATAAACAACATGTGCTGGGTTTATTTAATCGTAGCCATATGTCATTCCATACTGATCAGGAAACTGGTAACCCTAGCGGCGAGCCAACCCTTAAAATGATGACCCAAAAAGCATTAAACATTTTACACAAACGACCACAAGGCTTTTTCCTTATGGTTGAAAATGGGCGTATTGACCATGGGCATCATGCAGGCAACGCCTATCGTGCACTTCACGAAACCCAAGCGTTTGCTGACAGTATTCAAGCTGCACTGTCTATGGTGGACTTAAAAGATACATTAGTTATTGTTACGGCTGACCATAGTCATGTATTAACCATGGCAGGCTATCCAACACGGGGGAATCCTATTTTAGGTAAAGTTCATGGTAATGACAGCAAAGGCAACCCAAGAAATAAAAATACGTTGGCAGATGACGACTTGCCCTATACCACTTTAGGCTATATGAATGGACCAGGCTCTGTTGGTAACCGTGACCGCGATGACTTAACCTCTGTTGACACCTCAGATAGTAACTTTCAACAACAAGCGCTCATTCCTACATCAGCAGAAACCCATAGTGGAGAAGATGTCGCGATCTATGCTGGGGGACCTTGGGCCCATCTGATTCATGGCGCTCATGAACAAAACTATATTTATCATGTAATGTACCATGCCGCACAGTTAAACCGAGCACGTCATTAATTCAATTAGTGCTTAGCCAGGCAAATGCCTGGCTTCTAAATTAAATATTTAAATCATGTAATTAACGCATTATCAAACTTGAGTACAAGCTTTAACTTATTTATACGACAGTTAGATTATATTACCTACTGAAACAAACAATTATATAAATACACACAGCGTGTAGCATAACAGCAATATACAAACACTGACACAAGTCAGGATAATAAAAGGAGCATGTTAACCAAAATAAAATAAGGATAACAACCGTGAAAAAGCTAGTTTGTAGTTTAGCCCTCTCATTATTTGTATTACCTGTTTATGCAACAGATTCAACAGAAAACAAATGCAACAATATCATCGATCTTGAAAAGCAAATACAATGTCTTGCTGATTATCTAGACACACTACCACGACCTCGCTTTAGTGATCGTGCTCTTAAAGAAAACGAAATTGTAGTAAAAGATGCCCTCAATAAAGTATCTCAATTGAATGGTAAATATTTTGAGTGGAAACTAGGCAATCGCAAAGATATTGGTGTCATAGCACAAGAAGTTGAAGTCGTATTTCCTGAACTCGTTACCGTCGATAAAATAACACAATTTAAGCAAGTTAACTATGCAGGACTGGTTGGTGTCTTAATAGAAGCCGTAAAAGAACTTAAAAAAGAAAATGAAACTTTAAAGCAGCAATTTGGCTTGAGCTATTAACAACTTAATTACTCAGAAATATTAGGAACACACCAGTGAAAAAAATTATTTTAGCATCCATCTTATTAATATCCTCATCTTCACTATTAGCAGGCTCTCACGAAATGTGTAGCCATCTTACGGGTGATGCATATACAGAATGTGTATCAAAGCCTAATTTTTTGAGGTTTAGTGACCGTAAATTAAAACAAAACGAAGTGATTATTAATGATGCTTTAAAAAAAGTAACTCAACTCAATGGTAAACACTTTGAGTGGAAATATGATAATCGCCAAGATATTGGTGTTATAGCACAAGAAGTTGAAGCCATATTTCCTGAACTCGTTACCGTCGATAAAACAACTCAATTTAAGCAAGTTAACTATGCAGGACTGATTGGAGTACTAATTGAGGCAGTAAAAGAGCTGAAAAAGGAAAATGACCAACTTAAACAACAGTTAGGGATTTACGAGTAACACCTTCATATTAGATCAATGGGTTAATATATATACCCATAACGAAGAGCTTTTAGGCACGGCCGTCAAGTGATGAAGCCCCAGGAGCTATTAATAAGTGACTGGGGTGGCAGTTAAATGCCCCTGCATAAACTGCATTCACACCATCCTTGGTGTTCAAGAACGCTGACAACAAAGCCTAAAAATGATTTGTGAAGGGGATGCTAACAGTCAGCACAATATTTTGATTTTATTTTCTGCAAATAGCCCTTTACTGAAAGTTCTTGTAAATGACGATTAAATAACGTGACTAAATCAGCAGATACGGTTTTACGTGAAAACATTACATGAATATCACTTTCATACAGGGGAAGAGGATAACGTATTACTTGTTTGCTATTATCCTTATTTAAAAAATTATACGCGACAAAATAAGTCTCTGCTAAAAAGCCATTGACACGTCCTTGCAATAACAAAGGATAAAGTTGTTTATCACGCGCCACAATCACCAGTTGCTCTCTAAAAGCTCTTGATTTTAAAAGCTGTTCGTATTCCTCTCCATAGTAATATCCTCGCGTAACACCCAGCGTAAAAGGGAGGTAAACAATATCCTCAAGGCTGTTGAATGTATAATGGTCTTTATCCTCGGCACGTATATACAACGCCATTTTTTCCTTACGATAAGGCTGTGAGAAATAACTGGACTCCATACGTTCAGCCGTTTTTGAAGCACCAAGCAAAATATCAACAGAACCCGTTTGTATATCGATGAGTAAACGTTGCCAAGGACGTTCGGCAAAAGATAACTCACACTGCGTCCAGGCAAAAACAGCCTGTAAAATATCCAGATCTAGGCCTGTGTAGTTTCCTTGCTTATCTTGAAATTGAAAAGGCTCCCAATACTCCCAGCCAACAATAAGTGGCGCCTCACAAAGTTTTTTAGGGGCTGCCGCAAGAACCCACTCAGAAAAAATACCAACTGTCAGAATGATTAAGGTTAAACCAATTTCTTTCACTGATAATGGACCAGCATATTAGCAAAGTTTTCAGAAATATCTTTCATCATATCGCTTTGCTTCAACGACTGTTGGACATTTTCAGATACTTCACTACTTAATTTGGCAATACTATTTATGCTTCGATTCATTTCATCAAAGACAGCAGTTTGCTCTTCAGAGGCAGCCGCAATTTGGGAATTCATATCATCAATTTCCTGAATGCGCTCAATAATACTGGTTAAAGTATTAGCCGCAACCTCAGCACGTTCTACACTTTGGTCGGCACTGGTCTTATTTGCACTCATTAAATTAACAACATCAGTCACGCTACTTTTTAAGCTCGCAATCATATCCTGAATTTCTTTTGTTGAAGTTTGAGTACGCTGAGCTAAAGTACGCACCTCATCGGCAACAACCGCAAACCCTCGACCTTGTTCCCCTGCACGCGCCGCTTCAATCGCCGCATTCAGTGCTAATAAATTGGTTTGTTCTGAAATATCTTGAATTTGTCCAACAAACCCCTCTATTTTAGCCATATCATTATCCACTTCTGCGACCGCATCTACCGCTTTTTGCACATCCGTGGCGAGGGTACTAATGGCTGTCATATTGCTTTGTACAGCCTGTCCACCTTCTTCAGCAACTTTACGTGCCTGGTTTGATGATTCTGAGGTACTGTGTGCATTACGGGCAACTTCTTGCGAAGAGGCTACCATTTCATTCATGGCAGCAGCTAACTGATCAAGTTCAGAGTTTTGCTGGTTAAACGCGCTGTCAGACTTTTCAGCGGTATGCAAAATTGCCTGAGCTTCCTCTTGTAAGGTGGATGTGGTTTTTTTTAAGGAATCAACGAGACTTCGAACAGAACCCACCATAGCCTGAAAAGAACGCGTCATGCATGCCACTTCATCCTGCCCCTCAACCTGTAAATTTTGCTGTAACTTTCCTTCGGCAGCCTGTTCCAAACCTTGCTCAACGGCTTTTATACGATGGGTTATGTGTTTAGTTAACCGCCAACTGACCACCACACCAATAATAATGAGCACTAAACTCACTGAAAGTCGCTGCAATGTTGAAGAAAAAAACTCACTTTCAACATCATCAACATAGCTGCCCGTACCAATAACCCAGCCCCAGGGTTTATATAATCGCGCATAAGACATTTTGGGAAAGACTTCATCTTTAGAGAAACCAGGCTTTTGCCAGTGATAAAAGAAAGCACCACCACCCGCTTTAGCTGTTTTGGTTGCCTCTCGAATAGGGTAGACACCATCAGGTCCTTTTAAATCCGTCATGTCTTTACCCACTTTTTCGGGTAACATGGGATGTGCCAAAAATTTATTATTTAAATCATTGATCCAGAAATAATTACCCTCATTAAAACGAATTTCATTAATCGTTTCCAAAGCCATCGCCTGGGCTTTTTCCCTTCCCAGGCTACCTTGTTGAGACTGGTAATATGTTAAAACAGAATGAATAACTTCCGTTAATGCTGATGCTTCATGCTGACGTTGTGTAAAAAGTTTATTCTTTTCTTGATAGCCAACCACAATATCTTTAATGACCAGTAATACCAATAAAAAAGCCACTAATAAGCCAATTTTTTTACCCAAACTTAGGGTCATGACTGCACCTCATCCCCATATTGTCAAGACGCTTTCCCCTAAGTGTATCAGTGTTTTATTGATATAATTCCTCAAAAATACATAATCTGCTTTTAATTTACAGTGAATTTTTGAGTGCTCAGTAAATATACAATACATAATCACAATGAAGCGTTATTAAAGAATAAAGCCCCAGGACAAGTCTGCTACTACAAAAATTGGAATAGCAAGCTTAATCGATATATAAAAAAGCTCTACTTTTGACAAATGGCACAAAAAGGTTCTAACTTTTTGATCGAGGCTAATAGTGTTTTTCGTTGTTTATCAAGATCAATTTTATGCTCAGAAACAAAGCCGGAACGATCGCGGTCAGCTTCCATTGGCCTGGTAGGAGATTGTGGCATAGCCTGTTGAGCCCCTGCCGCTGAACCACCTCCTATGTTATAACTCGCACCTTTAATATAAACGCCACTGTGATCTATCTTAATAAAGCTACCACCACCATAAAATACAATTTCCTGATTAGACTCCATCACGATTTTTTGACCACTTTTGACATGCCACTGTTGTCCACTATCTAACAAATGATCACCATCAACCTGTACATGCAGTGTTTGATCTACCTGATGATGAATTTCACCTTTAACCACACGTTCGTGATTTTGATCCACTTTTAAATGATTATCTTGCTTTATTTGCAGGTAGTGATTTTCCACAATGTCATGACGACGCATTTCCACCACTTCTTCACGGCTGTCGTTTTTTACCCGAAGGTCACTGTCTTTTTCACCATGAATGCGTATTTGCTCTGCCCCTTGCTTGTCTTCAAAGCTCAACTCATTGTACCCCCCACTGCCAACCGTCGAGTCAGAACGAAATCCTGAACGGGTTTTCTGTTTCGGTAACGGATAAGGAGGATTTTTGCGGCCATTATAAACTACACCTGTCACCACAGGTTGATTCACATCGCCGTGCAAATAGTCAACTGTGACCTCTTGCCCAATACGAGGTATTAATAAAGCTCCCCATTGCTTACCCGCCCAGGTTTGCATGACGCGCATCCAACGCGATGCGTGTTCGTTATGTTGTCCTAATCGATCCCAATGAAATTGCGCTTTAATACAACCAAAACGCTCCGTGTAGATTTCTTCACCTGTGGGTCCTACAACCACTGCAGACTGTTTACCTGACATTTTAGGGGCTTTAGCGCGAAGAGGAGGGCGATAAGGTGTTGTTTTGGGAATCCAAATTCCACTATTACGATAGCGACTGCCTTCGTCCACAGCATACTCATCCTGACCTTGTGGCTGAACACCTTCATGCATCACTTGGCAAATAATATACAACTGATTCAGTGAGGATCGAGGATGTCGGGTTAGCTCAACCTGATAGCCAGGTAATAATCGACGACACGTGCCTTTTGCATCTATTTTTTCAGCAAACGTATTGTAGGCTTCTAAACGGAGCTGAGCATAACGTTGCCCATCCTCTGGTAACTGGTAACCGCCAGGAAACTGGTACTCACATAGTGACTCATCACCCTTAATAGCCGAGACAGACAAATCCAGATTAGGTTTAGTAAAGTTATAGTCATCCAGCTCCACTTTTCCTATTGTACGCTGACAGGTGTAATGTAGCTCATCAACCACTTCATACTCTGGCACTAATCCCGTCTTACCATGAAACTCAACCTGCTGTTCGACCACAGGGCTAAAAGCCACGTTATGATCAGACAACACCAACTTATGGTTATCTTGCTGGTGCTCGAAAAAATAAAAAATACCTTCTTGCTCCAGTAACCTGGAAATAAAATTAAAATCCGTTTCATTATATTGAACGATATACGTATGCGGCTTATATTTTCCTGTCAGTTTAAAAACAAACTCATCTTTCTCTTTAAAACCGGCATTTTCTAAAACAGCTTGAATAATTTCTGGAATGGTTTGCTCCTGAAAAATACGACAATCAGCGCGCTTTGTGAGATACCAAAGCTTCGGTACGATATAAAAACTATATTCGGTGTATTTATCACCACTGTGTCCTTTACTAAAGCAACTAATAATACCATTCACGTGTCGTTCAAAATCTTCACCGACAATGGTTAACGTTGCTGACTGAAGTAGCATATCCTCTGGCTCAACATCTTCACTGATACTGACCATATTAATGTCAAATTTAAACCATTCAGAAATCGCTTCATGCCCAATAAACGACGTCACATTAAAGGTTGCGCTACAAGCTGGAAGTGTGACATAAAAAATAGATTCATTCGCTGCAAGCATCATCAAAACTCTACAAAACAAGCTTCATGATTAGTATAGGAGACCAGATAGAAATGAGCCCTTCAATTTTTCCTTCGCACTTTACCCTAATAAAACATTACTCATTAACCGGCGTATAATAGCGTCCCTCGGCTTTTGCCTCAGCAATACGGCGTTCCATATCAAAGAATTTTTCACGACGTTTATAGCGTTGTCGCCATTTTTTTTCTAATTCAACTAACTCGGCAGAAGGGTTAGCCCATTGCTCTTCCGGTAAAGGTTTAGACCACTCAATGGCATCCTTACATACTTCAACAGATTCTAGTCGCTCATAAAGCTTGGCAAATTTAAATGCCCAGAAGCGTCCCATAAACCAATCTGCAATGACGTGCTTAATCCAAGCGCCCCATTCTCCCTGAATACGCAGCGCTTGTCGC
>NZ_JAGSOY010000070.1 GCF_018837975.1 Zooshikella harenae | reverse complement strand
CCCCTTGCTTGCTGAATATTCTCAAAAAAACGGATACCTTCATTGCTAATTTGTTGGTAAGTATCATCACTTAACTTAAATACAGCAACACCACACCCTTCACGAATCCCAGAATCAGAGCCTATTGATAATCGATAAGATAGTCCAATTTCTTTAGGGATGAACTGTCGATACCAGTAATCTTCAAAGACAACCCACCCTAACACTGGAACACACACGGTTAAAACTAAAGTACCTACAACTTTCATTCCGACTTTACTTTCTATAATACGATAAATAATAAAATTAAAAACAACATCAGAATAAACAATAAAGCTAATATCTAGAAAAAATCAATCACATGCACAAAATCTGCACATAAATTACTTAACAAATCTACATTAAAAGCATAATACTTGCACGTAAAAAAATTACAGTAGATGCTACCTTCAATGTTTAAAAAGAACTGTAATTATATGATTAGAAAACTTATATTAGTGGAGATGATATTATTTATAGTATTATTAATACTTAATATCTACCTTCACTACCTGCCCATTAGTCACTTTGCTGAAACGCCACAACACCCTCCTCCCAAAGGAGAAGTTTACATTCCTTATTGCCTCAATGATGAATTATCATTAATGACGACAAACAAAACCGATGATCCAGGTTGTCTCGCTGATCATCCAGGTGAATTTGCAAAAATATTCATATTCATTGGTAGTCTGTTCTTATTAATAATTTTCCCTATCGTTTTTGCATGTATTGCTTTGGTGTACAACGTCATACGCCGAATCTTAAAAAATAAACATAATCTAGACACATTAAATGAGTAGAGGAGTTAAGGCAGGAAGACATAAAAAGAGAGAAAAGTTAAAGCATTAATAGTGAGGGATAAATTAAACCCTCACTATAACAACTGTTGTTGCTGCTATCACTAGTCTTAATAGACCAGACTAAAAACCCTTCATTATGGGTATATATTAGACGTGAGACTATACAATTAAGTCGCCCTTGGCTTGCTCATCGGCATGATAAGAAGACCTTACCAAAGCACCACTAGCCACTTTACTAAAGCCAAGTGATTTAGCAATATCGGCTAATTCAGCAAACTCATCAGGGTGAACAAAGCGATCAACGGCAAGGTGATGACGGCTTGGTTGTAAATATTGACCAAGGGTAATCATTTCGATGTCATGTTCACGCATATCATGCATCAGTTCAATCACTTCTTCCTTCGTCTCACCTAGCCCCAGCATAATGCCAGATTTAGTAGGGATATGTGGCACTTGTTGCTTATAACGCTTTAACAGTTGTAGCGACCATGCATAGTCAGAACCTGGACGTGATTTTTTATAAAGTGATGGAACAGTCTCCAGGTTATGATTAAAAATATCGGGCGGCTCTGCCCCCAAAATATCAAGCGCAACATCCATACGACCTCGAAAGTCAGGTACTAACACCTCAATTTCAGTTGTTGGACAACGCTGGCGAATCTCACGAATACAGTCAGCAAAGTGCTGTGCCCCACCATCACGTAAATCATCTCGGTCAACAGAGGTGATAACCACATACTTTAAGCGTAAATCTGCGATGGCTATCGCCAGATTCTTAGATTCATCAACATCAAGCGGGTTAGGTCGACCATGTGCAACATCACAAAATGGACAACGACGGGTGCAAATATCCCCCATAATCATAAACGTGGCTGTACCACCACCAAAGCACTCGCCTAGATTTGGACAAGAAGCTTCTTCACAAACAGTATGTAATGAGTGTTTTCGCAGTAACTTTTTAATACGGTCAACTTCAGGTGATGCCGACAATCTGACCCGAACCCAATCCGGCTTTCTCGGCATAGCTTCTTTCTCAGTAGGGATAACCTTTACTGGAATTCGAGCAACCTTTTCAGCACCACGCAGTTTAACGCCCTGCATAGCACGTTGCGATTTAGGTTTGTTCACAGAGGCATCAGTCATCAGCTAATTCCAATCATTTTTGGTGATTACTTCTTGGTAATCCAAGTGTGTTATCAGTTGCTGCTGCAACTGCTCTCCTACTTCCGCTACAGTTATTTCTGGTAACCAGTGCGCAAGCTGAGTCATTGCCATACCTGCATAGCCACAAGGATTAATTCGGCTAAAAGGTTCTAAATCCATTTTAACATTCAGTGCTAAACCGTGATAAGAGCAACCTTTGCGAATTCTTAGCCCTAAAGATGCAATTTTTGCCTGATCAACATATACCCCTGGTGCATCAGGCTTTGCTATGGCACAAATCGAATAACCTTTCAGTGTCTCAATAATTGTGTTTTCAAGGGCCGTCACTAAAGCCCTGACACCAAGCTGCTTACGCTTTATATTGATCAGCAGATAAACCACTAACTGACCTGGCCCGTGATAAGTAACCTGACCGCCCCGATCAACATTAACGACAGGAATATCACCAGGCGTAAGTACATGTTCAACCTTACCAGCTTGTCCTTGGGTAAAAATCTGGGGATGCTCTAGTAACCAAATTTCATCAACGTCATCCTGCTGGCGTGAAGCAGTGAATGCCTGCATCCGTTGCCATGTCTCTGAATAGCGCTGCAGCCCAAGATGCCTTATGATCACTGGTAATGACATTAGAGTACCATCGATACCCGGCCACTGGCTTTAAGGTCTTCAAACAAGGCCTTTAACTGATCTTCTCCTGTGGCACGAATTGTGACATTAACAGACATATACTTGCCATTACGGCTATCTCTAACAATCGCGCTCCCATCAAAATCAGGAGCATGCTTGAGAATCACTCGACAAACAAAGTCTTTGTAGTCAGGGGCAGCATTACCAATAACCTTAATAGGATAGTCACAGGGAAAAACAATTTTAGGTGACTCAGGTGGTGTAGATTGAGGCATAACAACATTTAAGCTCGAGTTAAACAGATCAGTGGTAAATCAGTAGGATGATTTACATATGGGTAGATTATAAATGATTCTCCCCAAGGAGGAACCCTTAGGTTGGTGGGTTTTCTCTGTATTCTGTTGCTAGCTGTTGTTTATAGCGTTGATAACGACTCGCAGTTTCATACCAAACAGGGCCTACCTTGCCGTCACCAACGGGTTGCTTATCCAGTATGGTTACTGGGCATATTTCTTTTGTAGAGCTGGTAATCCACACTTCATCAGCCTTGTGCAGCTCATCTTGTGACACCATCCGTTCTGACAATTGATAGTTTACATCAAACTGCAGCAGCTCGATGACCAAATCACGAGTAATACCACCTAAAATAGGCATACCTTTTGGTGGTGTTGCTATTTCATTACCTTTTACAATAAAGACATTGCTTGATGAACCTTCAGTTACCTGCCCTTGCTCATTAATCAAAATGGCTTCATCTGCACCAGCTTCTTCAGCTCGCTGACGATGTAACACATTAGGTAGTAGTGCAATTGCTTTTATATCACATCGTTTCCAGCGTAAATCCTCAGTGGTAATTGCAGTCATTCCTTGAACATGTGAGAAGTCCTCATCTAACTTCATTTGCAATGGTGTGGTCATTACCAAAACAGTTGGCTCCAAGCCCTTTGGCCACAAGTGGTTTCGATCAGGTGCCACACCACGCGTCACCTGCAAATAAATGGACTGGTGCTCGCCAGAATTTTGAGCTAATAGCTGGTCAAAAACCCTCAGCCATTCCTCATGCTTCAGTGGGTTTTCGATACGGATACTTGATAAACTAAAATCCAAACGTGCTAAGTGTTGTCTAACTCGAAAAGGTACCTGGTAAAATGCAGGAATAACTTCATATGCCCCATCCGCAAACATAAAGCCACGATCCATAACAGAAACCATGGCATCCTGCTGATTTATAAAGTGACCATTGAGATAAACCTGTGTCATCAGTCGGGAGCACCCATAAAGTTAAAGAAATAACTTATAAAAAAACAAGCGAATCTCGTCCCATATTACTTTGAAAAAACCAGCTTCATCTACTGCATCCAACGCAACGATAGGCACTTGCTCTAATATTTTATCATCCAGTTTAACCTCAATACTACCTAAGGTTTGACCTTTAGCCACTGGAGCTTCCAGCAATGTATTTAGTTGGATATCAGTCTTAACACTGTCAGTCTTTCCTCTGGGAACAGTAATAATCAAATCTTCAGTAATACCAACAGAAATTTTATCGGTGGTACCTTTCCAGATCTCTGCTTGCTGTAAAGGAATGCCCCCTTTTCTGATAGCTACATTTTCAAAAAAGCGAAAACCATAAGTGAGAAGCTTTTGAGACTCACTTGCACGCGCTTTCGGGCTTTTAGTTCCCATAACTACAGCTATTAACCGGCGACCATCTTTTTTAGCTGATGATACAAGACAGTAACCTGCCTCATCTGTATGTCCTGTCTTTAATCCATCGACATCATCATCACGCCATAGCAGTGAGTTTCGGTTTGCTTGGCGTCTTAAAGGTTTACCTGTTTTTTTATCAATACCATATTGGAAGTATTTTTCTTTATACACCGCGTAACGACTAGGGTGCTCATAAATAATCGCTTTAGCTAATACCGCTAAATCATGAGCTGTAGTGTAGTGATTATCTGCTGGCCAGCCTGTTGAGTTAACAAAGTGCGAATCTTTCATATTCAACTTTTGAGCTGTAGCATTCATCAAACTGGCAAAAGATTCTTCACTACCCGCAATATGCTCTGCAAGCGCAACACTTGCATCATTACCGGACACAATGATGATACCTTTTAGCAAATCCCGCACGGAGACTTTAGAATTCACCTCAATGAACATGAGGGAGCCTTTCATACGCCAGGCTTTTTCACTCACTAATACTTGATCATCAAGCGAAATATTCCCTTCTTTTAATTCATTATCAGCAACATAAGCTGTCATCAGCTTTGTCAAACTTGCAGGAGGAAGGCGCTTATTTGCATTATGTTCAACAAGTATCTTGCCAGTATCGGCATCAAATAAAAAATAACTTTTAGCCGCCAGTTGTGGTGGAGAAGGAATGATGGTGGCAGCCTGTACAGCGCCAACCAATAGAATGAGAGTTAACCCAATATAACATGTCACAAAATTTTTTTTCATGGCAACTGTAGTGCTTTAAATGAAAGTTAAGAGCTGTATTGCGCCCCATGCATCTGCTAAGAAATAATAACGTTAACGCTGGGGTGTACTCAAGAACCCCTTAAGAAGGTTTGGCAAATCGCTGTTTATATTTTAACTTATTGAACAATTCACAACATACTACTCTACCACCAAATGCGGCTTACCTAAGCGTGCTTCATTTAGCTGTTGTTGTATTTTGTTAACTACTGATGAAGATGGCAGAGGTCCAATACGCACTTTATGCAAAGGCCGCCGTGTTTCTGTACCCTCAACCACTTTTACAGGCATCCCAGTAAGCTGTTGCAAGCGATACCTTAATTTGAAAGCTGATTGCTGATCCTGTAATGCAGCAACCTGTAAAAAAAGCTTTTTAGAATGCGTAGCCGGAATGCTGGCTATCTGCGGTTTACTAACCGTTCCTGCATACATACCAGCCTTTGACTGTGTACTTGCCTGATATGAGCTTAATAGGTGTGATGAACCAGTGCTTTGTTGTGCAGTAGTATTATTCCGTGGTTTATTTGACGTTGGAGCATTTCCAGCCTTGTACGTACGAGGATCAATGCCTTCCACTCTCACCCTCGTTGTACCTTGTTTTTGAAATCCGAGCTTTAATGCCGCAGCATAAGACAAGTCAATTTCACGACCTTTAGCAAAAGGCCCACGATCATTTACACGAACGACTGCTGAACGACCATTCTTAAGATTTGTAACACGTACATACGAGGGAATGGGCAATGTTTTATGTGCCGCAGTCATACTGTACATGTTGTATGTTTCACCAATGGCTGTCGCTTTTCCATGAAACTTTGTGCCATACCATGATGCAACGCCTTGCGCTTGATAACCAACGGCTGTTTTTAGTGGATAATACCTTTTCCCCAATACGGTGTAAGGTGAGTTTTTTACTGGACCTTTGTGTATTTGAGGCACCGCATCGGGTATTTGGCTGGCATCAAAACTACCATTTGGCGCGCCATCATCAACATCTTTAAGGGGCATAGTGCAGCCACTTAATAATAAAAAAGACACCATTAAATATTTAATAGCGTGAGATAAAGAATAAGAGGGGTACCAGCAATTTTCAGCTGCATATTTAGATTTCAACACGTTGAATAAACCTATTTATCATTGAGCGTTAGCTATAAACCCTTCAACAAGGATAGCCAACATTGACTACCTTGTTGAAAAAGACTATTGCTAAGCCTCTTTAGACTTGGGCTTTGACTTAGGTTTTATTTTGGCTTTTATCTGGTCACTAAGTTGATGCACAGCCATGGCATAGAGAGTACTGTGATTATAGCGAGTGATTACGTAGAAATTATTTAAGGTTAACCAGTATTCTTTACCTTTTGCACCTTGTAGCTCAACCCCACGGGCTTTGCTTTCACCTAACAAGTTTGCATGCTGGTAACGCCAGCCTAGCTGTTGTAATTCTGAAACAGTTGATGCAGGTTTTAGGTCTTTTCCTATCCCTTTCTTAAACTGGTTACCTTTAACAGACACCCTGACAGCTACTGCTTCTCCAGGCTGCCAACCATGACGACGAAAGTAGTTTGCTACACTACCAATTGCGTCTACTGGATTACTCCACAGGTTAATCTTTCCATCATTGTCGAAGTCTACAGCATACTGACGAAAGCTACTAGGAATAAACTGCGGGTAACCTATAGCACCAGCATAAGAGCCCTTCAGGCTTAAAGGATCAACCTTTTGCTCTTCAGTCATTAGCAAGTAATGTTTCAACTCAGATTTAAAAAACGTAGCTCTAGGTGGGTAGTCAAAACCAAGGGTTGCTAACGCATCCAATACACGGTAACTGCCTTTATTTTTACCATAAAAGGTTTCTACGCCAATAATGGCTAGAATAGTTTCAGCAGGCACACCATAGTGTTGTTCCGCTAGTTTGAATGTTTTACGGTTGTTCTTATAGAACGCTACTGCAGCTTTAACACGCTGTGGTGTCAAAAAAATCTTTTGGTATTCACCCCATGTTTTCGTTTTTTCTGCAGGCCTGGAAATAGCGTCAAGAATACTTTGCTGACGTTTAGCATTAGTCAAAAGCTTAGTCAGTTTTTCCTCAGACATTTTATGCTGCGTTTTCATTTGCTGAATAAACGCTTTAGTTTCAGGATGGTTTGAATAATCACCCGCCCATACCTTAGCACTACCCATTGCGGCAAGCGTTAAATTAAACACAAGAACACCATAATTCATGTGCTTACATGTTTTTACAAATTTGTAAGGCATCTTTCGCATGCTTCACCCTACCTAACTGTTGGCTAGGATCTTGTCTGATAGAAAAATAACTAATGCTTTTAAGTGTGACCACAGGAGAGCCAAAATGACTTCATCCCTACACCAATTGATTTTGTTCACGCGACTTTGTCAGACAGTTCTCTTTCAAATATTTTCATAGCAGCTTATAAATAACAACGATTCATTTATTCTTCATTTAACGGCCAATCAGGTTACGATGTGTATACACTGACATCAGTATGCCAAACCCTGCCATAAGAGTTACTATTGATGTTCCACCACGACTAATTAGAGGTAATGGAACACCTACCACAGGTAAAAGACCACTTACCATACCAATGTTTACAAAGATGTAGACAAAGAATGTTAAAATAATACTACCACTCAACAGACGGCCAAAAATGGTTTGCGCCTGAACCGAAATGAATAAACCACGGACAATGATTGCCAGATAAATAAGCAACAAACACATCACCCCCGTTAAACCAAACTCTTCCGCCAATACAGCAATAATAAAGTCAGTGTGGCTTTCTGGTAAAAAGTCCAAATGAGACTGTGTACCTAACATCCAACCTTTACCATGAATTCCTCCTGAACCTATGGCCACTTTTGATTGAATAATGTTCCACCCAGATCCCAGCGGATCGCTTTCAGGGTTTAAAAAGGTCAATACCCGCTTTTTTTGGTATTCCCTCATCACAAAGTGCCACATAACCCAACCAGAGGGAATGGCAAGTACTACAGCTGAAGTAATCAACTGCCAACTTAACCCACCAAGTAGCAACACAAATACACCAGATGCGCCAATCAATAACGATGTACCTAGATCAGGCTGTTTAGCAATTAAGGCGACAGGAATTGTAATCAACACTAATGCAACAATCACATGCCGTAATTTTGGTGGGAGCATTGAACGACTGATGTACCAGGCCATCACCATAGGCATCACTAGCTTCATTAATTCAGAGGGTTGAAAACGCACTGACGACATTCCCGGCACCGCCAGCCAGCGCTGTGCTCCCATAGCCCCAACACCAAAAAGCAAGACACCCACGAGCAACAATACACCGAATAAAAAAACGGGTAACGACCAACGAGCATACATACGAGGTGGAATCTGTCCAAAAGCAATCATCACGACAAAACCAATGCCCAAATAAATGCTTTGACGTGTCATGATTTCTACACTACGTTCACTGGCACTATAGAGTACAAATAAACCTCCCCCCGTGAGCAGTAACAGTAATAACAACAGTATTGGATCGATATGTAAGCGCTGCCAGATAGAGGGTTCTTGTTGAAGAACATCCTTAGTCGACGACATAATTGCTTTACCCTTCTCCAGATGAAGGTGTGTTACTGTTACGCTCAAGCTTTTTAGCTTGCTCTATCGCTTGCTTTTCCAGCCTCGGTATTAAATAGGCATCCAGTATTTTACGAGCGACGGGTGCAGCTGCTGAACTCCCCCCTCCACCATTCTCAACAACAACTGCAATAGCAATTTGTGGATCATCAATAGGTGCAAATCCAATAAATAAACCATGGTCATGGTGTATTTTGGATAGCTTTGATGCATCGTACCGTTCATTCTGTTTAATGCCGACGACTTGAGCAGTACCCGTTTTACCCGCCATCGTATAAGGAATATCTCTACCAATTCGGTAGTGAGCAGTTCCTGAGCGGTCATGGACCACTTTACGCATAGCCTCATAAACCAGCTTCCAGTATTCAGGACTGTTTACCACAATATCTTTCATCGGCTGATCAGGCACTAGCTCGATAGGATTTGTTGATGATTTAAGCAGCTGCGGATAAACCCACTTTCCTTTATTGGCCAGCACGGCTGTTGCCGTTGCCAGCTGCAGAGGCGTTGCTTTCATAAACCCCTGACCAATGCCTGTAATCACTGTTTCTCCTGGAAACCAAGGCAGGTTACGTACTCCCATTTTCCATTCTCGTGATGGCATCAGTCCTGGACGCTGTTCACCAACATCTAATGCTGTTCGAATCCCTAAACCAAAACGCTGCAAATAATCATGCAGGTTATCAATCCCCAGCTTTAATGCTAAATCATAAAAATAGGTATCATTTGAGACAACAATAGCTCTCTCTAAATTGACCCAACCATGCCCGCCGCGTTTCCAATTACGATAAAGCCGTTTTTGATTTGGCAAGCGGTACCAACCTGGGTCAAATACTCGATTAGCGGGAGTCACAGTCTCTGTATTTAAACCAGCTATAGCGACAAAAGGTTTTATAGTTGAAGCAGGGGGATACTCACCTGAGCTGGCTCGATTGTAGAGCGGTCGAGCAGGATCATTAAGTAATGCCGCATATGCTTTAAAGCCAATACCTCTTACAAATGGATTAGGGTCATAAGAGGGTTCACTAACCATTGCCAGAATACCACCCGTTTTTGGATCTAAAGCAACAACAGCACCACGCTGACCACCTAGGGCTTCTATAGCGTTTTTTTGTAACTCTGTATCTAAATAAAGTGTCAAATCCGTGCCTGGTATCGGCTCTTTCTGATCAAGTACACGCAGAACCCTCCCACGTGCATTAACTTCTACTTCTCTATAACCAACTTGACCAAGTAAATGCTCTTCATAAAAGCGTTCTATACCAATTTTGCCAATTGTGGTCACACCTTTATACTTCTTATCATCAAGGCTTTTTTGCTCTTGGTCATTAATTCGCCGAACATATCCAATAGTATGGGTGTATATTTCACCTTGCGGGTAAAAACGAATCAAATCAGCTTCCACTTCAACACCGGGCATAAGGTGCTCATTCACTGAAATACGTGCAATTTCCTCTTCTGTTAAACGAAATTTCAAAGGCACCGATTCAAAAGGCTTCCGAGGTTTATTGCGTAGCCTTTTTTTAAACTGAGCAATTTCTTCAGGCTGAATTGGAACAATTTGTTGTATATCTTTAAGTGCTTTCTCTAAGTCAGGAATACGTTCAAGTGTGAGTGTTAGGTTAAAGCTTGGCTTGTTATCCGCTAATAGTAAACCGTTAGTGTCGTATATTAAGCCTCGTATTGGAGGTATATATTGGAGATGGATTCGATTTTCATCTGACTGAGTTGAATATTTCTCATGCTCCACAACTTGCAAATAAAAAATCCGGGATATCAGAATCCCGGTTAATATCACTAAAATGATGACGGCTTTTAATATTCGGCTATTAAAAATGCGATTTTCTTTACTGTGATCTTTAAAGGTCACTGAATCTGTCATGCTGTCATCCTGGGTTTTCCAACCTCCAGATTAACGATGATATGGGTGATTATTCAGGATGGTCCATGCTCGATAGAGCTGTTCAGCTACCAGCACTCTAACCAAGGGATGGGGCAGGGTTAATGGAGAAAGAGACCAGCGCTGTTCAGCCGCTTGGCGACATTGAGGAGAGAGCCCTTCAGGCCCTCCTATTAGCAAGCTGATATTTCGCCCAGACAACTGCCAATCTCCTAACTGGTGTGCAAGCTGATGGGTATTCCACATCTTACCATTGACATCTAATGCAATGATTTTATCCCCCTTACCAACAGCAGCTAACATAGCCTCGCCCTCTCGCTGAATCGCACGTTCAATGTCGAGAGATTTGCTTCGTTTTGAAAGGGGAATTTCCCGACACTCCAGTGACACTTCATTGGGAAGACGCTTAGCATATTCAGAATAGCCGTCAACAACCCATGTAGGCATCTTGGTGCCTACCGCAATGAGGCGAATTTTCATGGCAAGCCTTAACTACTTCTTTAAAAAAGGCTAAGCCTGTTGGTGCCCAAGATCAGATGATGATGTTTCCCACAACCGCTCCAAATCAAAAAACTGACGTGTTGAAGGCAACATGATGTGTGTGACAACATCTCCTAAATCTACCAGTACCCATTCAGCACCATCTTCACCTTCAATCCCCACTGGGCGAACGCCATTGGCTTTGGCTTTTTCAATCACGTTATCAGCAAGGGATTTGACGTGGCGGTTGGATGTTCCGGAGGCAATGATCATGTGATCAGTGACGCTGGTGAGATTTTTTACATCAAGGCAAGAGATGTCGTTACCTTTCAGATCTTCAAGTGCAGATATAACTACCTGCTTAAGTTCATCTGATTGCATAAAGCCTTATTTAGTCCTCTCTTTTATCATATTAAATTACATTATACTGTCAGCCAGCCAAGACTGACAGTATAACTGCAGATTATTTTCGAATATGTCCGTTGCCAAAAACGACGTACTTTTGCGAAGTCAGCCCTTCAAGCCCTACTGGACCCCGCGCATGGATTTTATCAGTAGAAATGCCAATTTCAGCTCCCAGCCCATATTCAAAGCCGTCCGCAAACCGGGTGGAGGCATTTACCATAACTGAGCTGGAGTCAACTTCAGCCAAAAATTGGCGAGAGCGCTGGTAATCTTCTGTAACAATTGCATCTGTATGATGTGAGCCAAAGGTATTGATATGTTCAATCGCCTCACTGACATCAGCCACAACTTTAATGGCTAAGATTGGTGCAAGATATTCTGTTGTCCAGTCTTCATTGGTTGCAGGTTTTACTGCAGAGATAATTACTTGTGTTTTAGCACAGCCCCGCAGCTCAACTTCATGCTCAGCATACGCAGAGGCTAATCTAGGCAGAATAGTAGGCGCCACAGACTCCGCAACCAGTAATGTTTCCATCGCATTACACACACCATAACGATGTGTTTTTGCATTAACAGCAATAGAGAGCGCCTTCTCTAGGTCAGCGCCATCATCAATATAGACATGACAAATACCGTCCAGGTGTTTTATTACAGGTATAGTGGCCTCTCGACTAATACGCTCAATGAGCCCTTTCCCCCCCCGAGGAACAATAACATCCACATATTCAGACAAAGTAATCAATTGCCCAACAGCCGCTCTATCAGTAGTTGCTATCACTTGCACAGCATCGGCAGAGACTCCAGATGAGTTAAGTCCTTGCTGGATGCACTTTGCTATTGCTTGGTTTGAGTGAATTGACTCAGAGCCACCTCGCAAAATAGTTGCATTTCCTGACTTTAAGCACAGAGCAGCCGCATCAATTGTTACATTAGGGCGAGACTCATAAATGATACCAATAACACCAAGTGGAACTCTCATCTTGCCTAACTGAATACCACTTGGCAGATAGCGCATATCATCAACAGCCCCTATCGGGTCATCTAAGGCCGCCACATGGTGAATACCTTCCACCATACTATCAATTCGTGGCGGCGTTAGTGCCAACCTATCTAAAAGCGCTGGATCCAACCCATTAGTTTTACCCTGTTCCAAATCCTGATGGTTTGCGTCAATGATTATTTTTCGCTGACTATCGATTACATTAGCAACTGCATTTAATGCTGCATTTTTTTGTTCTGTTGTTGCTTGTGCCATTAATCGAGAAGCGCTTCGTGCACGCTTTCCAACATCTTGCATATAAGTTGCAACATCCATTGAGATTTCCGCCATGAATAAAAAAATAGGTAAGTATAATGGTTAACCCTCAACGAAGCACTTTTAGGGCTAATAATCTAGTAATAGGCTCTAGCCAGCATATTTATATAAATTTAAAAGGCACCGTCAAAAGCCTTGTTGCTAACTTTCTCTTGAGTGTGATTGGCAAAGGGATACCTGTAAAAATACACTTCAAGCAAAGGTAAATTACATTAAACTAATCATCATCTTCAATTTCTCGATGGTACAAACTTCGCAATCTACCATTTATAAACTGCAAAACCACCTTTTCGTCATCTCGGGGAAAATAATAATACCACTCAAACACATCTTGATCTTTAAACTGACCAACTTCACTGCTACCCGCCACCCGCTTAACTCTTCGGCCAACACGCTTTTCCCGGCTTGGAGGACCACAGCGATAGCGAATATAAGGCATTACATCACCTATACTCACCGCACTCGACAAATCTTTGCATAACGCTGGATCACTTGATTTGTTTCCATACTCCTTACTTTCAATAGATACCAGGTCATCATCTTCAAAGCGTAAGACACGTACAAATTGATTACTACTTTGGGCATAAACAAAGTAAGTAACATCAAGAAAGCGTGTTTCGGCCAAAACATCGCCTTGTTTTAAAATAAGTTCTACTTGAAAGGAGTCTTGCTCTGTGGGTTGTCCACAGCGTTTTATCACCTTACCAACCGAGTCACCCTCTGAAATTAAACGATTACTGCAGCGCAAAGCGTAAGAAGGCACACTGACAGCCAATAATAGACAACAGGAAACTAACCACTTAAAAAGATGTCGCATGCTTTATATTTCCCCCTATAACGCCAAGTAAATTTCTGAGCATATCATCAGTAACAATATTTAATAACACTTGCACATCGCAAATCATATTGAGCTCAATACAATTAACACTAGTATTGATAAAAACAGTCTTAGTGAGTTCACTGCCATTGTTTATTTGTGACCAATGTTCTAATACTGCAACATTCAACAGACAATGCTTTTTTAGCTGGAGCAACACATGTCTACCCCTTCGCCATACAATACCCCAACACCTCAAGTGCTACCTGAAGCTCGTGATATTCAAGCTATTAAGCGCCCCAGTAGTCATGGCATTTCATGGTGTACATCAGGTGCAAAGCTTTTTAGTCAGGAGTGGTTATTGTTCTTAGCTATTGGGTTTATCTTTGTACTTCTTTCCGTTATTTCTCAACTTATACCTTTCATTGGTTGGATTATCTCCCCCTTGCTAACTATCCTCTTATGGGCTGGTTTTATGTACTGCTGTGAAAATTTAGAAAAACAAGGACAGTTTTCATTTAACCAGTTCTTTGTTGGGTTTAACCAGCAAACAGGCCCACTCTTGCTACTCGCCGCTGTTTATATTAGTGCTATGATGCTTATTTTCACGATAGCAGGGATGTTCCTATTGTTCACAGTGGGTATGGACTTTCTTGTCGCAATCCAGTCGCATCAGGGTGCTTCAGCAATGTCTGAAGAGCGGTTACTTCTTTTCGCAATGATCGCTTTACTCATGATCATGGCACTCACAATCCCCCTGTTAATGGCAATCTGGTTTGCACCTACGCTTATAATTCTTGATCAAAAGCCATTTTGGGATGCAGTAAAGCTTAGCTTTCAAGGTTGCCTGTGTAATATGCTGCCTTTTTTGGTTTATGGTCTTGTATTCCTCGTTATCGCAGCTGTTATCTTGTTACCACTCTTTGCCAGCTGGTATTGGCTCATTGCAGTCTTTGTACTTTATATAATATTTACTCCGATTGTTTTTTGCACAATTTATACCAGCTATAAAGATATTTTTGTACAATTGAATGATGGCGTTGCCATAGATAAAAGCCACTCTACAATTAAGTCACAGTAACAAGCTAATCAGTTATACCAAACAAGCAAAATACAACGTTAAATGTCGGTGTTTCTATAGCCAATAAAAAAAGTTTAAACGATTGTTACCCTTGAGGCTGTAAAATAGTTTGCCTGGCCATGATGCACTTCGGCTGCAGTGTAATCTGTTCTGCAGCCAACGGTCCCTTCTCTTCAAAAGCAATACTGGCTTTCGCCTCACAGTTTACCCAATAGACATGTGCAACAAAGTAGTCCTCTTGCAACTCTTTTAGCGAAGGCGGATACAGACTGAATAACCAGCCTCGATGACTTGACCACAAAAGCCAAATACCAACCAGTATAGAAACTAAACCACACAGTAAGACTAACCACCAGCGTGATCCAGTCGTTAAAAAAAACTGACGTATATAATGGGATAGCGAAATCTTGGAGAAAGGAAAGCTCAACTTATTCATGAGTACTGACTTTTAATACATCAAATATGCTTGTCAGAACTCATCTTAACGGTAGGTCAGCCAGCAATTGAGCAGATATTATACAGTATGTGACACTGTATTACTCTATCTATAGGATGAACTGAAAAATGGGAGGGATATCAATGCTAATAATTGAAGCATGTATACTATCAAACAACGTAAAAAAGCACTCTATCTAAGTTAGTTAGTGGAGTGAACTCAGTCCTGCCACAACATTACCGTCCTTGGCACGCTACTCACTACTAATCAAGCTTTATCATAGTTTGTCAACTGGTCCCTCCCCCATGCATTCTGATACTTATTACGTATGGTATCTAGAATTTCCTCATAGCTGGGTGCAGGAACCTCTGTAATCACCCCCCCACCTTGTAAGTACTCTTCAATGTGACTTTGGATTTCTACTCGCTGTTTTGCTTTTTCATTGGCAGAAGTATCAGTTTTCATCGCTAGCCCCAATAGACAATATCTTAGTATACTTAATTAAGTTCTATTGATTATGGTTACGAGTAAGCTGAGGTTGTTGACCATTTGGTCAGTAATTATTTTTTACTTCGCCCCAACATACTCCAAAGTATTAGCTAAGACGATTTTTTTATAATACGCAAGCCGTTAAAACATATTTAATGTTTTCGTTTACTCGAAGAAAGTATTCGAACGATTCTTCACTTACCTGAGATGACCAAAGAGTATTTTACAACTTTTGTGAGACACAAGATGTGCTTTTAGCTCCAAAAGACACTTATTGCTATACTTACATACCCATTCAGTATTATTACCCTTGTGAGATATTAACCTATATCCCATACAGTGCATGCTCAATTTTACCAGAAAGCTTTACACCCCTCTTAGCAACCCATAATATAGAGAAACTCGCCTGACTTATTTGTTTAAAACAAAAGATGCTCTAATTAGCTTTAACTAATTGCATTTTGCAGTTATCATTCGCCTTTTTTATGGATTAGCTCTCTAAATATATTAATGGGTAAACTAACAAAACATGTAAAAATTAGCGTTTAAGTGTGCTTCCTACAAAAGTATTTCCTCACCTAAGTTCTAAAGATAAGGATTATCACATGTTTCAGCATCACGCCATATTAAGCAAAGCCAAAAAACTGTAATACGCTTACTGGCTTATTTTACACACAGCCAAATCTCACCCATAAATGTGAAGATAATGACACAATAATCGCTAGCTTTTATCCTGTAAACTAGTTCCTAAATAAAGCATTTCGTTATGATCAACCCTCAACAACTGAAAGTCACTTAAGTCAAGAAGGTTAAGATACTGTTTTATTAAATATAAATCATGTTTCGTATATTATAATCACCCTATAAAATCTAGAATTCAATCAAACTTCTTATTTAGGTGGCAAAATTTAAACAATGATATTCCTCTGCCCACAACTAAGGGTAAATCGCCAACAAAACATCAATACCTAAATTATTGAGGTTACAAAAGTACTAAAAACTTACTACTAATAATTTTGCACAAACGCTTTATAACATGGTACTAAATAGTATCAGTCTATCAATAATGAGAGATTTTTATAAAAAGTGGTATAGCAATAGTATAAAAATGATTTGCTATACGTATAAACAGGTAAAAAAATGACGAATACCTAACTTTCAATCAACAGGATACTAAACGCTTAATTGCATGGATGGAAAAACAAACCCAAATGACACTATCGCCTCTGTAGTACCGTCGTTGGGTCTGGCCTGTTCAAGGATAACGAGAATGTTCAACAGCACAAAACCTTTGCATGAAATCAACTTAAATCTACTGGTATGCCTTCACGCATTGTATGAAGAACGCAATGTTACGCGCGCCGCTCACCGATTGAATATGACACAATCCAATGTGAGCAAGTCCCTTTCGCAGCTTCGACGCTTAATGCATGACCACTTACTGTATCGAGAAGATAATACACTTAAACTAACTCCTCTCTCGCACTCAATAAGAGACAAAGTCGCATTTATTGTACAAAATGCTCAAGAAGTATTCTCTTCTGGGGTTCATGGCAATACGCTTTGCAAACGTCGATTCACACTTGCCGCAAGTGATGTCAGTGTCACTTTTGGCTTTCCTCAGCTCATGAAATCATTTCTTAAAGATGCACCTCACGCCATTATTTCGTTAACCCCATGGCAAGAATATAACCCAGAGAGTCTGGTACAAGGTAAAGTCGATGTTGCACTATGTGTTTTTGAAGATGAACGCAATGGGCTCATTCTTGATAAAATTGGTTCGACAGAGCTTGCCTGTATAGTTCACAGCCAACACCCTATACTCCAACAGTCTCCTTCAGTTAGTCTCGATGACTACCTTCACTATAAGCATATTGCTAATACCGGAAATGCTAACTATTGGCGTGTTATTGATAAAGCCTTAGCAGAACAAGGATATCAGCGTGATATTGTTCTTGAAATACCACTGGTGACAGCTGTACTTGGGTTAGTAGAAACCTCTGATTTAATTTTGACTTTGCCCACGCCTTTATGCCACCTCATACTACTGCAAAACCCCAGACTGCAGATGTTTTCCTGCCCAGTTCCCGCAACCCTGGAGTATGGCTTGATGTGGCACCCACGATTAGACAAAGATGCTGACCACATTTGGTTCAGAAAGTTAGTTCGGCAAACGACAGTTGATAGCATTGCCGATATTATGTCGACAACCAAAAGTAAAGTGGCATAATTTACAATTTTATTATCCTGTTATTTCACTATATTATTTGATTTTCGCTTTAATTCATTATGTGCAAATGACATGAACAAAACCTTATGCTCAACGCCTCGCCAGGATGGTTTCTTTATGCCAGGCGAGTTTACGCCACAGCAAGCTGTTTGGTTAGCTTGGCCAGAGCGACTTGATAACTGGCGACTGGGTGCACAGCCTGCACAACGCGCTTTTGCTGCTGTTGCTCAAGCTATTGCAGAAACCACCACGGTTTATGTGGGAGTATCAGCAAAGGCTTACCCCTTTGCACGACAGGTACTGCCAGAAAAAATACGGGTTGTTGAGCTAAGTACCAATGACGCTTGGCTTCGAGATACAGGTCCTACAATAGTGGTAGATGACCAAGGTGAGCGTCGTGCTGTGAGCTGGCAGTTTAATGCATGGGGAGGTTTAGATTCAGGTCTTTACTTCCCCTGGGATCAAGACCAACTCGTTGCTCACAAAATCTCAGCACTACATGGTTTTCCTTGTTATCAAGCACCTTTTGTACTTGAAGGTGGTGCTATTCATGTCGATGGTGAAGGTACCCTGATTACCACGGAAGAATGCCTATTAAATCCAAACCGAAACCCAAATCTAAATCGTACTGAAATTGAAGGATACCTAAAGGACTATCTTGGCATCAAGCAAATAATCTGGCTGCCTGAAGGTGTTTACAACGATGAAACCAGTGGCCACATCGATAACCTCTGCTGCTTTACTCGACCTGGAGAAGTACTACTCAGCTGGACAGACGATCAAAATGATCCTCAATATTCTCGCTCAGTTAAGGCTCTTGAGGTGTTAAGTAGCAGTAAAGATGCTCAAGGTCGCTCATTGATAGTCCACAAAATACCTCAACCAGGTCCACTGTATATGACTGATGTAGAAGCGCGAGGATTACTCACCTGTGAGTCAACTTGGCCTAGACAGGCTGATGATCGACTCGCTGCCTCCTATATCAACTTTTTGATTACTAATCAGCTTATAGTGATGCCATTTTTGGACCCACAACAGGATGACCTTGTACAGCAACAATTTCAGGCGATTTTCCCAGATCATCGTATAGTAGGTGTCCCAGCTAGAGAAATATTGCTTGGCGGGGGTAATATCCACTGTATCACCCAGCAAATCCCAGCCGGAAATGGACTTCAAAAAGTGAAGTGAGACGATGCTTGCTACCACTCTGCTGGAGTAACAGCAACTCAGAAGAAGTTAATATAAGGTATTACGTAATGAAAATGACCAAATTAACACTAGGCTTAGTATCTGCGACTTTATTAAGCGGCTGTTTCAGCAACCCTTCAAAACCAAGTACCAACGACACAAACTTAGCCCCCTTAGAAAAATGTACTCAACTACTCCCTGCAGGTGAAAAATATAAGTTGTTCCTTGAAGCAACCATTGATACTCAGCATCAACAAGGTCAATCAAAGCCAAAGACAACGGGTGACTTTAGCATTTCAAACCTCGATCCCAATAAGCAGACAGAAGCAGAAATGCAACAAGTTATCCCTTTCACTAACTGTGTAGGTAAGCTTATTAAGACCGAGTTTGAAAGCACACCAGAAAGCTAGGAAAGGCTATTACTACGCCTTTTATCCCAGTAATCAGAAAATGAAATAGAAGATATGAGCAATCAACCTACAACCTTATAGCAAATATCCTACAAATAATTATAGCATTTGTCTGTTGGCTAAAACCTCTTCTTATAGGATCATAGACCCATCGAAGCGCTGGCAGCTAGGAAAGCTCAAGGGAAACAAAGCGAAAGGAAGCAAAAGGAATTCCAGCGTATCACCCAAGTGAATGGGTAGAAGGATCGGCTACAAGGACGAGCCACCAGGAAGGTGGTCGTTAAAAAACCTGCTTAAATAGCAGGTTTTTTTATGCCTACGACTCACACAGTTTATAGTCCTGTTAATCATTTGCATAAATGCCCCCCTCTTCACAAATAGGTTTCCCTGAAAACTCTAATAAACCTTGTGGAAACGACACATGTTCTCTCAACCTGCCAAATTGATACACACTTACATCGATGGTTGCCATCATTGACTTTCGATAAGGATATTTAGCATTAAACACTTTAATTGTGGGGATATCAGAACGATAAAAATCACTTTTATCTGCTCGTGCCGTCACCCTAATTGTTTGGGTTAACTTTTTAAACTCTGCTTGCAGCGTTCCATTACACTCATTAATTACTCTTTTCATACTTAAGCCCGATATTGCAGGATATAAAATCAAATTCAAGCGACCGGATAGATAACGACCCGCCCATAATTCAGTAGTTAAATGCCCAATTGAAGCTCCTGTAATCATGAATTGTTGCAGATCATTCATTCCCAACAGATAAAAGTTGCTAGCGGCACCTTCCTGTGTATACCACCCTTTATCAAGATACACCGTTCCATTACTGCTATAGCTCATACTTTGATCACTATAGCTATACTCAGAAGGAGTCCCCATCGAAAAAACAAACCAGTTTGGTTCAACAAAAGGTAAATCCATTATAAAACCAAATGGCGTTTGCCCAGGATTATGTCCGCCCCAATAATGTTTATGCTTACCTGTGTATATAAAAGAAAAAGTAAAATCAGGAAACATTAAGGTAACCTGATTATCAGTTGCATCTACATATCCAGGAATATAATAACGAAATGAGTCTGATCCTTTTTCTGCTGCATATAAAATTACTTCATCAAAATAATAATCAAAAACCTTCATTACTCCATTCTTTGGCGCAAAAACAAAATGCACATAACCCTTTTCTTTCATCTCGTTAGCATCAGGCATAATATAAGTCTGTAAACTTACTTTAAAATAACCTACATCTGGATCATTTAGGTAATAGAACCATTGTTCGCTCCAAGGCTTTTTATTTGGAGTATGTGGCTTTATATCTTCTAACGTAGTAGCATACACAAGACTTATAAAAAAATACAAACAGCTCAAAATATATATTTTTTTAAACATAACGAATCCTTTCGTATATCCAGCTTTTAAGTATCACGACAGAGATATTACTCAGTCTTTTACACAAATGGTAGCTTCCGAAAAATATCGCCCATTCGCACAGTGTGCATCTGTTTGGCAATGTTCATCTTGCTGACAATAACATTCCCCCCTTACATTACAACCTGGCGTTAAGTAATTACTTAACGGATCTTCACCACTTACACGCTCCCAAAAAGGATTTGAAAACGTATCATAAGGATCAAACGCCTGTTTGTAAGATAGAAAGTCATTCCATTTGGGATAACGAGAGGGCATATTTTCAAAAATAGCGACTGAATTTTTACCCCAGTGTGGCCGCGCATTGTATTTTCGTAAAGATAACTGCTCAATTTCTAAATTAACAAAATAATTTTTTGGAACCTCGCTCCCTTTTTGTCGAAGCGTGTATTCAATCCCTATATATGCAGAATCTCTTCCAGCATTCATTCCCAAATAGCTTGGCGATGACTTGCCAAATCTAAAGTAAATTCCATTTAAAGGAAAACATGTACGAGGATGGCTAGCAATAATTTGACGAACATCAGCAATCCAGTTTGGCAATTGTTTAATAGGAATACTGACTTCCTGCAATGCAATTGGCAGCCTATCCCAAACACATTTATTTGGATCTCGACATTGAAAATATTGCATTCTATCAGAGAATCCAATTGGATTTTTTTCAACTTTCCCAGTATCTACACTACGATAGTAAGATTTTGAGCGACCACTGTAACGAATTTTTGCCGCCAAGCATTGAAGCCCTGAACCAGGAAACTCGTGAAGTGCATCAAACAATAATCCAAAAAAATACTCCTCAATATCAGAAATATCTGCCTGTGCATTATAAGCATTACCTGGTGTTGATAGTGGTACAGGGTTATAAGTCGTCACTGTATAACGTCCAATTCCAGGAAACCACGCGATATTTGCAGAGTAATTACTTCTGGCAATTTTTAATATGCGATCCTCTAAGCCTGTATCATTTTTGTACCCATTGACCGAGGCTGCTACTTTAAAAGCATCCTCCAATTGCAAAGTAACCTCGACCACAACACCTAACACACCTAAATTAACACGTGCTGCATTCAATGCATCACCCGTTAACACCCTGATATCCCCAAGCCCATCCACAATTTTTAATTCAGTGACATAATCTGCAATCATATTACTTTTTTTTGTGAGCGTAGAGCCATGAGTACCACTGCCTAGCATCCCACCAATGGTAAACGTGCCCAACTCCGTTACCATATTAACTGCTAAAGACTGAGAACGAAGAAATTCATTCAGTACATTAAAACGCATCCCCCCTTGTACTGTTACAGTTTTTTTCACTGCATCGAATTTAAGGAGTTTATTCATATTTTTTAATGTAATTTGTATTTCACCATCTTTAGTACAAGCCGCATCTATTTGACTGGCAAATTTTCGATTTCCCGTCATCACTTTTCTATTATCTTGTACTGCTTGACGAACAATGGATTGAATTTCTTCAATGGAGGTGGGATCAAAAATAACATCTGGTCGGCATACATAAGTACCCTGGTAATTTTTTAGTACTTCCACTTCATCATTAGTCTTCAAAGCATTTGTATATTTTGAAATCGCGATAACACCCAAAATAGCTAAAAATAGCACCCACTTAGTCTTCATAACAACTCCCTTTGATCTCATTTAAACATACTTAAAATTTAGGAATAATATATTGATTAACAATATTTCTAACTTCCGATGTATGAGCACGGAGTTTTTCATTTAAGAAGTCAGTTAAATTAGATTTATAAGTAGATGAGGGTCGATTATTGGCTGTAGCAGACCACAAAGCATGGTTTGTCGTAGCAAAATTAAGTTTATTGTTTGCTAACATACAAATGGGCCCCTTTGCTAGGTTTTTGCTATCAAATAACCAGTATTCTTTGCCATTAGAACGGCTATCAAAAGGATATTTACGAACAACTGCTGTAAATAGATAACCATCATTTTGATTATAAGAATTTTTTTTAGGTATAAACTGAGGTGTGCGCATAACACAGTCTTCAGGAAACTGATAGGTATCTGTGATACGCATCTGACGACAGTCCATATGTATCAAAGCAGAAGGAATGCTATATGAAGGCAACTGATCATTACGAAATAACCGATTAGGATAATCAGCATAAGCTTTTGTCACTCTGGTTACTAGGTGCTCAGGCCGGTAACCCACAGCAGACCAATAAATATGTTCAAATGTCTCAGGAAACTGGAAATGACCACGATAAGCAGGATCATTCATATCCCAACATACTGTTTCATCACGAATTACTTTGAAGTCATTTTGTATTTCTCTGACTGAATCTGATAATACCTGTAATCTCACCCTGACTAAGCCCCCCACATCCACAGGCGAAACTGGATAACCGGCTATATCAGATTTAACATGCCCACCAAAATAGAGCCTATCAAGGTAAAACTGAGGCTCAGACTTATCCATAGCCCCTAAATACTGCCCATAAAGTGTAATTTCATTTTCATGATCATCGTAATTACACATGATATCGGAGGTATCAAAACTGAGGGTAATATAGTCTGCAACCACATTTTTATTAGAAGGGTTTAAATCTTTTTTTCTTATAACCCATACGGGTGTACGATGTTGTTGTGGTGTAACTTTTCTAGAACCTAAAATACGCGTACTTTCAACGCGAGCTGCCGTTTCAAAAATCAGTATATGGTGCCGAGTTACACTTAGTGAATGAGAGGTAGCCGTAATAAAAGCATTTTTTCCCGATCGACTAATAATATTCCATGCTTGAAACTTTCCTTGTAAGTTCCATCTAAGTAGTCTTATAAAACCATCTTTAAGGCCAGTCTCACCCATATTACCACCATAATTAATGGTAATACATTCATGTTTCTCTAAATCAAAATATGGATGACCTGTCGTTCTGACCTGAGGAAAAAGCCACTTCTCTGGTATAAAATGTTTTGCAATAGGGGGTAAACTGGTATGCCACTCATCCATATCACCAATAGGTGTTACAAGCTCTAATGAACGTCCATCAAACTCAAAAGGAATACCACCTTCATAGCTCAAGGCAAATCGGTTATCACCTAAATAGTTGGGTGCCGTATTGCAATAATTCATAAATCCCAGGTTTGGGCTAAAATATACTGCCCCCCCCTAACAGATAGAATGCATCGAGTAATGACGACGGGCTTATAAATTTT
>NZ_JAGSOY010000007.1 GCF_018837975.1 Zooshikella harenae | reverse complement strand
GGGGGATAGTATACTTTAGAACAGTCACTTCTGGTTGACCAGCTGGGTAAGCAGGGAGAGCCGTTCCATCCCAACTGGTTCTAGTCTTACTTAACGTATCAACGCATACTTCAGCACTAAGCGTAGTTGATAGTAATAAAAGTGAAAGTATTTTAGCGCTAAAATATTCATACTATAAATTTATTGATAATTTAAAATGATGAATTAAGTTGTGGGAATATTGCATTTAAAAAAGTAATTGTTTTAAGGTGCTTAGTGTTTTGTTATTAATGATCTATAAGTTCATTTAAAACCATAGCAGCATGGCTTTCAACGACACCTGCATCAAATCCATACATATGACTATACTTGTTTCTTAAACGTTCTTTAACACTTTTAGTAATGGTGTTTTGCCAACGTTTAAACCAAATGAAGTGATTGCCATCAGCTTTGATTGTAGGGTAATTAGTTGAATTTAGTACTTCTTTTGTTGCTAGCGTTAGATCATGAATATAGTCAAGTAGTTTATAAATATCTGTTTTAGTGCCAATATTACCATGACCACCATTAATAAAGTCCCATTTGGCACAAAATTTATCACTAATTAAATAGTTTAAGTCACGAATATATCCGCGGGGAAAATGTTCAGCTCCTGCAAAGTTATAAAATGGCAACTGATCAGGGTTAATCATATCTACAAAGTGTAATACTCTTTCTTTAGGGAGTAAGATCAAGGTATTATCTTTGGTATGACCTGCACCTTTTAATGTATTAAGTACAAGTTTTTGGTTACCAAAATTAATGGTCTTCATTCTTTTAGAAAAGGTTTCTGTAGGAACTGGTACTTTGGGGTTAATAGACCCATTGTTACTAAAATCTGCATATTGTTTAATGTTATCGTTTACCTGCTTACTTGCAATAATACGAAGACCACGTTTAGCCTTGCTTGGATACTTTTTATTGTTGAGTTCAATTAATGTGTCAGTACCACCAATATGGTCTAAATGATAGTGAGAGTATACGATAGCACTAATAGGTTTATCTGTGATTGAGGTAATGGCATTAAAAAGTGCCTTAGGGGATCAATCACTAAGACACCTTCATCATTTATTATAACGGTAGCATTATAATATTGAACGCCAATCCAGTATGTTTGCGTACCAATTTTTTGAATTGTGTATTCATTATCGTATTGTAAGTTGAATAAATCTTTAATTTTTTCTTTAGTTTTTAAAATTATTTGACTTGAAGGTTCAACATAATTAATAAGTAAGTCATTATGATGAAGGACTGGTTCCTGCTTAAGTTGTGAACTTGCATATGCAGTTAAACAACTTGAAAGAAAAAAGGGGGCTAATGAAATCATTATGCGTTGCTTCATGTATTCAAACTCCTCTTGGTAATTACTACAGCTAGCAAGTGCTGGTTAACTTTAAGCCAATTAATAACTATACTTCAAATGCATAAGTAATATAGTTAACATGCATGAAGTGAATAACTTATTTTGGTGGCGTAGGGGAACCGCGTGGCAGCCTTTAACCTTCGTAAGCTGGATTTGAACCTGTTAACGGTATTAGAACAATTACTTGACTGCCGTCATGTTAGCCAGGCAGCTTCTGCTCCTCAATATGAGTCAACCTGCAGTAAGCCGAGCGTTGGCTCGTTTACGTGAACAGTTTGATGACCCACTTTTGGTAAAAACGCCAAATGGTTATAGGTTAACGAAGCGAGCAATCTTGATACATAATCAGCTTCAACAGGTACTATTGGGTGTGAGGAGTTTGATCCTGCACGCTTTAAAGGTGAGTTTAAAATCGCTGCGTTAGACTATGAAATGTTCGTTGTCATCCCCAAGCTAATGGCAAGGCTGCGTGAGACAGCGCCAGGTGTTCGTATACAAGTTATGCAGTATGACCCTCATATTGGTTTATTATCATCGTTTAATAATGGAATTGATCTGATTTTATATTCGACCGATGATGCACCAGAAGGAATTTTCAAGCAAAAATTATTCAGTGATAATTATGCAATCGTGATGTCTAATACCCATCCCTTGGCTAAGAAAGAGATTAATATCAAAGCCTATTGCATGTTAAAGCACGCTATTGTTTCAGGGGATGGGATAAAACCCACAGATATTGATAAAGCACTTAAACAGCTAAAATGTAAACGAGATGTTGTGTTATCAGTACCACATTTTGCTTTAGCACCAAAAATTGTTGCTAATAGTGATTTTGTTATGACGATGCCAAGTAAGCTAATTAAGTATATTGGTGAGACAGAAAATATTTGTTTGAAGAAGTTACCGCTCACGATGGTAGACTTTTTTATTGAGCAGTTTTGGCATGAACTGAATCATTATGATCTTGCTCATCGTTGGTTGCGACAGCAGGTTAAAGAGGTTGTTGATGGTCTATAGTAGACAGGAAGGGATAGAAAAATAGGTAGATTATGATAGACAAAGCAAGACGATTTGCACTCGAAAAACATGGAAGTCAAACTTATGGCGATAAACCATATTCTTATCATCTGGATAAGGTCGTTGAGCTTTTAGCCCCTTATGGCGAAATAGCGCAAACGATTGGTTATTTGCATGATGTTGTTGAGGATACTGATGTAACGCTTGATGAACTTGCCAGGGAGTTTAATCAGTTTATTGCTGATGCTGTAGGGGTTTTAACCGATCAGGCTGGTGCTAATAGAAGGGAAAAAAAACTGAAGACATACACATTAATGGAAAATGTGACTGGTGAATTGCAAGTGGCATTGGTGGTCAAAGCAGCAGATCGATTAGCTAACCTTCAGACATGTATCAAGTATAACCGATACGATAAACTTAAAATGTACTTAGAAGAACACGAGCATTTTAAAACAGCAGCTTTTAGACCAGGCTTAAGTGATGATTTGTGGCAACAAATAAATGAGTTACTTGATGTTAGTACGTTATAAAAATGAGTTTAATGATCGGTATATGACAATAAGTTTTAAGATTGCATAATATTTATGAATTGGAATGAGTATAAATCAGCATTTCTAGTGGGTGGCTATTTAAGAAAGATAGTAGTAAAAGATGTCAGCGTTGATGGCTGGCAGCTATTGATTGATTTTTTACGTAGTACTGATGCTAAGTTAGATTTATACAAGGGTGGTGAAAAAATTTTTCTTCCTCATAGTGTCAAAAATATCGTTACGAGTATTGAACAGTCTTATAGCTTAATTATCACTTTAAATATGATTAAGTTGTACTGTGATTTTGCTAAAGTGCAACAAATAATACTGATATTTGAACCCACTGAAGTTGATGATGAAATAAAGGCTAAAATTATATTTAGGTTGATGTCTACAGTAGGTAGAATATTAGATAAAAAAGTGGTGCTTACCCAGGAAAATAAAAATAATAAAATATTATTTGAATATGTTTCTGGTGAGGGACTTGAGTATTTGGTATTTTGATGTTGTTAGTGATGACTAAGTGTGAGTGTATTAGTGGGTATATCAAAAAAAATAATGACTGTATATGCGATATGGTTTTTCATGATTATGCTCATTGCACTCTATGGTAATTTCTTTGCAAATCATGGAGAGTTTGGCGTTGCTTGCCACTTATGGCTAATCATTACGGGTATTCCAGCTTCACTTTTATCTGGATATTTTCCTCATGGTTCTTTGTCTGGAATTTTTTTTGCAGGGCTACTTGGCATGATGCAATGGTATTTTGTCAGTATTGCTATATTGTTTTTTCTTAAGAGATAACCCATTTATACGGACTTAGAACGAGTAATTATCTAGTTTGTGAGTCTAGCAGACGTGTTTGAGTATTATGACGGTAGGTGTTAGCGTGAAAGATAGAATCAAAGGTGCTTTAGTCGGGCTTGCTTGCGGTGATGCAGTGGGCACTACACTGGAGTTCAAGCCAAAAGGGTCATTTACACCTATTAAAGATATGGTTGGAGGAGGTCCTTTCAATTTGGAAAAAGGGCAATGGACTGATGATACGTCAATGGCGTTATGTTTAGCGCATAGCCTGCTTTATCAGAAGGGGTTTGACCCAACAGATCAGATGAATCGTTATTGTAACTGGTATCAGCATGGTTATATGAGCTGTAATGGTGAATGCTTTGATATTGGAATAACAGTAACCAAAGCGCTTAATCAATACCTAAAAACAAACAATCCATTTTGTGGTTCTGAAGATAAATACTCATCGGGTAATGGTTCTCTGATGCGGTTGGCCCCTATACCAATTTTTTATCAAAGTAATTACGAACAATGTATTTTCTATGCAGGAGAAAGTTCCCGTACAACAGATGCCTCGGTAGAGTGTATTGAAGCATGTAAATTATTCGCCAGTTTGATACTAAGTGCTTTTGAGTCAGATAAAAAAATTGAAGGTATTGCCCATAGTAAATTTATCGATTTTAATTATGATGATAACCAAGGCAGTGGCTATGTTGTTGAAAGTTTAAATTCCGCTTTATGGTGCTTTTTTAACAGTAACTCCTTTGAGGAAAGTATCTTACTTGCGGCTAACCTTGGAAATGATGCAGATACTACCGCTGCTATTTGTGGTCAAATTGCCGGTGCTTTTTATGGTTTTTCAGCTATTCCCAAACATTGGCGTGAAGGAATTTACATGGCAAAAGAAATAGAAAATTTAGCCATAGATCTATACCAGACTGGTAAAGATAGTGTTTAAGTGGCAAGACGGGAGGCAGATTAAACCTTAACTTCTACAGATAATGAGTCAGTACAATTTATATAAAAAATCACTATTTTGAGAGGTGCCCTAAAGAGCTATATCCCTATAGCGTTGAGTTGTTCTTCTCATTTCTAGTTGTCGTTGCATAATAGAGAGTTCTGCACGATTTTTTCTTTCTGTGTTTTTTAATAGTTGTGTCAAATAGTCATACTTCTCTTGAGATTGTTGTTTTTGTGTCTCTAACTGTATGGTTAGAGCATTATTTTTATTAATAAGGTCTTCGTTAGTTTGTTTGGCCTCGAGTAAGGCTTGCTTAAAACGACTAAGCTCATCATTAAACTGTTTTTTAAGTTGATTAACTTGTTGTTGGCTTTTTAAGAGGGAATTATCATGGAGGATTTCGTTAGACTCCACCCGTTGAATAGTATTTTCTTTAACGGATGTTTTTTGAGTACTTAAGCGAAGGCGGTTTCTTTTTGCGGCTTCTTTAATGAGTGTTAACTCATTCATAGCGTTATTAGAGCTTTGGTCCCATAGGTTTGAGGAGTATGTTTTATTTGAGCATAGTGTTTGTGTAACAAGTCTGGTTGTTCCTGTGCCAAGATAAGGTCCTTGTTTCGCGCTTGATAATATTTGTTTAAAAGGTATGTTCCAGGAACGGTCAGCCATTCCATCTTGATCAAAGTCTAGAAGAAATAAAACAATTGCTGTGACATGTAGGTGAGTATCAATTAATACATAAGCACACCTAACTGTTTGGCCTTTTAATTCATCCATACAGACAACGCCATCTAAAATAGCTTCAAACTCAGGCATGATCATTTCTTTGCAAATACCCTGAGTATTGAAAAACATAATGGCTTCAGTGTGCTTATTCAAGGTCAGCTCCTTTACCCGTATCTATCTCTAAAAGTACTGTGTAAGAAAATTCTTTTTGACTGAGATATTTTCTTGTTTTTTAAATAACTTATTACAGTTAAACTTCGCTCTATTGTAGCGGTATGCCCATAATTAAGCTGTGATGCTAATAGCAATAAATAAAAGATATTTTTTTTATTATCCTAAAAAAATATCTTTTATTCTAAAATGGAAATAGTAGATTGTTTTTTTAAACAAAAAGCTATTAATATATGATATACTATAGCATTTGGAAATAACTCGATCGGACGAAGCATCGTTGCAGTACATCAATCATGATTAAATGAACACCTGTGGTAATGCGATGTATGCCAGTGGTAGACAAAGGCTGGATAATGCACATCGAACTGGTTGCCGCAAGGAGGCGGCAACCAAGCCTTCAGGGAAGGATTCACGGCAGCGTTATGCAGACGTTTGACAAAGGTGGACTTTTATAAAGGTAAAGTTATATGCGATTGCCTTGTCTAATGGTGCTACATGAGCTGAGGGTAGAATCGATGGAAAACAGCGTTTTTTGATCTGGAAATAAGAAACTTAAGGAAAACTAAAAACCTTATAAAATAAATGGAAAAATTGTAAATAGCTAATATTTAAATTTTTTGTTTTAACGCTTTTTTAATAGATGTGTTCAGTGGTTATAAATATTGGTGCGCAATTTATTGATTTTTGCATTTAATTCCCCATCTTTATGTTTGCGGTTTACTTTATACTAAATTCTTGGTGTTTAGAGCTTTCAAGACTTTTTATGTATTAAATATAGAGTGTGACTTTAAATAGCGGTTTTGGTATATATTTGCTCAAATATTTTATACGATTTTAAGAAAAGTTCCAACCTGGGCACTAAGTGTTTAAAGTAGTGAAGTACTGTATATTGTTCAGAAATTTTATAAATTAATATTGAATTAGTATTTTAATAAAAATAACTTGTTGATATTTATTGGAAGAATAAGTTGGCCCATTTTTTGAGGCGTTTGGCTCGTGTGTTTTGATATCTAAAGTAAATGTAAAATAATATTGAGGTGGACAGTCAATATGATTTCTTTTAAAAAAGGCCAAAAGTTTTGTTTTGTAGGGCTTGTAACATTGTTAACGACTAATGTAATGGCTGGAGCAGTTGATTTGTCTGGTTGGGTAGTAAACAATCATCCTGGTCCCGGGGGTTCAAACTGGGTTGTTTCTGGCGCGGATAATGATACTGTACTGCAAACGGTAAATGGTAATCCTACCGTTTTTTTTGATCCAGTAGGCAATGCTCAAGGTACCTCTTTAAGTGGGCAAATTACTGTTGAAACAACTGGGGATGATGATTTTATTGGTTTTGTGTTGGGTTATGATCCTGATGAAATTAATAGTGCAGTAAGTGACTTTATCCTTGTGGATTGGAAGCAGGGTAACCAAGGTTCATTTGGTGGTACAGCATTTGAGGGATTGGCTATTTCACATGTAACCATGCCTGGAGTAGGTGCATTTTGGGGACATGATACGGTACCGCCTGGTGTGTCAGAAATTGCACGTGCTACTAATTTGGGGTCTACAGGTTGGGCAGATAACCAGCCCTATACGTTTGATATTATCTTTACCTCTTCATTGATTGAAGTCTTAGTGGATGATGTCCTTGAGATTTCTGTTACCCCTGATGATGCAGGTTTAACTGAGTTTGATAATGGCTCATTCGGCTTTTACAATTACTCGCAAAGTAATGTACGTTATGCGGGCATTACTGAAGATGTAGTTCCTGATCCAGAACCTGATCCTACGCCTGTTCCTGTTCCGTCGACCTTGGTAATTTTTCTTCTTGGATTGTTTGGGGCTGGTATAGCTCGTAGAGGTAAATAAACTTTTTTAGTAGATCTGTAGCCAGTTGAATGTTTTATACCTTCAACTGGCTATGACTCATTAATCGATGTAGTGCTGATAAAATTGGCTATAAAATAATTTCTCAGGGTCATACTTTGCTTTTAATGCTTTGAAGTGCTTCCAATCAGGATATAGAGTATTGAATTGTTCTTTTGAGGGGAATCGTTGATAGGTTAGGTAATAAGTACCATTATATTTTTGGGCTAAATCAACTAAATGTTGGGTCCAAGTTTTAGCTTTCGATAACCCTTTTTCATCGGTTTCAATATTTATAAACAATACTATAGCAATCATATCATCATTTGCATAGTTGAGAGTACTTTCTTGGTTTTTCTTTAAATAGCGTAGTGTCATACTCAATAAGTTTACATTTTGGGTTGTGAGTTCTTTTCGCAGGTCATCCATGAAGGCCTTAAAAAATACGGTAGGTATAAAGTATTCTTGTAAGATATCGGTGTTATCTGGTGAATGATATGTTAAGAATTTAATAGGAGGACGCATGGCATTATTCCTTGAAAGATGTTGTATCTGACCAGGAATATCGATTAAGTTTTTTTGTAAATGCCAGCGTAATTTTTTTCCTGCAGGACTATGTCTGGATAAATCAAATAAATATTTATTTCGTGTTATATGTTTTTCATTATTAAGCTTTTCAGAAAGTGGTAAATGGTTTTTGCATATGTAGTTTACTGAGTAACACTCTTTTAGAAAACTTTTACCTTTTACGATAGAACATCGGCCATAGTGAAGTGTGACGTTATTATGCTGTAACATTTGTTCCAAGTGCGGCCAGTAGACTGAGTAGTCAATAGGGGTTACTGTTTTTTTGAGGGGCGTATTGGTTGTAAGTGACAGTTCTACTTCTAAAATAACAGCAAGTGATCCATAGCCCCCAATGATTGCACTAAATAACTGTGGCGATGATTGTCGGCTAATCACTTTGGTTTCACCATTAGCAAACATGATGCGTAGTTTATTGATCGTTTCAATCAAAGGTCCGTAGCTCGGGTCTCGGCCATGGATATTAGCACTTACTGAGCCGCCGATAGAGAAAATGTTTGATGACTGCATTACCTTTACTGATAGACCATAAGGGTTTATTTTTTGTTGTATTTCATCCCAAGTTACCCCGCTTTGTACTGTAATAGTATGCTCTTTAAGTGATAGATTCGTGATTTGATTAAAATATGACATATCCAGAACTAAGGCATTTGGGTAAGTAATATGCCCGCCTTGGCTATGTCGAGTGCCAGATATAACTACTTTTAATTTGTGAGTATTGGCATATTTAAGTGCTTGTGCTACATCATGCTCTGATCTTACATGGACAACTTTTGTAATTGCTGTTCGATTTAAGTGAGTAATATCATCCCAAGTGGCTGCATAGCTAACATGACAAAGTGTAAAAAAGAAAGCAAGGATTAGCGTGGAGGGTTTAATATACATAAAGGCTTTTAATATGGAGTAAGTGCTCATTACCCTAAATCTTTTGCTCAGCTTACTCAACTCAATAATCAACAAACGTTAGCTTATCAAATTAAGTAGCCATCACTGATACGCTAAGTATTGCCCAGAGCTGCCAATGATTTCTTTCACTCTGGGCGTTAAACAGCACTTGTGTTTTAGACAGGTTACAATTAATAGTGTTGTGAGGTTGTGCCAATGGTGTTTGTCAATGTAAACTCAATATCCCCAGATAAACCTAATGCAGCACGATCATAATAGAGTTCAATGCCATTAGGGATATGGGCTTCGCAGTAATCTGGCACTAGTCTCAATACAGTGAGTTGTAGTGGTGGTTGTTCATTTTTATTGTTTTTGATATCAATTTTAAAATCACTTTTTGATGTACATCCTCCAGATGCAACATGTAAGACAATTGAATTAGGTTCTATATCAAATCCCATTAATACTTCTTTAACACCTTCGGCAAAAGTTGTTGTTGATATTGCCAGAGTGGCAATTAAACTGATAATGCTGTGTAGCTTCATTTTTTCCTCCGTAATCTTGTGTACACATGGATATTCTTTTTGCCAAGTGCAATATTACAATTGAGTTAGCTGTTCTTACTCATAAGAAAATTCTTTAATTTAGCATCCCTCATATAGGCGTTGTTATATTATTTGTTTTATTGAGCATTTACTATAGCATTTAATTAACTATTCATTGTGTATAGTAAACTCAGTAGCTTGTAAGCTATCTTTATTCAGCTATTTACGCAGAATGTTTGTACCGAATTATGAGTGATAAGAAGCTAAGTAATAGTAGCAATGAAGAAGGTTCAGGAACTTTTGTTGTGTTAAATTGAATTTCTCGTATTTGAAATCGATGTGGTAGTTGAGATTCGATTGGATACAGTCTTATACGGTTGAATGGACCTACTTGCTTTGAATAGGCTATATCATGCGTAGAGACAGATGTTGGTGAGGTTAATGCTTCCTCAAAGGCTACGAGTGTTTTAGCGTTAAAGAAAGCGAGGCTAAATTTTGTTAAACTATCATCGTTGACGGCATAGTCATTGTAAATACGGATAAAGTCACTGGAGTATAAAGCGTCAAAACTAAACTCTATATAAGCATTATCCGTATAGGGGCTAACATATACTTGGTTTCGTGTATCTCCATCACTAAACCTTGCAGCAGAACCATAGACAAAATGCATGCCATTTGTTGTTATAGTATCTGCGGTTATGAGTCCTGCATGGGCAAATGAGAAGGTTAAACCTAAAATAAAATACATCAGAACGATCCGATAAAAACAATGCATTGCAGGCCTCACTAGAATAGAGATGATTAAAGATTGAATAGTAAAGAGTGACGGTAGCAATAGGGCAAAAAAGTGTAAATTGGACTTTAGTCTTATAGGTAAGTGTTTTTAGTGCTGGTAGCCATCAGAAATGTTAGCATCTGCTTGGCTGGTAATCATTCTGGCTGGGTAAATATGCACAGTGAGGGAAAATAGGTAGACTGTTTGATTTCAAAGCATTGACATTAAACGACTGAATGAGTCTATTATATGAGCTGTTGCAGGAAGTTTTTTATCGTCACCTACCTGGTATTTTCCGCTTCGAACTAAACAGCCCCCCAAGCCAGCATTCATTGCCCCTATCACATCACTTTCGACATCATCGCCAATCATAAGACATTCTTTGGGGGAGAAAGTAGTAGAACGAACAGCTTGCGTAAAAAAGGTATAACTGGGTTTACCCATAATGATTGCCTGGGTGTTTGCAGCCCACTCTAAAGCATGAATAAAGGCGCCGGCATCTAACATTAAGCCTTGCTTATCTTTAAAATATTTATTTTTACCGATTCCAATTAATAAAGAACCAGCCATACACAGTTGAAAAGCTTTATTGAGTGTGCGGTAGTTAAGTTGTTCTCGAGCATCACCTAAAAGTATGCAGTTTGGCTGATGTTGGTCAAGCTCACTGAAATCTTCTTTTAAGGCCTCGTGAATAAGGCAAAAAGGCCTAAGGTTATTTGCTTTGATGTATTGTTTAGCAGCTATAGGTGCAGTAAACAGCTCCTGACTGTCAATCTTATAACCCATTTTATGTAGTTTGGTAATAATGTTCTGGTGATTCTGGGTGGCGGTATTAGTCACGAAACGCAGCACTAAATCCATTGAGCGTAGTTTTTCAAGTGTTGTTACTGCTTCTGGAATGGGTTCATCTCCTACATATAACACACCACTTAAGTCGATGAGTAAAGCTTTATAGGTAGGTTTCATGTTGTTTCACCACAGGTTATGTAGGATTGCATAAAGTTAGCTGCTCTTTAAAGGTTAGTGATTACTGATGAGGCACGCAAAAATAGAGTACGTAACATGCGTCATATTCAGGGCAATTGAGCTTAGCCATCTATACTACAATTATTCCTTTCAGGGTAAGTATAGGAAAGGGATATCTTATTCGTGGGCCTTTATTTGGGAGTGGTTGTTGATGCGCTAATGGTTATGCCAAAATACTTTTTCTTTTTCATGTTGTTTTATCTATCGACGCTTCAAGCAAGTGATCAAGAACAGATCGTGTTAGCGAATGGCGAGTGGCTGCCTTATTTGTCAAAAAACCTTAAACATTATGGTGTAGGTTCCCATATTGTCTCTGAGTCATTTGCTGAGGTTGGCATATCTGTCAGATATGTTTTTTTGCCATGGAAGCGCGCTTATGAGAGTAGTAAAAAGGGAAAGTATCATGGTACGTTGATTTGGAGTCCATCAAAGGAACGTAAACAATTGTTTTTCTTTAGTGAGCCTGTTGTTTACGGGACCTCAGTTTTATTTAAGTTGAAGAGTCATCATTTTCAGTGGCAGACTTATGATGATTTAGCTGATTATAGAATAGGTGGTGTATTGGGTTATTCCTACCAGTTGGAAGATAACCCAAATATTAGGATTATTCGTATTCCGAGTGAAATTGAAGCATTTAAAATGTTAGCCAAGCAACATATTGATCTTTTCCCATCAGATTTAGATGTAGGCTATGCGACACTTCACGGTAGTTTGCCTGATAGTGTCGTCAACGTGATTGACTATCACCCGAAACCTTATAATGTTACTTCTTACCATTTAATTATTAGTAAAAAAGTAAAAAATGCCCAGGAGCTAATTGATCGATTCAATAAAGGTCTTAATATTCTTAAAGCGGATGGTCGCTATGATCAATATTTACGGGATTCTCGTATGGGTGGATACCAAGTTAAGAAAAAAGAGACTATTAAAGGATCAATTAAGTGAAGTTGTTTTAATGAAAACTTGCTATTAAACTACAGGCTATGAATTAAGGACGTTTCTCTAAAATTCTGTTTAAAGAATAATGATATAAATCGTAGTAAAATTTAGTTTTCCCTACTTTAAAAATGGCTTTATTGATTCGTTCAACATCTTCAATGGGTATGCTAGCTTTGCTAAACATAAAATGAATCGAGTCATCATTTACTGGGTAGTCTAAAAAGATAAACCTTCCTTCAAGGCCCATTTTTTTAACACGAGACTCTAGAAATGTTTTATCATGTAAGACTGCATCAATTCTGTCATACTGGAGCATTCTTAATCGAGTAGAGTCATCAGTTGTTGTAAAAAGAATGTCCGCAAAGGTGGCATCACTTTCTTTTAGACGTTCAAAATCCTTTCCATAAAAGGCCCCTAAATGGACAGCTACTCGCATTTGAAGTCTTGCGATGTCTTTAAGAGTAGTTATGTGCCATTTGTTTTTATCCTCTTTTCGAACCATTAAACGCATTTGTTCAAACCGGTAAGGCACTGAGAAATTAGCAAACTCTCTTCTTTCTTCGGTAATAGAGGCTAGTGCAATCATATCCAGTCTGCCATAACGAATCTCATGAATCGAACGTTTCCATGGCAAATAGATAAACTTGTAATGACAACGTGCTTCAGTAAATACTTTATCGATTAGTTGAATATCGAGTCCTGTTGGTTTTTCAGTAATATCACCCTCCATAAAAGGTTCAAAAGGTAACCAGCCGATACTAATTTCGTCTTTTTTACATAGGTTAATATCTTGAGCAAATGCTTTTGAAAAACAGAATAAGAGGAAGTAAGAACAATAAAGCACTAACTGAAAATTAGAGTGAAATGTCATGTTACTTTCTCTCAAAATGTTTTCTAAAACATATCATAACTGCTTATTTGACTTCATACTAAAACAATTCAATGTTATTGTCTGAAATACTATTACTAGTTTAGTTAGTAACTTAGTGTGTTGATTTAAATAAATTAAGTTTGTCATAGTATGGGTTAGACATCTTTAACCTGTTTGAGTTGTTGTTCTTTAGATTGAGAGTTCTGGCTTACTGTATGAAGTGCCTTAATCACTGACCGAACGCATTCTTCTTTAACTTGAAAGAAAGGAGATAAGTCGATGGACTGCATAAATTTTGCGCTTTGATCATGTAATTCTTTATCATGAATGAGTGCTAAGGCTTTATTGATATAGTCCGTAATGGATGAGGCTCTTAAACTTGGTGGTGCATCAACCTGATTGAAAAAGTCACTATCTGTTTTTTCAAAAAAGTCACCTATAGGGCAATCCATGATGAGTTTAGGTACACCGACCATAGATAAGTCAATATTGGTGTTTACACCACCAAAAGGAAAGGTACCCAACGCAAGGTCACAGTTGGCTAAATCTTGCAGGTACTGAGCATAAGGCTTATGCGTATGGATTACCGTAGGTCCAATGTGTTGAAGTGAAAAGTGGCCAAGATTGTCACCAAAGGCGGAGCGAGTTTGTAAAATAAAAAAGTGAAACTCAACGGCGATATTAGCTTGCTGTTTAATAGACTGACATGTAGCTAAAAAGGAGGGAGAGAGCTTAGGTAAACTACTATTGATCGCTATACGAAAAATGCCATCATGCTGCTCTTTTTCAGGGATTTTATCGGGTAAATCAGGACGACGTGTAAAACCCTGTTGAGGGAAGTTAACGGGTATGACTGTTTCTTGACAATAGGGTGCAAACCCATTTTCTTGCTGATCGATGCCTAAGGGTAATATGTAATCAATGCTGTCACTAAATGAGGCATGAGGATGCCCCAGAAACATAACTTGAACAGGCGCAAGTCTTAGGTTTGCGAAAAAGACTGCCCACCTGCTCATACCAAGAGAGGGATAAATAATCATATCAGCTTGTAAGTCGATAATCTTTTCAAGATCACTGTTGATGGTGGGGACATCATCATCAAGATAAACAACGCGATGACCATCTTCTTCAGCTTTTTTATCAATCATTGTCTTATTGCACACTAAGATAACTTCATAATGTGTTTTTAGTGCTTGTAATATGGAGTGGTAACAGCGGTACATGGAATGGTTTGATTTATAGGTTTCCATACCCATAATAATGCGTTTAACTGGATGTGATAAAGTTGTGGGTATATGGTTTATTTTTTTATGAACTTTTTTATTTATCTGATACGTTACCCAACGCTCACAAAGTTTATTTAATGCTTTTTTAAGGTGATTTTTGTCAGGGTGTTGCAAATAAGTGCAACCCATCCATGGATTAGGTAACAAACCATAAACGACAGGTTCCAAAGGGACTTTATCGAGTAACTGGTAGGCGCTGACAAGCTCAGCACAATTTTGTTCTGATCTTGAGCCAAAACTGCAATTTAAATTATAGAGAAGACCTAGAAAGAAATAACCAGCTGTTTTTGAGTTGTACTCAAACAATAAGTTATGATCAATTTTAATACTGCTTTCTAAGGAAAAAAATAACAAAAGTTGTTGAAAGTCATCATCACTTTGAATGTTAAGGACATACTGGTTATTACAGACTCCTCTAGCGATAAGGATATGATCCATATTTCTATAAGTAGAGGCACTAAAAATATTACCCACATGGCATTTATAAAATAAAAATGAGAGCCGTAAATCATTGCCCATTGAATAAGCTGGATCACTGGCTAATGCAGTAATAGCTGCCGCCAGTCTATTGTAAAGGCTAAGACGTTGACTCAGGGTTTTACGATTATCGAAGGGAATAAAACCGATAAAGTAGGCTTGATTGTTAGTGATATCGTTTGGATCGACAAAAATAGTACCGAACTGGTTGGAGTTATCCATAAACTTTAAGAGCTGTATTAACAGCTTTTCGGCAACTTGATGGTTGCGCCGATAAACTGCCAGCTCAAAATCAGTGAGACCAAAGTCAATCGTTGGTTTGTTGTTTTCAGCCATGATAACTCCCCCCATTGCCCGTTAACGAGTCCATGTATTCATTAGAATGTTGGCTTTTCCTTACGCAAAAATGAGGTGTTGAAACACCTCATTAATAAGTAAGTAGTAAGAAACCCCAATAATTAATAACTACTGTAATAACTGTAGTACTTGTTGAGGTTGAGCGTTAGCTTGGGCGAGTACAGAAATACCTGCCTGTTGCAAAACCTGGGTTCTTGATAATTCTGCTGTTTCTGCTGCAAAGTCTGCGTCTTTGATACGAGAGTTGGCTGCAGCCAAGTTCTCTCTTGCAATTTCCTGGTTTGCAATGGTTGATTCAAAGCGGTTTTGAATGGCCCCTAAGTTAGCGCGTTGAATATTGATTGACTGTAGTGCGTTGTCTACTGCATCCAGAGCACGTAATGCACCTTCAACTGTGGAAATATCAATATCCTGAACAAACTGACCGGTTTCTGCGCCACCATAAGTGCCTGCAGATAAACCGTGGTTGGAAAGTCCATTATTGGTGTTTGATGTTAGCGTTATCGGGTTTGCTGATGATAGTCGAATGGATGACTCATAAACGGCTGTGGCGGCAATACCTGTTGCAGCACTGGTCAGCGTATTGAACACGATATCAACATTGCGTCCATCTTCAGCGAGCAGTTGGACACCCGCAGTACTACTACCGGTATCAACGGCGGTAACTCCCGTTTGACCCGCAATAGCATTGATTGCATCCACCACGGCAATTCGACTCTCTTCGGCATCAGTGGTAGTGGAAAAGCCAGTGGTTACAACCCCATTAATAACAATATTTCCTGTCAATGCGGCTGGTGTCATGGCTGCACCATTCACAAGGTTAGGGTTAGCTATCGCAGTGACACCTGTTTGCTCACTGACTTTATTGATCGCGGCTGCTTTGGTAATTGCACTGGTGTCTTTACTGGTGGAGGAAGCTGTATCGTCCAGAATATTTCCAGCTGGCACAGGGACACCATTGATGACAATATTGCCATCACTTAGTGTATTCCCTGAATCTGCCAGTGAGGAGAGAAATGCACCTGTACCACTGTATTCGCCAACGGCTAACCCGACATTTTGATTAAGCTGGCCATCAGGACCCTGGTCGATTTTAATGGTTGTGCCATCACGGGAGATTAAGGTGAAGCCACCTGCAGCAGTACCTGCCAGTTCTTCTGCGGCAGTGGGAGTGGCACCTGCAGCAACGTTACCCGTTGGTAGCCCAGTGGCTGCAGCGGTTAACCCACCTGCTGCATAAACGAGGGTTATGTTTCGACCATCTTCAGCTTCTAGGGTAATGCCCGATTGATCATCCCCAGTATTTACAGCATTAACACCTGTTTGATCTGAGTTGGCATTGATAGCTGCGATGACCGCATCACGGTTTCCCTCAGAAGAAATACTGGTATTGACGGCCAGTGAGATACGTACTCCATTGAGGAATATATTTCCTGTTTGATCAGCCACCGTTTGTGCTGTTCCCGCAACGGTATTAGTAAGTACCTCTGCGGTTACGCCTGTTTCGTCAGATTCACTGTTAATTGCACTGACTTTAGAAATGGCGCTGGCACTCTTATTAGTCAGTGACGCAGTATCATCCGTCGCTTTAGAGCTTGGAATACTGACACCGTTGATAATAAGATCCCCTTGTACCAGCGCATTGGCGGTCCCTCGAGCACTTACTCCAACATTTTGTGCTGCTCCCAGTTCATCAACTCGGGCACCTTCGATGCCAAACGTGACACTTTCTCCTTCATTGGCACCTATCTGGAAAGTCACTTGGGTGAATGTGCCATCCAGTAATTTAGTACCGTTAAAACTGGTTTGATCAGAAATACGTGCTATTTCTTTTTTAAGCTGCTCGACCTCGGCATTTAACGCTTCTCGGTCAAAGGCATTATTAGTCGCATTGGCTGATTGCAGAGCAAGGTCACGAATACGTAACAGGTTGTCTTTCATTGCTCCAAGTGCACCCTCTGCTGTTTGCGAGAGTGAAACACCATCACCCGCATTGCGGATTGCTACCGATAGGCCTTGAACTTGGGCGTCAAATCGGGTCGAAATGGCAAGACCAGCGGCATCGTCTTTTGCACTATTGATACGAAGTCCTGAAGATAAACGTTGCAAGGCAACGGCATTATCGGTTTGAGACCTATTCAGATTTCGCTGAGCATTCAGCGAAGGAATATTGGTATTAATTATTTGAGGCATGGCTTTTCTCCACCTTAATACCAGCCGGTCTGCTTCCCTTGTATCAAATGTGCGGGTTACGCCGGCAACTTGGCAACAAGTTGAAATTTGCGTTGCCTATGGTGGGGCAATGCTTATGCCAAAGTGAAAAAAAACTGAAAAAACAATTACATAATTATTTAATAAAAATACCACTTAACCATTAATCGACAGGAAACCGGCAAGATAAAACGTTACAAGGCAAACTATTGCCGGTTAAGCCATAGACAATGATTGCCTATTCACTTAGAAAGGCTTCGTGAAAGTTGTTTAGGAAATAACGACGAAAAGGAGTATGTTGCTGTGATCAAGAGAGCTGTATGAACGAAAGGCCAGTATAAAACAGTGGCTCAGTTATTTTTGAGAAAAAAGCGCTTGGAGACGTCTATGGTTAAACCACCAAGCGTAGATATCACAATATAAAAGAATACAGCACTAGCTTTGTAATAAACTTAACACTTGTTGTGGCTGAGCATTGGCTTGGGCTAATACCGAAATACCTGCTTGCTGTAATACCGTAGTTCGGCTGAGTTCTGCTGTTTCTTGAGCAAAGTCTGCATCTTTTATCCTTGAGTTTGCAGAGCTTAAATTTTCCTGAGCAATTGCTTGATTAGCGATAGTTGACTCAAAGCGGTTTTGGATAGCACCTAGTTTAGCGCGTTGTAAATTAATAGATTGAAGGGCATTATCAATAGCGTCTAAAGCCGTAAGTGCTCCCTCTACGGTTGAAATATCGACATCTTCAATAAACTGTCCTGTTTCTGCACCACCAAATGTACCTGCAGTAAGCCCTTGGTTGGTTAAGCCATTTGTTGTATTTGAAGTTAAGGTAAATGAACCTGCCGATGATATTTGTATTGAAGATTCGTAGGTATCAGCAGCGGCTATGCCTGTTGCAGCACTTGTGAGTGTTGAAAAGCTGATGTCAATATTACGGCCATCTTCCGCAAGTAGTTGAACACCACCTGTTGTACTACCCGTATCAATAGCAGTCACTCCCGTTTGACCAGAAATGGCATTAATAGCAGCAATAACCGCTAGTCGACTTTCTTCTGCATCGGCAGATGTGCTAAATGTTGCTGTTGTGACACCATTTATTGTGATATTACCCGTAAGGGCTGCTGGGGTCATCGAAGCACCATTCACTAAATTGGGATTAGCCTTGGCGGTTACTCCGGTTTGTTCACTGACTTTATTGATAGCGGCAGCTTTAGTAATGGCACTGGTTGTTTTGCTGGTTGATGACGCTGTATCGTCTAATACATTACCTGCAGGTATAGGTACACCGTTAATGACAATATCACCTGTATTTAGACTGTTTCCTGAATCTGCTAGGGATGATACAAATGCTTGACTACCACTGTATGTTCCAACGGCTAACCCCACATTCGCATTAAGCTGACCATCTGGACCCTGGTCTATTTTGATATCACTGTTATCACGACTGATTAAGGTAAAACCACCTGCAGTTGTTCCATTCAGTTCTTCTGCCGCAGTAGGTGGATCACCTGCGGCGACGTTGCCTGTAGGTAACCCTGTTGCAGCAGCGGTTAAATCATCGGTACCCCCTCTACCAAAGACAAGCGTTATATTTCTGCCATCTTCGGCTTCTAATGTAATACCAGAGGCGTCAATTCCGGTATTAATTGCAGTGACGCCCGTTTGTCCTGAATAGGCATTGATCGCTGCAACTACCGCATCACGATTGGCATCAGAGGCTAAGCTAGTACCCACTGCTAAAGGAATTCTCACACCATTAAGGAAAATATTACCTGACTGATCTGCCACTGTCTGGTTGGTGCCTGCAACCGTATTTGTGAGTACTTCCGCAGTGATGCCTGTTTCATCAGAGTGGCTATTTATGGCAGAAACTTTAGCTATGGCACTGGCACTTTTATTGGCGATTGATGCTGTGTCATCACTGGCTTTTGAGCTGGTAATGGTCACGCCATTGATGATTAAGTCACCTTGCGTGATGGCATTGGTTGTTCCCCTGGCACTTACGCCTACCGTTTGTGCTGCACCTAACTCATCAACGCGAGCACCATCAATACCAAAGCTAACAGTTTCCCCTTCGTTGGCGCCAATTTGAAATGAAACACTTTTAAATGTGCCATCAAGGAGTTTAGTGCCATTAAAATTTGTTTGTTCAGATAAGCGTTGTACTTCTGCTTTTAATTGTTGTACTTCAGCATTTAAAGCCTCACGGTCTAATGCACTGTTGGAAGCATTGGCTGCTTGTAACGCAAGATCGCGAATACGTAATAAATTGTCTTGCATGGCTCCAAGCGCACCTTCGGCGGTTTGGGCTAATGACACACCATCACCTGCATTACGAATGGCAACACCAAGTCCTGTAATTTGCGCATCAAAGCGAGTTGCTATAGCTAAGCCTGCAGCATCATCTTTTGCACTGTTAATTCTTAAACCAGACGACAAACGTTGTAGGGCGACGGCGTATTGATTTTGAGATCGATTTAAGTTGCGTTGAGCATTCAACGAGGGAATATTGCTATTAATAACTTGTGGCATGTTCCTTGTCTCCCGCCTGGATGGTGCTGAGTGGTAGGCACTATAACCTTAACCTTCAACCTTAACCTTCAAGACATCCCTTAATTTAAAAAATAGAGACTGTTTCTGGACTAGTAGCTAAACAGCAACTCTTATGCCATTGAATAAAAAACTATTATTATTCAAAATAATACGAAGTTTGATGTATTTATTGATGAGTGATAGCGGCAAAAAAATGCCGAAAAAAAGTGACAGAGATAAAGTTATGTGAAATTAAATATACACTTGAATGACTAATATACGACAGAAAATTATTTTATAAAAAAGTGAGGAAAAAAACTAAAGGAAATCAGTTTGTGGTCGTTATTAAAAGTACTACGGAACATTAGATCTCCCCAAAAGTAGTATTTGAGGTGTGTTGGTAAAGGGAGTAACTGACTAAGTAAGGAGCGATCACATGCCTCAGGTCATTAATACTAACCTTGCTTCTATTAGTGCACAGCGGTATTTGGGTATTTCTCAATCAGATAAAGAGCAAGCAATGCTACGTTTGTCGTCTGGTTTAAGAATTAACAGTGCAAAAGATGATGCGGCAGGTTTAGCAATTTCTACTCGTTTTACATCTCAAATTCGAGGTACGACAGTTGCCATACAAAATGCAAATAATGGTATTTCTTTAGCACAAACAGCTGAAGGAGCATTAAATTCTATAGCCAGTAATTTACAACGTGTTAGAGAGCTAGCGTTGCAGTCAGCTAATGGTAGTAATACCGATATTGACCGTGATGCATTAAACCAAGAGGTGCAGCAGTTAGTTGCAGAAATACAAAATGTGGCGGATAAAACCAATTTTAATGGTAAAAACCTGTTGGATGGATCTTTCTCAAACGCATATTTTCAAACTGGAGCGAATCTGGGAGATACTATTTCAGTAAGTATTGCTAGGACCAGTACTGATTCATTAGGTACCTCACTTGAGGCGGGTATTTCTTCAATGCTAACGGGTAATAGCCAGCTAAATGCAGGCGATTTGGTTATTAATGGTATTGCTGTCGGTGCGTCTTCAGGAGCAGATGATACATCATCCACTAATTACCAAGAACGAGGGGCTATAGCAAAAGCAGCTGCTATTAATAAGGTTTCAGAACAAACGGGCGTGATTGCTAAAGTTAATGCGGCAACTATTGCAGGAGGTACTTACTCCAATACCGATGACAAAACCGGGCAAATTACCGTCAATGGTGTGACAATTGATTTAGTAACAGATAGCGCATTAAGTACCGAAGCCAATTTAGAGGCGGTAGTTACCGCAATTAATGAAAAGTCTGGCCAAACAGGTGTTATAGCGTCTTTTGATGGCAATTCAACCACAGGGATTACGCTAGTTGCTGACGATGGCAGAAATGTTGATATTCAAGACGTTTCAGGTAATGCCTCAGCTGACTTTGGTTTAGCCACAGGGAACACCACCTACTTTGGTACATTTACTTTAATTTCACAAGATGGTGAAGATATTACTATCGATTCAACGACAGGTAATATTGATAATGCTGGGTTAGAAGTAGGCACATTCAGTGGTGTAAATGGTGGTTCGGTCGGTGATAATGTTACGAATACAGCATTATCAATTGGTGACTTAGTTATTAACGGTGTTGCGGTAGGTGCTTCGTTAACGTCATTAGATACATCATCAACGACAGGTAACGCAGCGAGTGCTATAGCAAAAGCTGCGGCGATAAATGCGGTGAGCGAAAAGTCTGGGGTGACAGCAAAAGCAAATGCCACAATTGTCACTGGTGGAACAATTACAACAGGTACTGCCCAAAGTGGTAATGTGGTTATTAATGGGGTAGATATCCAGATATCTTATGGTGCAGATGATTCTGCAAGTGATATTCAAAATACTATTATTAATGCCGTTAATTCTAAGTCAGGGCAAAATGGGGTTAGAGCAGAAGCTTTCGGCAGTACTTTCCGGTTGATCGCCGATGATGGAAGAAATATAGATGTCAGTGCGATAAACACAGTGGCAAATGCGGGTTTTTCTGTAGCAACCACTTATAGTTCAGTGTCTCTTACTTCGGCAGGGCAGTTTACACTCACCTCAAATACAGGGTCGATAAGTCGGGCAGGTTTCCAAATAGGTACTTTTGGAGGTCAAGAAGCTGGACAGTTATTGGATGATTTAGATATATCTACCCTGAGTGGGGCAAATGATGCGTTAATATCCATTGATAATGCGATTAGTAGAGTCTCTGAGCAAATTTCAGCGCTTGGTGCCTTGCAAAACCGCTTTTTATCAACTGTGAGTAACTTATCGGTTAATAGTGAAAACCTGTCAGCAGCAAATTCCCGTATTTTGGATGCTGACTTTGCGGCTGAAACGGCTGAAATGAGTCGTGCTACTGTACTACAACAAGCCGGTATTTCAGTGTTGGCACAAGCCAATGCTCAACCCCAGCAAGTGTTGTCGTTATTACAGTAGTAAAATGGACTCCCTTTGTGAGAGGGACGTAGAAATTAGCATAATGTATTAATAACCAGCCCAGACCCTATAGCGGTTTGGGTTTGGTCATGAAAGAGGACATTATCATGGGAGGTATAACACCAATAGGTTCTCCTGTGGTCGCACCTACTGTTGATGATACTAAAAAACACTCGTCGTTAAATACGATAGATAACGTTCAACAGGGGGAAATGCCGCGTGTTGAAAATACAGAGCCGCAGGTTAATGTTAATCAACCCAAAGCATTCAATGAACAGCAAGTTACTGCTGCTATTGAGCAGTTAAATGACTTTGTTTCTGCTAGGCAAAGAGATATTTTATTTAAAGTTGATGATGATGCAGGGCGAGTGGTGATTTCTGTGGTTGATCGGGAATCTGAAGAAATTATTCGGCAGATCCCTGAGGAACTTGCATTGCGTTTAGCTAAAAATCTTAAAGAGCATGGGGATTTAATATTAATTAAACAACAGGCTTAGTAGTGGTTTAATTATGTTTTATTGTGATTAAGATTTTTATACTTTTATGTTAATGGTCAGTATTTTTAGACGTGAGAAAAAGATAAAAAAATAGCCGCCCAAAGGCGACTATTTAAAAAGCAAAAACAAAGTAGATTTATTTGTCTCTATTTTTACTTATGCTTTTTTGCGACGGATGCGAGTCAAACCTAAAAGACCTAGACCCATCAATGCTAAAGCTGAAGGAGTAGGTACTGTGCCTTTAGCGTGAAGTAAATCATTACCACATTCCATAGTGTAATGCAGCCAGAAGTCTGTACCTTCACCCAAGAAGCTTAAGTCAAAACCATTCGCATAGTGGTGAGATGCTTGACCGATTTCTGCGTCACCTTCATAACCTGTTTGAGCATCAGTCAATAGGTCAAGTGTGAAAGAACCAGTTGTTACTTGCTGACCACCACCGGCATAAGCCCAAGGGTTAGAGAATTGGTGGTTGTTTAAAGTCGTTGTTAATGTTTCTGAGTCAGCATCTAACTTGAAGACAGTGTAAGTTAATTGATTCCAGTCGATGTCCAGCACATAGTCATAACCGAAAGTATCTTTTACTTGCTGGCCTGGACCATAAGCACCAGTGTTAGAAGAGAAATCACCGTCAAGGTCGATAAAGATATCACCTGAAGCGAAATTACCCTGACCGTTTTTTAAGTCAAAGCCACTTACGATCCCAACATTGTAGTTATCGCTTTTGATGACGGCTTCAGTATCAAACAGTTGAGTACCTGACTGGCCAACTTCAACTTCTTGATCTTCGTGAGAGCTGCCATACCAGTCATTGTATGATCCAGCTTGAGAATTTCCATCATAAATTGTGAGGTCACCACCTAAAGGTGAAGCCATCACTTGTGAAGACACTGCAACAACTGTTGTAGCAAACAATGCAGCTAATTTATTCATTTAGAATCTCCCTATAACGCCTATGGCGTGTAATAAAAAGTCTGTGAGTTACTTCAAAAGACAATATGCTTGCGAGCGAGAGGTATAAGCATATGTTATGCCAAAAATAAAAAACTTAATAAAAACAATTATTTATATATTTTTTGTGTTTATTTTAAAACTCGCTGTAAAAAAACCTTAATGTGATTAAGTTCTATAAAAACAGTGATTTGGTTTGCTTTTGTGGAAAAAAAACATGTTTTTGTTCACGGTTGGAATGATGAAAAACAAAAAATTTAAATTGCGTCTCACTTATATTTTGTTGTTTTTCAAAAAAGTATGTTTATTCCAAACAGGTAGATAATCATGATGTGTAAAAAAAACTAACAGTGCCTGTGTTTTGATGCGTGGGAACTAGGAATTCGCACTGTTTTAACCATTGCTTAAAGGTGCATGTTTCTTTGATGAAAAAAATATTGTGAATTAGTTAAAGTTTTTTTGGGGCATGTCGCTAACAGGAATAGACAGGTTATCGCCATGAATTCGGTGCGCAAGTTCGGATGAAGGGATGGCCTGATGAGATGGCTTGTTGGATGAAGTAGTGAGCAGGAGTTTGAGACATGCCACAAATAATTAATACCAATATCGCCTCGCTGAATGCCCAGCGTAATCTGGATAGATCACAGTCTGCGCAGGATACTGCATTACAGCGGCTCTCATCTGGTTTGCGTATTAATAGCGCACGTGATGATGCTGCTGGCCTGGCGATTTCGACACGTTTTGAATCACAAATCCGCGGTACCAATGTCGCAATTCGTAACTCAAATGATGGTATTTCTTTAGCGCAAACCGCTGAAGGTGCCTTAAAATCTGTTACCACAAACTTACAACGTATTCGTGACCTGGCATTGCAATCTTCTAACGGTAGTAACACTGAAATAGATCGGGAGGCACTGAATGCAGAGGTACAGCAACTGATTTCAGAAATTGAAAATGTTGCTGAGAAAACGAATTTCAATGGTAAAAAGCTGTTAGATGGTTCATTTGATAATACGATCTTCCAAACAGGCGCTAATTTGGGCGATACCATTGGCGTTAGTATTGCTAAAGTATCAACAGATGGTTTGGGCTCTGCACTGGAAGCAGGCATTTCCTCAAATGTGACTGGGAATGCGCAGCTAAGTGCGGGTGACCTAGTCATTAATGGTATCGCTGTTGGTGCATCCTCAGGTGTTGATGATACATCTTCTACCGCTTTCCAGGAGCGTAGTGCTATTGCCAAAGCTTCAGCAGTTAATAAAGTTTCTGAGGAAACGGGTGTTATTGCTCGCGTTGACTCTAATGCTGTGGCTGGTAACACTTACTCAAATACTGATGATAAAACGGGTCAGTTAACAGTTAATGGGGTAACTATTGACTTAGTGACTGACGGTGCTCTCAGTACTGAAGCCAACTTACAGGCTGTTGTTACAGCAATTAATGAGAAATCAGGCCAAACTGGTGTTGTTGCATCCTATGATGGCAATGCAACAACAGGTATTACACTGACTGCTGAAGATGGACGAAATGTAGATATAGCTGATGTATCTGGTAATGCCTCAGCAGACTTTGGGCTGGCAACAGGAAACTCTACATACATAGGTACCTATACACTGATCTCTCAAGATGGCAGTGACATCAGTCTTGATACCACTACAGGAAATATTGACAACGCAGGGTTTGAAGTAGGGTCCTTTAGTGGTGTCAACGGCGGAGCTGTAGGTGATAATGTTACTGCTAACGCATTAGTGACAGGTGACCTTGTTATCAATGGGGTTGCGGTTGGGCCTTCTCAGTCATCCTTTGATACAGCATCAACCACTCAAAATGACGGCTCTGCGATATCTAAAGCTGCAGCGATCAATAAAGTAAGTGATCAAACTGGTGTAACTGCTGTTGCTAATACAACGGTTGTTACTGGTGGGGCAATTACTACGGGTACAGCACAAAGTGGTAACGTGGTCATCAATGGCATCAGTATTGCCATATCTTATGGGGCTGCTGATACTACTAGTGATATTCAAAACACCATTATCTCCGCTGTTAATACCAAGTCAGGTCAAACAGGTGTTAAAGCAGAAGCATTTGGTAGCACTTTCCGCTTATTAGCTGATGATGGTCGTAACATTGATGTTAGTGCAATTAATACTGTAACCAATGCTGGATTTACCGTTGCCACTACGCGAAGCTCTGTAGGCCTCATCTCTGGAGGGCAGTTTGAGCTATCAACAGATACCGGAAATATTAACTTTGCAGGCTTCCAAGTTGGTACTTTTGGAGGGCAGGAAGTCGGTCAGCTGGTAAGAGATATTGATATCACCTCTGTTGAAGGTGCAAATGAGGCACTTGTCTCTGTCGATAATGCCTTACAGCAAATATCCAAACAACAGGCGGAATTGGGTGCAATCCAAAACCGTTTCCTATCAACCATTAATAACCTGTCAGTGAGCAGTGAAAACTTATCAGCTGCCAACTCTCGTATCCAGGATGCGGACTTTGCGGCAGAGACTGCTGAGTTGAGTAGAGCTCAGGTGCTCCAACAGGCAGGTATTTCAGTCTTGGCACAAGCCAATGCAAGGCCACAGCAGGTTCTGGCTCTCCTGCAGTAACAGGACGCCAGAGAATAGGGATGAACCAGACCCAGGCCAGCAATGGCCTGGGTATACGTGTTGGTTAAAAAAGGATAAATGAGGTGCACTATGAATGACCTCAAAGTGTCAACGTCGATAGTTAGCACACGTGAGCTTGATACAAATAAAGGTAAGCTATTGCCTCAGGCTGATCGGCAAGGGCTAGTGAGCGTTAATCAGTCCCCTACGGCTACAGGTCACACCTCACAAGCAAAGTCTGTGCAAGAAGCACAGTCAGCCACGGAAGAGCAGCTGTTGGATAAGCAGGAAACGCTTCGTGAGCAAGTTGAGCAAGCAGTTGCTCAGCTCAACGACTATGTACAGACAGTACAACGGGACTTACTGTTTAAGCTCGATACAGATAGTGGTGAAACCGTAATTTCAGTCATTGACCGGAGCACCGATGAGGTTGTTCGGCAGATTCCTGATGAGGTTGCACTACGTTTGGCACGAGATTTGAAGGATTCTGCATCATTTGAGTTATTTAACACGAAGGTGTGAGGCTAAAGTCTTGATGTTAGATGGATTTATAAGGTTTTACGTTAAATAGATAAAACAGGTAAAGATTTGCCGCTTCTTGCCGTTACTATAATTGATGAAAGGATAATCAATTTTGTGTTGAGTACAAAGATTTATGAGTAACGACAATTTGATTCGCCGCGTGATGCAGCAATTCCAGAAAGGAATGATCTTATGGCCAGCATTAGTTCAGTAGGTTTTGGTTCAGGTGTATTTAGTTCAGAGCTAATTGACCAGTTGGTGCAGGTTGAACGTGAACCTACTGTAAAGCGTTTAGACCAGCGGGAAGCTGAAATAAATACGCAGTTATCTGACTTTGGCCGTATTCAAAGTGCATTAATTAACCTTCGACTTTCTGCACGCGTTTTAAGTAATCCTGATGCTTTAGGTGCTTTGAAAGCGACATCAACAGCCAGTAATTTTTCAGCGACGGTTGATGACTCCTCTGCGGTAACGGGCACCTACAGCGTTGAAGTAACTGAGTTGGCTCAGGCGCACGCGATTGCCACAGGTGTTTTTGTTGATAAAGAAACAACATTAGGCACAGGTACACTGAATATTACCGCTGGAGGCACTTCTGCAGCTATTACTATCGATAACGGTAATAACACTTTGGAAGGCGTGCGTGATGCGATTAATGCTGAGTCGGACCTTGGTGTGACTGCCAGTGTGATTGACACGGGTAGTGGTTATCAACTGGTACTGGCAGCAACTGAGACGGGTCTAGATAATGCTGTTGAAGTGAATGTCACTGATGATGATGGTAATAACATAGATACTTCAGGCTTATCACAACTGGCATTCAATGGTAGCGCGCAAAACCTAACTGAAACCGTCGCGGCACTGGATAGCAGTGTCAAAATTAATGGTATTACCCTAACACGTAGCAGCAATGTGATTGATGATGCAATTGAAGGGGTGACATTAAACCTGACGGGCAAAAATGCTGGCTCACCCGCTACATTGAAGCTTGAGCTTGATAGTAGTGGCATTACTGAGCGTGTTCAGGATTTTGTTGATAAGTACAATGAACTGCAAACCCTGGTTAATGAAGTAACTGCTTTTGATACGTCCACAAATCAATCTGGAAGTTTGTTAGGGGATGCTTCTCTTCGTAATATCATGTCACAAACACGAAATCTGCTGGGTAGTATCGTCAGTGGACTAGAGAGTGCGGGGGTGAGAACCCTATCTGAAATTGGTATTACCACTAAAGCCAGTATTGGAGAATCATCCTCTGATAGTGGAACCCTGATTTTTGATGCAACAACGTTTAAACAAAAGTTAGCTTCGTCCCGCGATGATATTATGGCGATTTTTGCAGAGCAGGGACGTACAACCGATAGTCAGGTTAAGTTTCTTTCTTCAACAGATTTAACAAAAGCGGGTAGCTATAGCATTAATGTGACACAACTTGCCACCCGAGGAGCGCTGACAGGAAGCCTTGGACTGGCCGCACCCGTGACCATTGATGATGATAATAATAATTTTAAAATTAAGGTTAATGGTGTTGAGTCTGCCGACATAACCCTTACCAATGGCAGCTACACACTGGATGAATTGACGACAGAAATTGCTACACAAATTAATGCAGATAGTAATTTAAAAGGCGCTAATGCCACCGTCAATGTCAGTGTTGATGGCAGTAACCAATTGCAAATTACTTCAACAAAATATGGTAGCAGCTCGACTATAGAATTTACTCAAGTGGACACAAACTCAGCAGCAACCTTAGGGCTTTCTGTGGCTACAGGTACAGCAGGTGTTGATGTTGCTGGAACCATCAATGGTCAAACGGCAACAGGTGTTGGCCAAACTTTAAAAGCGGCAACGGATGATGACAGTACGGGTATTAAGGTGCAAATCACTGGGGGCAGTACTGGTGATCGAGGAACAGTCACATTTATTGAAGGGGTTGCTGAGCAGTTAGTCAGTCTGGTGACCAGTTTCGTCTCTGTTGATGGAGCCTTATCAACTAAAACGGATGGCCTTAATACAACGTTGCAGCAAATAAGTGATGAGCGAGTAAAACTTGATGAACGCCTGGAAAGCTTTCGTGATCGGATAACCAAGCAGTTTATCGCCGCAGATATTTTAGTGACAAAACTGCAGTCCACTCAGGATTATATTAAGCAGCAGCTGGATGCTCTGAATGGTGTTAACCAGAAAAGTTAAAATAAAAAAATAATGAAAGTGCTGCGTTTCTAACACGTGGCTTTTACAAAAACGACTAGTTAAGCAACAGGCATAGGATGTAGCGATGAATGCAATGAATCAACTTCAGCAATATCAGTCAGTAAATCGAGAGACAGGGGTAATTGATGCCGATCCTCATAAGCTAATCCAGATGTTATATGACGGGTTAATTGAGCGGTTGGCAACTGCCCGTGGCTTTATTTTGCGTCAAGATTTTGAAGCAAAAAATGTCTTCATTAATAAGTCGATAGAAATTCTGGAAGGTTTGCGCTCTTTTTTAGACCACGACCAGGGTGGAGAGTTGGCTGCTAATTTGGACAATTTATATCAGTATATGGAATTGCAGTTATTTAATGCCAATGCAGACAATGATGCAGATAAAGTCGATGAGGTCATCAAGCTTGTAAAAACGGTCAAGGATGGCTGGGATGAGATTCGCTCTGAAGTCATGAAATCTTAACCTCATAGCGTTTCGATTGATACCGTTGTTTAACTGATTAATTAAAAAGTCTGATACTGAATAATGCACGTGGTTAAGGTGGATGGTTATGACAGGCTCTGATCGAGGTAGCACGACAGTTGCGCAATTAGAGCAGCTACAAAGTGACTTGCAACATGCTTTACTAAACCAAGACTGGTCGAGTGTGACTGACTTAGATGGACGTTGCCGCAATATTGTTGGTGCTGCAATGCAGCAGGGAGCTCCCGCTGATTTATTAGTGGCTATGGGTAAGCTATTAAGCACATACCAACATGTCATTGATGCTTGTGCTGCACATAAACAATCATTAAGTGCTGAAATTCATCGTTTACAGCGACACAAGCAAGGCGTTGCTGTTTACCAGCAAATGCAATAACTTTCCATAGCAATAATTTAGTTACTATGAATATATGGTTATAACAGTCCTGCTGTGGTACTTCTTTAATGTCCTTTATTAGCCGTTAGTGAGAAAGTATGTATAGATTATTGAATACTGACTTCCTGTCTGAGGCTAAGTTACTTACCTTACTTTTTACTCACCAGGTCATTTGACCGACGCTTTTTTATTGTCTTTACTCACACATACTGAGTCAAAAAACCAGCGTTTTTTCAAGACAACAACCGTTTTGTTAGCAATCTGTCCGAAAACTGTCTTATTGCTTATTTGGGTCATTGAGTTGTTGTAGCAATATGCCCCGTAGGTATCGTCTTAAATACTCATTTTTTAGCGTGTGTGTAGAGAGCAACGCCCATGTGGCAAGAAGCAAAGATACTGCTAGTTGATAGTGAGCCGCATCGTCGTGATGATCTGAAGATTATTCTCGAGTTTTTGGGGGAGGAAATCCTGTTACTTGAGGATAATCAATGGCAACAAGCGGTTGTTGATATTGATGCGGTCAAAGATATTGCAGCTATTTTTCTGGGGCAGATTAGCCTGCCGCTTACAACAATCATCCAGCAGATACATGACTGGGAGCCTTCTGTACCCGTATTACTGATTGGTGACCAGGTACTGCCTGAGGATATGAATATTGATCATCGCCAGCAAGTGATTGCCAATGTTGACTTTCCCCCCACCTATAACAAGCTGCTTGATTCTTTACATCGAGCGCAGGTTTTTCGTGAGCATTTCAATAAGAGTCGAGGTCGTGGACAGCAGCGAGAGCTTCAGTTATTTCGGAGCTTGGTAGGTACCAGTCGTCAGGTACAGAAAGTGCGGGAAATGATGGCCCAGGTGGCTGATAAAGATGTCAGTGTACTGATTACCGGAGAGTCTGGCACGGGTAAGGAAGTGGTTGCCCGAAACCTGCATTATAACTCTCACCGCCGGACTGGGCCGTTTGTGCCTGTGAACTGTGGTGCGATTCCCAGTGAGTTGCTGGAGAGTGAGTTATTTGGTCATGAAAAGGGAGCATTCACGGGAGCGATTTCAACACGTATTGGTCGGTTTGAGTTAGCCCAGGGCGGTACACTCTTTTTGGATGAAATTGGCGATATGCCTTTACAAATGCAGGTGAAGTTATTACGGGTTCTGCAAGAAAAAGTGTTCGACCGAGTGGGTAGCACTAAGGCTATTCAAGCTGATGTCAGAATAATTGCGGCTACTCATAAGCTCCTGGAAGATATGATTCAAGAGGGAACATTCCGAGAGGATCTGTATTACCGGCTTAATGTTTTTCCTATTGAAATGCCCCCACTTCGCGAGCGAGTTGAAGATATTCCATTATTATTGAATGAATTGATTTCGCGGATGGAAAATGAAAAACGAGGGTCAATTCGTTTTAATTCGGCAGCCATTATGTCGTTGTGCCGTCACGATTGGCACGGGAATATCCGGGAGTTGGCAAACTTAGTGGAACGTTTAGCCATTATGTATCCTTATGGTGTTATTGGCGTGCAGGAACTACCGAAAAAATTTCGGCATCTTGCGCCTCAAGATGAAAGCAATGCTGATATTGCAGCCATGTTTCCAGAAACAAACATTACCTCTAGTGGTTTGGTGGGAGTTGACTCACCAGCACTCTTACCTGTTAATGGGTTGGATTTAAAAGATTACCTCAGCAACCTGGAATGTTCGCTTATCAAACAAGCCCTTGATGATAGCCATGGGATTGTCGCTAGAGCCGCAGAGCGACTTCATATTCGCCGAACTACGTTGGTTGAGAAAATGCGAAAGTATGGCCTTAACCGCAAAGAATCATTTTCCGCAAATAGTTAACTTGTAACCCTCCAAAGTCTGTAAATTGACGCTCTCCTTAATCAAGTTTCTAACCTATTGAATTGTCTGACTATTTAGGTTTGGCCTGGACCTTGCTTTATCTTTAAAAAGTTTAACTAGATCACATTGCTGTAGTCGTGGCTTATTAAGAAAGCTATTGAGTACATGTGAACAAAGGCGCTAGTTAAGTGCCTGGCAAGGAGTCGAGCCTATGACGGGCAGAGTCGAAAGGCAACGTCAAACTTCAAACTATAAAGCCGTTTCCACTGGGGCTATCTCATCAATGGCAGAGGTTGCCAAGGCAGAACCCAGTGCATTTGCAGCAGCCCTGCAGGATGTGCAGTCATCCGTGGATGATCGAACAGGGCTGGAGAAAGCATTTTCATTGTTTAACCAAATGTCTGAGCAGCTTTCAGAGTCTTACCGTCAATTAGCTGGCAGGGTACAGGCATTGAAAAGCGAGCTGGCAGATGTTGGTGAACAGCGTTTGCAGGAGCTGGCTGAAAAAGAGCGGCTAGCGAACCGTCTGGAGCATTTATTAAACCTGCTACCTGGTGGCGTCGTTGTGCTGGATGGGCATGGGGTCATTCAACAGTGCAATCCTGCAGCCATTGAGCTTTTAGATGAACCGCTTTTAGGTGAGCGCTGGCTAGCAGTGATTAATCGCTGTTTTGCACCAAGAGAAGATGATGGGCATGAGATTTCACTAAAAAATGGTAAGCGGGTCAGTATTGCTACTCGGTCACTGGAGTTAGAACCTGGGCAGCTCATTCTTCTCACTGATTTAACTGAAACCCGATGTTTACAACAACAGTTAAGTCACCATGAGCGGTTGTCAGCCTTAGGCAAAATGGTGGCGTCACTCGCTCACCAGATTCGCACACCTCTTTCTACCGCTATGCTTTATGCCGGCCATTTACAAAATCCGTCACTTCCCAGAGATAAGAGCAGTGCTTTTGCGAATAAGTTGATGTCCAGGCTAACGCACCTTGAGCGCCAAGTGAGTGACATGCTGGTCTTTGCTAAAGGGGAATTGGTATTAGCTGACAATATAACGGTTAAGGCTTTGTGGCAGGAGCTTCAGCAGACAGTAGTAAGCGCGATGGGTATTGGCCAGGTTAAAGCTGGTCAGGTTAACCTGCGTTGGCGTTATCAGTTGGAGCAGCCTTACTTTATTCGTTGTAACAAGGATGCATTAATCGGTGCGCTGATGAACTTGGTTAACAATGCCTTAGAGGCGGGTAAACCAGGTCTTACCTTGGTGATTTCCTGTAGTCTTTATCAACATTACTTACGGCTATCAGTGGTGGATAACGGGCCAGGCATGAGTGCCAAAAGCTTGGCACAAACGCAGGAACCTTTTTTTACCACTAAACCCCATGGTACGGGGCTAGGAATTGCTGTTGTGCAAGCAGTAACTAAAGCGCATCAAGGTGAGTTTGCGATTCACAGCCGAGAAGGGCAAGGCACTGTGTGCCAAATCCTCCTGCCCCTAAATATATCTGCCGTTTCTGAAGAGGATCCATCATGGCCAAGATAACCATATTGATCGTAGAAGATGATCCTGATTTACGAGAAGCGTTAGCGGATACCTTGGCGCTGACAGATTTTAATTACTTACTGGCAGAAGATGGGCAACAAGCCATCCAGTTACTGCAAAATAAATCCATCGATATGGTGGTATCTGATGTCAATATGCCAAAGGTGGATGGCTATCAGTTGTTGCAGTGGGTTCGCCAGCATGTACCTCAGCTTCCTGTATTGCTGATGACTGCTTATGGCTCAGTAAGTCAAGCGGTCGAAGCAATGAAGCAAGGTGCAGTAGACTATCTGGTTAAGCCGTTTGAACCTGATGCGTTACTGGCTGAAATTCGGCGGGTATTACAGGGCACTCCGAAAAAAAGTTGTGATGAGCCTGTTGCTGAAGAGGAAAGTAGCCGTCAACTACTGTTGTTAGCCAGAAAAGTAGCTGCTACAGATTCTACGGTATTAATTACGGGTGAGAGTGGTACGGGGAAGGAAGTACTCGCACAGTACATACATCGACACTCGCCAAGAAATGAGCAGCCTTTTGTAGCCATCAACTGTGCAGCCATTCCAGAAAACATGCTAGAGGCTACTTTATTCGGTCATGAAAAAGGTGCCTTTACTGGGGCATACAGTAGCTCACCTGGAAAGTTTGAGCTGGCAAACAACGGAACGCTGTTGCTCGATGAAATTACAGAAATGCCATTAGGATTACAGGCTAAATTATTGCGTGTGCTTCAGGAGCGAGAAGTAGAACGGGTTGGTGGTCGTAAGACCATTCGCTTGGATGTGAGGATCATTGCAACAACAAACCGTGAAATGCTGAGTTATGTGCAGCGTGGTGAGTTTAGGGAAGATTTATATTACCGACTGTGTGTTTTTCCGCTGATGTGGCAGCCGTTACGAACCCGCCCAAGAGATATTGTGCCCCTTGCTGAGCGTCTTTTAGTCGTCCACTGTCGAAAGTTAAAGCATCCTATTGTTAAGCTCAGTAATGAAGCTAAAAAAACATTATTGCAATACACATGGCCTGGTAACGTCAGAGAGCTTGATAATGCCATTCAACGTGCATTGATTTTACAGCAAGGCAATCTTATCCGCCCAGCTGACTTATGTTTAACTACGACCAGTACAGTGGGACAACCGGTGTTACAGACAATGGCACCTGTACTAAAAGAAAGAGTGATTAATACATCAGCACCCACTGACAATAATGCACAGCCCATGATGGCTAAAGAACTGACCTCAAATGAAATAGAGGAGGGGATGTTAGCTGGTGAGGACACTCATGGTTCAGGTTCAGCGATGGAGAGTAGTTTTGATCGTGCAATAGAATCAGGCCCATTAGGTGAGGACCTAAAACAGCGTGAATATGAGTTGATTATTGATGCGCTCCGTACTGAAGGGGGACGCCGCAGAGAAACAGCGCTAAAGCTTGGTATCAGCCCAAGAACGTTGCGTTATAAGCTCGCCAAAATGCGAGAGCAAGGTATTGATATTGAAACGATGATTGCTTAGCGAACTACGAGGCGGGACTGATGAATAATAATGTCACACTCAATCGGATGATGCTTGATTTGCGAGCAATGCAACTGGAGAGTCAAATCAAGCCTGCGGCAGACCAAGTGCTTCCAGCAGAAAAGGAATTAAGCGTTGAGCGAAAAGAAACACCTCATTTTGCCACACTATTTAAACAAGCGATCAATTCTGTGAATGAATTACAACAGGAATCAAGTGATTTAAAGACTCGTTACCAGTTTAGTGATCCAGAGGTTAGCTTATCTGATGTCATGGTTGCAGGCCAAAAAGCCAGTGTGGCTTTTGACGCAATGGTTGAGGTGCGTAATAAATTAGTACAGGCCTACGAAGAAATTATGAAAATGCCAGTTTAGGTTATGCATGAGTTTAGGAAGACAGGAGTAGGCATACAATGGCTGATCCGATAACTGAACCTGGTAGCCCAGGCGCAAAAGCTGAAGGTGCAGCGGCTGTACCTATGGCTCGAAGTAGCAACCCATTCTTTGATGTGCTCAATGACTTGTCAATTTCTCGGCAAGTACTCTTTTTAGTCGGACTGGCAGCCAGTGTGGCTATTGGCTTTGGCATTGTTTTATGGTCACAGGAGCCTGACTTTCAGCCAATTTATGGTTCTCTGGAAGGCTATGATGCAGCTCAAGTGCTGAATGTGCTGGAAACCAGTGATATTCGCTATAAGGTTGAGCCAAAAAGTGGCGCTATTTTAGTCCCTGCAGAATATGTTGCTGAGGCACGGCTCAAGCTGGCAGCAGCGGGTATTAAAAGTGATAGTACCGTTGGCTTGGAAGTGCTGGATAAAGAGCAGGAGCTAGGCACCAGTCAGTTTTTGGAAAATGCGCGATACCGCCGGGGACTGGAAGGTGAACTTGCTCGAACGGTTGCGAGTATGCGCGCCGTAAAATCGGCACGTGTTCATTTGGCAATTCCTCGGCGGACGGTATTTGTTCGTGATCGCCGCAAACCCAGTGCCTCTGTATTTATTGACTTACAGCCTATGCGTGAGTTAAAGCATGACCAGGTAAGTGCTATTCGCAACTTAGTGGCATCCAGTGTGGCTGATATGGCGGCGGCTGATGTGACGGTGGTGGATCAAAATGGCACGCTATTATCTGTAGAGGAAAGCAAGGATGATACGGAGTTAAAAATAGCCAATCAGCAACTGGCTTATACCGTGCGTGTTGAAGATAAGCTAACACAACGTGTGCACAATATTTTAGAACCCATTTTAGGTAAAAATAATTACCAAGCTGAAGTATCAACCGATATTGATTTTAATAATATTGAGCAAGCTGTAGAGCAATTTAATCCAGATGCGCCAGCTATTCGCAGTGAACAGTTATTAGATGAGACTCAAGGTGCAAAAAGCACGGCAAGTGGTGTACCTGGGGCATTATCAAATCAACCGCCAGGTGAGGTCACTGTTCCTGAGCAGGTTGGTACCGAAAATCAGACTGCGGCGGTGACCACTGCAGAAAATACCTCTGCTTCTAAAGCCGTTAACTCTCGCTCGAAAAAGACCAGAAATTATGAGCTGGATAAAACGGTAAGTTATACCCGGTTTCAGCAAGGACAGATCAGACGATTGACGGTTGCTGTTGTCGTAAATGATCGGGCAACGGTTAATCCTGACTCTGGTGAAGTGACTTATTCCCCCTGGAATCAGGCCGACCTTGATCGCTTTTCTCAGCTGGTAAAAGATGCTGTGGGGTTTGATGTGACACGGGGTGATAGTGTTAATGTGGTTAACGCTTCTTTTGTGCCTTCTCCTGAGGAGGTGATTCCCCCAGTTAATTTTTGGACAGAACCCTGGTTTTGGGAGGTGGTCAAACAGGTACTGGCAGGCATATTTATAATCGTGCTGCTGTTTGGAGTCGTCAGACCTATGGTACTGAGTTTATTTGGTAAGAAAAAAGAAAAAGAGGATGAGTTAGCCGTACTGGGTGGACCTGAAGGAGATGCTTTTGGTGAGTTTTCTGACACAGACATGGCACAGGATCAAGTGAGTTTATCAGGAGGAGGAAGCATGCTACTTCCTGGTCCCCATGAGGGTTATGAGCAGCAGCTTAATGCCGTCAAAGGCTTGGTTGCTGAGGACCCTGGTCGGGTCGCGCAAGTCATTAAACAGTGGGTAACCGAAGATGGCTGAGGCACAAGCAAGTCCGGCACCAACCCAGAGTGCGGGAGTTACTGAAGAAACGGCGCTAGCCTCCAGAATGTCTGGAGTACAGCGTGCTGCTATTTTTTTGTTAAGTCTTGGTGAATCTGAAGCGGCAGAAGTCTTGCGCCATATGGGGCCAAAAGAAGTACAGCGGGTGGGTGCTGCAATGGCCTCAATGGATAATGTTAATCGCAACCAAGTGACATCAGTACTGAAGTTCTTTATTGAGATTGTGCGAAACGAGACCGGCTTAGGCGTAGGTGCTGATGGTTATATTCGCAAGATGTTGACCCAAGCCTTAGGTGAAGACAAAGCCAGTGGCTTAATTGATCGTATTTTACTAGGGGGCAATACAACCGGATTGGATACGTTGAAATGGATGGAACCAAGAGGTGTAGCTGATGTGATTCGTTATGAGCATCCACAGATACAGGCAATTGTTGTTGCTTATTTGGACCCAGACCAATCAGCAGAAATTCTCAGTTATTTTGCTCCAAAAGTACGGTTAGACATTATGTTACGGGTTGCAGGGTTAACAACTGTCCAGCCTGCAGCGTTACAAGAGTTGAATGATATTTTAGAACGCCAGTTTTCTGGCAGTGGTACGACCAAAACGACCTCTATGGGTGGGGTGAAGCGCGTTGCAGATATCATGAACTATGTAGAAGGTTCCATTGAAGCGCCGCTTATGGAGTCAATCAAACAGGTTGATGATGACCTGGGGACTCAAATCGAAGATTTGATGTTTGTCTTTGATAATTTGGCAGATGTGGATGATCGCGGTATTCAGTCATTACTTAGAGAAGTTTCTTCAGATGTTTTGATTATTGCACTTAAAGGTGCTGATGAAACCGTTAAAGAGAAAATCTTTAAAAATATGTCAAAACGTGCTGCTGAACTGCTTAGGGATGATTTAGAAGCAAAAGGACCAGTCCGCATTAGTGAAGTTGAAACGGCTCAAAAAGAGATTCTGACTATTGCACGGCGGATGGCCGAAGCTGGCGAGATAGCTTTGGGTAAAGGTGGTGAGGAAATGGTTTAGGGGAAAGGTTTTGACATATGCCAAAATCGCAAGAAAGTACCATTATACGTGGCGAAGCCGCAAAAGCTTTTCAGAAACTAGGACTACCTAATTTTGCAGGTGCCAAACATCTCGTTCGTAGCCAAGCTAAAAATGATCCAAAAGGGCAGTATTACATCCCTAAAGAGTCAGTGCATTATGTGCCTCGTTCAGCCGTTAAACCAGAAAAAACCGCACACTCAGCTACAGCGGATAGTCCACCACCTAAAGTCGATTCCCAAGCTATAAAGCCAAAGATACAACCTAGCCATGAGCAAAAAGCAAAGTCTAAAAATAGGGTGGAGAATAAAGCCAAGGATGCGAGTGAAGCGATACCTTCAGCGGTGACTCATTATCCGCCCACAACCACTGGAAGCGAGCACTCGGCTTTAACCGTCGAAGCATTGCTGGAGGCACTGGATAAAGCGCGTGATAAAGGTTATCAGGATGGTTTTGCTTTAGGTCAGCAGGAAGGCAAAACCAGTGGCTTAGGCGAGGGGCAAAAGCAAGGTTATGAAGAAGGTTATCAAAAGGGCGTTCAAGAAGGTCAACAAGCGGGACGGCAAGCTATTCAAGGTGAATTACAACAGGTTCAGCAACAGCTGGCTTCAGTATTAGATGGATTATTTCAGCCCTTGTCTGAGCAGGATGAACAATTAACCAAGGTACTGGTTGATATGGTTACTCAGATTGCACGTAATGTCATTCATCGTGAGCTTCATGCTGACTCAAGCCAAATTACTACATTGGTAAAAGAGGCGATGCGCATGCTACCTGCAGGAGGGCAAGCTATTCGCGTGTACTTACATCCCCAGGATTTAGGGTATATCCGTGATCTTCAGCAGCAACTTCAGGCGACATGGCAACTATTACCCGATGAGCAATTGTTACCTGGTGGTTGTTGTGTTGAGACCAATCATAGCATTGTTGACGCAAGCGTCGCTTCACGCCTGGCTCATTATGTGGATGCCATAGCTGAGCAGCATTTGCATGTGCATGCGGTCAGTCTTGAGCAGATGCAACATCAAGAATCTCCAGATCCATCATCAGTAAAGGTATCTAACTCTGTGGAAAAAACAAAACCTTTAACATCCTCAGATAGCAAGGGCAAGCCAAATGAGTCTCAAACGTCTGGCACTGACTGAGCGCTTAGAGCCTTATCAATCGGCGTTAAATAGCTGTCCTACTATGCAAGTGGAGGGACGGTTGACACGGGTGATAGGTTTAACCTTGGAGGCTGTGGGTTGTCGAATGGCATTGGGGCAGCGCTGTCAGGTCATTTTGGACAATTTGCAAAAAATTGAAGCGGAAGTGATGGGGTTTGATGAAGAAAAAATATACCTCATGCCGCTGATGGCTACGCAAAGTATTCACCCAGGTGCACGTGTCTTACCGTTAGAAGGTGAAAGTCTTATACCTGTAGGATTTAACTTATTGGGCCGGGTATTAAATGGGTTAGGTAAACCACTTGATGGTAAAGGTCCGTTAAAGCCTGATGATTATGTGGGATTAACAGGGCACCCTATTAATCCGCTGCAGCGCTTTCCTATAAAAGAACCGCTGGATGTTGGCATCAGAGCCATCAATGCATTGTTATCTGTGGGTAATGGTCAGCGATTGGGGCTGTTTGCAGGGAGTGGTGTTGGTAAAAGTGTACTGTTGGGTATGATGACACGCTTTACCAGTGCTGATATTACCGTAGTAGGGTTAGTGGGAGAGCGGGGGCGTGAGGTCAAAGAGTTTATTGAGCAGACATTGGGAGAGGAAGGCCTAAAGCGTTCAGTTGTCGTTGCGGCGCCGGCTGATGACTCTCCTGTGCTTCGACTACGGGCTGCCATAGTATGTACACGTATTGCTGAGTACTTTCGCGACCAGGGTAAGCGTGTGTTGTTATTAATGGATTCATTAACCCGTTATGCTCAGGCTCAGCGGGAGATTGCCTTGGCGATTGGCGAACCCCCTGCCACTAAAGGGTATCCTCCCTCGGTATTTGCCAAAATTCCTCAGCTCGTAGAGCGTGCTGGAACAGATGAAAGTGGACAAGGCTCAATTACTGCCTTTTATACCGTGCTAACGGAAGGGGATGATCAGCAGGAACCTATCGCAGATGCTTCTCGGGCCATTCTCGATGGGCATGTGGTGCTGTCTCGTAAATTAGCTGAGTCTGGGCATTATCCAGCCATTGATATTGAAGCATCGATTAGTCGAGCGATGCCGCAAATAGTTGATGAAAATCACATTGAAATGGCCCAGCAGTTTAAAAAAATCTATTCGGTTTATCAAAAAAATCGTGATTTAATTTCAATTGGTGCTTATCAACAAGGTAGTGATCCGGCCACGGATGAGGCTATTCGATTGAACCCAGCAATGATGCAGTTTTTACAGCAAGGGTTGCGTGAAAGTGAGTCTCTGGCCAAAAGTGTTGAACGTTTACAAGCCTTAATGGCAGAGCGTCAACTTTAGTCTATAGATGATGATCTGATTGTAATGGTCGATTGCTATAGTCATTTGTCTCGCGGCTCACCCGAAGTAAATCATTTGCTTTAAGGGTTATGTCATGGAAACGAAACGCTCGGACCGTCTGTCGACGGTGCTTCGTGTCGCAGAGGTCAAAGAGGCTCAAGCCGCTAAACAGTTTGGCCGCTTGCAAGAACAACTGTTGTATGAGCAAAAGAAGCTTGAACAGCTGTTGAATTATGAAACTGAGTATCAGGAAAATGCCAAGCCAGTGGCTGGTCGTCCAGTGACTGTCCGTCGTTTGCAGCAGATGAGTCAGTTTCTTGCTCAGCTAACGCAGGCTGTACACCAGCAGCAAGAGCAGGTAGATAATATTAATAAACACTGTAAAACGTTGCGGGATGTGTGGGTTGATGCTCATCAGCATGCACAAACAATGCAACAGTTGCTGGATCGTTATCGTCAAGAAGAACAACGGCAGGAAGAAAAGCAAGAGCAGCAGGACGCAGATGAAGTAAACACTCAGCAGTTTATTCGTGGCAAGCAAGGACCGTAGCTGCACCTGTGCTTTTAATAATTAAAGGCTATGCTTTATTGAAAGCATTTTGTTAGCCATCGGTTGGGAAAGGAGCAAGGGGGAATTCATGGCCGTAACTGCCATACAATCCGAGGATGGATCTGAGCTCACCATTCGCATTCAGGGACGGTTTGACTTTAGTGAGCATCAATCTTTTAGAGATGCATACGAACGTACGGATAAGTTGCCAAATCAGTACACTATTGATCTTAATGAAACAACTTACCTTGATAGTTCTGCCTTAGGCATGCTGCTCTTGTTACGCGATCATGCAGGAGGTGATACAGCTAATATTCAAATTGTTAACTGTAAACCGGACGTAAAAAAAATCTTGCTCATCTCGAACTTCGAACAGCTTTTCTCCATTCAGTAACTAAATAATGTGATACATCATGGAGCTGGCTGAGCGTTCTCTCAAAATTTTGGTTGCGGATGATTCTGAAACCGATCGGATGATCTTGCGGACATTGGTTCAAAAGCAGGGTCATCGCGTAGTAACGGCAGAAGATGGCCAACAGGCCGTTGAGCTATTTCTCCTTGAGCGCCCCCAGCTGGTTTTACTTGATGTCTTAATGCCAGTAATGAGTGGCTATGAGGCTGCTCGGCAAATTAAGCAGCTGGCAGGTGAAGAGTTGGTTCCTGTCATTTTTCTTACTTCGTTAAAAGATGCTCAGTCTCTTGCGGAATGCTTAGATGCAGGGGGGGATGATTTTTTATCAAAGCCCTACAGCCCATTGATTTTGCAGGCCAAAATCAATGCATTTAACCGAATGCGGATGATGCATCATACGTTGCAAGTTCAGCGGGATAAGATTGCTGGTCACAATAAGCGACTACTTCAGGAGCAGGCTTTTGCTAAGGAGATTTTTGATAAAGTCGCTCACTCTGGTTGCTTGAATGCTCATAACTTACAGCATTTACAGTCACCTTATGCCATGTTTAATGGCGATGTATTAATTGCTGCACGTAAACCCTCTGGTGGAATGTTGGTATTCATTGGGGACTTTGCCGGACATGGTTTACCTGCAGCGATTGGCGCTATGCCTCTGGCTGAAATTTTTTACCATATGGTAGCAAAAGGCTTTTCTATGCCAGAGATTCTTAGTGAGGTGAACAGTAAAATGAAACAGGTGTTGCCTGTCAGTGGTTTTTGCTGTGGTGGCATGGTGGATGTGGACTTTGATAGTAAAGTCATGAAGGTTTGGATTGGAGGGCTTCCAGACTGTTATCTATACCGAGCTAAATCCAAAACACTTGATGTCCTTTCTTCAAAATGGTTACCGTTAGGTATTTTGTCTCCAGATAAGTTTGATACAGGCTATGAAATTATTGAGGTTGAGTACGGTGATCGGCTTTATCTTTGGTCCGATGGTGTTATTGAAGCACAAGATGACCAGAAACATTTTTTTGGTGAGGAGCGTCTAAAAGCAGTATTTGCTAATAACGAAGACTCTGATCAGCTTTTTAATGAAATTAAAGAGGCTGTTTTTAGTTTTATTGGGGAGCCGACAGATGATCTATCTATGATCGAGATCAGCATGGTGCCTCGGGAGAGTTTTAGTGATAAGCCAGTACCAGTAGAGCCCAGCACCATACGTGGAGCACGAAATTGGTCGGCCTCTTTTGAGTTTCGTCCTGAGACGCTACAAAGCTATAACCCAATACCATTAATTTTGCACTGCTTAATGCAAGTTCCTGGAGTGAATTTACACAGTGGCCGGTTGTATACCATTTTAGCTGAACTGTATTCCAATGCTTTAGAGCATGGTGTTTTGGGTATGGACTCTTCATTAAAAGCCTCACTCCATGGTTTTACACAATATTATGCGGAGCGTGAGCGTCGACTTCAGCAATTAGACAATGGTTTTATTCGCTTTTGGCTGGAACATAAGATTGAGCAGCAAGGGGGGGTATTGATTATTACTGTTGCTGATAGTGGGCCAGGGTTTGACTACCAGAAGATGTTGAACCGTATCACTCAAGATACTAATTACCATGGTCGCGGAGTAAATTTACTACGTTCTTTTTGTCGGCGGATAGACTATTCCAACGTGGGTAACCAAGTCACTATTGAATATGGTTGGAATAATGAGCTGGATAGTGCTCGTAAGGAGCATCACTGATGCATATGATGTAAGGAAACACTATGGAACATATTGATTTAGCTGCGTTGCAGGAACTACAAGAAGTTATGGAGGATGAATATAATCAGCTGGTGGAAACCTTTATTCGTGATAGTGAACAACGGATTGCCGCAATGGATAAGGCGCTTTTAGAGCACAATGCGGAACAAATGAGGGAGCTGGCTCACAGCCTCAAAGGAAGTTGTTTAAATATGTTTATTACCCCTCTTGCACAACAAGCAAGGGAAATTGAAAACCTCGCAAGAGAACAGCAACTTGAACCCATTTCGTCATTAATTGCAGGGCTACAGCAAGAGTTTAAAATTGTATCAAGGTTGCTAAAAGAAACCCTCACAGATTAATTTGGTTGGGCATAAAGTTTGCTCACTTTTTAGTGAATGCAGTCAGGATCCCTACATTAACTTGGGTTGAGAAATGGCTATGAGTGAGCAAATGGGTATTTTTGAGCTGGGGCACTCTAAATCTCAGGATAAAGCTTCACGAGTGCGTCAGAACGTTCAAGAAAGTTCCAGTCCAGCCGCGTCAGACCAGAGTGAGTTTAAGCAGGTTTTGCACGATAAAGGCAAAACCACACAAGGCAGTTCAGATGAAAAAACGTTACATAAAGCGCTTGAGACTCAGGAAAAAGAGGCAAAAGTAACGGAGCAAAATCATCTGGATATAGAAAGCGATGCGACCAATGATGTTGTTGATTCTTCCTTATTGTTCATGCCTATTACTATGCAATGGACTGCCGGCCGGCAACAGGCTGCCAGTGCTAATCAAAGCCCGACTATACTGCCTTCAGCTCAATTACCCTCAGCTCAAACAAACTATCTGCGCCTGTCCCAATCTGGCCAGGTAACAACTGGCCTTGATCAACTACTGCAACATAATGCTCAGGCTATACCCACTGTCCAGCTGACATCGATGATGTCTGAGGATAAACAACTGCTTATGCAGCTAAGAGAAAATATGAATAGTGGAAGTTTTTCTCTGGCTTCTGGACAAGGTAATGGTGAAGCAATCAGTTTAAAGCAGTTATTAGACAATCAGGGTCAGCAAAACAACGATGATGGTTTAGCGAAGCATTCACTTTCTCCGTTACAGCAGGCAATGTTTAATCGAGGGGGGAATAGCTCATCAACTGATTTTTCACAGCTACTTCAAGGACTATCGACTGGAGTAATGCCTAAACATGTTGATGTAAGTGGCTTAAGTGCAACGAATGTAGATCCAAGTCTGCAAGTCGTGAATCAAAATACAGTAGCTTCTTCAGCTGATAGAGCTGGAAGCTTGGTGACAACAACACCCCATGCTAATACGACTAACCAAGATATGCTGCTTAGTACGCTGGTCTCGCCTTCATTAAGAGCACCTGAGTGGGGGCAAGCGTTTCGGGAGCAAGTAAGTTGGCTGACGGGGCAAGGTGTACAACTTGCGCATTTGCAGTTGGACCCTCCAGACCTGGGCCCTGTTGAGGTCAAAGTGAATATTCATCATGATCAGGCTAATATTAGTTTTACCAGTCATCATGCTCCTGTCAGAGATGCCATTGAGCAGCAAATTGCACGTCTTCGTGAGCAACTTATACAACAAGGATTTACGGATGTTAATGTCGATGTATCTGGGCAGGATCGACAGGAACATCAAGGGGCAATGGGCAGGAATGGTCGTGATGTAGAGGCTGACTGGAATCACTCGTCTACAGCAGAAGACGGCATGGAAGTGCAGGCGGTTGTTCAGCCCATTATTGGTGGCAGAGTAGGTGGTGTGGATTTTTATGCTTAACAGTCATGTCTGAAGAAAGTGCAGAAGAAAAGCGTACAGTATATTTGTTCTTTGTTTTCTTAAATACAACATTATATGTTTTTTCCAAATCAAAAGTACCTAGTAGTTATTTAGTGGAAACTGGAAATGTTGCTTTCAGTATCGACTAGTTGTAAAGGAATGAGTAATAATTCAGTTATCTGGTGCATGACCAGCTTGTCATCACCTTAGTGCTTTTTATACGATAGGTAGTGTTAAACCATGTTCAATGCTTGTTGAACATGGTTTTTTGTTTTTTTCACCAGCAAAAGCTTAACTTTGTACTTTAATTATCAGTAATTGTTTTTTCAGTTTCAGGTATATCCATAATAAAGGGTATAGACAACACGCAAACGCAGGGGCTGTAAATGACCAAACACATTGGCATTTTAACAAGTGGTGGAGATTGTCCTGGTCTAAATGCTGCAATTCGTGGAGTGGTAAAGGCTGGCCAGTATGGCTATGGCATGGAGTTTATTGGATTTAAAGATGGTTTTCGTGGAATTGCTCTTGATCGATCGATGGAACTTAATGACAACGTCCTCTCTGGGATTTTGACTGATGGTGGCACGATTTTAGGTACAAGCCGCGATAAACCACACAAGATGCCTATTGGTAACAAAGTGATTGATATGACGGAGACCATCGTCCAAAACTACCATCGTAATCATTTAGATGGGTTAGTTTGTATTGGGGGGGGAGGAACTCAAAAAAATGCACTGCGTTTAAAACAGGCAGGACTTAATGTCATTACATTGCCCAAAACCATTGATAATGATGTTGCCATAACGGATGTGACCTTTGGCTTCGATACCGCATTAGGTATTGCAACTCAGGCTATTGACCGTTTACACACGACAGCTACAAGTCATCACCGAGTCATTGTGGTGGAAATCATGGGGCATAATGCTGGGTGGCTGGCATTAGGTGCCGGTATTGCGGGAGGGGCTGATGTTATCTTATTGCCTGAGTTACCTTATCGACTGGAAACCGTAGCTGAAGCCATTAAGCACCGTGTTCGTTCTAACAAGCGATTTAGTATCATAGCTTATGCAGAAGGCGCTTTAACGGTTGAAGAAGCTCAGCGTCTAACAGCATTAGAGCAACAGCGAAGTGCTACACAGGATAAAGCAAAACGAAAAGAGTTAAAGCAGCAAATAAAAGCGATTGCAAATCAACATGCTGATCATAGTGTGTGGTTAACTGAACAAGTTGAAAAACTCACTGGGCAAGAGTCGAGATTAACAATATTAGGCCATTTGCAACGGGGAGGTACTCCTTCTGCAGGTGATCGCCTATTGGCAACACATTTGGGAGCAACCGCTGCTCAATTAATTCACCAAAACCAATTTGGAGTGATGGTCGCCATTAATGGACAGTCATTAATTCCTGTACCTCTTGAAGAGGTTGTTTTGCAAAAGAAACGAGTGCCAGAAAACCATCCTTGGGTACAAACTGCAAAAGAGATAGGAATTTGCTTAGGGGTTTAACGCTTGATACGTTTTGTTAATGAAAAATACACTATGTAATATTATCTATTTAATGTTATCCAACTGTTGTATTTTCCTTTATTTTGAGGGTTAACAATGGATAAAAATATTTTTCTGACGTGCAATAAGTTGCTTTAGCTCAGTATTAATGGGTTTTAAAGTTGTCGCTCACGATGCGATAGATATAATTGCAGCTATCGACAGAAATCAGCCACATACGTATCGAAAACTAGAACCATTGTTCCTTAGAGTCCGTTAGAAATTTTTTTCGTCTGATGCAAAAAAGACAATTATCATTAAAACGACTACCAAGTTCTTTCATGTCAATCAGACTACCGTTTCATAAGTATTAGTTATATAAGTGTTTGGAGGTCCTTTACGTATGTCTAAATTTATTGGCGTTCTCACCAGTGGCGGTGACTGTCCTGGATTAAATGCGGCTATTCGTGGTTTGGTTCGGGCGGGCCAAAATCAATATGACATGCAATTTGTCGGTTTCCTGGACGGTTTTCGTGGTATGGCACAAGACCGGACTTTAGAGTTAAACAGAAAAACACTTTCAGGCATTTTGGTTGATGGTGGAACTATCTTAGGTACCAGTCGTGATACACCAGCTCGTACCAGAGAAATGACCGATGAAATTGTTGCTACCTATAATCGCCATCACCTTGATGCATTAGTATGCTTGGGTGGTGATGGTACTCATAAAAATGCAATGCGTTTAAAAGAGGCAGGGTTGAATGTGGTAACCATGCCTAAAACGATCGACAATGACATTGCATGTACAGACGTAACATTTGGTTTTAATACAGCCTTGGGTATTGCAACTGAAGCAATCGATCGTCTGCACTCTACAGCAACCAGTCACCACCGCGTTATGGTTGTAGAAATAATGGGTAACTCTGCTGGCTGGTTAACATTGGGGGCAGGTATTGCTGGTGGTGCTGATGTTATTCTTCTGCCAGAAATCCCCTACGATGTGGATATGATTTCTGCAGCTATCAAGCGTCGTGCACGCGCAGGTAAGCGTTTTAGTATCGTAGCCGTTGCGGAAGGTGCGATTACTAAAGAAGATGCTAAGGTGGTAGCAGAACTCAAAAAACAGCTGGCAGCAACAGAAGGTGAGCAAGAGCGGGATCAGCTTGAAGAAAAAATTCGTCGCTTAGAAGGCGCGCGTGTTGGACATAGTGTCAAACTGACTCAAGAAATTGAGGAAGTTACTGGCCAAGAATCCCGTTTAACGATCTTAGGCCATTTACAGCGTGGTGGTACACCATCATCATTTGACCGTTTATTAGCAACCCGTTTAGGTACTGCGTGTGCCAGAATGATTCATGAAGAAAAGTTCGGCAATATGGTTGCAGTTAAAGGCCAAGAAATTGTACCTGTGGCTATTGAAGAAGTAGCAAATACCACAAACCGTGTTCCTGTTGATCATGCTTGGGTAGAAACTGCTCGCTTGGTTGGAACTAGTTTTGGTGATCAATAAACACTTATTTTAGGCAAGTACCCTTTTATGGGGTTGTCTGAGTACTACAGTCGGCTTTGTCAGTAGTACTGAAATGAAACAGCAAACCTGAAATAAGAAAGTAAAACTAAGATTGAGTAACACTAAGACTATAAGTTGCTTGATAAAAGCATTACAAAAAGCGCTGCGCATTTTGCCAGCGCTTTTTGTGTATTAAACCAACCATTTTCTGAAGCGCTTTTGACACTTTCTTTTCTTTATCTATTACTTGTTAATTTTAAAAATACAACAGGACTTGTTTGTGGGGAGGGAGAAAGTTGCAGGCGAAACAGAAAAGGGCCGAATTATTTGCAGGGTGCTAATACAGAAGTGACTTATGACAAGCTGTTTGGTTTTAGCTTGTGCGTACTTCAGGAGGTGATTTTATTAGTTGAATTAAGCGGGAACTCGCGTATTCTGAAGCCAATTTTTTGAGTTGATTATATCATGGATGATACTCAACACATCATTTGCCCACTAAAGTGGGTGCAGCTAAGCATTTATTATTATGTATACCCTCATTTAGTTTGCGTTTTTATTAGTCTGAGGAACAGCCCATGGAATGGATTGTACTGTTAATTATTTTGTCATTTTTGCTTCGTCCCAAAGATAGGGGTAAACCCTATAATCATTATTTTTCTTTATTAAACCAGCAGCTTCAAAAAAAAGCCGGAGGACAACCTTCTCAGTTGGTAGACTTAGATACGGTAGATAATAATCTTGAGGCTGTTCAACAACGGCTTCATGGTAAAACTAAATTACGTTTAGTCGTAAAGTCAATGCCATGTTTACCACTCATTAATTATTTGATGGAACGTACTGGTAGCCGACGGCTGATGGTTTTTCATCGACCTTTTTTATCATTTTTGCATCGATATTATCATGATGTTGATTTCTTATTGGGTAAACCATTACCCATTGCTGCTGTCGCCAGATTTTGGCACACATGTGATGATGAGCAAAAACAGCGGTTGAGTCATATTCAATGGTTGATCGATAGTCCAGAGCGGCTAAGGCAATACCTGCGTTTTGCACGGCAACAACACATTAAGTTGAACATAAATGTGGAAGTGGATATTGGTTTGCACCGTGGTGGAGTCAGCTCTGCGGATGAACTTTCGGTATTATTGGGGCTAATTGCAGATCATCCACGTTATCTTCAATTTAGTGGTTTAATGGGATATGAAGCCCATATTGCCAAATTACCTACATTACCTTGGCGTAAACAACAACAGCTATTTCGAGCTCGGGATGAAGTCGCCAGGCGTTTCACTCAATTAGTAAGCTTTATACAACAGCAGTTTCCAGACTTATGGCATGATCAATTAACGTTAAATGGGGCGGGTAGTCAAACTTATATGTTTTACCAACATATGTCGTTATTTAATGATATTAGTGTAGGCTCTGCATTGCTTATGCCTAAGAGTTTTGAACGACACTGGTTACGTGGCCACCGTGCAGCTTACTTCATTGCAACACCAGTATTAAAAAAACTGAACCGGTTTGAGCTACCCTTTTTAGAGGTGATTTCAAAGGCCATTGGTTGGTGGAATCCTAACTGGCGACAAGCGCTATTTATCTATGGAGGGTATTGGAAAGCTATCCCTGAAGCGCCAGGTGGGTTGAGTCTAAACCGTCTCTATGGACGAAGCTCAAATCAGGAAATTCTGACCAGTTCTACTCGTACTGCATTGACGATGGATGACTTTGTTTTTTTTCGGCCACAACAAAGTGAAGCAGTAATGTTGGAATTTGAGGACTTGCTGATTGTCAGGCGGGGACAAATTGTAGAAAAATGGCCTGTATTATCACGAAGTATTAGCGAAGTGAGCCATGGGTGAGACTGAAACTTGGGATTTTCCCAAACCTTTTGTCATGTCAATTTTAGTGCAAGCTGATGCCATTGATCACTATGGACATGTCAATAATGCTGTATATGTAAACTGGTTACAGGAAGTCGCATGGCGTCAAATTGCTGCAGAAGGGATCAGCCTTCATGATTATCAGCAGTGGCAATGTGCATTAGTCGTCAGGCAGCACTGCCTGGACTATTTGCTACCTGCTTATCTTGGGGATCATTTGCAGTTAGCAACCTGGATTACCCGGTGTGATGAGCGTTGGGCATTACAACGTACATTTCAACTGGTGAGAACCAAGGATAAGCAAACATTACTACGTGCCGTCAGTACCTATAACTGTGTTACCCCACAAGGTAAACCACGTCGCTTTCCTGCAGGATTACTAGCAACTTATCAGCGGCTCACAGGTGATACATGTTGAGTCGTGTTTGGTATAACCAACCTATTGTGTGTGGTGCTGTTTTACTCATTAGCGTATTGGGTATGTTGGCTGCAGGTAGTCTTTGGTATCAAGCAAAAACAGCAGAGCAGTTATTTAAACAACGACAACTACATTATTCTCCTGTGTTGTTTGCCGCTCAGCAGTTTCCGTTAGGTGATTTTGAGGTAGAGTGGAATACCAAGAAAGGTGGTGTACTTTCTGTGGTTGATCCTGAGCAAAAGACAATATTGTGGCAAAACCAACCCGGGCTGGGGTTTGTGACACTGAAAGCTATACCTAAGATGCTTCAAGAAAATCAGCTACCTCTTATAGCACAGGCATGCCAGCAACAACTCATTTATGGATTTGCTCGAAGGCCAAAAAAACTGCAAGTGATGGGTAAGGTATTTTGCCCTAATGGTCAGTATTACGATTATAGTTTGGTTTTTAGCGCAATTAATCAGCAACAAGTCGATTTGAATTTGCAGTTTGCGAGTGCTGATGTGGTTGCTCTTACTTTGAAAACAGCCATTGATGGTAATGAAAAAATAATAGGGTATACCCAGGATGAGACGCCAACTAAAGCCCATAGTGAGGCAATGAAAATTGCTTCTGACTCCCCGAAGCATACGTTACCTTATTGGCTATCCACAAAAAACAGAGGCATGGTTTTGAAAGCCAAGTTTCAGGGAGCGTTTGATTTAAAAGAAGCAGAACAAATTGTTGCGAGTGGGCCTGGCAGTAAGCTATATCTCCATACGTTTAGTGCTGCCTCCAAGGAAAAGCTTTGGCAATATCTTCAACCCCTTCATCAGCGTTAATAACACCTGATAAAGCCCTGTGCTGGGTTCGCTTATAGGTTTGCGTTATACTGGCTGCATATTGCTATGTAAAACAAGGCCAGGACTGATGAAGCGTCTTTTACTCCGTTTGCTAAAAATCTATCGTTGGCTCATCAGCCCACTGCTAGGCAATAACTGTCGGTTTTACCCAAGTTGTTCGCACTACGCTGAACAGGCATTACAACAACATGGCGTTAGTTATGGTCTTTGGTTGACTGTGCGTCGCTTACTCTGTTGTCATCCATGGCATCCTGGTGGTTACGATCCAGTACCTGGAGATGACGCAGCATCTGTAATGGTTGACAGTGAAAAAAGTTTACCCCGTACTGATCGTCTAAAGTCTGATGGACTTAATAAATATTGCTGTTTAAAGCAGCGGGCAAAATAACTTTCATCTTTAAATCCTACCAAGTCACTGATTTCAGCAATAGATACGTTGGATTGCTGAAGTAATTCTTTTGCAGCAGATAAGCGGAGTTTTCGAAGGTAGGCTGTGGGGGGTTGATTGGTTGCTTGTCGAAAGCGTCGGTTAAAGGTGCGCAGGCTGACTTGCAGTTGGCTGGCAAGAGCTGACCATTCCACTTCAAGCTGATAATTTTGCTGCAACCATAACTGTGCCTGCAGTACTGTTTCATCAGCATAGTTTCGGTTATCAGTAAATGAGTAATGAATGGACTCAAAAGAACGTCGAATTTCTTGGGAAAACTGCTGCTCAACCCGAGTGGCAATTGAGTGTCCACAGATAACACCCACAAAATGAATCATCAAATCAGCCATAGAGTTAACACTACCCGCACAATATATTCGACCCGCTTGGGTTATGAGGTGATGTTGTTGTAATTGGACTCTAGGGTAGTGTTTTTGAAAGTTGTCAAAGTAAAACCAGTGAGTAGTGGCTGGTTTATTATCAAGTAATCCCGCTTCAGCAATAAGTGAGACTCCAGTGCCTGCCGCGCAGAGCGTAGCGCCTTGTTGATACTGTTTCTTCAACCACTGAGTCAGTGCTTGCAGCTGTCGTAGACTCCGTTGGGGGTTTCTCCAAAGACCAGGAATAACGATGCAGTCTGTTTGTTCGATATGCTCAATACTGGTTTGAGGCGTAATCGTTAAGCCACCAGTAATGGTAACTGGTGTAATTGTCTGGCCAGCCAAGGTGACCTCAAATCGATTCTGTCGTTTATGGCTGGCGATAAGATTAGCATTAGCGGCATGGAGAATTTCCATAGGTAGCGTAATACTCGTACCCAGCATATGAGGAAGTGCTAATACTGTTATATGAGTTGGCATTGGTTAACCGTGATGTTGAGTCATGCTATGGGTGACAGGTGTTAAGCATTATAAAACATTCTAGGCAGTTGGCGATATAGTCCGATAATTTGGCTAAAAAATCCAGATCGCTTTAAGTAACTGCTTTTACACTTAGATTAAGTATTACATTGAGTTTGTATTTAGTGATGAGCTGTTGATTTAAGGAGAGTGCTTTGTCCAGACTTCCAGTGATTATTGGCATGGGAGGGATTAATCCTGCTGGCCGTACATCCATGCATCATGGTTATCGTCGTTTGGTTCTGGATGCTCTGCCTGCTGATGAACAACGAAAGACGCTATTAAGTCTCGCACAGCTGATGAATTTACCTGCTGAAGCGATAGATCGGCAGTTTATTGAGTCTCATACTTTAATACGTAAACTGGAATCAAATTTATTTGACCCTAGTGCGTTATTGCACCATCAAAAATTAGGCTTGGCGGCTGGTAGTGTCATACAGGTTAAAACACGTCAGTTGCCTAGTCCATTACCTGCACACTGGCGACTGCTTAAAGAAGAAGATGGCATTAGCCATGTGGAACTAATGTCAGCTGAAACACTACTACAACCCGCTTTTCGTCAGGCAATTGTCAATAGTGCTGGGCAGCTGCCGATGGGGTTTAATCCAGCGGAATTATACCCATCCCGTAACCATCCTCGAGGTTTGCAGCTTGCTATTTATGGTGCTTCGGATGCTATTCAGTCTTTAGGATTTGACTGGGCTAGTATCGGTCGCTTTTTAGCGCCTGACCAACTCGGTGTGTTTGCAGGCAGTAGCATGAGCCAGTTGGATTACAATGGCAATGGCGGGATGATGCAGGCCCGGTTACTGGGTAAACGAGTGACCTCAAAGCATTGTCCATTAGGGTTTGCGGAAATGCCTGCCGATTTTATTAATGCCTATGTGGTGGGAAGCTTAGGAGGAACTGGTACAAATATGGGGGCTTGTGCCACTTTGTTGTATAACCTGAGCCAGGGTATTGATGCGATTCGTAGTGGCAAGCATCGGTTAGTCATTGTGGGGAACAGTGAAGCACCATTACTACCAGAAATATTTGATGGTTATTCGACCATGGGGGCTTTGGCAACGGATCAAGGCTTAACTCAGCTGGATGGACTTACGCCAAGTACGCTTGTTAACCATCGCCGTGCTTGTCGTCCTTTTGGTAATAACTGTGGTTTTACTTTGGCAGAATCAGCACAGTTTTTTGTGTTATGTGATGATGAGTTAGCATTGGCGTTAGGGGCAACTATTTACGGTGCTATTGGTGATATTTTTGTGAATGCTGATGGTTATAAAAAGTCAATTTCTGGGCCTGGTGCAGGTAACTATTTAACAATGGCAAAAGCCGTTGCGTGTGCGCGTTCAATTTTGGGCGAGTCTGCTCTACCAAAAAGTTATGTGTTAGCGCATGGTACAGGAACACCACAAAACCGAGTCACCGAATCTCATATTCTGAGCGAAACCGCGAAAACATTTGGTATTTCACATTGGCCTGTCACTGCCATTAAGTCGTATGTTGGGCACTCTCTTGGTGTGGCGGCTGGCGATCAACTGGCTGTGGCACTTGGTGTTTGGGCTGAAGGTGTCATTCCTGGTATTACCACAATTAATGAAGTGGCTGATGATGTTTATCAAGATAATCTGCAAGTATTATTGGATCATTTACAAGTGCCTGCGAATGAACTGGATATTGCTTTTATCAATGCCAAAGGTTTTGGTGGTAATAATGCATCAGCAGCCGTATTAGCTCCCCATGTGGCAACCCACATGCTAGAAAAGAAGCATGGACAGGCTGCGATGACTGCTTATTGGCAGCGTAATGAGCATATCCAAGCAGCCGTTTCAGACTATGATGAAGAGTGTATTGCAGGTCAGCGCTCACCGATTTATCGTTTTGGTGATGGCGTCATTGATGCTAATGAGCTTGGTTATACGTCCTCTGCGGTCAGTGTTCCTGGTTATGAAAAAGCAGTAAACTTAAACTTAGAAAATCCTTATCCCGATATGGTTTAAAATACCTCTGTATAGAAAGGCTATCATAATAGCTTTGTGACATTTTCCAGAAGGTATAAATTTTCTAGCAGATATAAAGTACCCATTCATGAGCAAGTAAATAAATAGAGTGGGTGCTTTGTGATAAGGTATAACTTTCAGGATATGTGGGAATTTAAATTAAACTAAGGCATTGATCGTAATGGTCACTAAACAATCAGTATATGGGATATTATCTTTTTCACTCGCAATTTTAGTGATTGCGAGTGGCGTGTTTTTTCTTGGTTGGATGGGGGCATCAAGTACAGATTTGGGGTCTGATTTACGCGAAGCAAACTATCTGGGAATGGTCGTACTTGTTTGTATAATGCTTAATTTAGTTGCGTTGGTCTTAGGGATCATTGGTTTAACAAGGCACCAAAACAAGAAGTCACTCGCCGTATGGGGTATTATTATTAGTGGTTGTTCAGCACTGTCGATTTACTTGCTGATTAGCTAGTTTGTGTTGTATTTTTTTGTCCATAGCGTAGATATGTAATAGGAAAGTCTTTACCAATAATACGTTTTATCCAAGCAGGAGGGGCTAACTCGTGTTCACTGTTTCCTGTCGATAAATATAAATCAGTAAATCCCCGTTCATGAAGCTCTTGAGCAATTTGCAAGCCATCTTTTTCACTATCCAATAAATGTACGTCAATAAAAACAGGTGTGTCTGGTGGAATGTTTGGTAATGTGGTTAGCAGTTGTTGGTAAGAGGCATAAGCGACACCTTTGAGGTTATATTGACTGGCATTAATTTCCCAGCAGGTTCGAATTAATGAGTCATCCTCAATTTGTACAAAATCGGGTTGAAAATAGAATGGTATGGTTTGTGATAATTGATCAGTGATTTGTTCTTTGGCGTTTTGGATTGTAGTAAGTTCTGGGTAAGTAGCAGGTTTCTGGAGGGGGGCTGACGTTGTGTTTACGGACGTTGCTTGACAAATACTATCAAGAAGTTTGAGTAGATGTGTACGTGTCATTGGTTTAGGGATAGATAAGTCGGCGCCTGTTTCTGAAATTTTTCTTTGTAACTCAAGTGCATAGCGATTTGAATGAATACACAGTATGGTTGATGGATAATGGGCTTTTATGATGGGGGCTGCCGTTAAGCCGCTCATGTAATTGTTGCCAAAATCGATATCCAGAATAATGATGTCACTTTGACGAAGCACTGAATTATGGCGAAGGGCTTGTTCTGTAGTGTCAAACACATCAATGGTGATATGTTGGTTAAGATAGTTAGACGTACTGATATATTCTTTAATGTAATCCCGGTAAACAGGTTCATCATCAATAATAACGATGTGTAATTGGCGTTGGTTTAATTTCTCATATAATTCTTTTTCAATTTTATTTTCATCGTGTTGTGTAAGTTGCGGATTTGAGTGATTTTCCGCGGCTTTAATAGCATATTGGGTATAGTACTCTTGGCTTGAGCAAAGAAGACTTTCCATTGTTTGTACAGAAAGTTCATCCGTTATCGGTAGGGTAAAGCTAAATTCGGTGCCAGCTTCTTTGGTCGACGTGACACTGATTTGACCTCCATGGGCTTCCACAATTTTTTTGGTAATGGCTAAGCCTAAGCCAGTGCCATTATTTTTATTGAGTGAGAAAAATGGGTCAAATATTTTTGAGAAAAACTCTCTAGGAACATAACTATTACTGTTGCCAATAGCAATTTCCATCCAGTTATTATCGATTTCTTTAGATAAAAACCATATATTACCTGTCCCTCCCATATGTTCAATTGCGTTGGAAATGATATTGCTGAGTACTCGAATAATACGGTTTGGATCTATATTCAGCTTGTGGGAATGTTGCAGGTTATAGGTAAGATCTATGGTTAGGTTATCATTATATCGAAATTGCTCTATGAGTGCCTGGTGTAATATTTTCTTTAAGTCGGTTTTTTTCTGAACAAGGGGTGGTTGGGGGTTGCCAATTTCCATAATGTCTTGAATCATGCTATTGACGTTGTCAAGGGCTGCATGTATAGGGGTGATACTCTTTTTTAAAATGGATTTAATTTCATAAATATTATCAATGCTGGAAATGAGTTCTATAACAGTATTGAGTAGAGTAAAAGGTTTACGGACATCATGAGCTAACATCTGAGTGGTTTGCACCATGGTATGATAACTTCTTGCTTTGGCAATTTTTTTATTAGCTTTGTTTAAATTAGTTTGAAATTCAAGAAGTTTGTCGTAAACAATATTATATTCAAGTACATTAAATGTCGTTGTCTTTTTGATATGTAAACCATCAAAAGTATTGACTAGCTTATTGATGTCATGAATAACATATTTTTTGTAAAAAAACAGAATGCCATTAATATTAACTAAGAAAGTAATGATAATCGTAATGCAGAGCCAAAAAACACTGTTTGAGCCAATCTCCAAAGGTAATGCAATTTCTTTAGCGACATAAACGACTGTTTTATTGTTATATATGATGGGGTTAATACCAATAAAAGTATTTGTTTTTTCATTATGGCAAGTGGTAGATTGATAGGGAATTATGTGACATTGGGCTCTGTCAATTAACCAGTTTTCAATAACTTTTTTATTGCCAATGGCTAAACCCGTTAAGTTTGAGTGAGCAAGAATATTAAACTTAATAAATTCAAGCGCCTGATAATTATTAGAGATAACTTGAAGGATAATTTCTTCTTTTGTGTTATTGTCAATGAAGTTGACAAAACTGGCTGCACGGTTAATCACTTCCTGTTTTTGCAGTTTTAGTCCAATGATAATAGCAAAGGTAATCAGTGTTGTTTGAATAATAATTAATGACAGAAAGAAAACAACACTGATCCAGACGATAGATTTTTTTTGAGGATAACTACTCACTGAGCCTGTACCCATCTGGCGTCACTTTCATCGTAAATAATTTGTGATAAGCTATGTTGCCATTAGCGTTGAACTCAACTCCTGTTACCCCATGATAGTTAATTCCTGCAAAGGGATTTCGTTGAGGATGACTAGCTTGAGCAAAATAACGATTAAAAATACGTGCGGCGTCGTAGGCTAAAAGAGAAATGACCATTGGTTCTTTATGATATGTTGAACGATACTGTTCTATTATGGCTTGAAAGTCTGGATCTGGGTCGAAGAACGTATTTTGACGAGTGAAGTATGCGGTTATCTCTTTTTCTTTGAGACGATCAAAGAAGGGTTGAAATTTACTTGATCCCCAACTGACAGTACCAATAAAGGTTGTGTTGTGTTTTTGAGTGTTTTGTTGAATATAGTTAACAATTTTAGCAGATAAGCTGGATCTGGTAAGTAAAACAACCAAATCAGGTTTATTGTCTTTTTCAAAAAATGGGATAATGTTTTCAATCGTCGGGTTAATTTCAGTAATGTTAGTATCGGTAAAAGGTTGATTTCTTGCCTTTAGCGCTTGAGTAAAAGCTTTTTGGTAATCTCTCATTCTGGACTTATCAATTGAAGTGATAAGTAATATATTTTTAAATTTTTGTTTGGTAAAGACGCTGTTAAGAATATGCTTAACGTTGTCCTCAATTGGCCGTTGCATTGAATAAATATAGGGTCTGTTTATTTCTGTCGTGATGGGAGTGTAAAGTGAAATAAGTGGAGTTTTATGCTTGTTGAATAAATCCCTAACAGGGATTATATCATTTGCACTGTCAAAACCAATAATTCCATCACAACCTGCGGTAATCATCTTTTCTACAGCTTTAATGCTGCCTAGTGGAGAGGGTGAGAAAAAATGGACTTCGGTCGTTGTATGGTTTTCTTCTTCTGCAGCAAGTCCTAGTTTGATGCCATTTATAAATGCTTCACCATAAGCTGGACTGGTTTTTACTGAAGTGCCTGTCAAACATAGTTTTTTTGGTGATAAGTGTGATGTTTCAGTTGTTGATGTGGGATCTGTAATAGCAATTGATTCTGGGATAATTAATATAGTTGAAAATAACACTATGAATGTAGGCCAAGAAAAAAAACTAAGTATTCTTGTAAAGTGATTTGATAAACCAGGAAGTAATGTTTGTTTATATATTTTTGCTAAGGGTCTTACCAAGGGGGTTAATGCTTTCATTATTTTTATCCTTATTATTGTTTTGTCGTACTCATAAATTTGTCTAAAAAATCCTGGCTATTAAGGTTCTTGGTAAATGTTTTTAGTTGAGTTGTGCTTTTTTGGATAGTATCAGCAGCAAGAAGTATGTCTTGTAAAGTGGAGGTGTTCTGTAATGTAACGTCATCTGTTATTGGTTTAGGGGTTGTAGGTAATTTGTGAATAAGTATCACAAGTACTTCGCTCAGCGAACTTATTGGTGTTGTGATGTTGATGAGTTCATGTTTGATAAAACGAAGCAGTTGTAACGACGTATCTTGCTGTACTTTTTTTAACTGAGCTGGAATAGGGACGATTGATATGACCTTGTGCTCAGTTGCTGGTGAAGAATCTATGTGCACGGAAGGTGGTGGTATTAGCGTGGTAAGGATGGGTAATGTGGTTTGACAAGTGGGTATAGATAATAACGTATTTTCACCTGGTTTTATTGAGTTTACTGCTTGGGCAATTGAATCCTGTTGATTAACTAAATTGAAATGTTTAAACAGAAAACTGGCATACCTATTTAATGGCGTTAATGTTTTATTTTTACTTAAGGAAAAAATAGCCATAGTTAAATTATCAAACGCTGTCTGGTCAGAGGTTTTTTTTGAAAAAAACTGACATAGTTTGTTAAATGAAAATAATTTCAGTGCAGTTGGAGATGCTTTTGTAGTATTTTTGAGTGGTGAGCGTTGATAGTAATGAGAACGCATTTGGTCAACTATACCCAGTACCTGTGCGATAATAATGATAGGTAAGGTTATTAGTATTTCGGGTGATGATGTTTGGATGAATAATAGGATAACAGATAGGCTACATACTATAAGAGAAACATGTTGTGCAAGCACTAGTCGGCTAATTCTAAACAAAACCATTTTTTTCTCTTCCGTTTAAGCAACGGTAACGCTTATACTCCTTTAAGTGAATAAACAATTAAGGAAAAAAATGCTATCCATTGCTCGATGAATCATACTAATTGTTTAACCCCTCCTTATGAGAATGCGTGCTGAATGAAAGCAATAACTCAAAGATAGGGTTTATATACCCATTTCGAAGTGGTATACATAGAATTGGCCAAATTGTAACTGTAACCCTTTTAAACATCAACTAAACACAATGAACTTGTCGTATAACTTCTCTGTGATAAAGGTTGTCTTATTAAGGCGACGTCTATGTAAAGGAGGCGAGAAAACGAATGGATGTAAAAAACAAGTGAAGATGAGAGAGGGCAATCCATGGTGTAGACGCCCTAAAAATGGTTTTAAAAGACACAGCTAGTCATGTTTTCTGCTAGCGCTCTTAGAATATCAGTCCGGGTGATTAATCCTACTAATCGATTATTTTCAACAACAGGATAGACCTTGGGTTTATGGTCTATCATTTGCTGGGCTAGATTAATAATATCTTGATTGGGTGAAACGGTAAGTACATCCGTACGCATGACATCATTGACAATCGCATTTTGATCACAGAAGTAAGAAGATTGTAGTACCTGCTTGATGCAGTCTTGTTCTGAGACAAACCCAATCACCTCCTTATTTTCATTAATAACGGGTAGCCCGCTGAGATGATCTCGCATCAAACGATCGAGTACGACCTTTAGAGGTGTGCCACAGGTGAAGGGTAAGTGGTACTGCGTCATATAATCTTTGACTAAAATAGGTAGTTGCTTTGTTGCTGTACTCTGTGCGGTTTTAGCCATGTTTTATTACCTAAAGAATACGTTTAAACGTTAGTTCATAACTTTATTGTAGATCATTTGGGTGTGTGGACCTGCAAAACGCTACAGATCCATTTTATAGGTTGTTATATCAAACAGTTTGTTACCTGTTTATGCACCTGGCCCACAATCTAGGCAATGCTCGATCATTGCCGGACCCAGGTGCAGCTTACTATTCAGGTCACGCAATGCGGTTCGAACACCTTCTTCAATAACGGGATGATAAAAAGGCATTTCAAGTATTTGTGCTACAGTTAAGCGTTGTTGAATGGCCCAGGCGAGTAAGTGGGCAAGGTGTTCAGCGCGTGGGCCGATCATTTCTGCTCCCAGTAAGATGCCTGTACCATTTTCCCCATAAACATGCAGACTACCTTTGTTTAAGCCCATTACACGGCTACGACCTTGGTCGGCAAAAGAAACTTTACCTGTCGCGAAGCACCCACATTGGCCATGAGATTGTTGTAATTGATGAAAAGATTTACCTACCACTGCAATTTGTGGATCAGAAAATACCACGCCAATGCTTGCTCTACGTTGACCTGCTCGGATATCCGGGTAACGACCTGCATTATCGCCGGCTATTCGTCCTTCATCTGCAGCCTCATGGAGCAGTGGAATATCATTATTGGCATCACCCGCAATAAAGATGGGTTGATCCCCACACTGTAAGGTGAATCGGTCAAAGACTGGGACACCTTGTTCATTCAGCTTAACACCTGTATTTTCCAGCCCAATATGATCAACATTAGGGCGACGGCCTGTGGCTGCAAGCACATAGTCAAAACATTCTGTATGATCATGACCTTGTGCATCTTTGAAAGAGATGACAACTTGATCATTAGAGCGCTCCATATTGGTTACGCGGGCATCAGCATCAATCGCTAATTCTTCAGCCATAAGTTGGTTAGCTTGCGACAATAACTCTGGATCAGTGAGTGGGCCAATAGCACCACCTAAGCCAAATACGCGAACAGTAAGACCTAAGCGGTGTAGTGCCTGACCAAGCTCTAAACCAATCACCCCAGTACCAAATACTGCAACGGAGGAGGGTAAATCATCCCAGGCAAATAAGTCATCATTAATAATTAGGCGTTCACCTAATTTTGCAAAGCTTGCAGGGTAGGTGGGGCGAGAGCCTGTTGCGATAACAATACGCTTGGCAGAAATTTTCGTTTGGTCGTCAACTAGGAGTGTTTGCTTGTCGATAAATTGGGCATGGCCTTTCAGCTTATCTGTATCAGGAATTGCCTCTACAGACTCCAGTACAAAACCGACAAAGCGATCTCGCTCCCGCTTAACCCTTGCCATCACTTCCTGGCCATTTATTTCCACAGGACCTTGAGTATAAACACCAAACTGATCGGTATGTTTTGCATGGTGAACGGCCTCAGCGGCAGCAATCAATAATTTGCTTGGCATACATCCTACGCGAGCACAGGTTGTACCATAAGCACCAGACTCAATGAGAACAACACTGTCAGTGTGCGCTTTTGCGGCACGATATGCTCCAAGACCTGCTGTTCCTGATCCGATAATGGCAACATCTACTGATAATTCATTACTCATGGTGGTTTTACTCTTGATATGATGTATACACGTCAGTTAAGGGTATTACTGTGTCAGCAAGCTGCCTGAAAGACTCAGGCAGTGTTGTAAAGTGCATTAATTGTTGGCGATGATGATTAAGCTTCTGCCAGGAACTCAGCTAACTGATCTGCACCACCAATATGTTGACCTTTAAGAAAGACTTGAGGTACGGTGTTTTTACCTGTGACGGCACTGAGACCGCGTTGGCTTACCTCTTGTTGAACAATAATTTCTTCATAGGCTAAATCATGTTCGTTAAGCATCGCTTTGGCGCGAGCACAGTGTGGACAGCCTGCCTTGGTGAAAAGGGTATAATACGCAGGCTCTTGTGCTTGAGGACAAACATAACTCAGCATGGTATCTGCATCGGATACTTCAAAGGGGTCACCTGGTTTTTCTGGCTCAATAAACATTTTTTCTATTACGCCATCATTTACCACCATTGCATAACGCCAGCTACGCTTACCAAACCCTAGATCAGTTTTATCCACTAACATTCCAACTGCTTCTGTCAAAGCAGCATTGCCATCAGGTAGCATTTTGACATGTTGTAATTTTTGATCCTGCTGCCAGGCATTCATTACAAACGTATCATTTACAGATACACACAAAATGTCGTCAATACCATTCGCAAAGAATACAGGTGCCAGCTCATCATAACGCGGTAAATGACTGGATGAGCAGGTAGGGGTGAAGGCACCTGGTAAACCAAATACGATAACGCGTTTGTTTTGAAATAAGTCATTTGTAGTTAGAGTTTGCCAATCATTATTGACTCTAGCTTGAATGTTAATATTAGGGATTGTTAAGCCTTCTTGATTTTTCAGCATTGTTTTTCCTTTGTTTCAAAGCGGGATAATTAAAGGTCGTTGCCTGTCGTTTATGTGTTGGTTGTAGTATGAAGTGATTGAATAAATTAATTAAATTAATTTGTTTAAACGAAGCTATAGTATAAAACTATAATATTGAGAGGACCGATAGACTCAAAGCTTGGTTGCTGTGCGAGAGAGGCATTCAGCTATGCTTGTAAAAGTGATCAATAAGACTTAAAGCATGATGCCTGCTGCATGGATGAAAACAAAACACATAACAACATTGTGAAACGATTCGTTATTTTTAGCTTGCTTGTGGGGCTGACGGTAGGGGTCATTGCTGTTTTAAAGTGGACAGCTAAAACGCCTGAGCATCGTGAGCAGCTACCTGTTATCACGCAAGTTGAGGTACAACAGGTACAAAAACAAGCGTTGTCTCCGGTCATTGAGCTTTATGGGGTGCTGGAGTCTCCTTATGAAGCAGAACTGACTGCACCTGTGACCGCATTTGTGAAAACGACGCAGGTACGTGAAGGTGATAGTGTTAATCAGGGTGATATGTTGGTGCAGTTAGATGATCGCGACCTGCAACTGCTTTTAAAGCAACGGTTAGCAGAGATCACTGATATTGAAGCACGTATTGAAGCAGAAAGGCTGCGTTACCAAGTGGATCAACAGCGATTAAAAGACGAGCAAATGTTGTTAGCCATTGCTGAACGAGGTGTTGCCCGACAGCAGTCATTGCGGGGTAGAAATGCGGCTTCAGAGACGCAGCTAGATGAAGCGCGTCGGCAGTTTTCACAGCAGGCTTTAAATGTTACTAACATACATTATCAAATTGCTGACCACCCGCATCGCCTTTCACAGCTAAATGCTCAATTGCAACGTGCGCAAGCCCTGCGAATGCAAGTGGAGTTGGATATTGAACGGTCAATTGTACGCTCACCTTACCCAGCTAAGATTATTTCTTTGCATACCGCCCCAGGCGCCCGGGTAATAACAGGAAAACCGCTGGTAACGCTTTACGATGCAGAAACCATAGAAGTGCGGGCGCAAATACCTTCTCGTTACCTTGCTGATATTCAACAGGCGATGGATCAGAAATACGCGATTACAGGTGAGCTGGCTCTGGATAATCAGTTATTACCTATTACTTTGATGCGACTAGCACATGCTGTAAGACAAGGGCGTGGCGGGCTGGATGCTTTTTTTAACATTGAAAGCACTTCGTTAAATCTTGCGATTGGTCGACCTATACAGTTGACAATTCATTTGCCCCCGCAGGATGGCGTGACGGCTCTGCCGCCACAAGCTATTTATAATGATGATATGGTATATCGTGTAAAGGAAGGGATATTACAAGGCGTTGCCGTTAAGCTATTGGGTAGAAATAAGTCAGTTGAAGGGAAGTCCAGGGTACTTATTCGCAGCGACGCATTGCACGCTGGCGATTATGTGATGACCACGCATTTGCCTGATGCTATTTCTGGACTTCATGTGCGTATTGTTAAAAGAGATCGATCAGGTAAGCGTGCACCTTAAATAGTCAGCTTGTTTTCAATTACTTTACTGCGGCGTACCATCTGGAGAAACGGCTAGCTTTAACCATAACTCTTCTCTTTGCAGAGGTGTTCTTGCAGGCAGGAGTGGGTTTTCAAGAATAAAAAGCTGTCGATCATTAAGACGAGCTTGTTCGATCGCTTTTTTATGAAACTTATTAAAGATGGCATCAAAGCTGCCATCTTTGATCATTTTTTCTAAGCCTTTGGTTATTCTTTTCGCAAGTCGTTCATTATCTCTGGCGACGAAGAAATAATAGGGCCAGGGGTAATAAAGCAGTAATTTTTCTTCAATTTTAATTCGGGGGAAGCGACCTTTATGAGCGCGATACTCATTAAATACTTCATTCATTCCTCGTGGAAATAAGGCGACTTTATCCGTCGCGAGTAGTTCAAATAAAGACTCATAGGTTGAACTTGTGGCAATGGTAAATTGATTATGTTTAAAAATAGCTACATCCCCCCAGCCTTTAACTTGTCCAACAGTAAATGCCCGAAGCTCATCTAAAGATTTTACATCAAGCAGTTTTTCTTGGGTGTTTTCGGTAACTAGAATAAGTCGGTAACCGAGAATTCCTTTGCGTAAGGGGATTCTGATAGGAATCAATTTACTTTCTTTCTCTTCTGAAGTTGATGTCCATATGACGGTGAATAAGTTGGTGCCTGCGGCAAGTTCTTCAATAGACTTGGCTTCAGAAACAAGCTTCTTTGCGGCGTGCAACGTATATTCCCCAAAGGTTTTGGTGGTTTCGTCCATGGCCTTACGCAGCAGTGCAATGAGGTCTAAATAGCGGGTATCTTTGTGAGATTGAGAGCGGGGATGAATGACCATATCATTTGCCATACTGGCCATGGAAAATAGCATAGCGACTAGTATTGATAAGAGCGTTTTTGACATACCATTCTTCCTTGAAAAGAAGATGAACTTGGTTAATCGAAACAATTCAGCGTCTTGATTTTCTATAATGCTAGTAAGCATAGTTGATCGGGTAAAGAGTACCTAATGCGAATACCAAGCGGGTTGTTGTGGGTTAAGCACTCCATAATAGTATGGTGTTGTTTATTTATGAGTGCTTGTGACAATACCCAACATGATGAGTCAACTACGGCAAGTACTGAAAAAAAAATTGAAACGATAGAAAAGAAATTATCACCTGAGCAGGTTAATGAATCTGCCAGTGGTGATGATACACGTTTCCAACAAATAGCCTTGGAGACTCTAAATAACATAGCAAGTTATGACCAACCGCGTATCCAATTCTTATGGATTCCTCCACAAGCCAAAAATCGGCGACAGTTAACGCTTTGGTCAATTAAGTTGGATGGTTCGGATTTACGACGTGTGGCTACTACGAAGGAGTTGTATGGTGATTACCGCCACTCCGTTGTGATATCGTCTAAACCAGTACGCTCACCGGATAATCGTTATATTATTTATACGTTCATCAGTGATAAAAAACGAATTGTGTTGTTAGACTTAGTGACAAGGGAACGTAAAGTCATTGACGAAGGCGTCGCTTCAGCACGTTTTACCTGGTACCCTGATAGCCAGCGGGTTATTATCAATAGAGCCTATGAAACAAAAGTATTTTCATTACAAACAGGCCAGTTGTCTTCGATCAATCATCAGGAAAATGCAGGGTTATATTTAATCAATGAAGGTAAGCAGTTTTTTGCTATTAAAAAAGGAAAATACACTATTTATGATTTACAGTTCAATAAAGTAAAATCCGGAGGATTTGACTACTTACCGCAATCATTATTGCATTTAAACAGTGTATCGAATGATGGTCGTTACCTTGCATTTGGCTATGATTTGTTTGATCTTAAAACTAAACAACACTTTACATCTCTGAGTGATGCCCCTATTTTAGGAATTCATAATGATTGGATTTTGATTTCTAAAAATGGCTTTCAGAAAATTAATATTAACACCCGAAAAATGGAACAAATTTTTGCTGCACCAGCAGGTGGTTCAGGGCGAAAAGGGGTAACACTTTATAACTTATAAGGCCAAAAAATTTCGATTAATGTACACCATTAAGGATGACATGAGCGCTAAACAGCTACTGCATGTTTATTAAGTAGTATAGGCAAGCGAGTTGTGAGTTGTGCTTTTATTATTTTGGCATTTTTGTACTTCGTGAAGTATGACTGTAATGACTTGCTTTAACTTGAATGGTTTTCCTATATGATTATTCATGCCCGCATTCAGAGCTTTTTTCTTGTCAGTTTCCATTGCATTGGCAGTCATTGCGATAATGGGTAACGTCTTGCATTGTTGTAGTTTTGTACGGATGATATTTGTTGCGGTATAACCATCCATATTTGGCATTTGAATATCCATGAGTACTACATCAAATGGTAGTTTGTTATTTTCCAAGGTATTAACTGCAATTATACCATCTGACGCAACGGTGACATTCGCACCGGCTGATGTTAGCAGTTTTTTGGCAACGAGTTGGTTAGTAGGGTTATCTTCCACGAGTAAAATTGATAAACCTCTCAAAGATTCATTTTTTTCAGCTTTTATAGGTGATAACTGAGGTTTATCTGGTTTAACAGCATGAGATACGGTACTAAGTAAAGATGAAGGCGTTACTGGTTTATTAATTATAGCAATATTTTCTAGTTTCTGAGTAAAATGTTGCGCCTGATATGATGTCATCATCATGACAATAGGTATATTTTTAGGTAATAATGACTCTTGTAAAGATGAGATAGCATCAATCTTATACGTTTCAAACAAACTTGTATCGATAAGTAAGCATTTATATTCGTCACCTCTGGACTGTAGTTTTGCCATGAGTTGGTCTATAGTGTTAGCGGATCCTGTTTTCCAATTTAGTATATCTGCAGCCTTTTTAAGGAAGCAAATTGCCTGACTATTGTTTGAAGCAATTAATATTTTAATGTTTTGAAGTGTATGGCTTTTTTTATAGAATTCTTTGACTGACATGAATGAGTGAGAATCGTCTAGTGGGTATGGAATAGTAAAACTGAATTTGCTACCTTTGTCGATTTCACTTTCGACTGATAGTATTCCTCCCATTAAATGGATCAAGCGTTTACAAATTGCTAGACCTAATCCGGTACCGCCAAATCTTCTTGTGGTAGACGTTTCAGCTTGACAAAAATCTTCAAAAATTGTCTCAAGTTTATCTAAAGGAATGCCAATACCTGAGTCAATAACACTGAATAGTAATTGTCCATAATCACTCGATGAGCGCTTGATACTAATAATGACTTCACCTTGATGTGTGAACTTAATAGCGTTAGAAATTAGGTTTATAAGCACTTGTTGTAAACGTAGTTCATCGGCTAATATGACCATGGGGATATCGGGTTCGATATCAAATAATATTTCTACATTTTTATCTCTGATATTTATAGAAGCTATAGTCCCTATATTATTGAGTAAATGCTCTAAGTTGCAAGGTTGAAGATCTAAAGAGAGTTTTCTTGCCTCAATTTTGGAAAAATCTAAGATGTCATTTAAGATACCTAATAGTACATTGGCAGCAGACTCTGTTCTTTTAACATAGTCAAGTTGTTTATGGCTGAGCTGGGTAAGTTTTAATAGTTCTATCATGCCTAAAATAGCATTCATGGGTGTACGAATTTCATGGCTCATATTGGCTACAAACTCAGATTTGGCAATATTGGCTTTTTCAGCATTTGCTTTTGCTTCGCGAAGTTGTAACTCTTTTTCCAGTTGTTCTGTGATATCCAGGTTGATACCAAGGACTGTTTTTACTTTATAAACATCGTCTCTCTCAATGGTTGCGCTAGATTTGATATGTCTTATAGAGCCATCCTGACGTATAATTCGAAAAAAAAACTCAAATGCTTCATTTTCTTTAAGTGTATTTAAAACGTTAGAATATGCATTTTCTTTGTCATCAGGATGGAGAAATTTCAACCAGGTTTTTAAATGTAATTTGCTACCAGATGCTGGAGGAGATATACCGTACATCTTAAACATCAAAGGGTTCCAATCTAATTCGTTTGTTTCTATATTCCATGTCCAAATACCTAGTTGAGCAACTTCTGATGCTTTAACCAACTGATCTCGTATGGATTCTAGCTTTTTTCGATTGGCTACTTGCTGGGTCATATCCGATGCAATAAATAAGTAGCCAGTAGTATTTGAAGAGGTATCAAGGAGTGGAGTTATTTCTTGATAAACAGGGAAAGGTGATTGATATTTATTGATATAATGCCACTCATTATGATGAAGAGAATACTTTGCCTCTAAAACAAGCGTTTCGAATGAAATACCCACTGCTTTATTAAGCTGCTTGGATAGAGACTGAGCCACTTGGGCAATGTCTGACATTTGTATAAACTTTAATGGTGTACATTTGTTGATGATCTCATCAGGATGGTAACCAAGCATTTTTTCTGCTGCAGGATTAAAAAGGGTTATTACCCCTTTGGGGTTAGTGATTATAATCGCTACGGGAGCTTGTTTTAAAATGGCTGATTGTAAATTTAGATAGTGCCTTATTTCAGCTGTTCGCTCTGCTACCTGTTTTTCTAGTGATGCGTTAAGTGTACGAATTTTATTTTCAGTTGCTACTTGTTGGCTAATATCTCTAACAATCTTTGCTACACCAATAATCTCGTTTTTTTGATTTTTTACGGGAGACACAGATACCGATACATCCAGCAAATTTCCATCTTTACAGAGTCTTTGAGTATTAAACTGTGAAATTGAGTTTCCTTGGGATATTTGGTTAAGAATATGCGTTTCTTCATGTTGTCTTGTGTTGGGCACGATAAGATCATTGATATGCTGACCAATAGCCACATTCGAAGGTATTTTAAACATTGTGGCTGCGCTATTGTTCCAGTTAGTTACGGTGCCATCAAGTGTACAGCTAATGATTGCGTCTTCACTGCTTTCTACAATTGCGGCTAGGCGAGCTTGTTCAACTTTAACGCGTTGGCGTTCATGAACGGCAAAACGATATAAATAAAAGAGCCCGCATAGTGTGATTGTAACAACTAGCATAGTAAATATACTATTTAAAAAATCTTTGACGATAATACTTGTTATAATTGCTTTTGGGAAAATGAGCTTTAAGAAAAGTTGATTGCTGGTTTCTTCGTATAAAGAGATACTTTTATCCTTAACCAGGAAGTGTTGTTGATTATATTTTTTTACTTCAGATAGATCTTTTTCTAAAATATTTGTTTTTGAAACTACTTTAAAATCTTCGTTCCAATTGGTTTTTTTTGCTAAATTATCAGTAGAATGTAGGATGAGCTCTGGGTTAATGAGATATTCTCCAGACTCTTTAATTAGGTAAAGTTGGTAGAAATTTAACCGTGTTTTTTTGAGATTTTTAAATAAATTATTTGCATTATAAGTGATTGCAAGTAAACCAAACAGATTGTCATTGTTATCATAGACTGGCGTACTTACAATGAATGTGGGAATAGTTGACGGTTCAGTGCTAGCATTTACTTTTGTTTGCGTAATGTCTGAGACAAAGAACTTTCCTTGTTTAAGCTTTATTGTCTCTTTAAAGAAGGTTTTATGTCTAGTGGGAATTAATTTATCTTTTGAGATAACCTCAATGCTGTTTGCCCATTGGTCTATTCGAACGAGCTCTAGTCCTTGGTTTGCAAATTCTATATATCGAACTTGAGTGATATTTGGATGAGATTTAATATAACCTTGAAAAATAATATTTAAACGTTTAACCCATAATGCTGTGGTGCTGTTTTCCTGTGGATCTTGGTCATTATTATGACTAGCGCGAATAATACCTTGAATGGGGGGGACTGAAGCAAAGAATGAAAGGTCACTTTTTAACCGATTAACCGTATTGATAAACTTGGTTTCGGCTATTTCAGCTTGACTCTGAAGTAAAACATCATAATCATGGTAAACACGCTTTGCCTCTTTGAAGGATGAAATACCAGCAAGTAAACTGATTATGATAATAAAGAGTGTGATTAATGCAATAATATAGTTTTTCTTTATAAAATTAGTTATATTGCTCATAATTAGTGGGTGTGCTTATAAAAGTTATTTACAAGATATAGAAAATTCTTCATTTGGCTAATACCATATATTTTCTACCTGTAATGTGTTTTTAACGTTTTTATTCAAATGTTGTAACACACTGATGTTTTAGTGCTTTAGATCCACTGTTAAATTTTTTAGCTGAAGAATGAACAATACTTGATAATGTAACATCCGTGTTAAACAACATGCTTCTAGTTCTCTCTAAAATAACTGAATTTGATTTTGACCTTAAATTGTGTTGGAGATGATTTTCATTATAGATAGTAATAGCGAAGGATATATATAGAATTTAGGTTTGGTTGATAGAGTAGTCTTAAGTAGTGAAATGAGGAGGTAATGATTACGATCTATTACTGACATCTTTTTTGATGTTGATCTTGTTTGCCGCATCCCTTGCGGCAAACAGTTCGACGTGCGTTATCCAGCCTTTGTTTGCCTCTGGTGTGCATCGAAATACCAAAAGGATTCATTTAATCATGATTGAGGTATAGCAATAATGGGTATGCAGTGGTTGAATTTGTTTGTGAAACAAGTGCTGAGAGCACCGTGTGTAGTAGAGATTAAGGATGGTCTTCTGTTGTGGGAGGAACAAATAAATTCATGAACGGCATTTGCACGATATCTATTCATCACTTGAGGGGAAAAGTAATTTAACTTTATATTTAAGCGCTAGTGATTTCTGATATTCAGGTGTAAAAACCTGTTTCATGGCTGTATTCAGTCGATTAAATAACTGCTCATCAGATTGAGCGCTGAGGGCCATGTAATAGCCGTGTTCAAACATAAAAATTGCAGGTTCTACTTTTGAAAAGTCAAACTGTAAATTTTTTATTCTGAGTGGTAGGCTCTCTACGTTGCCAATAATGAGGTCTGCTCGGTTATTAAATAGCTTTTTAATATTGATTTCCTCCGATACTGATAAGTCAAGGTGTTTCTCATCGATAAAACCTCTAGCATTCAGAAATTGATGAGTTACATCATCACGCATAATTGCCGTTTTAAAATTTTTAGCATCATCTATCGTCGTAAGACTAATGTCTTTTCTACTTTTTAATTTATAAAGATAAAACTTTTTGCCAGGTAAAATCGGTCCTAGCCATTGAAATAACGCTTCACGTTCTGGTGTTCGGACAATGGTGTAAATCAGTATATTTTCTTTTTTGAGTGCAAGATCATAAGCTCTGGCCCAAGGGTAAAGACGAATTGTGTAATTAATATTTGCTTTTTTAAGTACTTTTTGAACAATCTCTGTTGAATAGCCGGTGACTAAGTTATTTTCTTTATAGTTATAGGGTGGCCATTCCTCAGTGACGACCAATAGCTCGCTGGCATGAAGTGTCAGTGTAAGAAAAAGAACAATCAATCCTGTTAAGTAAGTACTCATATGTAATAATCCAATCATATTTAATGCTTTTTATGGAAATACCTCTTATAGATACCTCTAAAAATACACTTTTTCTTTGATAACATACGTCTGCGCAGTGCTTATGGCCCTGCTAGTATTAATACATACTTGAGGCTGCTATTGCTAAATATGCAGTAGCTGTTTAGCCTTCATGTAGTCCTTATAGAGGTGCCCTTATTATGAGTTAGAGGAGGGGAGTTTACCCAATACTTTGAAGGTAATCCCCCCTTAAACAAAAAGAGTCATGTGTACTTATAACAGCGTAGTTAATTACCGGTTAGATTGTATAGTGATTTTACGTTTATTAGTGATCTCAGATTCTTGACGTGGAATGGTAATTTTGAGTACACCATTCTTCATTTCTGCCTGAATAGCATCAGTATTGGCATCTTCGGGTAAGGATAAAACCCGTTGAAATGTACCGTAGTGTCGTTCAATACGATAAAAATGCCGATCTTTATTTTCTTTTTCTTCTTGTTTGCTGCCTTGAATAGTCATGATATCGCGCTTTATTTCTATATCAATATCTTTTTCTGTAAGGCCTGGAGCCTCAAGTGTTATTTGGTAACCATTATCATCGCTTGAGACATTTAAACTAGGTCGAAATGATTCGGGGTTTAGCCCACTGTTTGAATTAGTAGAAAAATGGGATGGGTCAAGGTTTGGTAAGTTAAAACCACGGAACGCTTCATCAAAAAGGCGCTCAATTTCGCGGTGGAGTTGGAATATAGGGTAGTGTTTATAATTGTTCGAAGAGACAGGCATATCTTTTGACTCTGCCTCTCGTGTTACAGGCATTACATGCTCATTAGTCTTTTGGGATTCTTCATGCTTGAACCAGTTCCAAGGATTAAGTTTTTGTAAATTCATGATAGACCCCTTTTATTCATTTCAATGACATATACTGTTTGCTTTTTCGGAAAAGAAAGCCTAGCGGATAGAGGAGAGAGAAGCATATTGTTCTCTTCTTCACAAGTCTACAACAAGTGCATATAAGTAAATTATTGAAGGAATTGATTAATAATTAATGAAATCATGATTACTTCCCAGTGAAAGGGGGATAACACATTTTTGTTAATGTGAGTTGTGTTAGTCGCATAGCTAACAAATTGACTTTGCAAAGAAAAAAACAGTGGAACTGTCAAATCTCTGACAGTCAGTGCGTGCTATGCTTAAAAAGATGCTTGTGTTAGTGAGAGCGTTCTTTAAAACGGCTGGCACTTTTTTTGCCGCTAAATTCATTCCTGGGAATCTGTTAAGTAAGATTTTGCAGTGGAAACTTATAGAGCGTCTATTGGGTAAAGTGTGTTGGTTACTTGTAGCTATACCCTTCACGAATCATTTTTAGGGTTTGTTGTCAGCGTTCTTCACCCTAGTCACTTATTAATATAAGCTTCTGGGGCTTCATCACTTGACGGCCGCCCCTAAAAACCCTTCGTTATGGGTATATGTTTATTGATGGTAAGAAAACAGTCATTATTTGTGAGCCGATAAGGGAATGACGTAAAAATGGCAGATCAGGATGAGACAGAAAGTCCAGAAGCTGAAGTTGATAGTGAAGCTTCTGGAGGGAAAAAAAAGAAGTTAATTATTTTTATTGTTGTGGTGTTAGTCGTGTTGGGTGGTGCGGCTGGAATCACCCTATATATGTTGATGGGGAGTGGCGAAACAGCAGGTGAAGGTGATTCATCAGCAGAATCGCAAAAAGCGACCAAGCCCCCAGCAATTTATTTTGCTATGGAGCCGCCATTTACGGTTGATTTTCAGGTAGGTGGTCGACAACGATATGCTCAACTGTCAATAACAGTGATGGGTAGGGACCCTGAGGCAATGGCTGCAGTCAAACAACATGAGCCTCTGATTAGAAATAATTTGGTGTTGTTGATTGCCAGTGAGGATTTTCAGACATTACAAACGTCTGAAGGCAAGGAAATGTTAAAGCAGAAAGCAACGGAATCAATACAACAGGTGTTACAGCAGGAAATTGGTAAGCCTGGTATTGAAACGGTGCTATTCACTGGTTTTGTCATGCAGTAGTAAGTGTTATACGAGGGCTGAACCGTGCAAGACCTACTCTCACAAGACGAAATTGATGCGCTCCTTCATGGTGTGGATGATGGTGACATCGATACCGAAACGGATGAGGCGCCTGATGGTATTAAATCTTATGACTTGACCAGCCAGGATCGGATTGTCCGTGGGAGGATGCCGACCTTAGAAATGATTAATGAACGTTTTGCCCGTTACACGCGTATCAGTATGTTCAATATGCTACGTCGCAGTGCTGATGTTGCTGTAGGCGGTGTTCAAGTGATGAAGTTTGGTGAATATGTTCATACGCTTTATGTGCCCACTAGTTTAAATCTAGTCAAAATGAAACCGCTACGAGGGACGGCGTTATTTATTTTGGATGCCAAACTGGTTTTCAAGCTCGTGGATAATTTTTTTGGTGGGGAAGGATTACATGCCAAGATTGAAGGGCGTGAGTTTACACCTACTGAAAATCGTGTTGTGCAAATGGTACTTCGGCAGGTTTTTGTGGATTTGAAGGAAGCTTGGGGACCTGTGATGAAAGTTGAATTTGAGTATATAAATTCTGAAGTTAATCCCGCATTGGCGAATATTGTGAGTCCCTCAGAAGTCATTGTGGTGAGCACGTTTCATATTGAATTAGATGGTGGCGGCGGGGATATGCATGTCACACTGCCATACTCAATGATTGAACCCATCAGAGAGTTATTAGATGCGGGAGTGCAAAGTGATGTGGATGATCGAGATGAGCGCTGGGTGAAAGCGTTAAGGGAAGAAATACTGGGAGTTAACGTTAAAGTAAACTCTAATATTGTTAAAACCGAAATGCGTTTACGCGATATTCTTGAACTGGAGGAGGGCGATATTATTCCCTTTGAAATGCCCGACAGTTATGTTCTATCAGCAAATGATATCCCAGTATTTAAAACACGACTGGGGGTCACGAAAGAAAAGCTGGCGATGCAAGTATTAAGTTTGATTGAACGACCAAAGTATTAGTTGAACTCATTTGACTTAATCAACCAGCGGCAGGCTTGAAAGTGATAACTTACAGCTAAATGGGGGAGGCGGGCCAATGCTTTGTCCAATAGCTAAGGAAACTAAAATAAAAACGAGTGACTTCGTCAATAATAAAACAAGGTTGCATGACTGCACTGCAGTTGACTTACAGGAGTTAAATAATGGCAGATGATCCTGATAATACAGAAGAACAGCCTGAAACTGACGTAGAAAATACTGGCGAGGCAGAGCAAGAGTCTTCTGAAGCGCAGGATACTGATAAGTCAGAAGAACCCCCTGTAGCTGATGAAGAAGCTTCTGACGAAGAGGGAAGTGGTGAAGAAAATGGGGCCAGTGATGAACAAGCACTGGCAGATGAATGGGCTGCGGCTTTAGCTGAATCAGAATCAGAAGATAAAAGTGGTCAGGAAGATATTGATGAATTATTTCAAACAACAGCATCGCCCATGGATATGGACGAGCTGGAAGATATTACTGAACCCACTGAAATTCGCAGTCTAGAGGAAGGCCCTAATTTAGATGTTATCTTGGACATACCCGTCACGATTAGCATGGAAGTGGGGGGGACAGATATTACTATTCGTAATTTGCTGCAGTTAAATCAGGGCTCGGTCATTGAACTGGATCGATTAGCAGGGGAACCACTGGATGTGAAAGTGAATGGAACACTAATTGCACATGGAGAAGTAGTGGTTGTCAATGAGAAGTTTGGTATACGTTTAACGGATGTCATTAGTCCAACAGAGAGGATTAAAAAATTACGATAGTTTTAATTAAGCGCACTACACTTGACGTTTAGGTATAACCGATTCTATTCGTTAAACTAAGAGAATACTGAACATGAGTCGTCGTTGTTTTTTTTACTTAGTATGTTGTATTTATTCATCAAACATTTGGGCGGCACCAACAACACCGCCTACAACATGGGGGATGTTGATTCAAGTTGTGCTGGCGCTAGCGGTGGTTTTATTTGTGATATTTGCAGCTGCCTGGATTGTTAAACGTAGTGGTGCAATAAAACCTATGGCAAGCCCTGCCATAAAAAACCTTGCTGTTATGCCAGTAGGTAGCAAGGAGCGGCTGGTTTTAGTGCAAATAGGTGAGAAGCAAATTTTATTGGGTATTTCGCCAGCAGGTATGAATACGATTCATGTATTTGACCAGCCTGTTATCACCAGTAAAAATGAAGTCAGTAATGATTTTTCGAAGCGTTTAATGGAAATGATTAAACAACGACCTTGAGTTAATAACGCCTAAAAAAATACTGATAAATTTATATATCCGTCTTTTCTGGTATAGCAGATGACTACGTTTTAAATTAAAAAATTAGCATTTATTAAGCAAAGAGGACACATGAGTCCACTGAGCCGTATATTGAGTCAAATACCTTACAATGCACTGATAATGATGTTGTTGTTAGTGGTTGTACCATGTGTTAATGCGGCACCCGCTACAACAATTCCAATCTTAACAGTCACTGATACCCCTAAAGGGCAAGAGTATTCTGTCACAATTCAAGTGTTGGCATTAATGACATTACTGTCCTTTTTGCCGGCCATTGTGATTATGATGACATCCTTCGCACGAATAATTATTGTTTTTTCAATTTTACGACAAGCGATGGGGCTGCAACAAACACCCTCAAATCAAATTTTATTGGGAATGGCGTTATTTTTGACATTTTTTATTATGTCTCCAGTGTTAAATAAGGTAAATGAACAAGCCATTCAGCCATACATGGCAGAGAAAGTCCCAGTTCAGGAAGCGTTGAAAATTGCTGCGGGTCCCTTTCGAGAATTTATGCTAGCGCAAACTCGAGAAACAGATCTGAATTTATTTGTGCGTATTGCTGACGTGGGTGATTTACAGTCAGTAGATGATGTTCCATTAAATATATTGATTCCTGCCTTTGTCACCAGTGAATTAAAAACGGCCTTTCAAATAGGTTTTTTATTATTTATTCCTTTTTTGATTATTGATTTAGTGGTGGCGAGTGTATTAATGGCCATGGGGATGATGATGTTATCACCATTAATTGTTTCATTACCTTTTAAAATCATGTTGTTTGTGATGGTTGATGGTTGGGCCATGATTGTTGGGACATTAGCGACAAGTTTTGGCGTCACGTAGTCTTTGATGAACAAGGCTTGAAGAGGAATAAAAATGACACCTGAAGTTGTGATTGATATTTTCCGGGATGCTTTGTTTCTCATTGTGCAAATGGTTGCTGTCATTGTAACACCTAGTTTAATCATCGGCTTGATTGTCAGTACATTACAGGCGGCCACGCAAATTAACGAGCAAACGTTAAGTTTTTTACCCCGGCTATTAGTCACATTGTTAACAATAATGGTGACTGGGCCCTGGTTGTTAGGGCAGTTAATGGATTTTTTTAATAAGCTTATTCTGAATATTCCCGGATTGATTGGTTAAGACCATGTTTCAAGTGCCTGCTGAGGATGTTGGTACCTGGATTACCCCCTTTCTATGGCCGCTATTTCGTGTCAGCTCATTATTTATGGTGATGCCTATCTTTGGCGCACAAATGGTTCCAGCGCGCGTTCGTTTAGCACTGGCATTAGCCGTTACCCTGATGCTAATGCCCGTGTTACCAGCGATGCCTAAAGTAGATCCTTTTTCTCTGAACGCCTGGTTGATTAATTTACAGCAGGTATTGATTGGTACATTAATGGGGTTTGCATTACAGGTTTTTTTTCATTTATTTGCGATGGCGGGTCAAATGATTGCCATGCAAATGGGACTTGGTTTTGCGTCTATGAATGATCCAGCCAATGGCGTAACCGTCACGGTATTAGGTCAGTTTTATTTGATTATGACAACATTATTATTTTTGGCGGTTAATGGTCACCTTGTTGTGATAGAGGTATTGGTTGAAAGTTTCCATACCATGCCAGTTAGTGAGGGGTATCTGTTGCCTGCAGGGAGTGCTGAGCGTTTAGTGCTTTGGTTTAGTTGGATATTTTCCAGTGCATTGCTGATTGCTATCCCTGGCGTGACGGCGTTATTGATTGTTAATTTAACATTTGGCGTAATGACGAAAGCAGCACCACAGTTAAATATTTTTTCATTGGGGTTTCCAATGGCATTAATGTTTGGCCTGTTTATTGTTTGGGTAACCGTTACAGGGTTTTTAGATCAATATTTAGCTTTCAGTGAACAAGCGTTACTTTTTTTAAGGGACTTAGTGGCCCAGTAGCATAATGTATTCTGAGGTGTGCCCGGAATAACCTATGGCTGAGGAAAAAGATACAAGTCAGGAAAAAACCGAAGAACCTACCCAGAAACGTTTGCAAGATGCAAAGAAAGAAGGTCAGGTTCCTCGTTCAAAAGAATTAACCACCATGGCGATTTTACTTATCGCTTCGGTTAGTTTGGTATTGTCTGCTGGATTTTTGGCGCGTCATTTAATCGTGATTATGCGGCTGAACTTAGATGTAGAGCGGGAAAAAATATTTGATACGGCGACGATGTTGCAGTTTCTGGGTGCTTCGCTGAATGATGCAATCATTTCTATTTTCCCATTAATTTTATCCTTGATGTTGGCAGGTATTCTGGCGCCTATTTTACTGGGAGGATGGGTTTTCAGTGGTAAATTAATACAACCCAAATTGAACCGTATCAGTCCATTGGCGGGTTTGAAACGTATGTTTTCAGCCAAGTCCTTAGTGGAACTGTTAAAGGCGATTGCCAAAGTGGTGGTGGTAGCCTGTTTTGCGATAGGAGTATTACTGTGGGAACAGAACCAGATTTTGCATTTAGGACGTGCCTCTGTCGACAATGCGATTATTTCTAGTTTATGGCTTATCGGTTGGGCGGCTATTGTGTTGAGTATCAGTTTATTGCTGATTACCGCCATTGATGTCCCATTTCAGATTTGGGATACCCGTCAAAAGTTAAAAATGACGAAGCAAGAGCTTCGGGATGAATTCAAAGATACTGAAGGTAAACCTGAAGTTAAAAGCCGTATCCGTCAGTTACAGCGGGAAATGGCTGAACGTCGAATGATGTCTGAAGTGCCAAAAGCTGATGTGGTGATCACTAACCCTGAGCATTACTCTGTGGCAATAAAATATAACCCTGATAAAGCAGATGCCCCTTATGTTATTGCTAAAGGCGTTGATTTTATTGCATTAAAAATCAGGGAAATTGCGGTGGCATCGAATGTAACGATCTTAGAAGCGCCACCACTTAGTCGGGCGATTTATCATAGTACGGAGCTAAATCAACAAATACCCAGTGGCTTGTATATCGCTGTTGCACAGATTTTAGCCTATGTGTACCAGCTTAAGCAGCAGCGCTATGGTAAGAAACCTCGTCCGCCTAAAGACTATCCCATTCCTGAAGAATTTCGTCACGACAATTAAATGGCAGTGAGCTGTTTTGTCGTGTGTAGATAGGGCTATTTTCCAACCTGAGTAAGCGCTTAAGACGTAAAGCTGAAGGCTTTCATCCGATAGTGATATGGATGGGAAAGGTTTTTGCACAGCCAATACAAAGCTGATCGGGCGGACGTTGATTAGCAACAATCCTTTACTACAAGGAGAAGGCTTAGTGGCAGATGGTATGATGGTAGTGAGGACACTGAAAGGCCTTAGTCAGGGTAACTTAGGGGTTCCGGTTCTGTTAATGGCAATCTTAGCCATGATGACATTACCTGTTCCCCCGTTCTTGTTAGACGTGTTATTTACCTTCAACATCACTCTGGCACTGGTTGTCTTGCTGGTATGCGTTTATAGCATGCGACCACTGGACTTTGCAGTGTTTCCCACCATTTTGCTGGTAGCAACGTTGTTACGTTTAGCGTTGAATGTTGCTTCAACGCGAGTGGTGTTACTACGAGGCCACACTGGAGGAGATGCAGCAGGAAAAGTCATCGAGGCTTTTGGTGAAGTTGTGATTGGCGGAAACTATGTGGTGGGCTTGGTGGTTTTTGTCATCCTCATTATTATTAATTTTGTTGTGGTGACTAAAGGTGCAGGTCGTATTTCTGAGGTATCGGCCCGATTTACTTTGGATGCGATGCCAGGTAAACAGATGGCGATTGATGCTGACTTAAATGCAGGTTTGATCAATCAGGACCAGGCACGAGCCAGACGGACAGAAGTAAGCCAGGAGGCTGATTTTTACGGTTCCATGGATGGTGCCAGTAAGTTTGTTCGAGGGGATGCAGTTGCAGGGCTACTGATTTTAGCTATCAACATTATTGGTGGCTTATCCATTGGGATGGCCCAGCATCAGTTACCATTCCAAACCGCTTTACAGAATTACTCACTATTAACCATTGGTGATGGATTGGTTGCGCAAATCCCTTCCTTACTCCTTTCCACTGCTGCGGCGATTATGGTGACACGAGTTTCTGACGCAAAGGATATGGGCCATCAGGTTCGTCAGCAAATGTTCTCTTCACCTAAAGCCATTGGCGTCGCTGCGACAATATTAATGGTGATGGGAGCAATCCCTGGTATGCCTCATGTTGCATTTTTAGGGTTAGGGGGGATTGCTGCGTTGGGTGCCTGGTGGATTCATCGTCAAAAAACTAGCACGACGCCAGTCGCTGAACCCGGTACAGGACTACAGCCTGCAGCAGGTGGACAAATTGTGCCTACGGGGGCAACGGCTCAGCCCTCCCCATCATCTGTTGAAACCAAGGAGCTGGGTTGGGATGATGTAACACCTGTAGATATGGTGGGATTGGAAGTAGGCTATCGTTTAATACCATTGGTTGATAAAGCCCAGGGAGGAGAGTTACTCAGTCGAATCAAAGGGGTTCGTAAAAAGCTTTCACAGGAGCTGGGCTTTCTCCTGCCTTCAGTCCATATCCGCGATAACCTTGATTTGTTACCCAATGTGTATCGGATTACGTTGATGGGGGTGACCATCAGTGAAGCAGAAGTGCATCCCGAGCGAGAATTGGCCATTAATCCTGGCCAGGTATTTGGCTCTCTAGAGGGGATTGCTGCCAAAGATCCAGCATTTGGTCTTGATGCGGTATGGATTGAACCAGGACTAAAAGACCAGGCTCAGACATTAGGGTACACCGTGGTTGATGCATCGACGGTGGTTGCGACGCACTTAAATCAGGTGTTGTTTAAGCATGCTCATGAGCTAATTGGTCATGATGAAGTGCAAAGGTTACTTGAGTTGTTAGGACGACAATCACCTAAGCTGGCGGAAGAGCTTCCCAGCAAGGTATCTCATAGTACGCTGTTAAAAGTGCTGCAATGCTTACTTATTGAGCGAATTCCTGTTCGTGATATCCGAACCATTGCTGAGGCGCTGGCCGAAGTTGGGGCGAAGAGTCAAGATCCTGCCACTTTAACTGCTTCCGTCAGAACCGCATTAGCTCGCTCTATAGTGCAAAGCATTGTAGGTACGTCCGATAAGATTCCAGTGATCACCCTTGAGCCGCAGTTGGAACAAATGTTGCTGCAATCTGCTCAGCAGGCCAAGCAGTCAGGTATGAGTGTTGAAGATGGCTTTGTGATTGAGCCTAGTTTGGCTGAGCGGTTACAACGTTCACTGCAAGATGCAGTATCACGACAGGAAATGGCAGGACAACCTGCCGTGCTGTTAGTGGCGGGACCGATTCGACCCATGCTGGCCAGGTTTGCTCGATTTGGCATACCCAGCATGTATGTATTGGCTTATCAAGAAATACCAGACAATAAAGAAGTAACTATTGTCGCCAGTGTGGGCCAGCACGAGTAGTTTGCTGGCAGATACTGAGGTAAAGCACGGCATAGGAAGGACATATGAATATTAAACGCTACTTTGCTGCTGATATGCGCCAGGCACTTAAATTGGTTAAGCAGGAGTTAGGTGCAGATGCAACCATTCTTGAACAACGACGAGTAGCAGGTGGTATCGAGTTAGTGGTAGCCAGGGATGTGCCGACTATTCCTTCTCATGTTTCTGCCTCTCAAGCTTCTGCGAATATACGTAACCACAAGGATGCACCTTATAAACAACAATCATCATCCCCTAAATCAAAACGTACCTTTTCTCAAGATAATGAATTTAGTTGGCAAGGACATCACGTAAATCAGCAAATGCAGACAGAGGGGAGTGCTAAGCAAAACCATCACCAATCCCTTGTTGATCTTGAGAACTATAAACAAGCCAACCGTTTACGGAATGGTAAAAGTCCAAAACCATCCCCATCTGAAGCTCAGCATCAAACTACCAAGCAAGGGCAGCCATGGCCAAATACCAGCGCTTATCAGGATGTGCAAAGTCATAAGCAGCACAACAAGCCTGAGGTTCAGTGGCAGCAAAGACAAGCCTTGGCTGAACCCAAAAAAGAGCGTATTGAACAAACAGGAGAGACTGCACCAGGGCTACTGGCTAATTTGCAACAAGAGTTGCATGGTATGCGGATGTTACTTCAGCAACAAATGGGACAAAAAGCGTGGGGTGATTTTTGCCAGCTTCATCCTGTAGCTGCTATGGTTTGGCGGCGATTGGTGGGGATGGGGTTGTCACCACAGCGGAGTCACACCATTGTGCAAAATCTTCCTGCTGATACTGGGGTAAAAGCTGCCTGGCGCCAGGTATTGGGACAGCTTAGTCGATTACTGAATACTACTAAGCGGGATTTAGTGGATGGTGGCGGTATTTTTGCCCTGCTTGGAACCACGGGCAGTGGCAAAACAACCACTGTTGGTAAATTGGCTGCGCGTTATGCGCTGAAGCATGGTACGGAGTCATTGGGATTGATTACCTTAGATACATTTCGCATTGGCGCCTGTGATCAGTTGAAAACCCTGGGACGTATTTTAAATGTGCCCATTAGAGTGGTGAGTGATGTATCAGGGTTGCAACAGGCGCTGGATGCTTTTCGAGGTAAGTCATTGATTTTGATTGATACAGCGGGTCTGCATCCGCAGGACGATAATTTACAGCTACAATTAAATTTACTTGATCAAGTACGACCAATGATCAGGAATTTATTGGTGCTGGCAACCACCAGTCAGCGCGCTGTATTGCAGCGAGCAATCGATACTTACTCAACAGAACAAACGGTTGGTACGATTTTAACAAAAGTGGATGAGACGCATAGTCTTGGAGAATCTTTAGATATGGTGATCGCTGGCCAATTAGCCGTGTCTTACTATACAGATGGCCAGCGAATTCCAGAAGATATTGCATTGGCTCGTAGTCATACACTGTTGAGTCGGGCTGTAGCCATATCGGGTGCACTTGATGAAGACGATGCAGCGTGGCTTGTGCAACAGGAATGGACGGTCTCAGGACATTCTCTGTTTAACGAGCGTGCGGTTGGGTAATCACAAGCAATGTTTGTTGTCTGAGTGAACAACACGATGGGAATTAAACATCCAGTTCAGGTACTCGCTGTAACCGGAGGCAAGGGAGGCGTTGGCAAAACCAATGTAGCGCTTAACCTGAGTATTGCCCTTGCAGAAATGGGGCGTCGAGTCATGTTACTTGATGCTGACTTGGGGTTGGCCAATATTGATGTGTTGCTAGGGTTATCACCAAAACACACGATTGCTGATGTATTAGCAGGAAAATGTGAGTTGCGCGATATTCTTTTGCATGGACCTGGAGGCATAAAGATTATCCCAGCATCTTCCGGTACCCAGGCGATGACGCAGCTATCGTTGCAACAGCATGCAGGATTGATTAGTGCTTTCAGTGAAATTAATGATCAACTGGATGTGTTGATTATTGATACCGCAGCCGGTATTTCGAGTTCTGTCGTTAGTTTTGTGATTGCCAGTCAAGAAGTATTGATTGTGGTAACTAATGAACCCACTTCAATTACGGATGCTTATGCGCTGATCAAACTCCTCCATCGTGACCACCAGGTTATGCGCTATCGGATTATTGCAAATATGGTTCGCAGCCAGCAAGAAGGTCAGCAGCTTTTTAATAAGTTGACCAATGTCACTGAGCGTTTTTTGGATGTGACCATGCAATATTTAGGTGCAATTCCTTTTGATGAAGCTTTACGTAAAGCCGTTCAGCGTCAGCGCCCGTTGTTAGAGTGCTATCCAAGGTCTAAAGCAGCCATAGCGATTCGTGGTGTAGCGCAAAAGATTGATAACTTTCCATTACCCGCCTCACCTCGAGGACATTTGGAATTTTTTGTAGAAACCTTGGTGTCCTGTGAAGTCGGACGTTGTTGATGAAATCAGTGCAAGGTGTTGGATTATATTCCCAAGTGAGTGGGCAGCAGGGACAGCAGCTTGTCCAGCGTTATGCTGGTCTTGTTAAACGAATAGCTTTACATACCGCTGCTCGATTACCTGCCAGCGTCCAATTAGATGACTTGATTCAAGCTGGAATGATTGGACTGCTTGAGGCTGCGCGAAAATATGATGCGAGTAAAGGGGCAACATTTGAAACCTATGCCACAATTCGTATCCGAGGCAGTATTGTCGATGAAATTCGTAAAGGGGACTGGGTGCCTCGATCTGTCCACCGTAACAGTCGACGAATAGCTGATGCTATTCAACACATTGAAGCAAAGCATGGCCGGGATGCAAAGGACTATGAAATAGCGGAAGCGCTCTCACTGTCACTGGATGACTACTATGCTATGTTGAGTGATTTGTCTGGTAGCCGCTTATTTTCCTTTGAAGAGCTAACGGACTCTGGTGATGCACCACAGGAATCAATGGCCAGTGAGCACACCAGTGACAAACCTCCTGATGAGCTACAGCAGAAAAAGTTACGGCAAGATTTAGCACAGGCGATACAAACTTTGCCTGAACGAGAGCAGCTCGTGCTTGCACTTTATTATGATGAAGAATTAAACCTAAAAGAAATTGGCCAGGTGTTAGGTGTCAGTGAATCCAGGGTGAGTCAAATTCACTCACAAGCAGCTATGCGGCTTCGAGCGAGGCTTGTTGACTGGCAGCCTGAGTAAATTTTGTTTGTTAATAAAGCCGTATTTTTACGCTAACACTTTTTATTAATTACGATAGATGATGTCTAACGCTCATCAGGTTCATACCTAACTGATTGATCATTAATTAATTATTCTTACAAGTCATTAAATGGCTATGGTTTAGTGCTTATTTCTGGCTATAAAGTGTTATTGCATAATGAAAATATTTTGCACTCTTTCTAAACATAAATCGAATAAACTGGCATGCCAATAATCACCTACTAGACTTGTAGTAGATGTTAAAAGGCAGCATCTGTGCATCATGAGGGAGGTCGCCTTGGATAAAAATATGAAGATCCTTATCGTGGATGACTTTTCCACAATGAGGCGAATCATTAAAAACCTACTGCGAGATTTGGGATTCACCAACACGGCAGAAGCGGATGACGGTCAAACAGCACTTCCAATGTTGAAAAGTGGTGGTTTTGATTTTTTAGTAACGGACTGGAACATGCCGGGTATGACGGGAATTGACTTATTAAAAGCAGTTCGTGCTGATCCTAAACTTGCGTCTTTACCGGTTTTAATGGTAACGGCTGAAGCTAAACGAGACCAGATTGTTGAGGCTGCTCAAGCTGGTGTTAATGGCTATGTAGTCAAGCCTTTTACGGCTCAAGTATTGAAAGAAAAAATTGAAAAAATATTTGAGCGTGTGGATGCCAGTGGTTAAGAGGCTGATATGTCGTTATTAGATAAACAAACTGATGGATTGACACCAGAAGAGTTTGAAGAAGACTTAAAAAATCGTGCACATAAAATGGTGGAACACCTGGAGAAAGGCAATTTAAAAGATGCCATGCAGGTTATCCATGAAATTAATGAAGTGCGTGACAAAAGTCTTTATAAAGAAATTGGCCGTCTGACAAGGGCCTTGCATGAAGCCATTAAGAATTTTCATTTGGATGCAGGCTTTTCGGGTAGAGATAAGGAACAAATTTCCAGTATGGCTGATGCCTCTGAGCGCTTAAGTTATGTGACAAAAATGACTGAGCAAGCGGCTAATCGCACCATGGATTTGGTGGATGAGAGTGTGCCTATTGCTGGCGATATTGCAGAAAAATCAAAAAGCTTACGTGAAGGTTGGCAGAAGCTTCGTAAACGACAGATGAAGCCTACAGAATTTCGCGAGCTTTACCATCACATTGATGAATTTTTGGATACGACAGAAGGTAAAGCGAATACCCTCTATAGCAATTTAAATGAAATTATTTTGGCTCAGGACTTTCAGGATTTAACAGGTCAAGTTATTAAAAAAGTCGTGGATTTAGTGGCTGAAGTAGAAGAAAGCTTAGTCCATTTAGTGCGTATGGCAGGACAGCTTGACACTATTACAGGAATTGAACATCGATTTGATACGAAGGAAAAAGATAAAACCGTTGCCGAGGGACCTCAGATGCGGGCGGAGGAGCGTACTGATGTGGTATCAGGTCAAGATGAGGTTGATGACCTATTATCCAGCTTGGGGTTCTAGGGGAGTTATTTCATGAGTTTTGATGCTGATGAAGAGATTCTACAAGACTTTCTTGTCGAAGCAGGGGAAATCTTAGAACTATTATCTGAACAGTTAGTCGATCTTGAAAACCGTCCAGATGATAAAGATTTACTGAATGCAATCTTCAGAGGCTTCCACACAGTAAAAGGCGGAGCAGGTTTTTTACAGCTGAATGCACTCGTCGAGTGCTGTCATGTTGCTGAGAATGTGTTTGATACCTTGCGCAATGGACAGCGTGCAGTTACTCCAGAACTCATGGATGTCGTTCTGCAAGCATTAGATAGTGTTAATGAAATGTTTAGTCAGGTTCGGGAACGTCAGGACCCTGAGCCTGCTGATAGGGAAGTAATTGCTGCACTAACAAAATTTGCGAAACCTGAAGAGGCTGAACCAGAAGCGGCTGCTCCAGAGCCTCCTGCCGCAGAGCCTACACCTGCTCCACCAGAGCAAACAGCTGAGCCTCCACCACCACAGGCACCTCCACCAGAAGCTAAACCCACTGAAGCAACTGAAAGAAAAACGCAAGAAGAAGAGATCACCGATGAAGAGTTTGAGCAGCTTCTCGATGCCATAGCAGAAGAAGATAAGGAAGAGGAAGCGAAAGGGGGCGCGCCAAAAGAGCAGGTGACGCCTCCACCCGCTACTGAAGGTGTGAGTGGCAGTGACTCTGATGAGATTACGGATGATGAATTTGAAGCCTTATTGGATCAGTTGCATGGCAAAAAGTCTATTAATGGGGAGTCTGGTGAGGAAGCTCCTGCACCTGTCTCAGAACAACCATCAACTGAACCCTCGGCAGAAGAAGCGCCAAAAGCAGCTGAACCTGCTGAAGCGGCTGAGAAAAAGCAAGCCAAGCCACCAGCCGGTGATGAAATTTCAGATGAAGAGTTTGAGTCACTATTAGATGAACTGCATGGCAAGGGCCAATTCCATAAGGCTGCGGAGCAGCCTGCTAAACCCGCTGAAACTGAGCAGGTTCCTGAAGCTGACTTTGATGAGCTGTTAAAGGAACTTAAACACAGTGCACAGGGGGGAGCTGAGCCAAGTAAACCTGCTGCACAGCCAAAACCAGCACCGGCAAAACCTACCCCTGCTGCTCCGGCAGCGGCTAAGCCAGCTGCAGCACCTAAAACCCCCGTCAAAGATAGTCCACCTGCTGAAACCACGGTACGGGTTGATACTGCTCGCCTGGATGACATCATGAATATGGTGGGTGAGTTGGTATTGGTCCGTAACCGACTCGTTCGGCTGGGTGATCGCAGTAGTGATGAAGCGCTATCGAAAGCGGTATCGAACTTAGATGTCGTCACTGCCGATTTGCAGTTGTCTGTAATGAAAACGCGTATGCAGCCAATTAAAAAAGTGTTTGGGCGTTTTCCTCGGGTTGTACGTGACTTGGCAAGAAGCCTGAAAAAAGAAATCAATTTACAGATGGAAGGTGAAGAGACTGACCTGGATAAAAACCTAGTTGAGGCGCTCGCTGACCCATTAGTGCATCTGGTACGTAATGCAGTGGATCATGGTATTGAGAGTCCTCAGGAGCGAGAGCAAAGTGGCAAGAACCGACAGGGTAATGTGTTGTTAGCCGCTCAGCAGGAAGGTGATCATATCCTGCTCTCTATTGCTGATGATGGTGCAGGCATGGATCCAGATACGCTAAGAGCTAAGGCTGTGGAGCGTGGTTTGTATGACCAGGATACCGCTGACCGATTATCTGATACTGAATGTTTTAATCTAATTTTTATGCCTGGTTTTTCCACCAAACTGGAAATCTCTGATGTGTCTGGTCGGGGGGTGGGCATGGATGTGGTTAAAACAAAAATATCCCAGTTAAATGGCACAATTAATATTGAGTCGGAAAAAAGTAAGGGTTCTAGAATTATTATTAAAGTACCGTTGACGCTGGCGATTATGCCAACATTGATGGTTGTTTTAGAAAAACAAGCCTTTGCCTTACCCTTGGTCAGTGTCAATGAGATTTTCCATCTAGACTTATCGCGGACCAATGTGGTGGATGGGCAAGAGGTTGTCATTGTGCGTGATAAAGCCTTGCCATTATTTCACTTAAAGCGCTGGTTAGTGGCAGGCCATAATGATTCTAAACCTGTGGATGAGTCTCATGTTGTTATTGTTTCAGTAGGAACACAACGGGTGGGGTTTGTCGTTGATCAGTTGATTGGCCAGGAGGAAGTGGTCATAAAACCTTTAGGCGCTTTATTACAAGGAACACCCGGCATGTCAGGTGCAACCATTACCGGGGACGGGCGCATTGCTTTAATTCTGGATGTACCTAGCTTGTTAAAACAGTATGCGCGTAAACAGTCGTCTGTAGCAGGTTAGGTCAAACCTTCAGCTTCATTATTAGCAAACTCAGGTTGATGACGATCGCTCGTAGTGAGTAGTCAGTACAAAGAGGAAGCAGAATACACGTGTGCTAACGTATTTATTGGTGCTTACTAAGCGGGAGATGCCTGGTGGCAATAAAGGTATTAATTGTAGATGACTCAGGTTTTTTTCGACGGCGATTGAATGAGCTGTTAAGCGGTGACCCGTTGATTGAAGTGGTGGGCACTGCACAGAATGGTCGAGAAGCTATTGAGAAGAACAAAGCGTTGAGCCCTGATGTTATTACCATGGATTATGAAATGCCTGTCCTTGATGGTATTTCAGCGTTAAAGCAAATTATGGCAAGTAAGCCTACCGCGGTGCTGATGTTTTCTTCTATGACCCACGAAGGTGCCAAAATTACCCTGGATGCGTTAGAGGCGGGAGCCGTTGACTATTTACCCAAGAATTTTGAGGATATTTCCCGTAACTCTTCCAAATTAAAAAAGGTGCTTTCTGACCGTGTGAAAGCGGTGGCAAGAAGTCGTTATCGGTCAACAGCACGTAAGACAGAAGCTGCGGCAAAGCCGGCAGCACGGCCTGTTACCTCAGCACCAGAGCGGCCAACTGTACAGGTTTATAACCGAGGAGTAGCAAAGCATAAGCTACTGATTTTAGGCACATCAACAGGAGGCCCTGTTGCCTTACAAACGGTGCTTACGGCCTTGCCCAGTAATTTCCCAGTGCCTATTTTACTGGTCCAGCATATGCCTGGAACCTTTACCAATGCATTTGCTGAACGCCTTAACCGGATATGTCAGATTGGCATAAGTGAGGCTAAGGATAATGACAGTCTAAAACCTGGCCATGCACTTCTGGCACCTGGAGGGAAGCAATTAATGGTGGATGCCCGGCACGGCGGTATCGTCCGGGTTTTAGAAGGGGATGTCAGGTTAAACTATAAACCTAGTGTTGATGTCACCTTTGGCTCTGCGGCAAAAGCATTTAACAATAAGGTGTTAGCCGTTGTGTTGACAGGTATGGGGGCTGATGGCCGTGATGGTGCCAGAATGCTTAAAACAGCCGGCTCTCATGTCTGGGCACAAAACCAAGAGAGTTGTGTGATCTATGGGATGCCAATGGCTGTTGTTAATGCAGGGCTGGCTGATGAAGTAATTCACCTGAATGATATTCCCCGGCGACTTGTTGAGGCAATTTGAGCATGGATGTGCTCAGTTTAGTCGGACTGGTTCTAGGCTTACTGGCCATTGTTGGTGGTAATTTTCTTGAAGGTGGCCATGTTGATGCACTGTTGAATGGCCCTGCTGCGGTTATTGTTATAGGAGGCACAATAGCGGCTTCATTTGTTCAATCTTCAGGCCGAAACTTCAAACGTGCACTGAGCATTGTGCAGTGGGTTGTGGTACCGCCTTCGCTGGATATAGAAGGGGGGATCGCGAAAGTAGTTGGCTGGAGCCTGAAAGCACGTAAAGAAGGGTTATTAGGTCTTGAGTCTATTGCTGATATTGAGCCAGATACGTTTGCTCGGAAGGGATTACAGTTGCTGGTTGATGGTAATGAACCAGAAGCGTTACGCAATATTCTTGAAGTAGAGTTATATGTAGCTGAAGCCCGAGATTTGCAAGCAGCTAGAGTCTTTGAAGCCATGGGAGGGTATGCGCCTACCATTGGCATCATAGGTGCCGTCATGGGGCTTATCCATGTAATGGGGAACTTAGCAGACCCTTCAGAGTTAGGGTCAGGGATCGCGACAGCCTTTGTGGCAACCATTTATGGGGTGAGTATGGCCAACTTATTGTTGTTACCTGTTGCGAATAAGCTGAAAGCCTGTGTCCATCTTCAGTCTCAGTTCCGCGAAATGTTAATTGAAGGCTTATTGGCCATTGCCGAAGGGGAAAATCCACGGTCAATAGAGCTGAAATTACAAGGCTTTATTACCTGACCTGAGCGTTAGGTATGTTTTTGAGTTGGTGAAATATTCAGCCATATGTGTTGACAACTATCTTCTCTCACTCCTATCTAATAGTAATAGCGTATTCTTTTTCGAAGGAAAGGCTAAGTTCTAGTCTGAATGCCAGTCGAGGTTGTATTTGGCTGCTCAAGCAAAAGGTAATGGCTATGGCTCGGCGTAGAATGATTGAAGAGCATGAAAACCTAGAGCGTTGGATGGTGTCTTATGCCGATTTCATTACCTTGCTCTTTGCATTTTTTGTGGTGATGTATTCAATTTCTTCAGTCAATGAAGGCAAATATAAGTTGTTATCAGAAACCTTAGATGGTGTGTTTAATGAGCCTGCTCGAAGCTTAAAACCTGTACAAATAGGGGAATTGACACCGCGCCAGCCGAAAGAGCCTGAGGACGTTGTGCAGGAGCCTAATCAGCATGATATGGCTATTGATGATATTAATACACCACAGGAGCCTGAAAAAGACCCCTTGGTTGAAATTGAAAGCCAGGTAAAGGATCGATTTAAAGATCTAATCAGTAATGATTTGCTGTCGGTGGCGGGGAATGAGCTTTGGGTTGAAATTGAGATGAAGTCTAGCTTGTTATTTCCCAGTGGTGATTCTATACCAAATAATCAAGCCTTTAATGTATTAGAAAAAGTGGCTGATATATTGCGTCATTATAAGAACCCAATACATGTTGAAGGTTTTACCGATAACATGCCCATTAATACCAATCAGTTTCCAACAAATTGGGAGTTATCGGCGGCACGTTCTGCAGCCATTGTTAGATTGCTAGCCAGTTATGGTGTTGATCCTCGGCAATTGGCTGCCGTTGGTTATGGCCAGTTCCAACCGATTACATCGAATGGCACACCTGAAGGCAGGACAAAGAATCGCCGGGTGGTGTTGGTTATTTCCAAGAATCTTGATATTAGGCGCAGTATTCATGCTGCAGGTGCTACCCCTTGATGGTTAACAACGCAGGTCGCTAAAGGCGATAAATATATTTTTTTAACAGTACGTTTGATGAGCATGTGCTCACGATTAACATAAAAATTATTGGCTCAATTGTTGCTGTTTTAAATAATAAAAAACTGTCGTTGAATGATGGGGAAAGTAAATGCTGGGGGATTTGTGAGAATCTGGACTATTTCAAATCAAAAAGGAGGCGTGGGGAAAACGACAACCGTTGTCGCCTTAGGAGGATTATTAGCCCAGCAAAATTATCGGGTTTTATTATTAGACCTGGACCCCCATGCATCTCTTACCTGTTATTTTAAGTATGATCCAGATCATTTGGAACATAGTTTATTTGATTTATTTAGCCACCAGGGCAAAGTGCCTGACTACTTACCTGGCCAGTTAGTTGTTGAGACTGGGTTTCGTAATTTGATGTTGTTACCTGCAACCACATCACTTGCCGTATTAGACCGTCAAATAACCAATCAAGGTGGTTATGGGCTGGTTATTTCTCGGGCATTAATTCATTTGTGGGATCAGTTTGATTATGCATTGCTGGATACTCCACCTCAGCTTGGCGTATTGATGGTTAATGCATTAGCGGCGAGTCAACGCCTGCTCTTGCCAGTACAAACTGAATTTTTGGCGTTAAAAGGTTTAGAGAGGATGCTTCATACTATGAGTATGGTGTGTCAGTCTCAGAAAAAAGCATTACCTTTTTTAGTAATTCCTACATTATTTGATCGGCGTACTCAAGCTTCGGTACAAAGTTTATTAGCATTGCGTAAACAACATATGGATCATATTTGGCAGTCCTATATTCCCGTTGATACCCGTTTGCGTGATGCAAGTCAGGCAGGCGTTCCACCCTCAATATTTGATAAAAATTCTCGCAGTGTAAAATCCTATAGTCATTTGTTGAAAGATCTACTGGCAATGCAACAGCAAACCACTCCGCTTAGGACTCAAGCGAAATGACCCAGGAAAGCAGCACTCAAAACCTTTCTAAATCGACCATTGTCGTCAAGGATTACTTGGATCATCTGCTACAGGAAGTGAGTTGGGGAGAAGGACTTGTCGATATTGAGACTGAGCCTGAAGTTGTATCAGAGGCGAAAATTGATCCAGCAACGGATACAGTTGATGTTTTATCACAGGACGAGGTACAAATTGAGGATGAGGTACAAACGGTTGAACCTGAGTTAGCTCCTAAAACAGTGGTGCAAGAGTGTGAAACTCAAGCACTTGATTGTTTGTTATTTAGTGTGGGTGGCTTGCGCCTGGCGGTACCTCTTACAGAGTTGGGCACGGTGCTTTCAGTGAATGACTATCCATTAACAACGCTGGTAGGTAAACCCTCTTGGTTTTTAGGTGTTTTTCATTATCAGCAACAGACTTATAACGTTATTGATACTGCCCAATGTATTATGCCTGAACGCTATAAAATCAATATCAACCAGGCAATTCATTATTTATTGGTGATTGATAATTCAACATGGGTGCTAGCCGTTGATAATGTTCATGAGTCTATTACGCTCTCACCACGTGAAATTCGTTGGCGTAAGCACAAAGGTAATCGTCCCTGGTTGGCGGGTACGGTGATTGCCAAAATGTGTGCATTATTAAATATCAAAGCACTCGCCTTGCAACTCAACAGTCAAATTTATTCCAGCCCATGAAGTCGTATGCCAATCGTTAATTTTTTATGGAATTGGAGAGGCCTTCAGTAAAGGTAGTAATGGTCGGCTCCTTCAAAAATTGACTGCTTATAGTTTGAACTAACCACTTTGATGACCATGTATTATAGTTAACTTACTTAATATGTTTGATGGCGACGCAGGATGAAAAACCTTGGTCCGGCGTAGATAAAGTGACTTTTATGGAATAAAAAGTGACTTTTATTGAGCCCAAAAGAGACTTTTGTGGAGCAAAAAAGTGAGCAGTGCCATGACGACACATTCAACCCATGCCAATCAAAGTGCTGAAGATCCAATTCTTCAGTGGGTCACGTTTCGTTTAGCAAACGAAACCTACGGTATTAATGTAATGCAAGTTCAAGAAGTGCTTAGGTACACTGAAATTGCACCTGTACCAGGGGCTCCTCCGTTTGTGCTTGGTATCATTAATTTACGGGGTAATGTTGTAACGGTGATTGATACCCGTTTACGTTTTGGGCTTGCACCCGGCGAAGTAACCGATAATACACGAATTGTCATTATTGAGGCCGAAAAGCAAGTAGTAGGCATTATGGTTGATAGTGTTGCTGAAGTGGTTTATTTACGTCAGTCAGAAATAGAAACCGCACCCAATGTTGGAAATGAAGAAAGTGCTAAATTTATTCAAGGAGTATGTAATAAAAATGGAGAATTATTAATTCTGGTTGAGTTGGATAAGCTGCTTAGTGATGATGAATGGGCTGAGATTACAGATTTTTAGTGACTTACCCGATGCTATTGGTATAAATAATAATGGACTGGTTATGGCCTCTCATAGGGATTGCATTTGTTATTATTGTGTTACAGTTGAGTGTGATGTTTATGGCTTTTCGTTGGCGTGCACAGCAACAACGAACTGAACAACAGCTACAACGTTTACAAGAAGATTTAAAAGCTGTAGCCGCTGGTGCTATTGGGGTTGGCAAGCATTTACAGAATGTAGAAGCTAAGCTTTATCATTTGCTTGATAAGCAGGAAATTCTTGAACAACGTGACTTAGGCAGCTTGCCTTATAATCAAGCCAGTAAATTACTTGAAATGGGCGCTTCAACCCAGGAAGTTGCATCGAGTTGTGGGTTAACTCAGGCTGAAGTAGAGTTATTAGCTCGGTTTCACCCCGTAAATTAAAACATCTCCTTCACACGGGCTACAACGCCTAACTACAAGGTTATTTTGTACTATTTTCTCGTAGACTAACGTTGAAATCACAACGTAGCAATTGTTTTTTTATTATATGTCCTCAGCGCCTTTGCCATCGGGTGTCCAGCCAGGTGGATATTTATTTTGCAGCCGATAGGCTAAAGCAATTATTTCCGCAATTGTAATATACAGTAGTTTTGGTATTTCCTCACCTAAATCAAGCGTAGCTAATAGCTTTGTTAATTCAGCGTTTTCATAAAGTGGAATACCCGCTTCACGGGCAATAGCAATAATTTGTTCGGCAATCTCATCATGTCCCTTTGCCGTGAGTTTAGGTGCAGTTTCTCCGTCATAAAAAAGGGCAATAGCTTGTTTGGTCGGGGGCGGTGTTTGTTTCATCTTATGTTGTAATATCCACGAACTGGTGTTGAATCGAAATTTTTTGTTGCCGGGGTATCCCTTGAGCAACATTTAAGGCCTGGACTTCTATTCCTTGATTGTTAAGGCGTTGTTTTAAATCATCAAGTTGGGTTGCCAGTTTATTTAATACTTGGCTATGTTCAGCCCAAAATGTAGCTGATAGTTTACGCTCAAGTAGTGTTAACTGGACATACAACGTGCCAATAGGATGAATATCTAACGCTAAAAATAAATCCCACTTGTGTTCCTTTGTTGCATTTTTTCCTTGCTGCTCTCGTTGTTCTATTTGAATGTGAGCATGATCGAGTTGCTGGTTATGTTGAATGGGTAATTCAAAATTCCAGCTGTTGATGAGCGTTGGATCTTGGCCTACAGCATGTTGCTGATGAAGTGATATCAGCTGACTTGAATGGATGCGTAAGAGTGCGCCTTGCAGTAGTTTAAATAACTGTTCAATGTTGAGCGTATTAAATTCTTTTCGTGGAGGGAACCAGGGTAACAAGTAAGCAAGAGCCGATTGGTAGGGGCTTGAAGACATAAGCATTGATGAAGGGGAAAGTGGATTGTTTGCAAGGTGCGGGTAGTGATGAACCAATTGTTGTGCTGTGCGCAATAAGAGTGCTTTCAGATCATGGCTTAGTGGCGTAGATAAGAGTGGTAAATATGAAGAATACTGTGTTAGTGGTATAGTTAATAATTTTTGCTCCATAAATATACCACTTTGTTGAAGCCAGTTGGCAAGTTGCTCAGGTTGTTGTAATTGGGACGCGTTAGGCAAGCGAAGTAATAATTGATTTATAGCTTGTTGCACTGTGGGTGGAAGCTGTACAAAGGAGGGCGATATTTTACCTTGTTGTAAATAGTAATAAGCTTGTGTTAAAGGTATTGATGCACTAAGCGCAGTCTGTAATTTATTATTTAATAAAGCTTGGTGCCAAGGGCCTAGCGCGGCTAGTTGAGTATGTATATTGCCTTCACGATACTGTAATAAGAGTTGACTATAAAGTTTTAAGGGCTGCTCAGTGTTAATCCAAAGTTGTTGCTGATTGGCAAGTTGAATTAATGAAAAATAACGACCACCTTGACCTAAAGGCAGTGAATGGTTCATCACCCAGGTTTCTTTTGCTGTTGTAGCAATTACTTTGGCCGTCAGGGATGCATTTTGGTTAGATTGTAATGATTGCACAAGCTGCTGGAAAAGTTCATCCTGAACAACTTTTACAGGCAGTTGGCCTGGTGATTTTAATATCAGACCAAGGGTGTGGCCTGGTAAATAATTAAAAGCAGATGTTAATTTAAAGGGCTTGCCTGCAACTTCAAGTGTTAATAAATAATTTGCAGGGTTACTGATAGGAATGGCCTCACGAGGTATCGATGGTACTGAATCTGTTTGAGCTAATGCAGAAGATTGAAATAGAGGGGTAGAAGAGACCACTTGTGCAGTCAACGTGCTCGGTGTTGATGTTGAATGCTGTGACCCTAACAGAATGCGTAGTTGAGCAATTTGTTCTTCATTTAACTGCAATTTAGCTGTAGCACTGATGTTCGATATTGGTCGAGATGTCGGAGGATCAATCGGTGAACCAGCATCAATCATCAACAGGTATCCTTTGTGCGCTTTGTAACTAGTATAGTTGTTAAAATTCTTGGTTGCCTAAAGTACTCCTTTAAAATTGGTTATTTGGGCTGAAAATGATAACTCTGATATGAATTTGACTGTTATAAGGCCCCAAGCTTGATACTCGCTTAGTGATTGTAAAGAAAGTTTTTCAGCATTATCTAAAAAGGAGGAGAAAACTTGTATTATTTTTCTCTCAACAACGGCTATACCCATAGCTATTAGGCGGTTTGAAATAATCAGTCTCCTTCAGCTAAATCCTAGCTATTAATCTTAGCCTTGATTTTCTTTTAAAAGGGTAAGCATGGCTGATGATTAAACTATGAAAAATAGGGGGAAATAAATGTTGAAAAACAAATAAGGAGTTGCACGCTGATTTGTAATAAATTATGATCACAAAAAGCTACAGAATAATATATTTTAGTATGATTGGTGTAATAAATATAATAATTTACTGATAAATAAGCCACGAATTATATAAATGGATTTTTTTCATCCTCTATGAAATTAACACGGTATACCCACCGCGAAGGGTATAGTTAAAAAAATAGAGCGATGTTTTGATTATATTTTACCCATATAACGGGTCTTAGGGGGACACCAATAAAGGTCTAATGATCCCATTAAAGATTATAAAAGGCATTTTTGATGTACGCTGATGGTCGTATGCTACTTAAATAATATGTTAATTATCCATTGGTAACTAATGCCAGAATTACTTTTTAATGAATGCTTGAACGTTAGTATCATTTTTGCACGGTGTGTGATTAGACGTTGTGGTTACTTATAGTACACAAGTCGTGTATGAGCAGTGAGAAATTCAAGGGATTGGACCGCATTGGTTTTTTAGTGATATGCATTAGAAAAAAATATTCTGCTCAATGGAGGAAACATGAATAAAATTACTCGCGCTATCATTGCTGGACTTGGGGGCGTAATACTAAGTTCAACATTGTCTGCTGCACCATTACTGTCATCAACCAGTTTGCCTCTCACAGGTGATGACTTAATTCAAGCGGCTAACTATTTTACAACTGAAGCTGAGCTCCAGCAGTTTGCTAAGTTTGTTAAAGGGTTGGACGTTTTTCCTGATCACAAAAACCCAACAACCATCGCTCAGATGGATAATAAGCAAATTAAAAAGCAGTATTATGTCCCACCTTATTTTCAAGCGCCTAGAGATCAACAAGTTGCTGGTGCTGTTGAAATAGCTGATTATGCTTTAAAACTGATGGCTGGTGTACAGACGACGGCAAGATCATTTAACTTTAAGTTAGTTGAATATACTGCTCGCCAACAAGAAATTCAGCGCTATCAAAAGTCTCTTAAAGCATTCGAAAGTATGTATCAGCAAGCGCTAGAGGACAGTGAGTTTTCTAAGGCTGAAATAATTAAGCAAGCTATTGTTGAGTTAAAGGAACAAATTGCTAACTTAGAGGATGAGCAGCAACAAAGTCAGCAGCAAGGGCAACAGGGTCTGGACGAAATGTACGACACATTACGTCAAGAAGTGGCTAATCAGGTGAGAATGGATCTGGCGATGCTTGGCGTACAAGCTACGTCTGAAGAGTTGAGACTTTTTAACAGCAACGAGTCGCAAAAAATTCTGCAGGCGATGACATCTATGATGGCCAGAGCTAATGGTGAGGGGCAGTTTGGTGTACAGCAAGGTGTCTTTAGTCAAGGTTATAGCCAAAAGGAAATGGAATATATCCGGGTATACCGTTTAATCCGAAATGATGTAAAAGTATCAGCGTTATCAACAACGGCAGTATATGCAAAAGCAGCTTCGTTAACTTCACGCGTGGATAATAATGGAGACGATGCTTTAACAAACAGCAGTGGCGTGGCTAATGCTCCCCGTTTTTATCTGGCGGTGAATGGTGGCTCTAATGGACGCTGTGGTAATACACGTAGCTGTAATGTCGTCATTGATTTAACCAGTTTAGGTGCTTATTCTGCACTTGCTAAGACTGGGGCGAAAATTTTCCCTGTTGTGTTTGAAGCCGATGTTAAATTTAAACAACCAGATTTTGATGGTACGTTAACTTGCGACTTTAAAACTGGTTGGGAAGCAAAAGGACGTGCTGATGTTAAAGATGGTGCTGTTATTTATGATGGTGACGTTTATAACCGCATAAAATACTCTTCTCTTGAAGATGGGGCATGTGATTATGTCATTCGTCAGGGGGATAAAGACTCTGCAGCATTTCATACCATCAGCTATTTGTATAAAAATTACATGCAGTTGAAAAATCAACGCGCGATTAAATCGAAAGAGGAAAAAGAGCGTTATCAGCAGTATGTTACCCGTGAAGTACAGCGTCATGCCAATATGTCACAACAGCAGAATGGTTGGGAGTGGTATTCATTAACTACTTGGACTAGGGCATTTGGCCGTGGTTGGGGCACTGCAGTTAGTTTTGTAGTAGGTGCGGCAAGAAACTTCTACTGGCATACACGTATTGAAGATACGTCTTCCTATGACCAAGTGAAGTTTTCGACAACTATTAAAGAGCTGAACACAGTACAAAATGTTCGCTTTACATTTGATGCGAATCCAACACTGTGCTGGAAATCTGAAGGCTTTGGTAATAAGTTCCTGTCTGCTTGTCCAACAGCAGAGTATGATGATAAGGCTGATACAGATTTAGGCAGAACCCAGCAAACTTGTGAGGATCAGAGTTTTACTACTGATTGTACTGATCAGATAGAGCAAAATGAGCAGGATCAAACGACTGATGATAATGGTGTGATTCAAGATCCTTGGGCAGTATAAGATGAAATGAAAGGGGAAGCCTTGTAGGGCTCCCCTTTTTTTAATATGTACGCTTAAGTATACCCTTTGCTAAGGGGTGTTAAATATCTTAATTTTGACCTTAATACTTGTAAGGACAGTGCTTGTTAAGACAGCACTTTTTAAGCTGAGGGAATAGTAGAACATGATAATGTATCGTATTGTCGGACTCGTTGTAAGTTACTTATTGGTATTAGTGTACAGCGCTTGGAGTTATGGACAGGCAGAAATTGATACACATTATGAGTTTTGGAATCGTCCGGTAGAAATTTCTAGAAATCCGGATATGCTGTATTTTCCTCCAACAGTAGCTGTGACGCTGGTTGATAAAAATAAGCAACCTGTTCAGATCAGTCACTCACTTTATCAGCTTTTAGCATCTAACCTAGAAGACCATTTTCCTGGTGTTGTGGTAAATCAGTTTGTCAGTAACTACTGGGATATTAAAGTTCAACCTCAGATTGGGGAAAATAATTCACTGTTTTTGCCTTACTTCATGCAAATGACCACTGCTTGTATGAGAAGTTTGATGGTTATTGATGATGTCTTTGAGTTAGAAAAAGCCATTATTGATAGTGATGAATATGTAGCTAATGCAAGTGATGTGGAGCAAGTCATAAAAAGATTGATTGGGAAATATCAACCTATTGTAAATAAAATGCTACAGGCCTATAAAAATGATCGCTGTGAGCAAAGTAATAATAATTATAAAATGGCACCTATAGTGCAAGAGCGGCTGTTACTTGTGTTGGAAAAAGTACTTAAAGGTAAAAATAATTTCAGTGTTTCATCTGCGGATTTGTTCGTTTTTGCTAAAACGTTTGAATCCCTTTATTTTGGTGGTCAGGGATTTTGGGTGAGAAAATCTTTGGGCTTTCTTAAAGAAACACTTACATCAACTTTGGGTAAGTTTACAAGTATTGCTAATATTTCAGCGTTTGAAAAAGACCATGTCAGCTTTTGGCAGTTTTTACGTGAAACTTCTTTGGTTGATCAAGAAATTAAAAATATTACCGATTACTGTGTAATAACTAAAGAAGATTTGTTTCAGCCATTTAATTTTGTTGATTGTAAAATGCAATCTCCATTGGCGTTAATCAAGCTTACTCTTGATAATCAGTCGTCCTTAGTTGTTGGAGTAAAACCATGAATGTGAAAAAGTATGGTTTGTTAAGTATTATCGTTATTGCTGCAGTGTCTATTGTCTGGATCTTGTTTGATCAAGAGGATAAGGTTCATTCACAATCATCGAGTCTACAAAGTGTGGAATCTCAGCCTTCGTCATCTTTAGATAAAAAAGGGATGGCTAAAGCTTCGCAACCCACTAGTAATCCTCAAGCGTTGAATTCAGTAGAGACTACTAAAAAAGCTTCACAAGATCCCCAACCTGAAGAGTTAAAAGAAGAGATTGAGGAGCATATTGCACAGCAACCACAAGATCCGATTCCTGAAGCAGTTAGGCAGGCTCGGGAAGAGAAAGTAAGAGCGGCATTAGACATTGTCCGTCAAAGAACGGCTCAGATAAGCCGTGCGGATATAGTGGCAGAACAGCAAAAAATTAAAAAAGTTCGCGAAGACCTTGTCAATATTGAAGTTAAGCCACCACAGCTTGAAGAATTTACGGATGAAGCGGGTATTAAATGGAATAAATTAACGTATGAAAATGGTGAAGTAAAATATGAATTAATATCGTTTCCAGAATAATTTATCTTTGTGTCAAAGAGGGCATATTATGTCGTGGGTAAATGTGGAAAGATAAAATAAAATTGATGGATTAGCTTTTAAGAGAAAAGGAAGTATGAATAAACTAATTATCCGCAGTATCATATTACTCATCTGTTCATATAGTATGTGTAGTGTTTCCGCTCCTATTTCACTTCCTGGACGGTTACCTTTGTCAGGGGAAGATCTCGATATTGCCAGTGACCAATACAGTGGAGCAGTATTACAACAGTTTCAGGAATTTATCTTAGGCTTAACTGTTTTTCCTGACCATGCAAATCCAACCAGTACTGATGTGTTAAATAATCTTTCTACAGATAAAACTTATTATTTATTACCCTATTATCAACCCACAGATAAATACCCCGTTGCCGGTGTTCAGGAAGTAGCAGGTAATGCATTAAAAGTGATTGCATCTCTTCAGGATTTAGTCACCTCAGCAGATGTTGCCTTAGTGTATTATGAGCAAATAACAAAAGAGCGTTTATCCTTGCAGTCTTTACGTCAACATATAACGTCTCAAATAACACGTGCTCAACAGGAAGGTAACCACACTGCAGTAGTTTATTTAAAACAGGTTGATCAGGATTTGGCCGAACAAGATCTTGCGTTGGCAAATAAGCTGGTCGAGTTGAAAGTAAAAGGTGAACAAGGCTTGAGTGAGTTAACGGGTACTTTACGCAAGGAACTTGTTAAAGAAATAGTCAAGTCAATGGCCACTTTAGGTTATCAGGTGTCAGCAAATGAGCGTGCTATGTTGTTTAGTGACAATATTAAACAACAGGTTGAAGGTATTTTGACTGTTACCGCGAAAGCAGTACACCGTATGGACTTCGGTGTCAGGCAAGGACTTTTATTGAGTGGATATACTGAACAGGAAATGGCTTTCCTGGATTATTATTATCAATTGCGACCTGATATTCGATTAGTTGATATTCAACCACAGCAGTTGCATGTTTCTATGGCTGGCGTGTCAGTTAATCAGCCAAATACTGATAACCCAATAGTTGATAATAATGCGATTGTATCAGCCCCTAGACTATATAAAGGCGTTAATCTTCAACAAAATGGGGTATGTGGAAAGTATAAGCAGTGTAATGTCATGATAGACTTTACTTATGTTGGCGCAATGATGGCAAATACTGCAAAGTGGGGTGTTATGGCACTTCCTATTGTGTTGACGGCAGATGTTAAAGTAAAACCCCCCATGTTAGAAGGAACAATGCATTGTCAACTGGATAAACAGTGGTTTAATCATGGACGTACAGCATCGCGGGATCAACATGCAATATATTATGATGATGCTTATAGCGGTCTGTTTAATTCGACTCAAAAACCTTGTCGTTGGAATGTGAGACAAGGTGAACAGGATGCAACCCGTTTTTATACCACACAAGCTTTTATGAAATATTATCAACAACAAGGAGTTCAACGGGTTTTAAAATCGAATTCGGAGCAACAGCTTTATGGAGATTATATCCAACAAGAGCTGGATTACTGGCAAGCACGAGAGTCGTCAATAGTAGATTGGCGTTGGAAAAACTTTTTGAGTTGGAAAGATTTTTATACAGAAGAATGGCGTACCTACGTAAAAAATATTATTCAAAAACAGCGGAGTAACTTTTGGCAGCTTGCTATTGATATTAATGATTCCATCAAGTTTGAGGAAATAGTGGAGGCAGGTGAGTCAGAAGTTCATCAGTTTATTTTGGACGCTATGCCAAATTTCTGTTGGAAATCATCCATGCGCCAAACACAATTTTTATCAGCATGTCCAAAACAAGGCGATTATCGTGCTAAGGCTGATCATGATGTAGGCAAAAGTGTAAAACTATGTGAAGGAAACCCTTTTTCTTTATCATGTCTGGATATAATTGAACGCACAAATAGACAACTTGAAACGGATGACCAAGGTGTTATTCGTGAGCCAGTGACAAGCTTTATGTTTTGGGAATCCTGAAAACATATACGGTATAAGTAAATTTTTATTATATACTACACTAGATTTATTTTTATAAGTTTGGCTGTTATTCGTAGTATTAAAAGAAGGGAGTAGGTTGGGGTTGGTAGAAGTAGATAACTATAATATACAACAATTGCCATATAATGCTGCAGTTAACCTTGCATAACAACGTTATCCTGAAGGCTGGGCAGGTGCTGCTGCATTAAGAACAGTCAGTGGGAATATTTTAACAAGTGTTTCGCCTGAGATTAAACAGCAAGGCCTCGGTCTTTGCATGGAAGTGGACGCGATATGTGAGGCTCATAAGCTGAATGAAACTGTAACTCATAGTCTTTGTGTTTCCAGAATGGATAGCAAGTCCCCTTTTGTTATTCTTTCACCGTGTGGGATTTGCCAAGAACGTTTGTTTCATTGGGGGTATGATGTTGAGGTGGCAGTGACAAACACAGAAAATCAATTAGTGTTTAAAGCGCTTAAAAGCTTAATGCCATATCATTGGTACCATGCTTTTGACTAGTGTTTCATGCGCAAAATAAGGTAACTAAATATATTTATTTAAGTTACACCCACTACTAAGTGTAACTTAAATAACGGAGGAGGGGGTTACTGTAGGTTTTCTTTTAAAATGGCTAAGTTTTCTCTTGCCGCATCTCTAACATCATAATTTGTATCTTGCAGGCGTTTTCGTAAGGCAATTTCCAACACATAAATGAGTTCATTGCCAATAAAGTCGCAGGCTGCTTCACGTGTTCTTGCTGATGGGGATAGTAAACAACGCTGGAGTCTAAATATTTGTTCTGTAGGTAAGGCATAACAGCAATACATTTCTGCTAAAGCTGAAACTTCCTCATTGTTACACTGAATCAACCGTTGAACTTTACGTAAGGGAAGTAGAAATCGTTGTTGATTTATGCACTCACTTAGAGCAATGGCTTGGAACTCTGGTTGATTGGAGTCCAGTGCCGCAAGTAATAAATCTTTATCTTCAGGTAACAGTGTTTGACGTGATAAACCATGACGAAGCGCTGCGCATTGCTGCTCTAGATTACCACGAGCAATTTGTTGTTTTAGCCAAAGTTGGCCATTAGGAACGTACTCGCTAATGATAAATCCTAGCTCATCATAGAATAATTGATGGTCTTCAGGCTCAACCCAATCAGGTGCTGGATGCCACCAGGCTAGTAACTGCTCACTAGAAGCGGTTTCTAAGGGTTCCCAATACATGATCTGTTACACCTCAATTCACTACAGTGTTGTTTAAGCAAATCATTTCTTCGTTATGTGATTTGCTTGTTACTAATACTTTCTTGCCTGAGTAAATGCCTTACGGGCACTTCTAAAAATGCACTTTTTCCTTGATAGCTTTGTTAACACTGTACTCATGGCCCTGCTAGCGCTAATAAATACTTGGGGCTGCTATTGCTAAACATGCAGTAGCTGTTTAGCCCTCATGTATTCCTTATACACTGCGGTCCTCCGTGCAGTGCTTTCTTGCTCTCACAAAAAAATCACTATTTTTAGAGGTGCCCTTACGCTTGTCAGACTTTACTCCGTTGTCTGATTCGCTAAAGAATAGCCTGTGCGAATAGATTTACGGGAATGTCTTTTAATACCAAGTACTTATTATTTCTTTGCTGTAATCCTGAAGTTTACACAGGGTAGTATTAAAAATAGGTACTGGTTGAAACGTATAGTTTGACGGTTGTCCTAAATTAGATTTGCAATAGATATTGCTGGTCAATCTTCCTGAACAATGGTTTAACAGGCTTTGTTCTATAACGTTGCTATTCTAACTTTGATTCTTGTGCAGGCCAATAAAAAAATTAATTTCTAGCCTTTGTCTATTATTACAATGTCCATAAATATTCAGCAATGCCATGTGAGTAGCGGATGTTGCTTTTGTAAGCCAGTGCTCAATTAATTAATGAGCTATTTATGATATTGAGCTTTACTCTGCTTTGTTTATCGTTATTAGCATTTTATCCTTAATTTTCAGGGGTATATATCAATACAGTTGGTAAAAGGCAAATAATCAAAAGATTCATATCATCTAGTTATTAAAATCAAGAATAAAGCAAAATAACAATAAAATTACCCTTATTGTCAATAGCAAAATACCGGTTAACGTAAGTTTATTCTTTTCTGATATTTATCAGTAATGCTTTGGGTTTTGTTGTGGGTTGATTGTAAGTATATGATTTTATTGTGTTTTTTTGTTTTTGTGGAGGAGGGGTAGAGGCAAAAGAATTATTTTTTAGATGAATAATATTATGGTTAATTATTGTTGTTTTTTATTGACTGTATTTTCTTCACTTTTATGAAAAGGATCTCGAATGTAGAAATTTCTTGAGACTAAAGGGCCTGTTAAATTAAGCGGTAGTCGCAATAACAGGGGTTAGTGAGAGAGATATAACGTTTGCCAAAAGTCATAGGTACTTATTTGTGTACCCTCATAGCAGACATTACCCTCGCGATTAATGAGAAAAAAAGCAGGAGTATGTGATAGCTGTAAGTGACTAGCTACACGGTTATGCTTGTCAACTAAAAAAATAATGGGAATTTTTTCTTTAAAACACTTTTGTTCATATGTTTGGTTCGAATTGGGGGCTTGTAAATCATTATAAGTGGTAATGACTATTAAAGGGTGCAACGCATCTCCCCAATGTTTATAAAGCGTGCGGTAACACTTTATCAGAATATTATAAGTTGGATTTGGTCGTTTACTCGCCAATAGGCAAACAGGTAGAAGTTGATGGGGTCCCATTTGCTGAAGCATGGCGTTTAATTCAAAGAGTCGTTTTGGCTGTTTTTGGTTGGGCAGGTAAAAGTTGACTGGAAAAGGACGATTGAGCCAACGAATCACAGTAATAGGTTCAATGCGAGCCTCCATCGTGACAGTGTGCATGATACGAGTGATTTTACCCTGGCTGAAAAAATCGGCACATTGCAACCATTTTAACCAGTCTTGCCAGTGTCCACACTGTTTAGACCAGAATGCCAGGTATAAGCTTGCGATGCTCATAAAAGCACTACTGTATATGTTGATGCAGTGTTTTACATATTGATCAATTAATCGAACACCTTTGGTTAACTGCTCTTTTTCAAACAAAGCTGCACCCCGAAAAAGATGGGTTGCATTAAATCGTTGCTCCATTTTTAGCCAACGAACACAGGAACGAATGATTAAGGGTCTGTTGTAGTAGTCACAACAAAGAAGAAGGTTATCCCATTCACGGCGATTCCATAAAATAAACAAATCATGCCAGTCAAATAATCCCTGTTGCCAATGTTTGAGTATTGCTGCACTTGTTTTCTCACAGTGAATGCCCAAAGGAATACTGGGCGCATCGATTTCCATCGTTGCTTGGGATTGGCGCGAGTAGAGTTGATAGTGAATCGAAGAGGATTGATAACTTTCTTCAAGAAGATCAACTTCACTGGCTGCTTGCTGATTAACTTGCCAGATTAAGTCTCCAGGCTGCAGGTTGAGCTGACTGGCTGGCGACTGAGAAGCTATATGCTTGATTTCTATAGCATTGGCTGAGTCTAACCAGGTGGGTTCGCGATGAATAAGTTGTTTAATTGGACCTACAGATGTGTTTATTACTGCCACATTACTTCACTCTACAATCAGTGAGCCATATGTTAGGTATAGCTAATTTTACGGAAGGCGCTAAGTTCCAAGGTCGAATAGTGGAGAGATAGGGGTTGGCTGTACAGAGAAAAGTCGGCAGAAATAAAAAGCTAAGAGCTTAAAAGAAAGGATATTGAGTGAATAAATACGTGATAGTTATGAGTGATAAACAAAGCACTTTTAAGCTATTGAACAATTTCTTCTGCATCTTCAATAACATCGTTGAGGATATCTTCTAACTCACTGTAATCAAATGGAAAATTAATGTCTTCACGCCAATTTTGAAATAGCTGTGTAAAGTATTGTTGAGGCCCTAAATTGACTTGTTGTTGTTGCCAGTCCGAAAGTTGTTCAGGGTGTTCTTTTAAGGCCTCTAGCTCCAAATAAACTTGGCTATCGACTTTTTGCCACCATCGTTTTCCTTCTAGCACAAAGACCAAATCAAAGCTGATAGATGCTTCAGGTTGAATCACACCTCGGGTAAATTTGGGCTGAAATTTCGCTATGTAAGTATCAATCAGCTCTACTGCATCGTCAGTTGCACTAGACATTAACCATTGCAGGCAAGCCTGGTTATTTTGCTCATCATATGTTTCTTCCATGATTGATAGCCCAGGGTTTTGGCTACACCATGTCTGTAACCAAGCTAACCCATCTGGCTGAATGTTCGTTATTAGGGTGCATGTCATCATGCTACTCATTGTAGAAAACCTTTTTTACAACTCTGCCTTTGGAAGAGTTTGGGTAATGCTAGGGTGTAGAAGGCACTGTTTTTAGTTTGGGTGAATGTTGCAAATTCGCAACTTTTACATGGAAAACGTTTAGACTCAGTGGTGAGTAATGAGGGGAATGGCAGCTACGCCAAAAGACGTAGCTGAGGAGGTTAAGTGACAGTGATGTAGCCCATTAACCCTGTTTTCATATGATCAATGACATGGCAGTGAAACATCCATCGACCAGGGTTATCTGCCACAAAGGCAATCTGGGCGCTTTCGTTTTTACCAAGTAAAACGGTATCGGTCTGATAAGGGATTATTTTTCGCTTATCAGACTTCAATACAGTGAAGCTATGACCATGTAAGTGAATAGGATGGTGGTATTGGGTAATGTTTTTCAGTATAAAGATATAGCTTTTACCTCGTTTCAGTGTTGCCAACGGTGCAGGGATGTTATCTGCACTCATGCCTTCCCAGGCACGTTTATTAATCATCCAGAAGGTATGTTTTCCCTTTTTTTGTTGAGCTGTTGGGGTTAGAGCGCCAGCCCATTCAAAAACAAAGCTTATTTTTTCGGCATTTTCCACATCAGGTTGAGGAATAGGATTCATCGGCAGTGATGGTACATTGGACTGATCGGCCTGAATCTGCTGATCTTTTGTGGAGACAATAGACTCCAGGCTAAGGAGTGGATAGTGCTCTCCATGCCAGACCGCCCAGGTAGAGCCTTTACTGGGCGCAATAAATCCCAAGTCTATTCGCATACCAGGCCCCATCGCATGCTCGGTAAGAGGACGAGGGGTTGTTAATGGGCAACCATCAATTGCCAGGATATGTGCTTGAGCATTGGGAATATGCAGTCGATAGGTAAGGGTATTATCGGCATTAAGCAGACGTAGCCGAACCCATTCACCAGCAGGTACTTTAAGCACTGGTTGATGTAAACCATTAATGGTGGGCCAGCGACCGGGTGTCCCCATGCGGGCTGCATAGCGGGGAATGGATAGGCGTTTGATTTGCCCTTTTTTATCAATGTGCCAGTTTTTCAGCAGGCAGGTTATATCTTCTGCAAAAGGTTGGGCTTGTCGTTCATGTACGATGAAAGCGCCAACTAAGCCTCGACCCAGCTGCTCTGTACTGTTCATATGAGGGTGGTACCAAAATGTCCCGGCATCTGGTGGCGTAAATTCGTAAATAAAACTATCACCTGGTGGAATTGGCGGTTGACTAAGAAAGGGGACGCCATCCATAGCGATAGGAATACGCAGACCATGCCAGTGGATCGTGGTGGGCTCATTAAGTTTATTAATAAACTTAATACGAATAGGTTGGCCTTGCTGAGCATGAAGCACGGGGGCAGGGAATTGGCCGTTAAATCCCCAGGCTGCAGTAGGTGCTTCAGCAATGAGGTCAACCTCTGTAGGTTCAGCCGTTAATACATAGTCGTACCCAGGTGAGGTGTCATCAGCCCAAAGTCGGAAGGAGAAGTGGCTCATCAAGGTGGAGGCCATTGTAGACTTAATAAATTGGCGACGGGATATAGACATCAAAAGCATTCCTAATACAGGACGTCTTTAGGAGATAGGTGAACTATGGCAACATAGTTTGCGGATCAGTGAATAGTAATGAAAAACAATCTCAATCTCAAACAGCAACCTTCATCATTAAACGGCGCATGGCATGAATGCCTGAATTCATATCCAGCATACTCATGGGGGTGGTGTTAATATCTTGAATAATACGAAGGAGGGTTTGCTCACCAATCAAGGGTTGTTCTTCTAGGTAGCCAGCTAGCATATGCACTAAATCATTCATAGAACCAAGCACGCGCCGGCTACAGGTTTTAGTGAAGGTGCATTTTTCATTCTGTTGGAAGTAATTCGTCAAAGTGACTGAGTTGAAGCCTTCGAATAAGAGGTTTTGCTTTAAGCTGTCTTTGAACGCGGTGGTGATGTTTCGAACGGTTTGTTTCTTAATATTCAGGAGCGCATGGCTGTATAGGGTGGTTTCATGAGTAAAGAATAAACTGTAACTGCCACGAATAGAGACAATATTACAATACCACGCGCCTAAATATCCTTGTGTTTGTGGTGGAGCAATATCACTGGTTGTCAGCCCGGCTGCTTTGATGACTTTTTGGGTACAACGTAAAACCAACATAGGCATTAACTAAGTGTTGTGAGTAATGTAAAGAAAGTGTAATGGATATTCTTCTGAATACATTAAGCCTAGCAGTGATTAATGTGCTTGGCGTTAGTGGAACTGGGCTTGGTTACATAAACACTAACGGTATACAATACGGCCGGACTCATCGGGGTGCAAATCTGTGGTTGTCTCGTTTTGAATAATCACGTTCGCTGAGAAATACCCGTAGAACCTGATCCAGTTAATACTGGCGTAGGAAGTTGAGTGCTGTCCTGAAGATGCTTTTCTATATGGCATATTGGCAGTCTCTCCAGTCTACCCTCTGATCAACCGGATATTGTTAATCGTTTTCGCTAAAAATTATATTTTTTAGTGGTTTTTACCCGCAAGGAGAGTTGTTGCAAGCACAGTAGTCTTGCAGCAGCCTTCAAGAAGAGGATGGGGAATTTTTTGATGTTGTTTATCAAGCATCTATTTATGACGGTTGTACATGCACCACGCTTAAAGACAAGATCCAAGGCTATAACATCTAAGCTTTTATTATTATTCTCAATAGTGCCATTACTCTCTGGAGCTGCTGAGCCTCAACAGCCACTCACTTTAACTGTATTTACCTATGAGTCATTTATTAGTGAGTGGGGACCAGGTCCTAAATTAAAAGCAGCCTTTGAGAAGCAGTGTCAATGTACATTAAATTGGCTAAGCAGCACTGATGGGGTTGGGCTACTAAATCGACTCCGTCTGGAAGGTGAACACTTACCGGCTGATATTGTTTTAGGGCTTGATCAGCATTTGATTGTGGCCGCTAAAAAACTCAAGCTGTTTGCACCTCATCAGCAGTCATTACCACCACTCACATTACCTGACCCTTGGCAGGATAAGGTATTTCTGCCTTATGACTATGGCTATTTTGCATTTATTTATGACTCCCGTAAGTTAAAGAATCCACCGCAATCGTTAGCTGAGTTGGTAAAACGAAAAGACATCCAGGTTATTTACCAAGACCCTCGGACCAGCACGCCTGGACAGGGTTTATTACTGTGGATGCAGCAGGTGTTTGGTAATCAAACCGCTCAAGCCTGGCAGCAGCTAGCAGCGCATACTGTAACTATCACCAAAGGTTGGAGTGAGGCATATGGTATGTTTTTAAAGGGTGAGGCCGATATGGTATTGAGCTATACCACATCACCGGCCTACCATCAGGAAGTGGATAAGGTGACTCATTATCAGGCTGCTGCATTTAATGAGGGCCATACGCTGCAAGTTGAAGTGGCTGCTCAGTTGGCTCAAAGCAAACAGCCTGAATTAGCACAACAGTTTCTTGCATTTTTGCTTTCACCTAGTGCTCAGCGCATTATTGCTACTCATAACTGGATGTTGCCTGTACGCGCTATTAAAAAACTGCCTCCCGCTTTTGGTCAGTTGATTACGCCTCGAAAGTCTCTGGAAATGTCGTTAGAAACGATTGCAAAACAGCGTAAACAGTGGCTTCGTCAGTGGCGTCGAGCTGTAAGCCAGTGAGCCGTTTGTTAAAATATTCTCCTGGCGTAGTCGCCACGGGGTGTGTTTGGTTGGGTTTAAGCTGGGGGTTGTTCAATGTTATCAAGTATGCCTTTACGGATGTTGACGGGTTAATATTGGATGACCCCTGGTTACAGCAAGTATTACTGTTTTCAATTAAGCAAGCTGGACTATCTGCACTATTCAGTGTGGGAGGGGCAGTACTTTTTGCGTTAGCCATTGCTCGCAGGGTATTTTGGGGGCGCCAGTGGTTAATGGCCTTGCTGCAGGTTTGCTTTGCGCTACCTGTTATTGTGGTTATTTTAGGAATAGTCCAAGTATATGGGCGCAGTGGCTGGCTGAATCACTTATTGGGAACAGAGTTTTCCATTTATGGCTTAGCCGGCATTTTGATATGCCACGTATTTTTTAACTTGCCTCTGGCAACACGAGTACTGGTTTCGCATTTAGAGGCTATTCCTGATAGTTACTATGCGCAGGCTGCACAGATGCAGCTCAATGGTTGGTGGCGCTGGCGTTGGTTAGAGTGGCCTTTGATTCGAACACAAGTCGTTGGTTTGAGTCTGTTGGTGTTTTTATTGTGCTTTAACAGTTTCACGATTGTTCTGGCGTTGGGCGGTGGACCTAAGTCTACAACATTGGAAGTCGCTATTTATCAAGCATTACGTTATGAGTTTGATTTACCACAGGCAGGCATACTCGCGTTATTGCAGTTAGCGCTGGCTATTATTATTGCAGTACTGGCAACTCGCTTGATGCCAGCGTCCACCACAACTGCACCGATTAGTGTTCATCGCTCTCAACAAGCCTTGTGGCTTTCAGCCAGTAAGTTATGGGTTACTATTCGCGGGTTTGGATTGATATTTTGCCTATTGCCATTACTGGCGATTGTATGGGGCGCATGGTCAGGTCTTTCCGCATGGCCCTGGTCTTCGTCACTTGGGGAGGCGACACTTAACTCGCTACTGATCGGCCTTTGCTCATCATTACTAGCCTGTTTATTAAGCCTAGCGATGTTGCACTTCCGACAGCATATGCGCTATCGCTGTGTAGACCGTTGGTTGGAGCAAACTGCGGTTGCTGCACTTTACCTACCACCCGTTGTGCTAGCTACAGGGTGGTTTATTGGTACACTGGCATGGCATAGAGCAGATTATTGGAGTTACATTTTGATCGTGATGGCGAATGCCTTAATGGCGTTGCCTTTTACCTTTCGCTTAATCGCCTCCGCTTTTCAACACTGTTATGACTACTATGGCCCACTTGCCCAGAGCTTGGGTCTGCGTCGTTGGGCTTGGTGGCGTTGGTTTGTGTTACCCATGACTAATAAACCGCTTGCCCAGTCATTGGCTTTGGCCTGGATTTTATCCCTGGGCGATATGGGGGTGGCGGTACTGGTTGGTGCTGCTGACTTTAATACACTACCGTTGACCATTTATCGCTTATTAGGAAGTTATCAGTTAGCCTCTGCAATGGCTGTAGCTGTTTGGCTGTTGGTGTGTTGCGGGTTATGTTATGGGCTGGTCTACTTAACATTGGGGAGAAAGAGTGCTAGCAGTTGAAGGTTTAACTATCAAACGAAACCAGCAGGTTATGTGTTATTCGGCACAGCTGAAGTCAGGTCAGCTTTGTGCGCTAACAGGGGCCAGTGGAGTAGGTAAAAGTACCTTGTTAGAGGCTATCACGGGTTTGCTCCCAGTCACATCAGGCCAGCTATTTTGGCAGGGGGAGCGTTTTGATCAATGTGTGCCTGGGCAGCGACCTGTGACGATGTTATTCCAGCAACAGAATCTCATAGAACACTTGGATGTATTGACCAATATTGCACTTGGTGTATCACCCTCAGCTAAATTAACGGTCCAGCAACAGCAAACCTTACAACAAATTACCGAGCGACTTGCCATTACAGAGTTGTTGGCTTGCTCACCGTTGTCTTTATCAGGGGGACAGCGACAGCGTGTGGCTTTGGCGCGTTGTTTGTTAAGGCAAAAGCCATTGTTATTACTTGATGAACCCTTTAGTGCTCTGGATCCAAACCTTCGTCATGAGTGTTTACAGTTAACCCATGAATTACAGCAGCAGTTTGGCTTAACCGTTTTACTGGTGACTCACTTTCCAGAAGAAGTTGCTTCTATTGCTGATTGCTATTGGCATATCAGTGAAGGAGGGCACATTGATGTGATGTCTCAAACAGTTAATCAAGCAGCAAAATAGATCTGGTGTAATCAATGGTTGATCGTGACATTAGCACTGCAGACATAACCTTAATTGATGTTCTTAATAGTGCGTGTAAGCAAGCCTCTGAGACAAAACATCGAGCTTTAGTGGTGGTAAGTGGATCTCATGAGTGGGCTGGTCAGCAACAGCAAAATTTGATTTCTTATCTTTCAACGCGGCAACAAACGAAAACCTCGTCTTATCCTTTCTTATGGTTAGCTGATGCAGGGCTTGATTCTCGGGCGATTAAACCTCGTCAAATAAATCAGTGGTTGGGACGTGAAGTTCAGTTTGTGGTGATGGACAGTTTTGTTGGTTTTCATCCTGATAGTTTTGGTGCTGCAACAGGGCTAATTCCTGCTGGAGGGGCATTGGTTTGGATAATACCAGCGCTAGCTTCTTGGCCAGCGTATGAAGATCCCGAATATTTGCATTTTATTCCTCAGGGGCAGGACCCTCGCCGGTTGTTTCTTCAGCGTTTGAGGGATTGTCTGCATGGGGTTTCCAATCATTGGCTTTTTACCGCTAAAGGCCTAATACACCAGCCAAGCGTTTTATCTGGAAATGAGAGTGGGTTACGCTCGTTTTACTCACAAACCTATGCAAATGCTGAGCAGCAGTGTGTGGTTCAAGAAGTGATTGGGCTTGTAAACAAGCATAAAGCACAACCTATAGTGCTGACTGCTGATAGAGGGCGTGGGAAATCCGCCGCTTTAGGCTTAGCGGTGGGGCTGTTACTGGAACAAAGTCCAGCAACGAATAAAGACCCACTGTCACTTTTAGCAACAGCGCCACGTAAGCAGGCGCTTGCTAAGCTTTGGCAGCATGCTAGTGAGGTGCTGCAAAATGATCAGCAGCATCAATCTGAAGGTGTTGATCTGGGGACCGTTGGACAGCGACTAATGGGCCCGTCAGGTCAGTTAGGCTTTTCATCTCCACAGGATATTCTGCAGGAACGTCCTGAAGTGGATTTATTATTGATTGATGAAGCCGCGATGATACCTGTGCCCATCTTAACCAAGTTAGTTATGGCTTACCCTAAATGTGTTTTGGCCAGCACCGTACATGGTTATGAAGGCACTGGGCGGGGTTTTGCTGTGCGTTTCCAGCGTTTTCTTCAGCAGCATTTTCCTCGTTTTCAGCAACTAACTCTTGAAGAACCTGTTCGTTGGGCTGTAGGTGATCCTTTGGAAGCATTCAGCTATCAAGCTTTATTATTGGGGGCTAACCCTGCTGAAGTGAAGCCTACCAAGCATTTTCAACTTGAGCAGTTAACGCTAACTTGGCTTGATGCTAAAGATCTCATTGCCAATGAACACCGACTGAACCAGCTATTTGCGTTATTGGTATTGGCTCACTATCAGACCAAACCCAGTGACTTGCGCCAATTATTGGATGATCCTAGTGGTCGCTTGTTGGTGGCTGAGTGGCAAGGGCAGGTGGTAGGTACATTGTGGGCTGTTGCCGAGCCACCATTACCTGAAGCGTTACGGGAACCGGTTTGGCTAGGGCAGCGTCGCCTGAAAGGTCAACTTTTACCACAAACGTTAACTTATCATGGCGGTGATAAGCTAGCGGGATGTTTTGCATACCTTCGAGTCATGCGTATAGCCGTTCACCCAGACTGGCAGCGCATAGGTGTAGGTCAACAGCTTGTTAAAAAAACTTATCTGTATGCTCAACAAGCCCAGTTTGATTTTCTAGGAACCAGCTTTGGACTCACAGGGGATGTGCTGGCGTTCTGGTTACGTTGTGGGTTGTCTCCTGTCCGCTGGGGGTTAAGCTCAGATGCAGCCAGTGGTGTTTTTTCGGCAGTGATGTTACGGCCACTGAATGATCAGGCTAAGTCGTCTTGTCTCTCGTGGCAACAGGAGCATGTGTTGTCATTACGTTATTGGTTAACTGCTCAACATGTAGCCTTTCATACTGTTGGCTGTGAAGTGATTTTGCCATGGGTAAGTGCTTGTTGGACACAGGGGCTTTCTAATCACATCACTACCAGAGACTGGCAGTTGATTGCAGGGTTTATCCAAGGACAGCGAGGGTTGCAGTTAACATTGCCTGCTATAGCCAATGCGTTGGCATACTGGTTGGCTAATACACAAAGCTACCAACAACTGACTCCGCACTATTGGGAAGCTTTAATACGCTTAGCCTGGTTACAGGAAACTGAAAGACAGGTTGCGTGTAAATTAAAGTTTAATGGCCAAAAAAGTCTCTGTGCAGAATTAAGACAAGTGATGCAAAACCTTGTGTTTCAATAGCACCTCTTGGATAAATGCAAAACATGTGTCGCACTTACAATAGTGAAATTGATGATAACTGCACTACTACCCCTTTATTTTAGTGCTTAGCCTGATATGCTAAGGTATCATTTTTTGAAAGAATAATGCTTTATATTAAATAGGCTATTTATCCACTGTCTGGTCAGATAGTGAATACCTAATAAGAAAGCATGTGATGTTTGATATGACATGTGATTTGATATGAAGAGTACCAATAAATGCTCAATAATTAACCTTTTAGGTTATTTTAAGGTAATGTTTCGTCGCTATCTTAATAAGATCGACTTAGCACCAATGAGCAAGAGTTAAACGTAAAGGTGTATTTTCATTAAATTGGCACCACTTAACTGTTATAGCTCTTTGACTGTAAAGCCTATCTTGTATTAATTAAGGGTAGGTTTCTTAAATGTTGTGGTTATTTGCGAGTTCTTTTGCTTCGTCTTACTTTGGCACATGACCGCTGCAATAGGATACAGAGCTGATTACAAACTAAGGAAACTCAACAATGATCTTCACCACCGAGCGCTTGCGACTGCGGGAGTTGACAGAAGACGATGCCCAATCCTTTTACCAGTTGTTAGCTGACCCTGAGGTGATGGCCTATTCTCCTTCAGGCTCTTTGAGTTTGGAGCAGGCAACGAAGCTGCTTACTGAATACCAGGTTATGTATAAAAACTATGGCTTTGGCCGGTGGGCTGTGGAAACAAAATCGAATAATACGTTTATTGGTTACAGTGGTTTGGCCCCACTGGCTGTTTGTGGAAAGTCAACTATTGAGCTTATATTTCGCTTACAGCGAAATGCATGGGGGCAAGGGTATGGCTTTGAAGCCGCTAAAGCTGCAGTGTACCTGGCTTTTACCCGTTTTCGCTTACCTTCCATTGTGACGCTGGTTGAAACTGATAACGAAGCTGCTAAAGCGATAGTTGCTAAGTTAGGTATGAAATCTGGTGATACGATTAACCGCTGGGGTAAAGAAGTGATATGCTACTGGTTAAAATCGTTACCTGATTGTTGTCAAGGAATGGAAGAGTTATTCCTGGCACAAGAACACTCCAGCTAAGTTAAGATAAATAAAAAGTTAAGGGAAATAAACAAGCGATTCTAGCATTGGTTTTGCCATTATTTTTCAAGGTAAACCAGTGCTATAAGAATGGAGATTGTTGCGCAGGAGATTGAGGCATACGCGATAGTTTGACTAAGTTTCCTGCAAAAATGCCTAGTGCAACAAAGCAAAGCATGGTCATTATTTCTTTTGCGCCATGGTTTGGGCATTTATAGGTTAGGAAACCAAGAAATGCTAAATACGCACTGCTTGTAGGTAAATTAAGCCACCATTTTCGGTATAACTGAGTTAGGCTTAACACGGTCAATGAAGCTATAAATCCACCTAAAACAATAAAGCTGCTTATAACATATTGATGGTGAAGGTTAAGACGTTGCATAGCCAATACGTAGGTGGCAGCTAACACAAATAAACAGGCAAAGGTGCGTAAAAAATATTTCGTTTTATCATCAAAGTTCATAATCCCAGGGTTCCTTGGTTAGTGTAAAAACTAAATTAACCAGAAAAGAAATCAAAACGAATAACTTCGATCCCTAAAATAAATGTGTAAAGGTTTTAACCTGACTGTTTTAAAGATTGGGTCAGTTTGATGAATTACAAGTGAGTTTCTTTATACTGTGGTGTGTTTCAAGGCACTACAGTGGTGGTGATATCTCTGGTGTGTAAGTAAGGGAAGACATTAAATGACAACCCCATTAATCTGCCTAGTTATTGTAGCCGTTATGCCGTATATTTATGCGGGGATTGGTGTATATTATCGGAGCAGGCTTCCTGGAGGGGTTGATAATAAGCATCCCCGACAACAGATCACCCAATTACAAGGCCCAGGGACTCGAGTTTATGCTGCTCAGCAAAATGCCTGGGAAGCATTGGCAATTTTTACGGTTGCCATGCTTGTTGTTCATTTACGCCAAGCCCCTGAACCCCAAGTTTCATTGTTTGCAGAACTGTTTGTGGCAGCACGTGTTACGCATGGTTTCTTTTACATTAAAAATTGGGATGTATTCAGGTCATTAGCTTTTGCTACGGGCTTAGTATGTGTCATCAGTATGTTATGGATAAGCTGGTAGACACAAACTCAAGGGCCCTCAAAACAATGAATGAGCTATACCCATAACAAAAAGGAATTTTAGGGGATAAAAATATGGAGCAAGCACCTTCACTCAATGTTTTTGGTGAGTCACTGAGTATCTGTAGTGATCAACCAAAAACAGGTTATTTTCGGGATGGTTGTTGTAACACCAGTGCTCAGGACTTGGGGATTCATACAGTATGTGCCATCATGTCCCAGGAATTTTTAGCTTTTTCTCTACAGCAGGGTAATGATTTAATAACACCTATACCTGAACATGGTTTTCCAGGATTACGTCCAGGCGATCATTGGTGTCTCTGTGCTGCACGTTGGTGGGAAGCCTTTCAGCATGACTGTGCACCAAAAGTGATTCTTGGCAGTACACATATTAAAACTTTGGATGTTATTCCTATCGATATTCTTCGACAATACGCGTTGGACTTGAATTAAGTAAACAAAATTATTTAATTAAATAATATGCGGGTTTTTATGCGATTGCTCCGGGTGTATGTGTAATTAATTTTTATGTTTTAAAATCTAAAAAACACTTTTTATGATGGTATACCCTTCACGAATCATTGTTAGGGTTTGTTGTCAGCGTTCTTCACCCCAGTCACTTATTAATATAACCGCCCAGCAGCGCTGTTATATCAATTAAAGTTGCTACCGCAAGTTTCACAGTAGTAAACTTGCCCTGGGGCTTCATCACTTGACGGCCGACCCTAAAAAACCTTCGTTATGGGTAATATATGATAAAAATTAATTGAATGGTCGATGCTTTTTTTGTCAAGGTTTTTAAGGGGTTATTAATTTAAATATTGAAATGGTATTTTTGTGATATTTAAATTATTAGCAGATTTTTGATTCCTATTGCATAGCGAGCTATTGTGAAATGATGGTTTTATTATACCAGTGACAAATCTTTATCATGTTGAACTATGATGAATAGAAGGTATTGATTCGCTTCAGAGGGATGGAGTTGATTGCTTTGACAAGGGTATAGCAACTATGGGGCGTGGTAATAAGGTATTAGCTTGCATAACGAAGACCCTCGTGGTTTTTACTTTCGCTATAGTGTTAAGGCAAGGGGTAGTGGGTGATGAGCCTGCATTACCTAATAGTTATGATCCAAATAAGGTTATTACTGTAGCCACTTTGGAAGACTATGCACCATTTTGTTTTCGACAAAGCTTTGCGAAAACTAATGATATTAGTGAGCTAATTCCTCCCGGGCATGACTCTAAAAGACTTCAAGGGTACAGTTGGGATGTGCTCAGGCTCAGTATGCACCGACAAGGATATACCATTCAGTTGATGGTTTACCCTTGGTCAAGAGTTATGTCACTGGTTCGCCGTAATGAGATAGATGTTGTTTTTCCGGCTGCGGTGACGGAGAAGCGAAGCCAATTTCTGATGTTTTCTGAATACCCAGTGAATACAGTACACTATGTTATTTATATTAATAAGAAAAGCCAAGGTAGCTGGCAAAACTTAGCTGAAATGATTGGACTTAGAATCGGTGTAATGAGGGGGTGGGATTATGGCAGGTATTGGAATTCCCAGATTGAACATATAGAGTTAAGGGAAGTAAATACTGTTGAGCAAGGATTCCAGATGCTGGGTTATAGGAGAATAGAAGGGTTAGTGGGCTATGAGGAGGTGTTTGATCACTATTTGATCGAAAAGGCTATCAATAAAAAATTTCAAAAATTAGCCGCTTTTGATCAGGGGTTTGAGTTTTTATCAGGTAATAAACTTAATTCGAAAGCAAAACATATTTTAAAAGATTTTGATTCATCCAGACAGTTTCTTCTTCAGCAAGGAATATTAGCTGAGCTCAAAAAACGTTGGTTTCCCCTGCAAAATGGAAATTTTTAACGACATGTATTAGCGACCTGCTTAATCCTCTGTAAAAAATTATTATTTGCTGATGAATATCATTGTTTACAGCATATAAAGTATTCATAGTAAGCCGGTTTACACGTTATCTTTGAGGGTATTATGAAAATTAAAACACCTGTTTTATTGTTTTTATCTAGTGTCTTAATAGCACCTTACAGCTCTGCTGATAGTGCACATCATTGGGGATATCAAGGTAAACGAGGGCCTGAACATTGGGGACAGCTTGATAAGTCATTTGGAGCATGTCAGTCTGGGCTTAACCAGTCGCCGATCAATATCAAACAAGGGTTTGATACAGAGCTACCAGCACTTACTTGGAACAAACCAATCCATACAAAAAATATTGTCAATAATGGACATACAATACAGTTAAATGTTGAGTCGGGCTCTATTTTAACCTGGGAAGGTGAAACCTATGAGCTGAAACAGTTTCACTTTCATACACCCAGTGAAAATCAAATTGATAGTCAATCTTTCCCACTAGAAATGCATTTGGTGCATGCTAATCAACAAGGTAAGCTGGCCGTTGTTGCAGTGATGTTTGAACAAGGACATGAGAATCAAGTGTTACAACAACTGTGGGGAGAATTACCAAAGGCTGATGAGCAGCAACCTTCACCACACACAGTTGCTTGGCAAAGTTTACTACCTGCAGAATGGGATTACTACTATTTTAATGGTTCACTTACAACACCACCTTGTACTGAAGGGGTAAGCTGGTTTGTCTTAAAATCATTCGTGAAAGTCAATCAACAACAGGTAGCGCAGTTTGCTAAAGTGTTACCAAGTGGTACGAACAATCGGCCTGTTCAACCTATTAATGCACGACAGGTTTTAAAGTAATTTTTCTTTCGTTTTCTTATCTCTTGTGCTCATAGCGAGGGCTTTTTAGCAAGGCTATCAGAGGTGATCAAGAGATGAACCCCAGAAGCTTATAGTTCATAAGTAACTGGGGTGACAGATCAGGGCAGTTGCATATAAAAATAATTCGTGATGAGTATAGATTGTGCCAATGCTGCGTATGAATTAATTTGTTTCTCCCACAGCAGAAGACCATTCCTGATCTCTACTGCTCACAGTGCTCTCAGCACCTGTTTCACAAACCAACTCAAGCACTGCAGACCCACATCTTGCTACACCTCAATCATGATTAAATGAACATCTGTGGTATTTCGATGTACACAATGGGTAGTCAAAGGCAGAATAACACCATTCGAACACACAGTGAATCTACCCCTGGAGACTTGGTTACTGCATCCTTGCTAATTTATTTATAGAATAATCTTTAATATTAAAAAAAATATAAATTTATTAATAAGAAAAATTGATTTATTAAATAAATAAGCGTTCTAGCTGATTGATTTTCTAAATCAATACATTTAAAAGAAACTATTTGAGCTGGTTTGTATTCTAAGAGTTAATTAGGTTGTGCTACAATCGTGCAATGAGGTTGTAACCACTCTTAGCATGGTATACCCACAGTGAAGAATATATAACGAAGGTTTTCGAGGTGCTAATTGGCTATGTTAAAAGCAGCACCTATAAAAGAGATTCGTGAAGTATAGTCGTGAAAGTTTTTTATATGTCATTGTCTTTAGCCGTAGGAAAATGAGCTTTAGAACTTGTTTGCTGCACAGCTCAGCGTGGCTGGTCAGTGAAGCTATGTAATGATGCTGTTAGCTTTTCCTAGTTGTATTAATTATTTTTAATTTTTTTGTATATAAATAATTAGCTATTTTATACCCTCGCCTAGCATATTGATTGATGGGTGTAAATTATCGTGATCGCTGTATGTGGGATGTCATAGGCAGTTGATAAGTAAATTAATCTGGAGTGTAGTAGATGGCCATAATCCCCTTGGATGAATTTAAAAAAATCGCCGCTGTAAAATTTAAAAAGCAAGGTGAAAGTTATCAGCAGTTACTGCAACGTTATCAAGCCTATGAAGGGGTCAAAGGTGAAAATTCATCTGCAGAGTATGATGCATTAAAATTATTGTTGGGAGATGTTAACCAGTATTTGGAAAAACACCCTGAGTCAGGACGAAATGCGGCAATACAAGCACTTAAAACACAGATTATCGAACGTCGCTATCAAGTTTGGCATGTTCAGCAAAATGAACAGTTAAAGCAGGAGTTAAGCCAGTTAGCGCAGGATCAGCAGCAGGCAAAAAAACAAGCGTACAATGAAGCACTACAGTTACTAAAAGGGATTGTCGGTCATTCATTTGAGCAGCCCAGTGAGTTACGGCAGGTGCTGGAAAGCCGTTACTCTCAACAAACGGTGGACTACTTAAATACGTTAACACAAGGCGTTTTGACCAACGCTAAAAAACTCAATGCAGGTATTCTTCGAGCAGTAACAGATGTATTGTTAAGTCCTGACTTTGTTAACTTACAGAAAGCATTAGACGTTGTGAAGTTGAATAGCAATAGTCCTGTTTCTGAGCAGGGCCGGTTTGCTGTTGCATTGGAACTTGCGAAATTTCCTGTTGAGTTACTGGATTTAATGAAAGCCCACAATATTAGTGTGCTTGTCACTCAGGATAGTATTACCAGTTATTATCAGGAGTTGAAAGGTGTAACCCCTCGTGGTTGGCCTGCAGGAAAAACATGGGATTCTGTTCCTGGTGTGGGTGCATTTGGGGCTTACCGTGGCGCTGTTATTGCTGTTAAGCTGGATGCGAATGGAAAATGGGTCGTGCCAAAAACAGGTGATGGGCATAATGCGGCCAATCTGGTGTTGCATGAAACAGCCCATGCTGTTGACCGAATTGTCGGTGAAGATAGTAATGGTGGACAATACTTAAGTAATCGAAAATCATTTTTAGCAGCTTGGCAAGGTGATTTTCATAACTTAGGTGATGATTATTATAAACAAGGTGGAGCACAAGCGGGGCGAGAAGAAACTTTTGCAGAAGGTATCGCTAAGTACTATGAAAAAACGGCTCAGTTAAATTGGAAAAATGTACAAACATGGTTGTCTAATAAGCCGTTTGATAAATACGCCCAACAGTATTATGACGAATTTTCCGCAAGTTGGTGGCAAAAACAATTATCAGCCGAATTTTCTGTAGATGTTAGAGCCTATGTTGAGCGACAGGTTCCAGAACTTAAACTGCAAGAAAAACTGGACTTTTTAACGGTACGTAAAATTTATCAGGCGATTAATGATGCACCTATTGCCGGAAATAATGCACCTTTAGCAAGTCTCAATACATTAAAGACAACACAGCCTGCGCTATCATCAATTGCCCCTCCGCCACCCTCCGTTGATAACCTAGCGACAGTATGGGGTGATGTCCCAAGTCGAGAAGTGTTGATAAAACAGGCTGCTGTTGTGGGTAAACCACAAGGTGAAAGCTATAAAGCGCTATTAAGCCAGCTTCAGCAATTTTGGCAGCAAGAGGGCGGGGACCGAATTAATACGGCATTTAAATTATATCAGCAGGCTGGAGAATACATCGACCAACACCCAGACTCAAAACGCAATAGTGCCATTCAAGGGTTACGCGAGCATTTAGCACGCGCTATTAATAAGGCGCAATCAGATCAGCCTCAGACACAAGAAACACTCGCCAGAGTTAAAGCACGTTTACAGCTCCTGCAAATAGAGGAAGGGTTAATCGCTGCTCCTCGGTCCGGCCAGGCTACACAACTCACTGATGGTACTAGGGTTTTAGCTAATTTGCCGAATGCGGGTATTGACTCATTACAGCACTTACAAACGGCTTTTGATCAATCTCTTAGAGATCAGGAACTCGCTGTAGGACGTGAAGCAGGTAATAAAGTAAAAGCGCAGGCCAATATATCCCAAGCAGAAGCCGATGCTATTACTTGGTATACCAAAGAAGGTTTCCAGTATATCAATGATATGCTACGTAATGATCAGCCACTGACTCACTTTGTTAAGGATTATGGCATTAGTGCATTGCAGGGCTTAAATAAACTGGCTAATTATGAAGGCACAGTTTATCGTGCACTTGCAGTAGATGACTTATCAGCACTTGCTGACCGACTGACGCCAGGACAGTTGGTGGGTGATAAAGGATTTTTATCAACCTCTACCAGCGCTGAGTTTGCCAAATCATTTCGTGGTGGTAAAGGGACGGTTATTTATGCCATTGAAGGTGTCACTAATGGCCGTAATGTCACAGGATTTGCGCAGCTAGAGCAAGCAGAAGTTTTGTTACAGCCAGGTAGTCATTTTCGGGTTGAGGCTACGAAACTTACCGATAACAATCTTTATGTGGTATTAAAGCAGGCTGATAATTTAAAAGCTGGTGAAGTGGTCCGAAACCTGGCAACAGGTGATGTATTAGGGGCAGTTATTAATAGCCAAACGACCACCTTGATAGATGATGTTAAAAAAACCTTTGTCGATCCTAATGTTGCTTCTTTGTTAGATATTCAGCAGCCAGGCGTGGTAAATACGGGTCGTGAAATAACCGCAAATACCACAGGTGATGTGCCTCCACCACCACCAGTTACAACTGATAGTGAGACTGCTTTGGTCGAAGCGGCAAGTCATCGCAAATTGGATATTACTGAAAAGGCAAAATATGTAGCAACGGTTTATAACCGCCTGGCAAAAGGGGTTGCTACAGATGATGTCTATGGTGTGATTACACCAGGGTTTGAACGGCCAACAGCAGCAGAGCTTGCTCAGCTCAATGAAAAACTACTGACGAAAGCGAAAAAAGCGGTAGCGGAAAGTATTGATAAAACGTTGGGTATATTACGCGGACAACAACATAATGTTCCTGACAGTTTGAATGCTCAAGTACGCGATGAGCTGGCATCTCTCTTTGTCGAAGCCACGGTTAAACAAGATTATGATTTACGTGCGGCATTAATTGCCAAGGTTGATGCACTTGGTATTCCGTTTGCGGCTAAAGGTCAGGGTGAAAAACTGCTCGCATTCTGGTCTGGGGAATGGCATGGCTATGAATATGTGCTTAATCAGAAATTAAGTGCTGAAGGTAAAGCCATTGCAGTCGATCATCATGTTTCGGGTATTGAGTTTTTACACCAACTTCGTAATAGTTTAGATCATTTTGCTACTGATCTGCGGGATAAACCAACGCTTAAAAACCTATTCCAGCAGGGAAGCCGAACATTAGCAGGTTATTTAAGCTCTGTTTATGCGACGGGCGCACAGGGTACAACCTATGTCTTGTCTGAAGGTGGCATACAATTAAATAATTATTTTTGGAATGTTGAATTACCTGTGCTGAGAAAAATGCAGCGTGATGGTATTTTACAAGACATTAAAATTCTTTTTGAAAAATTTGATAGCTACGTTGATAAACCACTCAGTGAAATTGGAGTCGCTGTTAGCAACAAAGATGTGCCTGTTAAGGTGCAGTTGCAACGATTGCCTGAGCATCTGCAATCGTGGGCGATTGTGAATGATTTTAGAAAATTTGCAGATGGACAATTAACGCCTGCACTGGTCACGTTGCATCAAGCCGCTAAACGTTATATTGACTTACATCCATCGTCTAAACGTATACCCGCTGTCAAAGCTTTATTACAGTCGGTATCCAGCCAATTAATTTCATTAAATGAATTTACGTCGAAGCCTTTGGCTGATCAGCTGGCGTTTGTAAAACAATTTGCAGATAAAGTATTTGCTAATCAAGGCTTCCCAGAAATACTTTCACTGGCGGATTTCTCAAAGGAGGCATCCGTAGTGGGTAAGTCTAAAGGTGAAGGTTATCAATCTATTTTAACGGCGTTAGAAGCACTTCATGGTCAAGCCAGTAAAACGGAATTACTGGGTGATCGCACATTCATTGATTTAGGATTAAATGGTGATTTTATTGATCGCCATGCTGATAATTTAAGACATCAATTGTTGCCATTTAATCTGTTGCGAGAAACATGGAGAGTGAAAGTTAACCATGATATTACCAGTGGGCAGGTGGCCATTACATTAGCTGATGGACGTCAGGTTAATGTGCAGGTCGATGTTACTGGTAATCAACGACAACAGTTAGCTATACTGCAGCGTTTTATTCTCGCTAATTATGATCAAACGTCTATTCCTAGCGGGTTGGCATTAGCAGGCGATCAAATTAAACAGGTCAGTGACGCGGGTTCAACCGTGCTGGCAACCCGTACAGAAGGGCAGTGGCGTTTAGCAACAAACTCATCAGTAGCATTTCCTCATGAAAATTATCAGGCATACCGTTTTGCTGTAGCGCAAGATAAATTGGCTCGACAAATACAGCCTGGTGTTTATGAATACCAAGATAGTCGTGTATCTCATGTACTTAAAATTGAGGATACATTCTATGCTACTAAGTTTGATAAAGATAATAACACCTGGCGGTTAGTGGATAGCACAAATACGGCTAAGCCGGGTGTGGCTGTTCACTTAGATAAAGGACAGTGGCAATTAAATTTAAAAGTGGGCTTAGTGGGTGGAAGCCGTGTAAATACTACAATGCTTGCAGAATCCTTTACCCGTCAAAGTCAGTGGGTTGCCACGTTATCTGATCAGCTTAATCAGCTTTCAGGCGATATTCACTTTAAAGCATCAACGTTTACTCAGTTTGATGCCACCAGACAGTCCGCTATTGATAAAGCGAATACCTTATTAGCAACGCAACACCCCGTTTGGCTGGACACGTTTAATCACTTTGCGGAATTAAATAATGAACAAGCGTTGGGCCAATTAAGCGAAACTGACCAGCGTCAGCTAAGTGCTTATTTGGAGCAGTTGGTTCAATTAAATACTGCGGCTGAAAAAAGTGGTTTATTGCGTGCTGGACAGACACAGTCGGTGACAGACTTTGTTGGTTCTATTCAGCAACAAGATAATCAAAGTAATGCACTTTATGTGTTAAGTGTGGCTGATCAACACGTGTTGGTTCAAGTGCATGACAATCAGGGTGAGGTGCGTATTAGCTTAAGTGGTGCTGCATTAGGTGAGGTTTCTGGCATCCAAAGCTATAGCCAATTGCAACAAGTGTTAACGGTTTATCTGGATACCCTGAGTAATAGCCAACAACAGCCTTATGATCAGTTTAAGGTAGAGTCAGTTAATGCCGAGCAAGTAATACAACTTGGTGAAACTCAACCTGCATTTACCACTGCATTACGTGCTGAAATTACTGGAACAGAACACTTACTAAAAGGCCTGGATAATACGCAGGGGTTATTACAACTGGGTGAGTTGTCTATCAGCCGCGTCATGTTGTATGAACTGGGTGCAACCGTTGATGGTAAGCCTGTCGATGTTAATACAAACTTCGCAGACCCCGAGCTTGTTAGCAAATTGCAGTTGAGTGAGGGTAAACTCCAGGCGTATCTGGCGCATAGTCATGAAAGTGGAGATCAGGATACACAGGCTGTTAGCCAGTTAATTGCATGGGTAAAACAGCAGCGTAGCCAGTCAGGCAATACGTCACCTGTCGTTGCAGAGCAAGGCTCACCCAACCATTGGTTGAGGGATCAGCTGGCCCAGTTAGCCAGTAATCGCTATGCCTTTGAGCAAGGCAAACAACTTGTCGAAGTAGCGAAGGTTAATCATTTATCCGTTGAGTTAGCACCAAGCACCAGTCATAAACCACAGGCTGCTTTAGCGAATGTATTAGCAACTGCTCGGGCACAACAGCTTGACGCAGGGGTAGAGACACTATTAGCGAATCAAAATCGCATTAATTTTTTACAAACGGCGCAACAGCAAGGCCGGGCTACCTCGGCAGAAACGCAGTCATTACAACAACTGTTGTCTACACAAGAAGACTTAGTTAAGGCTTACCAAAGTGATCCTGCATTTAAGCAGTCATTAGGGTATTTAAGTATTCGTGATATTGCACAACAGGTGAGTGGTACGGGTGATCAAACACTGACATTACGCTCAGGAAAATATCATTATTTAGTCAGCCAACAGAAGGGTAAGCTATCCTTTTATGATCCTGCAGTAGGATGGATTTCAGGTTTTGATTCGGCGGATGGCTTACAACAGTTTTTAACGAATTATTTTTCTGATAGTGCTCGGTTACAGTTAGGCACAGCAACATCAGCCTTTCAAACCCATGAAATTGCACCGAAGTTTTTAAGTAATGAACGCGTTGCCTCTTTAACTGATACCTTAAGGACTGCAGCACCGGTTGAACTAGACCGTTTAGCGCAATTGGACTTGCAACAAGGGCCAGTTAAATTAGGTGAGCAATCTATCAGTCGGGTTAAACTATGGCAGTTAGGCGCTAAGGTTGAGGGGCAGTCATTATCCAGTTTAAATTTCCAAGGTGACTGGGCATCTGCGGTTCGTTTTGATGGACAATTATTGCAATCCCATTTATCAATCAATCCACCTAGTGACTTTGTTGACAGTGTCAAGCTATTGAAATCGGTTGCGCAGCAGCACAATGGTGATATTAGCAGTGTGGTGGATGGGGTAGACAGCTCATCATTTAAACAAGCATTAACCTCATTGGAAAGTAATCGTCCACTTTCCACACAACAAATACATCAGATTCAGCATAAAATTGTTGGTCCTCGCATTAATTTCGGGACAATCAAACATATTGCAGGGCAAACGCCAGGTGTTGCATTACAGGTTTGGGGCATTTACTCGGGCATTAAGTCAGCAGTCGATGCGTTTAAGCAAGGTGATACTCAAGAAGGTCTTATTCAAACGGGTGCTGTAGCCGCTAACCTTGCTTCAATTCCTGCAGAAATCGCTTTAAACCGTAGTTTACCAAAACTAGGTCAACGACTGACAGCGCGTTTAGCTGGGAGTAGCTCAAGATTTGCCACAGCCAGCAGTAACTTGGGCAAGTTGCTTGGGCGAGCTGGTGGTTTAGCCGCTGCACTGATTACCTTGCCCTTTGATATTTATAGTGCCTATAAAGCATTTTCGGATGCGGGTAAAGAAGGCTTAACCGATAAACAACGACAAGACCTGTATGTTTCAGGCGGTTTTTCGGTGGCGGGTGCAGCGGTTTCATTGTCCCTGGGTGTAGCAGCATTAGCGACAGGAAGTGCGGCATTAGGACCTATTGGAATTGGTTTAGGTGTGGCATTAATTGTTGGTTCGCAAATTTATTCTGCTGTACGTCAGGTTGAGGATGTTTGGGAATATGTACCTGCACTGGATAACTGGCAGCATCGGTTACGCCAAGGTTGGTTAGCGTTTACCGGACAAGATATGGATCAGTGGGTGCTGGATGCTTACAAGGTTAATAAAACCAAGGAAATGTATCTTGCGCAAGCTAAATCCAATGCTGAGGAATTATTGAAAGGTGAGCTGGGTAATTTAGTTGACACAATTGTTTACGGCGATGTTGATGTTGTTATTCAGGAAAACAAGGTATATCACTATGAAGGTGGGTATGACATCGTCCGTGATCCTGTGGTTAAAGGTGACGATGATGTTATTTTTGCACAGGATGGTATTAATGCTTTATTAGCAACAGAAAAACGGGAAGGTATACGCCCCACCATTGCCATTCAAGGTGAGCAGGATGACAAGAAAGGGGTCTTTTTCAATATGGGTGATGGCCACGATACCGTGTTTGGTGTCACTCATAAGAAAAACGAATTTTTATTTGGTAAAGGGAATAAGAACCTAAAAGGTGGTAAGCGAGATGATAATTTTACCTTTGCAGCAAATTATTCCTTAGTGGAAAACTTTTTAAATAATCCAGACAAACTTAATGATCGTATTTTCTTTGAAATTGATGGTGGTGAAGGACAAAACACTTTAATTTTGAATGCGGAAACTTACCGTAAGTATGACTATGAGAGGCAATATATCGGTTTTATTGTTGATTTAAACCAAGGCAAAGTGTGGTTAAGAAAATCAGGTGAATCTGGAGATGCTGCACGTGGGCCAGAAATTGGTTTGTTAAGAAATATTCAACACACATTAGGTGCATCTCAAGGAAGTGACATTATTTATGGTAATGATCAGAGCAACCGGTTATTGGCAAATAGCGCAGACCAGGTTTTTGCAGGAGGTGGCAGTGATATCATCACTATTTCTAATCAAGCAAACGTAGATGGTGGGCGTGGTCAGGATATTTTCCTGGTGCAGCGTGATGTGAACAATGCAGAAATTCACGAAGACGGGGCTGATGTCTCCGTAATCCGTTTAGAATTTGCACTGGATGAAATTACTGATTGGCAGTTAATTGAGGGTGATTTACGTATAGGATTACAGGACCAGTTTAAATCGGTCACGATTAAAGGAGTGTATCAGAAGTTCAATAACCAGTGGCAGTTAGTCAATGATAAATTGAACTTCCAAACCCGTGATGGTTTTATGTTAGTGCCCCAGCTGGAAAAAACACGTTCGACAGAAGCTGCACAACAAGCAACCTCCATTCAATTAGCGGTACGTTATTTGAAGCCTGGCGATAAAACGTATTTTGCGGAGAAAACCGGTGTTACACTTGATTTAGGTGAAAATCGTATTGATGGTAATAATCAAGGTGGTGTTCATCAAGCGGATGAGTTTATAGGTAAGGATGATCCTTCTGTTATTGTGGCTGATAGCCAGCATAGTGCTATTGAAGGTAAGCCAGCGGGACAGCGTTATTTAATCACTCGTGGAGCGGGTGAAGTTACTATTAATCCCGAAGTACAGTCAGATGATAGTGCAGTCATTAATACATTATTACTTGATTACGATGAGTCTGAAATTAAAGGGATAGATATTCAGTATGAAGTAGAACATTACAGTTATGGCTATTACCGGAAAAACTATACATTAGTTGTATCGTTTCAAGATGGGCGCGAGCTGCTATTACCTAATGTCATTGATAAAACAATTCATGTTGGAGATGCACTGGCAAGAGGGGGTAAAACGTTACGAGATTATCGCCTGATTACACGTGATGGTATTGCTTTATCGTTGCAAGACTATTCTACAAGTGGCTCACGGTATAGTACTAAACTTTTTCATAATGAAGGCCATTACTCTGATAAAACTAAAGAAGGTATTAAAAGAGTTAATACGCGTGACTTATTGGAGAGAAAAGACTACACCTTAACAGACTGGCAGTGGGGTAAAGGTAAAACCTTAGCAGAGCGCTATGTATTATCAGGTGAAGGAACATCTTTTGCTGACCATATTATTGGTAGTGATGATAACAACCTGTTGCGTGGCTATGGTGGTGATGACTTACTTCAGGGTAAAAATGGGCATGATACTTATGTTGTAGGTGCACTAGAGGGAACAGTGACCATTGATAATCGTGCCACTGATAATAAACTTGATAGTTTAGTAATTGCTGCAAGTTTTAATGATATCAATAGTCATCGTGAAAATAATGATTTAGTGATTTCTGCCCGATTACCACGCCCTGATAAGGACGGTAATACTGTATATATTGACCGGAAAATTGTGCTACAAAACTATTTTGTCAGCGAGGTTTTCCGTCACTTGACTATTGTGTCAAATGAGGGCCAGCAACAAGAATGGGTGGTTGATGAGTTTGGCAATTTAAGTCGTATTATTACGGGTAAACAATCTGCTGTTGATCATTATTTATCTGATACATTGGCTGCTTTGGAGACAGACCAACCTCAAATAGCGGATAAAAATAACTATCAGACACTTGATTCTGGCCTCAACCATATCGTCGATGCTGATAAATTATCTGCGACACGAATTGTGGGTAGTCAACATGATGATCGTATTGTTTTAAAATCAGCGGGTCAGTTAAATAAACTCCAGATTGATGAAGCGTTAGCTAAGGTTATTTACAACATTGACCTGGGTGAAGGCAATAATACGATTGATTTGAGCCAATTCTCCAAAAAAGGTGTTTATGTCAGCTTAATGGGACCTGCTGGTATTTCCTATAATACTGACGCTTATGAGTTAAAACCGACAGATAGTTTAAACGAAACTATTCGTGTTAATAATGTGGCTAACATAATTGGTACTGATGGTAATGACGAGTTACGTGGCTACAACGGAGGCAACCTGCTTGCTGGCGGTGATGGCGAAGATACCATTGATGGTAAAGAAGGTCGTAATACGTTAATAGGTGGAGCTGGTAACGACACCATTTATAGTGGCTCTCATCAAGACCTGATTATTTTTAGTCGAGGTGATGGGAACGATAGTATTGCAGGTAATACGATCAATGATGTGATTGAAATGAATGGTTACAGCCTAAATGATTTACATTTTAGCCTAACCCATGAAAACCAATTAAAAGTGACTTTTAATGATGAAGAGAATGATGGAATAACCATCGCGCATTGGTCGAGTAACTGGAATCTGGTTATTAAAACAGAAGATGGTGTTATCAATAAAGCGGGTATTGATACATTAATTCCACTCTTCTCTGAAGTAGATGCTAAAAAATGGGCAGCTGGAAAAATTGCCGTTAATTCATCTCAAGAGAAAGCACTGCATAGTGCGTGGCAGTTAACGCATTTTACCTTACAGGGTGATGATGACCATGCCTCAGTGCTGATTGGCCAGCAAGGAAATGAAGAATTCATTGCAGGTAACGGGGGAACCGTGATTCGTGCCGGTGCTGGTGATGATGAGTTAACGGACGGCGCGGGTAATGATGTATTGATCGCTGAGGCGGGTGATGACCTGATTACGTTTAACAGTGCTGGAGAGGATGTTGCGAGTGGAGGAGAAGGTGAAGATATTTATCGGGTAACTGCTTCTAGCCAGGGCATTAAAGTTATTGATAATTTAGCGGAAATAGGTGAAGACATACTTGTGCTTGAGCAAGCAAAAGGATTAGCGGATATTCAACTAGCGAAGAATGGCTTAGATCTGCATATTTTACTAAAAGACGCTAGTGGTAAGGTTAATACCAAAGACTTACCTGAAGTTATTATCAAAAACTATTATCTGTCAGAAAAGCATCGTCATTTGGATTTAGTGTTGGAAAATATCGATGTATCGCATACTGAGTTGTATGGACTTGCTAAACTGGCATTAAAACGAAAAGATGTTTTAATTAATAACTCAGTAAATAGCGCACAGCCAACAGATAGTAACCCGTTACCAAATAGTGATCGTCCATTGGCAGTTTCACTGAATGGTGAATTATTGGAAGGGGCAATATTTACCGGCTCCAAGCATGCAGATTACGTAAAACTAACGAAAGTTGGGCATTTACAGGAACTGAATTTAGGTCAAGGAGACAACACCCTCGATTTATCAGATTTGGTCGCTGACGGTAATACTTCAGTCGTTTTATTGCCTGAATCCCGTACTTATCAGCGACTGCATGTTAACGATAAAGAAGTACAACTACAGGGGGTGCAACGTGTTATTGGTAGCGCTGCGGATGATAATATCTATGGCAATGAGTCTGCGAATATTTTGCATGGCGGGTTGGGTAATGATCGGCTGTTTGGATTAAGAAACAGTAACACACTCATTGGTGGTAAAGGTGATGACTATATACGCAGTGGTCAAGATCAAGATACCATTATTTTTGAGCAAGGTGATGGTCATGATCAGGTGGTCGGTGATACGACAGATGATGTTATCAAACTAAAGGGTGTGAATGTCTACGATGTGCATTTTTCAGTGGAAGACGATGCCCTTGAGATTGGTTTTAAAGGCCAACAGGGTGATAAAATCACCATTACTGACTGGAACCAAAACCAAGGGCTGTATATTACGACTGATGATGGCAGTGTGCTCAATAAACAGGGAATTGGTCAGTTAGTTCAAGCGATGGCATCGTTACCCAGTGACTCGTGGTCTGCCTCAACACCCATAGCGGATTATATCAAGAGTTCAATTACCCAAACTTGGACAATCACTCAGTCATAGCACTATGTAGATAGTTTAAAAGGCAGCCACCGTGCTGCCTTTTTGTTCATGGGTAGGTCAATAAAATAATTCTATCTTGGCCTATACTTCAAGTTGGAGCTGTTAAATGCGGAGAGTTGTATTGTATGAGGCCTCAATAAATATGCGGTTTTTGGGATATTTGGCAGTACATGCAATCACTGTATTTAGTTCCAAGTTTGTTTCAGCCGAACCATTTGAAATAGTAATGGACTATTACCCTCCTTTTAGTTATGAAGAACGGGGCGTCGCTAAAGGCATCTGTACAGATGTGGTTAATGCGGTGTTACAAAAGATAGAAAGACAAGCCGTAATTACTCAATTACCTTTTGCTAGAGCATATAAAAAAACAATGGAAGGTCAGGGAGTGTATGAATTTTGTGTTGTGCGAACACCACAGCGAGAAAAGTTATTTCAATGGGTTGGGGTTGTGGGTCCTGCTGAGCAAGCCTTAATAGCTAAAAAAGACAGCAAAATAGTCATAGAGGATATTTTCCAGTTAAAAAAATATCATATAGGGTTAGTTGTTGAGGATGTTGTGGACCAGCATTTATCTATCTATGAAACTAAATATAAGTTAAATATAGAGCGTGTGCCTAGTTATGAAGTCAATATGAAAAAGCTCTTAAATGGAAGAATCGATATATGGGGAGGTAATTTACATGTGGGATTTTATTTAATCAAAAAGCTTGGGGAGAAAATGAAGGATTATGAGGTAGTATATAATATTAAAAGTTTAAAGGGGAATTACTACTTGGTTACGGGACTTAAAACTGACAAAAATGATGTAGCTGAACTAAAGGAAGGTTTTGAACAGGTGTATTCAAGTAGACTTTATCAAACCATTGTTAATAGTTATCTAGGAAGCAATTAGTTTAATCCAGCCTGTGTTGGCCATTGGTACAATACTATATCCATCCTGAACTATTATTATAGACAATTGACCTGTATTTTTACCATGAGCTAAAAAGCCCATAAATATGGGCTCATAAGATAAAAGTAATAGTTAATGGACTGGAAAGTAATTACTGACTGGCAAATTAGCCCATTCGAAGGGAATATTATGCTCTTCTGTGTAGTCTTCAAACAGGCCAATCGCTTCGCGAACTCGATCTAAGTATTTATCAGCAGACTCCTGGTGAAAACCAATGGATACATAGATATTTTGGTTAGGGTTTTGTTGCCATTTTTCAATATTTTTCTTAAGGACTTCGAGCATTCCTTCGGCTGTAATGTAGTCAGCAAGAATGCCATTGTCAGGTATTTCCACAAGTTGAGCATTTTCAGAACCACGTATCCTATAAGGATGTGAGTCTGTATCCGTTGTTGTCCAAAGGTTATCCAGCCAGCGATACAATGGTAGTTTTTCCCATGGACTACCTTCGAGTAACTCTGGTGGTACTGCAGAAGAATCATAGCGAATACCTTCTTCAGCAAGGGCTTGTATAACATGTGGCTTGGCCATCCAGCCACCTGCACGGAAACTGACAGGCTGTTCAAACCCTTCATCCATCAGTATTCGTTTACTCTTGCGAATTATTTTCTTTAACTCTTCTTTGTTATAGGCACTAATATCAATTTCATGTCCACAGTCCTTAGGTGTTTCACACTTTGTTAGGTCTATAGGGGCATCATCGGTATGTGCGCGAGGCTCAGTTCTAAATGTCACACCACTTGTTTCAGCCAGGGAACGCCAACCATGAATATGCAGTCCATGCTCATCAATGGGCAGTAGTACCGACTGTACTTTTTGGGTAACTTCAACGGGGTTAGCATCTGCTTTAGTATAGTAAGCAGCATTTAAAAAATGCAGTAAGCCAATCTCAGGGAAGTCTTCCCGGAATTTTTTCATTTTTTGCAGATCTTTATCCTTTAAGAAGTATCCTTCCCAGTCAACGCTAATAATAGCGACCACTTTACCTTGAGCAAAGGCATGGTGGCTTAGCAAAAAAATACAACATATGAAGAATGCTTTAGAAAAACTGAATTTAGACTTTTGTTTCATTAATATACCTTATATGTATTATGGTTGAGTATATATGGTATACATATTTTTTAACCATAATAAATAAGATATTTAATATAAAGAAGAAAAAAATTTCCTACAGAGTATTCTATGTCGTGCGTTGGTTCGAGTTTATAAAGTAAATTAACAGTTTTATCATAGACAACAGCTGAAGTGTATAATCTGTATCATTGGCGAGAGACTTTTTAATGCTTTTATTTACTTAAAGTTGATATATCCCTGTGCTTATGGCAATCAGAATAGTGTGGTTGACAGTTGCTTACAATGGGTATTCATCGTGCTATTGAATAGTCAATAAATATAACAAAAACGAGAATGGTTATTCACTTACGTTGTGTTGCATGTGCGCACCACAACGTAAGTTGTAAAAGTAAGAGGAGATATAGCTATTGGCATAGGGGGGTCTTACTTTTCTCTTATTTCATTGAGTAATGGTTCAAAAAATAACCAAGTTTGGTTTTGCAAAAGCTATTGTGCTTACGCATACTAACTACTAAACCGTAAGGCTTTTTTAGTATGAGAATATTGACGCTATTCGTTTGCCTATTGCTATCGTATTTTAACGTTGCTGAAGCAGACGATAAGATTAAAGTGGTCTTCGTAAGTTGCTGCTTACCTGAAGGTTTTTTCTGGCCTAAGGTGGAAGCGTTTATGCGAGCTGCTGCAGATGATTTGAATATTGAGCTTGAAGTGCTCTATGCTCAAATGGACTATATGCACATGAAAAGCCTTGCAGTTAGTGTAGCTAGCCGTCAAGTTAAACCTGATTACTTAATAATAGATAATTATAAATTAGCTGCAGGGAAAATAATAAAAACGTTGAGTGACTCAAAAATAAAAATATTTTTAATGGCAAATGGCCTAACAAAAGAACAAGCTTCTGTTTATGGAAAACCTCGTGAAGTCTATCCAAACTGGATAGGAGAGCTAACGCCTGATAACTATTATGCAGGTTTCCAGCTGGCCAAATCGACAATAGATTATTTTTTGTTACATAACAATAATGTCAATGTAAATATTCTCGCATTGTCGGGAGATCAAGCAACGCCTGCAAGTATAGCGCGTGTGAATGGTCTTAAAAAAGCAATATCTCATTATCAAAATGTTTATATCAAACAAGTTATACCTAGCAATTGGCAACAACAGGATGCGTATAAAAAGACATACCATCTTATAAGGCGATACCCTGACATAAATGTTGTTTGGGCTGCAAATGATGAAATGGCCTTAGGCGCAATGGAAAGTGTTATTGAATATGGTAAAAAGCCTGGAAAAGATATTTATTTTAGTGGTATTAACTGGAAAAAAGAAGCATTGAAGAAAGTGCAGGATGGCTCAATGGTTGTCAGTATTGGTGGACATTTTATGATGGGTGGTTGGGCACTGGTTGTTTTACATGACTATCACTTCGGTATTGACTTTGCTCAATTAGAGGGGGTAAAGATGAAAATGAAGTTGTTTAACATCATTGATGCCCATAATGTACAACGTTATTTAACAACATTGGGCGATGAACAGTGGCAAAAAATAAACTTTAAACACTTTTCAAAAGTATATAATTTAAGTCTGACACAATATGACTTTAGCTTAAACTCGATACTGCATAATATTGAAGAAATAACCCCTAAAAATAAAGGACAAAACTAAGTTTTCTGATGTGTAATCATATCGCTTAATTTTGTTGTATTAATGATAAGGGTAATATCTCCTCCCTAAGTAAATAAGTAAGGTGGTATAAAAAAGTGATGTTCTTTTATGTGACTACATTTTTACTCACTCAATTTCAGGAAGGTGCGCATGCAACTGTTCATGAGTTAAAATCATTAAAGAACACCACTTCATAATTAAGCTCTACATTAGTAGTTGTTATTTTATGGATTCCCTCACTATTGTTATTATTTACGACCCCATATAGCCCCAAGTTATTTACTTACTTCAAAATGGGATATACCTATAAAGTAGTATTTTTTTATGTAACTGGCTAGTGAAGTGTTTTTTAAAAGAAGATGACGCTAATTTAACAGTGGGAACTAGTGGGCCATGCATAAAGTAGGGTAACAGTCTTCACTAAGCGCTTCTTTAGAGTTATTAATAATTACTATTGTACCGATCTATTTTTTCAATCTATTTTCCGCCTCTCACATTATAAGAAACTGCTATACCTTACTTGCCAGCCTTCTGATTTTTTATCCCTAAGGGAGTATTTCTTATGATAAAAAAAGTGATAACGACCGTTGCTGTCTGGGTAGTTATGATATCTCCACTAATACCATTAAGTCAGACTTTTGCTAAAGCTGAACCTAAGCCAAACAAGTTTTGGTGGCCTAACCAGTTAAATCTAAAACCTCTTCGCCAACATGCGGCTGAATCAAACCCCATGGGTGAAAAATTCAACTATGCAGAGGCTTTTAAGAGGCTTGATATTAATGCAGTGAAGAAGGATATAGAGGTGTTATTAACCACTTCTCAGGATTGGTGGCCTGCTGACTATGGTCATTATGGTCCTTTTTTTATTCGGATGGCCTGGCATAGTGCAGGGACTTATCGAGTGGGTGATGGCCGTGGCGGTGCTGGCGGGGGGCAACAGCGGTTCGATCCACTTAACAGTTGGCCCGACAATGCTAACCTCGATAAAGCACGGCGGTTGTTGTGGCCTATCAAGCAGAAATACGGACGAAATATATCCTGGGCTGATTTGATGATTCTGACAGGCAATGTGTCGCTCGAATCCATGGGTTTTAAAACCTTTGGATTTGCAGGGGGACGAGAAGATGACTGGGAGCCTGATATGGTTTACTGGGGACCAGAGACTAAGTTCTTAGCGGATGAACGTTACAGCGGAGATCGCGAGTTGGAAAATCCACTTGCAGCTGTGCAGATGGGTTTGATTTATGTAAATCCTGAGGGACCTAATGGGAATCCTGATCCGTTGGCGGCAGCAAAAGATATCCGTGATACTTTTGGTCGAATGGCCATGAATGATGAAGAGACGGTAGCGCTCATTGCGGGTGGACACACATTTGGTAAAGCGCATGGTGCGGTAAAGGCTGACTGCCTGGGGCCTGAACCTGCAGCAGGTGCTATTGAGCAACAAGGTTTGGGTTGGAAAAATAAATGTGGTAAAGGTAATGCGGAAGATACAATGACCAGCGGCTTGGAAGGGGCATGGTCCGTTAATCCTACAGCCTGGACCTCCCAGTATCTTGATAATTTGTTTGCATTTGAATGGGTAAAAACCAAGAGTCCTGCAGGCGCGACTCAGTGGATTCCAGCCGACAATAAAGGCAAAAACCTTGTGCCGGATGCTCATGATGCTTCTAAAAGACATGCTCCGATTATGTTTACTACTGACCTCGCGCTGAAGTTTGATCCCGTTTATAAAAAAATAGCAATGCGCTTTAAGGAAAATCCAAAAGAATTCGAGTTAGCCTTTGCAAAAGCTTGGTTCAAATTAACACATCGTGATATGGGCCCTCGTGCTCGCTACCTTGGCAAAACTGTGCCGAAGGAGGAGCTGTTATGGCAAGACCCTGTTCCTGCCGCTGACTATAAACTGATTGACGAAAAAGATATTACCGCTTTGAAGTCAAAGATCCTTGCTTCTGGTTTATCCATACCTGAACTTGTCCGCAGTGCATGGGCATCAGCAGCTACTTTCCGTGGCACAGATATGCGAGGTGGGGCGAATGGTGCACGTATTCGGCTTGAACCACAAAAAGACTGGTCAGTGAATAATCCAAAAGAATTATCAAAGGTTCTCTCGCGCCTGGAGAGTATCCAAAAGGACTTCAATGGTTCACTTTCTGGTGGCAAGAAAGTATCCCTAGCAGATGTTATCGTTTTGGCAGGAACGGCGGCTATCGAACAAGCGGCTAAGAAAGGTGGCTATGACATAAAAGTGGCTTTCCATCCTGGACGTACCGATGCATCCCAGCAGCAGACCGATGTTAAATCGTTTGCTGCGCTTGAGCCTAAGGCGGATGGCTTTCGTAACTATTATGAGAAAGGATTAAATCGCTCTCCGGCTACTATGTTGGTTGATCGCGCTAGCATGTTAAATCTGACGGTTCCAGAAATGACGGTCCTTGTAGGAGGGATGCGTGCATTAAATGCTAATGCTGGTGAGTCTAAACATGGCGTATTTACGGATAAGCCAGGGGTGTTGAGTAACGACTTTTTTGTCAATCTACTTGATATGGTGACAAAGTGGACAAAATCCTCTAAGTCAGAGGGTATTTATGAAGGTAAAGATCGTAAAACGGGTAAAATGAAGTGGACCGCCACTCCTGTTGATTTGATCTTTGGCTCAAATTCTGAATTGCGTGCTGTCGCTGAAGTATATGCTGCCAATGATGGCAAAGAAAAGTTTGTTAATGACTTTGTGGCAGCCTGGACAAAAGTAATGACGTTAGATCGCTTTGATTTATAAATGGAGATTTTGGGGTGTGTTTTTACACCCCAAATAACCACTTTAAACCCGCCTTTATCCGCTAATTTTTACCCAAATTTACACTAATGTATTGCTAAGATGCTTTTAAGTATCTCTATATACACTTGTATTAAAGTGTATCGTGTATTGAACTTTAGCTGAATTGAAAGTATGTTTGCATGAAATAAACTAAGCTTAGAAATGGACATGGAGTGTAACGTTAAGGGGTATAACGTTCAGAGCTGCCCTATAGATGTTTAGGCTGTAAAAAAGTGAGTAAATAATGGAACTCTATATCGCAATTATCGTCTTTATAGGTATTACCGTTTATTATTTTTACAATTACTGGGTGCCGGGTGAACCTATAAAAAAAAGTAAACTATTGGCATTTGCTTTAGTGGCTTCAAATCTAATTTTTGTTTTTATTTATCTACCTCCTTCTGACCCTACTGGAATAAATATTTGGTGGTTCCCTGATCTTTACTTAGGAGTTGAAATCGTTGCATACTCAATGATTTTATTACCTAATGAAATAGATAAAGGTGGGAGTAAAACGTTAATTACTTTTACAGCATGGTTTATGATGCTACTTTTTTTTAGTATTGGAATGCTTGATGCGATTTTTTAGTTAGGAGGTCAACCAAGACAAGCGCATATGATTTTATCTTTAAAAAGCCTTTATCTACCACTGGCTGACTCCGAAATACCTCAGGTGCTCTTAATAATAATTGAGTTATAGTAATATGTGGGTTTGCTATACCAATCGAGATTCATTTTTAGTTGTAATTGCTTTATGAGCAATACGCACATCCACTTCTACAGGTAAATCCATATGATTTGCCATTTTCTTAGCTAAATTCAGTGCAGTTTCGACATCTGACGTTTTTGCTAAATTATGCCATCCTTCCTCAGACTGAACGAGTATATGATAGGTGACACCATACCGATGAGGTGTAGAAGCTACTCTAAATTGCTTTAATGGCATAATTAGCTTTTTCCGATTTAAAAACGCCATTGAGTAAGCATAGGTGATTTTACTTTTGGTTAATGTGACATGTTGTAAAGTAGGTGTTAATGCCTCTATTAAAGAAAGACAAGCTGCAATAAAAAAGGTCGATAAAGCAAACGTTAAAAAACCGTAGATCAAAGAAAAGATAGATGCGACTAGAAAAAAACACAAAAGCCAATGACCACTTTTATCTGGCTTGCAAGTAACTACCATCTCTTGTGTCGGGGTAACGACAACATAATAATCAACTATATTATTATTCTCTGGCTGATTAATATGATCAAAATTGATATAGAAAAATGGTTCACCTGGGTCGTTGTTAAAAATAAATTGTTTAGTAATCTTTGCGTCTGTTAATACCGAGAGGTACTCAGCATAGGTAAACACATTTGTATTGGAGTGCCACTGATCAACACTTAACAGACAGTAGTTATCTTTGTCTAACAGTTGAAAATAAATGTTGCTTTGGCAATTTGCATAGCCTGTGGTTCTTCTTTCAATATGAATGCTTTTAATGTCCGTAAGTAATATTACGTGCTCCGTATTGTTAGAGGAATATTTTATGTCGTTCTGGCCGATGTCTAAAGTGGCATCTTTAGTTTGATCAGCACTCCATCCAATGATAGTGCCCAGTAAGAAAAACACGATAAATGTTGGTAAAAAAACACTATTGGGTACATCCCACCAAAAGATTAGCCCTAATACCAACATGATGATCATTTCTAAAAAAAGCACAGTAGAAAAAGTAGAAATAAACCGTTCACCCCATGAAGGTTTGACTCCCTTTATATTAACTGTAGTCACTGCTTACCTTTTTTTCTGTCTAATTAAATATTTTAAATCCATCAGTTTGAGCATCCGAAGGGTTAGGGCCTTTTAACCACTCAGTCAGTTGTAATAATTTATAATCATGGTTTTTATGATCGTAGTCGAGACGTTTGCAAAGCTGCCACATTTCTTTCCAGTTTAAGTTCAGTTTAACGTTTTCTTGCTTCACCACAGGAAGCTTACCTGGTTTTTCGATAAGTTGTTTTTCTTTAATGACGGTATTGACCAATTCAATGGCAGATGTTAACTCTTCTGGGGCTGGGTCTTCTAACCAGGGAGATTCTTTGGCATTTAATGATATAGGCCGTTTGTCGATTTTAATTTTGCAACCTTTACCCACCAGTTGACTATCACCACCATTAAAGCCTGAGTTGCTGATGGTTTTGAATTGGTTGAATTGTATGCACATGTCATCAAGTAAACCATTTTTGATGATTTCTACCTTATCCAGTACACCACCAATAGGGGAATTCTTAAAGATTGTCTCCCAGTATTGATCATCCACTTTTCCCATGGGGCGTAAGCCTTCAACATTTTTACCTGTAGCGGCATGATAGTGGAGTTTAATCACAGAGAGGTAAATATCATATTCGCGGTCATTGTCATAAATATAAGCGCCTTTTTGTCCCTGGGATTTTTTAATTATTTCGAAAACTTGTTTACGATCCTCTTCTTGCGGGCTTTCAAAAAGGGCTAATAATGTAGGTAGATAACGTCGAGATTGACTTTCTGAAAAGGCGAATTTGTCTTCAACATGCCATGTGGTATTTTCTAATGTCATGGGTTCATTGTAGGCGGCACCATACACATTGTCTTGTGCGCGATAATGGTGTTTAAACTTCACCTTCAGTGTACCCGCATAGTATAAGGTACCTTGCATTTCGCTACCCACGGCTTTTGTTTCCTTTTCAGTTTGACTCAGTGAGTAGGGAATCGCATGCCAGGAACGGTTATGTCGCTCGTAGTTTTCTTTTTGGGTTTTACTGGACAGTACCACGGTGCCGACAAAACAACGTTTTCGCCAGTCAAAGGGCTGTTGTTTGCTATAGTGGGATGATAAAGTAAATTTGCCATTATCTCCGGCTTTAAAGAGTGTTGCGGCAGCGACTTCTCCATCAAATAATTTGCCATACTCAAATTTTTTCTCGTGGCTTTTCATTAACTCTTCGTCAAATAAATCTTTTTCCGCAAAAAAAACTTTATTATTACTCGCTTGACGATGGTTTAACCAGTGTTTTCGCTCTTTATCAAGAACCAATGTAAAGTCAGTGCGGAAGAAGGGGCGTTTATGCAGGTATTTTTGTTTATCTTCCTCGCTCATTTGATAAGGACCTGAGCCGATAAGTCGATTGATCGGCTTGTTATTTTCGTGGTCATTACCTTCGATACGAATTTGGCGTTGGCTGTCTTTATTATCGCCCACACAAATGTCGTAGGTATAACTTAATTCCAGCCGGTGATGTTGTTTCCACTGTGTTTTATCGTGAAATTTAAGGGCCAATTCTCTCGACATTGGCTTGGTACCGGGAAATACATATGCTCCAAACTGGAAGCGCGGGAACAACACGACCCCATAATACCCTTCATAATCCTGTTCGTTATCCAGTAAATTATCTTCTGCCAGGGGTAAACACACATCGGTAAAAGCTGGTCCAGTACAATCGCTGCCCCACATAATGCGTCGGGGTTTTAGGCTAATCGGTAAAGGGCGTTCCAGTCGGACACCTTGACGTTGGGTGAGTTCGGCATATTCATCATTTTTATAGAGTACGACAATAATGCGCACTTGATCC
>NZ_JAGSOY010000069.1 GCF_018837975.1 Zooshikella harenae | reverse complement strand
TAATTGGACTTTTTATTAATCGCTATGAGTTTGGCCTTCAAATATGAGTAGACACGGTTTTGAGTCACTACCTAGTAAATAAACCGGAATACATCTGCTATCGAATAGAGCTGCCACAAGAGTTTGAGGATATATTTTCTCATTTACTCTATATGTTACCCTTTAGGAATCCATATAGAGCCAAATATGTTCAAGGGTGGCAGTGAAGATATTATACCAACTTACACTATTTTTTAGAAACCACCTCTGCAATCTGTTGAGGCATTACATCCACTAGCAAAAATATAAAAAATTGAAAGTGCACCTATTCCTGTAATAATAACAGCATCACCGATAACAGCAAATGGAATCGCTCCATACCATAAAAAGCTAGTATCAATTGATATTCCATTTATTTTATTAATTTGTTTAAAAGTTAATAAAACTGTTTTATTGCTATCAATGATATCCTTATTTGAGGTAAGTACAATATAGTTTTGTTTGGAATTTGCTTTTCTTACTAAGTATACCTTTTTATCAGTAACAATTTTATTAAATTTCTTAAGTTGTTGTGGTTTAATCTCTTCAACTGGCAAGCTTTTAAGTTTGTTATGATTATCACAGCCTTCTTTAAAATGTAAAGTATCAACCTCGTACAGTGCAAAAATGTCACTTGTTACTGTCTTGCTTACATATTTTTTTAGCTCATCAAAGTGAATCGTATAGCTATATTCTTTTGAAGGTTTGTTACTCTCCATTTGAATATTCATACATAGACTTAAATATTTCTCTTCGAGAAAGTACGCATTTTTAACATGTATTATAGATGGACGACTATAAGAATAGTTATCTTTGTCATCTTTGTTTTTCGCTTTATCTAAAGTGTATCCAGTTAAGCCTTGCATACACCCACTACAAATCATTACTAAAATCGAGCTCAAGAAACACTTCAATATATTTTTTACAGATAACATTTTTGCATAATTCCAAATCATTATATAAAGTATTACTCGCAAGAGTATCAATCAACTCAATCATTATAGCGGAATTAAAAATTAATAATAATAAGTAGAAACTCTAACCTAGGATCTAGTGCTATCAAAATAAACAAACATTAGTTCCATTTTAAATGGTAGCCCCGGTTCTTTCGCAAAACTATTTAGTGTAAAAACAAATATACTGATCATATATAGACTGCAAGTGATCAGAATTATTTAAAAATATCTTGTCTTTTTTATATTAGTTTGTTTGTCAAATTTTTCCTATCTGACAAAAAAATTCAATACCTATCAGGGTAGACTTGTACAATCGAGCACTACGAGATGATTTAAAACCTAACATAGATCAAGTGATCATCTTAATCTGCCAATGAAATAATCAGCAGCTCTATAATGTGTGGTAATAAAATACAATGATAATGTGTTAATTTGTAATGGTTGATACATATTGGTGCAGGTGTTAAAAGGGATTAAGATTTGTATTTTTAAAATCTATATCATCTTATAAGGATGATTCTTTGTGTCATATATAGATAGGAATTTCAAAGTGCTGGAGAGTTAAATAACAGTCAACTCAATAACGTCTTATCCATCTAAAAATAAAATAATTCTTTTCACCGTGTTTAACGTGCTCATTAACTATTCGTTTTAATGGATAATTTTGATTATTTATTATTCATTTCTGAACTGCAGACGGACTTTCCCTACGTTAGGCAGGAATAGGTTTCATCAGTGCTAGATGGTAATGATAGCAGCGCAGTGCCTGAAGTGATTTGCCGACTGTCCGTTTTATCAATACGAGTCTGGATTGGCAAAGAATACAGACTAAAGGATCTATGCCAAAGGAGGCCTTAAGGAGCTCCGGCCAGTGTAAGGGTTGAGCATTTTTCTCAGGTTGATCCAGTAGGTTATATACCTTTGGCAGTAATTTCCCCCGTACCCGATTGGCTAAAAAGCCATAATAACGAATTAAACGAAAACCTTTTTCAGGCATATGTTGCGTGAGGCGGGTCATAAAGTCTTCTGCCGCGCACTCAAAACGGCGATGGGTTTTCGTGTTGTGATCCAAATAATTAAATATCACACGATGACCATCATAATGCTCCAGTCGTGAAAGTGCTAAAGGAGGACGCTTAATATAACGGCCTAAATAATTCACATTTTTTTTATGATGCTTAATGTCTTTGGCAAAGTACACCGATTGCCATGTGGTTTGATCCATGGAAAGTCCACCACGAGTGGTAGACAGATGCACATGGACATTCCACTTCAGGTCACGGCCAAAGGTATGCAGTGCAGTAAAGATACCCGGTGTTACCCCTTCCTTTTTAGCCACCTTCAAAATGACCTGAGCGGCTAAGCGACTGAGATCCCCCAGCAGGTGACGGTTATCATGGAGAATCAGGCAGAGCTCACGGGGTAAGGTAAAGGTGATATGCTGCCACTCGGTTTGGGGTAACACATTATTTTGTTGAGCGATCCACTGCTGAGTGGCCTTATAGCCACAGGTATTGCAAAACCGGCTCTTACAGCTAAAGCAAACGATTTTAGTGTGGCTGCAGTGAGGGTTGCTACAAGCAAAGGTGGCATAACCGAGGGTTCGCAGGCCACAGCTGAGAATTTTGATGATGTTATCGACGACGACGGGTCGGATCTGGTCTTTGTGCTTTAGATAATAACGCCACCAGAGCTGCTTGGTATGCAGTAGATGTTTGAGCTTAGAGGGAATGCGAATGGGAAATCACCTGTTTTACCACATAAGGTATTCAACGAGGTGAGGAGGATAGTCGAAACCTGCCGTATAAAAGGCTTTAAATGTTGCGAAGTGAACACTGAGCCTGATGATTGGCACTAGCCAAAAGTCGCCGACAACGTCGGCCTAACTTGATACCGTAGAGTAAGATCAATTTTTTCCTTTTTACTGGGCTACCTTTTAGTGTGAGGTTTAGCTGGAGTTGTTGTGGAATTATCTGATGGGCTAATGCAACACACTGTTCTTTTGACAGACGTCTATCGCCAGTTGCTTGGCTCGGTTGGCTTTCTGGCGGCGGGTCTTTGGTGTTTTAGCTATCATCGGCGTAAAGCGATGCTTATCTTGACTGTATCCATTATGGCCTCACGCTGCCTTAGCAGTTGTTGGCATATCATGGCAGCGTTGGTGATTGCTGGTCACAGTTTAATCCTTATGGCTATTTTTACAGTGTTATTGATTTATGAGCGCACCTGTTTGCCTGCTGAAACAAAAGTATTGTCTTATATCTGCATACTGATGTCTTTATTATTAACGCTTAAATTTTTGTGGTTTTCAATTTAGAGTCGATGACATAAATCGATATGGATTGATAATATGAGTATTAAAGGTGTTAATCTGATCGCTCAGGTAAAAAATCCTATTACCCTGCAAGGTGATAAAGTAGAGGCTGATATTGTTCTAACCCGCGCTTTACAAAAAACTGAGTTATCTTTTTTTGCTTATCTTCACTTTGATGGTATTTTTGGGAATACACACTGTGTTAATCATGAGGTGTATCTAAAAGCCATAGATTCTTCTCTGCCATCAGTATTGGTGGGAGGATTATCATTTTATGGTAACCGTCCTCAATCAGACATTAACCCTGATGGGCTACATCTGGTGTTGAATATATCCAAGCTTTGGCCTGAGCTAGCGAATCTTTCCACAACATCTTTCAAACTGATTTTACTTCCACAACGAAAAGTTGATAAACCAGGGCGTGCAGTCATTAATAATATCTACTTTACACTTATCTCACCACAATGATAACTTAAAAGAAATCGTATATCTGGCAATATGTACTGCTAGTGAAGATGCAAAAAAAAAAGGAATCTGAAAGTGAGTGTTGAATATTTTGGTTCTTGTTTGTGTGGTGATGTGGAATTTAAAATCGATGGTGAATTTGACAGTTTCTACCTTTGTCATTGTAAGCGCTGTCGTAAAGACACTGGCTCAGCTCATGCCGCAAATCTTTTCTCAACTACTGCCAAGATTACATGGTTATCGGGTGAGGATAACACTACATTATTTAATCTGCCATCAACTCGACATGTTAGGTGTTTTTGTTCTGTGTGTGGCTCTGCTCTACCAAGTGTACAAATGAATGGTAAGCTTTTGGTGGTTCCAGCGGGTAGCTTGAATAGTCAATTATTTATAAAGCCAAATGCGCATATATTTATTTCCAGCAAAGCGAGCTGGGATGAATGTCTGAACAATATTCCAAAGTGGGATGGCGCACCAGTTGAATGATTATAAGAAAACGCTTAAGAGTCTTTTTGCCGGGCAATCGCATATAACTTTACCTTTATAAATGCCCACCTTTGCTCAAAGCCTGCATAATGCCCTTCGAATACACCGTGAATCCCTCCCTGGAGGCCTCTGTTTGTCAAGATATATGTGAAGAGGTTATATTTGAGCCAGTCCTCCATCTACTTGTAAATCAGCGCCTGTGATAAACGAAGCCGATTCAGAGGCTAAAAATAAAGCTGCTTCAGCTATTTCCTTTGGTTGACCTATTCGACCAAGAGGGGTGTTGGCAGTAACCTGTTGAAGAATAGTTGTTAGGTTTTCTTTTTCAAAACCGAATTTATTTAAAATAGGTGTTTCCGTAACGCCAGGAGAAATAGCGTTCACTCTTATTCCCTTATCACCAAGCGCTTGAGCAAATGACCTAGCTAACGAGCGAACAGCCGCTTTTGTTGCTCCATACACTGACCAAATACCCGCGCCACGTTGTGCTTGAATAGATGATATTAGAATAATAGAGGCTTGTTCATTGAGAAAGGATAGCGATGTTTGAACAGTAAAAAATACACCTTTAAAATTAATATTGATACTTTTGTCAAAGCTTTCTTCACTGACATTGTAAATATTCTCTGGTATAGCTACACCTGCATTGGCAATAACGATATCTATTCCTCCCCAACGTTCATTACACTGTTGGTAAAATTGTTGCAGATCTGTTGTAGAGCTTACGTCTCCAGAAAATATCAGTGTATTGGCTGGAAATTTTTTTTGCACATTTTGCATTCGCTCAAATGATTGAGCGAAAATCGCAACATTATAACCGTTTCGCAAAAAACACTCAGAAATGGCGAGTCCAATTCCAGAGTTCCCGCCAGTGATGGCGACTACACGATTTGACATGATCGTATCCTTGGTAATAGTTGGTCATTTTTTCAGTGGGTAAGTATATCTTTTGCTGCTCCTCTGTTGTACTGTATGAAGGAATATTTCCGTTATATTGGACATCTTGCTATGAGTTTTGAGTATATAAGTGCTTTTATTAAGAGTTACAGGTTGGCAAATGGTGAGAGCCTTCAATCGTTAGCTGATCGATCGGGGGTAAGTCGATCTATGATATCTCAAATAGAAGGTGGTCAGACGAGTCCCACAATAGTGGTACTGGCTAAGCTTGCAACGGCAATGAATGTAAGATTGGGCGATCTTGTTGAGCCACCTAGAGGATCACAGGATGTGCAAGTGGTAGAGCCATCAGAAGATAATATTATAAGTAAGCGAGGTAGTGCTTTTGTATGCCACCAGCTAATGGCAAGGGTAGGGCAAGTGCCTACCGATTTTTACCATTTTTATTTTCGTAAATATGGCAAAACAGCTTTTTCCGCCAATGTTCCAAAGTCAGTAAAATATTTGTGGCTCGAACAAGGTCAATTAAATATCTGTGTTGCTAACAAGGTGATTATGGTAAAAGCCAGTCAAATGGTTACATTTAACGCTTCAATGCCTCATCGTTTTGAGAATAGATCCGGTGGGTTAGCTAAAGGTGTTTTTATTGTTAGTTATCTAAATTAATTTTGATTGAATAGGCTATTTAATTAGATGAGTTAAATGTTTCCTCTTAGTAGTATGAATTTCTTATCTAAATCTTGTTCGATAAATTATTAGTTAGATTTTTATCTGGGTATTGTGTTATCAAAATAAATATAATTAATAAAAAGTTAAAAAATATTTTGTTGTTAATTGTTGCTAATGTTTTATGTTGGTGGGTTTGTAAATATCTGGAAGTGATATAATTAATTTAGGTTCAATGTTTATGAACTTAATAGATACGGGTTCAAATTTTTCTATGCTAACAGTGCATATGGAACCGCTAATATTATTCCTAATATTTCTATTTATAACACTGTTTAGGTTAAGCTTTCCTAAAAAAGTATCGCCATCAAACTCAATAAAGTCATATTCCGTACTGTGAGGTATGTGACAAGCCATATAATATTTATAGTCTAACCCATTATTATTTTTTTGTTTAAAAATTAAAGTGGGAAATATTTGCTGAGGAGATAGTTCTATAGTTAGTTTATGATTTTTACATATAAATGGCGATGGAATCGAAATACTTTTATCTCTTAATGCTCTGTTACATAATTTTGCATTATGTCTTATCTGATCTTTAAGTTTATGCCTAGCTTTTACTAAGTCTAAATCCAAGATAAAGGTTGAGCATATTTCCAGGTACTTATTTAGATATGTCACTCTGGTATTTTTACTCTGAATATTTTTTTTGGAAAATCTAGAGCATTCATCTTTTAATTGATTAACTCCAAGTTTTGAAAGCTCATGTAAGTTAGAAGCTGTACTAAGTTCGTCATTCTCTTTGATTACACCATCATAATTAGGGACTTTGATATTCTGACTAGCTTTTTGTAAAGAAAAAATCATGCTATAGGCAGTTAAATGCTGATCCATTGTATTAGCTGCAATACTGAGTGAAACAGAGAAAGAATATGTAAAAAAACTTAGATTTCTTAAAAAAATATTCATTAAAATTTAGCCAATGCAATTAATTGTGATGAGGTTGAGCTATCGTTCTGTATGCTGATTAAAAAAATCATATCAGATCTTTAGTAAATCAGCGATCTATTGATGAAATAATCAACAGCTTTATAATGTTTGTAAATAAAATATACAATGGTGAAGTTGTCATGGATTGTAACGATTAATACATTTGGGTACAGGTGTTAAAAAAATATTGAGTTTATTATTTTAAAAATGCATATAGTGTTATCATCATGATTTATATAGTAATATCTTGATTAATAATCGTCTATTACGAGTATCATGCTATGTGTGAGATACTCTTGTAGGCTATAGAGGTTTAAAGTGGATAAAGTTTTATGATGATTTATTAAAAAAAGTTAATGCTAATGTGTTTTTTTGTTAATCGAAAAGGCAATAATTTGTAATTAATACAAAAGTAATTGTTTTGATAATGAAGCTTACCTTATTCTGTTACATAGTTAATAGTATTTCCTTTAATAAGTTTAATGTGATATATTTGTGGGAGATTCATTTGCTGGAGTTATAGATTGGCGGTTATTGCTAAACAATATTTAGTCAACTCTTTTTATAAAGTCATATGTTTTTAAGTTTATAGATCTAATCCATGATCAGATTTTACATCTGTTACTTTTATGAGGCGCAATATCAAAAGTGAATGTGATAAAGTTAATTGTGTGTTGTATAGTATTTATTATTTCTACACAAGTACAGGCAGTGAAAACTAGTTCTGAAAAAGAACTACCACAAATTAAACCTGTTCCGAGCTGGGTAAACAACAAGAATCAGTATGCTGAGTTAAATATATCGAAGGATAATTTATCTTCGGCCTATTTTGAATCAATTGAGCTACAAGCTAAAGTTGATAAAAAAGAACATTATTATAGTCGATTTCAAATTAAAGTATTAAATTCTAAAGGCGTTCAAGAAAATTCTCAGCGGATGATTGAGTTCGATCCAAATTATGAAGAGTTAATAATGCATGAAGCAAAAATTATTAGGGGAGAGAGTAGTATAGATCAGCTTAATAATTCTAATATTAAAGTATTTCAATCAGAGAAAGATATTGAAAAACTTGTCTATAATGGTTCTAAAACAGCATTAGTTATTTTTAACGATGTTAAGCCTGGGGATACTATCGAATACAGCTATTCTATAATCGGTAATAATCCAGCATTAAAAGGTAAATTTTCTACTGTATGGCCTATTAATGCGAGAGTACCAATACAGAATCTATACCTTCGTCTTTTATGGCCCAAAGATCGAAAACTTACTATAACTTCATATAGAACAGATAGCACGTTATTAAAAAATAATGCAAAAGATTATTATGAGTATGTATTATCAACAAACAACCAAAAAGCTAGAAAATCAGAATCAGAAACACCTAAATGGTATATTAAAAGTTCTGGATTTAGACTGAGTGAGTTTCACTCTTGGGAGGATCTTAATCTTTGGGCACAACAGCATTATACTGTAAAGCAAAATAATGACCCCAAAATTAAAAAAATTGTAGCTCAAATAAAAAGCACAAATAAAAAAACTGAAGATCAAGCAATTTCAGCCTTAGATTATGTCCAAAAAAATATTCGCTATTTGGGTTTTGAGGATGGTAAAAATTCACATATACCAAGCTTACCTACAAAAGTACTTGAACGAGGGTTTGGTGATTGTAAAGATAAAACTATGCTTTTACTTTCTATTTTAAAAGCACTTTCTATTGAGTCATATCCAGCCCTTGTAAATACAAAGTGGAAACATGAGATAAAAAACCTTGCGGCTCTTCCATCTACATTTAATCATGTGATAGCAAAAGTCATAATAAATAATCAGGTTTATTGGTTTGACCCTACCTTGTCTTCTCAAGCTGGTAATATTTCAAGTAGGTACTTCCCAGACTATAGACTGGCTTTAGTTGTAAATAAAAAAAATAATGGTTTAACAAAAATAAATACTACTAATAATAAATATAATATTAAAATAAGTGAAAAATATGATTTAACTAAAGGAGAAAATAAAAGAGTTAATTATGATTTGTATGAGACGTATACATATGAAGCTGCTGATTATATTAGAAGAAAAATCGAAAGTTCAACTTATTCAGAAATAAATGATAGATCTAATAATTTTGTAAAAAATAAATTTGCAAATTCTAAGCCATTGATGGATATTGGTTTAAAAGATGAAAAATTAAAAAATAAAATAAATTTACATGGTAAGTATTTGGTTGATGATTTTTGGAAAAGAGGAAAAAAGTTATACCCTAGATTATCGGCTTGGACTTTAAATGCTTTAAATATGCCAAGAGATATTAAACGCTCTATGCCATATTATTTACCATTTCCGTATAAAACTGAGCATAGGTTATCATTCAAACTTGAACGTTCTATTGCAGATAAAGTAAGTATTGATAAATGTGAAAATGTTAGTGTTGATAATAAATACTTCAAATATAGTAAAGTAATAGATTTTAATAAAAAAGAGGCGGAGTTTATTGTTAGTCATAAACTAAAGTTATTAAGTGATAATGTATTAGCTAATGATATCATTTTATTTGTTGATGATGTGTTTAAAGTTAAAGAAAATATTGACTTTGTATTAAGCGATTGCTTGATATAATTTTTATGAACCATAAAGTGAATTTTTCCCGCCGCAAACGACGGGTTTTTGAAATATTGTTAATCAATTAATTCTGCTTTAATAGAAATATTTTTATAAGGAGTGGATGGTTTTATTGCTATATGGTAATAATGATTGGGAGTTGGATTCTCTATATTGATTGTTTCTGTGCTTCCTTTCGTTATTGAGGAATAATCATGGTTTTCTTGTGTGGGCCAACCATGAGTATCTTGAGACACATATAGATCTGCATTGCCAGTATTTCCATTTATACTTAGTTTAAGCTTTTTTGTTTTTTGGGGGATATATATCCAATAATATTTTGTATTATATTCAGAAGAAATGTTGTGTTTAAAAGTACAGTTTTCAAGTGAATTTTTGTTTTGATTATAGTTTGAGATGAAGTTAGATATTTTCACTTTGCAGTGTTTTTTGTTTTGATTATTATCTATCAAATGTTTGATTGCATGGCTAAGAATTGATTTGGTTTGCTTTAATGTATTATATTGTTGGACCTCGACAGGAACATTGTTTTGTTCGGTTTGAATAAGATCACTCTGATCTAAGTATGGTGTATGAATATGTCCAATAGGTAGTGAAGAGGCATATATATTTCGTAATCTTATGCTCCGATATGTAATTTCGTTAGATAAAAAACTGCCACTAGAACCAGATACTGATTTTTTATTTATAATAGACTCCAGTTTTTTTACATAGGGTATTTCTTTAACTTTATCAATTATTTGTCCATCAACTTTTTTTCTTTCTAGAATCTTTACAGTGCGATTATCGACTATATCATATACATAAGGTTTACTTACGGAGTCGTTATCACTTGAATCCTTATTAATAGAAATTTGGTAGTGAATTTTTGACTTTAATATTGCCTTTGCGGGTAAACTAAATTCTACAAATTCTGGCCCATCTAATTCATTGCCATTAAGAAAAGGTTTTAATGGATTAATTTGGCTTGCTCCTGTTTTAGTAATAGTGTTATCTGTCGACTTAGCTGAACGTCGTAATGCAGGAAAGCGCTCTAAGTCAAATCTATCTTCTCTACCCATGCTGCTCGTAATGATCATGTCTACAGAAGAATTTTTAATATATGATTCAAGCATAGTTTCAACCATTCCACGGTCAAAGTCTTCGAATCGTACAGGAAGTATTAAGGTTTCAAATGATACATTTTTGTCATTAATATTTAAATTTTTACCATCTAGAGAAAGAGCAATATATCCTGATGGGTTACTTTGTTCTATCTGATAATCAAGACCGAATGGATCAAAGCCAGTTAGAAGCACTTTAAAACTATCATCAGGTTTGAAGTTAATATCATCATTACCTCTTGAAGCAAGTTCAAAATTCCAGAATAATTCAATTCTCTGGTTATTTTCTAGTTCTAAGGAGCTAATATGATTTCGTAAGAGATAACTTATATATAACCTTACCCAATATAGACTTCGGTCATCCTTGTTAGTGCTATTATTATTTATTTTAGATAAATTCCATAACTCATTACCTTGTATTTTTACATACTTCATAATGCTTTTATAATCAATTTTATTTGTTATTTTTTTGTTAAAATCTTGGATAAAGTTTTTATATGGTGCAATGAGGTTATTGATATTATCTGTAATTTGACTTAAACGTTGTTCTTCGGACGTTGCATCTGTTGATAAATATGGAGAACTATTCGGGTTAACAACAGGCGAATTAGCAAAAACCATATGAGATACTAAAGTTGTTCCAATAATATATTTGATTGCTTTTGATTTCATTGTGATTTTCCTCACACAAATTTGTATTCATTAATCTTAGTTTTATAAAACCTAAAGTACTATAATTTTATTAAATAAAAGCTTCAACGGTAGATGCTTTATTAAATAATTATTTGTGCACTTAAACACTAAGCAAAAAAAATATGTAATAAGTATGAGTTGTTCGTCAATAAATATCGGCTATTTTGTACGCTTGTTTTGTGGGGTTTAATGCTAATTTTGTATCTTTCTTATTGTTAAATGAATTCTAGTTAGGCAATCAGTACAAGCGTAGTTTTGGTGATATACTTTGGGATGTATATGAATGCTTTTGTAAAATATATTAAATTTTAGTGAAATAATTATATTTAGAGGTATCCTATAGTATATAATACGAGGTGTTTTATGATTATGTACAGGAGAAGTATCTCTACAGTTTGAGAAAAGGTGAAAATCCTATTTTTTGAAAACGAAAAACAGCTTATTTAAGCTGATAAATTACGAAATATATCATGTAAAAAAAAACACAGCCACTATTATTATATTCTTAGAGGTGCACTCTAGTGATTTTATATAATGTGACTTCAAAACTTTAAAATACGAATAAAAACAGTACAATTGATTAGCTAGTATGAGTGATAAACTTTATTCTTTATGATATAATTGTATTATTTTGTGAGTTGTGTGGTTGTTTTTGAGTAGATATGTTTTAATGGGTTTGGATTTTGCTTAATATTAGACAAGGATGTGATAAATGAAAAAATTAACAGTAATTGTATTTTTTTTTGCTGGTCAAGTTATCAATGTTTTCACCATTAATTATAGCAAGTGGAGTAATAACTATACTAAAAGAATGTAATAAAGCTAAATACCCATGGTTGTGCGAAAATAATAAGTTAAGGTTTGTTGTTATTAAAAATAGCGATGTTTTTCCTAAAATCAAAATTGATATTGAAATAGAGCAACCAATTTATTGTGATGCTGAGTTATGTATCATTCTTTATTCTTTTAGAATTAATATTTAAATAATATAGATAGATGCTGTTCATGGTAGATGTTTTAGAGTTTTGTAGTAAAATATACGGATATTTTATCCGTATATTTTTAAGGGTACCAATGGTATAGAATAATTCGGCAGCGACTTCAAATGTATTAATAACTTTGCTAATAATTTTTTATTGTTTTATTGGGTTGGCTTTAATAGTTGAAATATGTTATTTTTTTTAGTTAATACTTTAGGATCGATATAGTTTATTTAAAGCTCGTTCTTTATCCTTTCTATTCTTAATGTATGGTTTTTTCTTCTTCAATTAATATTGAATTTTTTTGTTAACAGATATGCTGCAAAATATACAATCATTGTCTTTGCTTTCAATAATAATTTCTTCGTTATCATTTATGGTGGTATTATTATTTGAGATGGGGCTTATGCCTTGAGACTTGCAACCATGAAAGAATAAAAAAGTAAGTAATAAGTATTTTTTTATATTATAACTTAATAATTTACTGATATATGTAATAAATGTAGTTCGTAGATTTAAATTTATCTTAAATCTAGAGCATGTATTAATGAACTAATATCAGTTGGATCATTATACCCAATATGTGCAGAAAGTTGATCTGCTGTTATATTGCCATTACTCCATAAATTTTTGAGAAATTCGCCTGATCTAGGGTTGCAGTACCAATTTTCTCCATTGTATTTTTCATCACCAAAATTATTACTTAAGTATTCTGTAAGTTGTGCTTCTAAAATCCAAGCACTAATATAATTTGCTACATAAAAATTTGAGTCGAGATCTTGAATCCATGATTTTTTTTCATATTTAAAATGTGTACCTTTTGTGAGTAGTTCTTTATATAGTTCTTCAATATTTAATATGTCTTGTTCAGAGTTTATTTTTCTAGAAAATAATTGATACTCAAATAATAATTTACTTGAATATCTACGAAGTAAGTATAGATTATATAGTGATCCTTGAGAAATTACATATTTAGCATCTTCTGAAGATAAACCTACATAATTAGTTAACCAATGATTATTTCGTGATAATCTTTCAAAAAGAAAAGCATATGCTTCAGTAACGGATTTATTACCCATTATGGTTTTTACAGAATATAATTTTGGGCTTGTATATGCATAATGAAGTGCGTGCCCAGCCTCATGGAGAAGCTTTTTGCAGTCATCTGGTCCACCAGATATAGAGGCAGAAAAAAATATTTCAAAAGGAATTATTGATGGCATAACATATGCGCGAGAGTGTTTTCCTTTTCTCATTTTCATGTCTAATATGATTTTTTTATTATATTTAAATGATGTGTCAATGTATTTGTTAAAATGGTTAATAGAATCAAATTCAACTTCACTTGATATTTTTTTGAAATCTAAACCCATATTTTCCAATGTTTTGCTTATTAAAGGTAGTAATTTGTTACTTTGAAAGCATTGTTTGGCTTTGCCTAAACTTTTTTCTGAAGTGTTAAATATGAATAAAGAGTCATATTGACTTGCATGAGTAAAAGATTGATTTGTTTGTTTTTCATAGAATTTTTTAATACTCTTACTATAAGAATTATCTGTTGCTTTTAAAATAAATTCTGACTTTTGTTTGAAAATAATTAAATTTTTTTCTTTAGCTGAGCAGTGTAAATCAATTAGAGAGTTATATCCTAATGAGTAGTACACATTGTTTACATTTATCAGTAAGTCAATAAATTTTTTGGATATTTTCTCATAGTAAGCATTATTTGAGCGTTCAAATAATGCTTTACGTTTTGATGGGTCTTGTTCATTCTTTAAAAGATATGCTACATCTTCTATATGAATATAACAGGAGTTTTCATCATCATGAAAGTCATCTTTTGGTATTTTGATTTGCTCTTTAAGGTTGTCTAGTTCATCGTATAAATTACACAGCTTATTTTCAATATTAAGATCAAGTATTACGCTAAAATACCTTTGAATTTTATAGTTTTCTGGGTATTTATGAAATAGGTAATTGATTTTATCAAAGGTTTCCTGTGTATGAAGAAATGAGTATTTCTTATAAATTTTACTATAGTCGCAAACTGATATTAATCTGGCAGTTGAAAATAAGTAGAACTCACGAGCTAGATCTCGGTTGAAATTTTTATACTCAAAATCAATTTTTTTTAAAAAGCTTAGCATTAATTTTGTACCATACTTTTCAGGTTGCTAATGTTAAAAATGATATCTTCATAACTTATAGTGTGTTGTATATAACTTATTGTTGTGACTCACTTTTTAGTGGATCAGTTTGATAAACTTTCACTGTATATGATTTTTAAATCTAATACTTATTATAAGTACAGTGAACGGATTTTTGCTAATCATAAATGCTTGTACTAACATCATTAATGACATTTTTTAGTGTGAGACATCTAATTGTAAAAGGAAAAGTCTTTTTTGATATTTCATACAAACGTTTCGCTCATGTCTATGTCAATTACTATTCGCTGGGAAGAAAAATAGTATCATGAAGCAGAAGTTATCAAGCAACTATAGCTTATAAGATAATAAAGTTCAGTAAAATATTATCGAATTTCGTTAATGAAAGTCAATTGATTGCCTAAAAACAAGGTACTATCGTACCTTGTTTTGTTGCTCAATCAGCATGTATGAGATTAGTTTGCTTATTAGCAGTATAATGTTGCGGCATAATAACCCCAAAAACAAAACAATCATGCTATAAATTAAACTATTTTTAAATTTGATTTTCGTTGTGGAACTCTCTGAGCGGTGATAGAGTGAAACTATGGTGCTAGTGCCATTGAACGTCGAATGAGAGCAGGGGATTGTTGTTTACTTCACGCATCCATATGTCTCCTGGGAACGAGGTAAAATGAAAATATAAACGGGTTGATCTGTTGGTATTTTCAAAAAGGAACGGACTTTGGTGAAGTGGTTGATGAAGAAATAAGCTGGTTATGGATAAACTCAGTAATCCGTCAATAAAAACTAGAGACTTCCGACTACTAATGAGTTATTTAATAGGCTATTGAAAGACTTACTTCCCGTATACACTTACTAAACTTTATTTGTTACCTGAAACCAAGAAGGCGTAATTTACATTATTTGATATTTTGTTTATTACTATTCCTGTTGTCATCACTAGTATGAAAATAAAATAATGATTGTATGGTTTGTGTATTCACAGTGTATCGCTCTATTAAAATTTAGGAATAATGTTTTTTAGATAGCTTATATTGTGTTTGATTTTTTTTGTGAATCTATTTATTTTTAGAGTGGATTGATTCCGTTCGGTTTTAGTACTTCTTTCTTATATTACTGCTTTTGTTTGTTGCAGGTAATGTACATATTTTCTTTTATGGGCGAATGCTTGGGGATTTTAACGCCTTAAAAAGCTGTATTTATTTCTCGTAAGGGACATAACCTTTTATTGACTTTGCTCTGGTTTTACGAGTAGTTGCTTTTACTGAGTTTTTAGTTGTTTAATGTAGTAAGGAATAAACTCATGCCTGGTAGTGAAAAAAATGAAGTTGTAAACAGTGGTACAAATATTGGAGCGCTTAGCTTTGAAGATAAATTAGCTAATTTTATATTAGCTTCCGCGTACTCAAATGAACATATTGACCTCTGGTTAGAGGGGGTTGCAATACCTGATAAGGCTAAAAATAAGCAAATTACAGAAGCTAAAAAAAAGTTTGAGACAAGAGTACGTGAATATGTTGAAGCTTGGCAACCCTATTTAAAAGAAGGTCAACAACTTAATATCCGTGCCTATGCTGAGGGATCACTTGTTAGACAAGCGAAGGAAGCATTAGCAAATCTTCCAGGAACAGATCAGTTAACAGTTGAGCAAATTAAGGATTATCTTTTAAACCCTAAACAAATTCCAAATGTGACTCCAGAGCTCATTACTAAAATAAAACAATTATCACCAGAAACTAAAGGAAGGGGGGCAACAGGTGATGCTACAGAGATTAACTATGAGACAGTAGCTGTAACTGTTGTTGATAAAACACTTTATGTAGCTTCTAATACTAAATCAAGGCCTGGTGTCAGTATTGACCCGAGCACGAAAAAGCTTACTGGGCTTGATAGTAAAAATAAGTATTTATCCTTTTCGTTATTTCAGGATATGGATCAGCGTAGCCATGCAGCTAATAGAGTTGCTGTGGTTGATCAGTTGCAAGCGGAGCTGCAGGGTGTCGCTGATTTTGAGCGAGTTGTTTTTATTGGTATAGGTGATACACCACAAAATGCTAATGATGCAGCTAAACCTCATGCAGAAATGCAACTGTTAAGATATTTTAAAGATAACGATATTTCACTAACAGACAAAACAATAGGTATATCAAAACCTGCATGTAGTTCCTGTACTGTTAAGCTTCAAGAAAGTGCGATTAGTTACCGTGATGGTTCTAAAACAAAGGAAAATGTTAATACTAAACCAACAAACTGGCTGCAACCGGATGAAATAAACGGTGTTAATGTCGTTTATGAGGCAAGTTTTACACAACCTACAGCGAGTCAATTAAAAGACTATCGCACATTAACTGCAGAGAATTGGCGACGTCCGTCTACTAACCAAGTAGAGCGATTGAGTGATCAAACCACCACTGCAGGTAGTAAATATTCAACTAATATCATTGTCCAGCTGGATGGTGATAATGTGAGTTTTAATGCTGCATTACGTCTGTTTCATAAATACCCTGCGGATAAAGTTAAATGGCTACAATGGAACCCTCAACAAGGGCAAGTAGTTGATGCACTTACAGGCCAGCCTGTTTCAGCGTTACCCATGACTATCAATGATCAAATGCTATTGGTAGGCCACTCAGAAGCCACACTCAACAATCCACTGTTACAGCATGGTTCTACTTTAGCAGGCTTAGGCTCTGAGGAATTAACCAGTAAACTTTTAGAACATGGATTACAGCAGGTTGTACCTAAAAAAATCAGTTTAGTGGGCTGTGGATTAGGAGCTGTTGATAGTCAGCAAGGTAGTCGATTTGTTACACAAGTTGCTGAACAAATCGCGACAGCTAAGCCTGAAGCCAAGGTGACAATATCTGCACAAGATACTGTCGTTAAAGTGAATACTCTGGGCCAAAAAGAAACACTACGCTTTATGGAAGATGGTCAGGTTATTTGGAAAGCAGGCGATCATCAACATAAGGTTGTTGTGACAACCGATGGTTCAGGCGGTGTTAGTGAACAGGTATTTACACTGGGTGAGGGAGAAAAGCCATTAAGCCAGGTAGATTCTGATGTTATTAAAAATATTAAAATTGAAGATGCATTGAGCCAAATGAGTCAGACCCGCACTTCTTCTTTGGGTGTGGATGCAGACTCATTTTTTAATCCAGCTAAAACACTTCAAGCTGCTCGCCTGAATGACCAAAAGTTGATTCAACACTTAGTTGAACAAAAGCTGACTTCCTTAGGGAGACAGCCAACAGATTTTGTGGGGTTTACTGAAGGCACTGATTTACCTTCTGGAAAACTTGTCATTGAGTATGAGGATGCTGGTCAACGCAAAACGCAGCGTATAAATACGGATCCAAACCAGTTTCGCACAGTAAAAGTCATTAATGGTTTTCGACAGGAGTTTGCGAAGGGAACTGCACGTTCCTCAAGAGCGTTAGGTATATTTATGACGCTAAAGGGAATGGAAAGCCTGTCTGATGCTTTAACAAATGGTGATACCAAGGCTATAGTGGCTAATTCAGCAATGACGCTTTATGGTGTTGGTGAATTGGCAAATATGCCCCCTAAAATTTTAACGCGTACGGGGGATTTACTAGCCAAAGCTACAGCTTCTACGGCAGATGGATTATCAGCTATAGCAGCTCGAAAAGCGGCTCCCGCTTTAGCCAGTTCTTTTGCACAGTTTAGTCGTACTGGGGCAGCGGGCATACGTGCATTTAGTAAGTTATTAGCCAGAGCTACACCATTAATTGGTGTAGGGTTGGGCATTCATGGTATGAGTGAGGATTTAAAAGATCCTGATAAAGTGAGAGGTACAGTAAATTTTGTACTTGATTTCTTTGCAACTGCAACGGGCGCATTAGCATCAATACCTTCTCCTCTGTCCCCCTTATTTGAAGCATTTTCTATTGGTTTTACTATTGCCAGACTGGGCTTTGGCACATTATACGACAGTGTGAAAAAAGCGCTGAGTGAATTACCTGATGATGCTTCTTGGCAACAGCGTGCGGATGCATTTTTTAATGGGCTTGGTAATGGTATTGAGCAACTGTTTTATGAATTCCATCCGATAGGCAATATTATGAATGCCTTACAGCAAAGTGAGGCATTAGAAAATCAATATCGCGATGATGTAAAACTACTTTCATTACTGTCAGACTATCGAAATTATTTTAGTATTTATCAAACAGATGAAAATGGTCCAGCAACCATTGATTTTGCGAGTGCACCAGCTTCTTATTATGGCGGTAATTTGCAATTTAAACTGGGTGATCCGGGTTATGATTCTTCACTCATTATTGACAATATGGTTGATATGTCTGGCGAGCAAAAAAGCCGTACATTTTCGGTAAACACAGAAGGGGTTCAAAACATTGTATTAGGCGCTGGTCAGACACCTGAAATAACCATGGAGTCTAAAACGGTCAAAATGTTATGGGTTATTCCTATTAACACGAAGCGAGTCATTGCACGAAATGATGGGGGAGGAATAGACTCAGACGAAGGATCGAGAGTTGGGGAATATGAAGGTAATAATAAAAATAATATATTTCAGACAATTCAGCAGCAACCTGTTGATAACGCGGGAAATGCTGTTGGCGCGCCTTTATCAAGCTATAGCTATACCATGAAAGGATTAGCGGGTGATGATCTCTTTATTCTAGGTCCACAGCAGATTATTGTTTCAGGGGATCAAGGTGCTGATACCTATATAGTGGGGGATTATGCCGCTGAGTGGCTAACTATTAATAATTTTGATGACTCAAAGCAACCAGGCTTAGATACACTGATCGTTAATTCGGACCTTAATGCTATAGCGGCTTATAAGCTGCAGGCTAAAGAAGGTAGGGAAAAGTGGGGTTGGAGTGATGATTTATTAGTTGTTTATAAAGATAAACAACAGGAAACACATTATGTACGTATCCAAAATTGGTTTAAAGGAAATCATTATCAGCATTTACAAATAAAAACCAGCGATGGCTATTTGGTGCATTTAGGTGAGTTGGCTGCTGCGACAATGATGGAACATACTACTGATCCTGATGAAGAAGCTAATAAGGTAAGGAAAGTGATTTCGCGTCAACCAGGACTTGATCGTTCACATCCTCAAGAGGCGGTGAGTACACAAGGAGCAATTTCACTGACACCTGTTGCCTTTGATAAGTCATCGACTGATCAGCAGCAGGAAACAGGTGCTGTATTCAATGCTCGTCGGCTAGGTATGGAAAATATTCGGCAAATAACAGGTACCTCGAAGGGAGATGAGCTGACAGGTAATGCCCTGGCGAATGTGTTAAACGGTTATGGATCAGGTGAACAAGTCGATAAGCTTGTTGGTGGAGAGGGCAATGATGTTTATTTAGTTCAGTCTTATTTGGATAGAGCGAATAGTGTCGAAATTGACAATCGTACGCATGATAAAGCAATGGATTACATTGTATTGGGGGCAGAGCGAGCGCATTTATCATCGTTGTCTATGGACGGCGAAGATATAATTTTTAGTGCACGAGCAAATGAACAAGCACAGCAACAAAAAATTGCATCATTGACAGAAGATAAAGCAAAATTCCAACAAATTGCTGCTTTTTTAAAACATATAATATCTCAATATGAAACATTGTCTTTGCAAGCATTTGAGAATGAATTGAGGACAAGGGCGGTTGCTTTTCAGGGACAAGTTTATGAAGTATCTGATGGGGAGGCTTATGCTTCTGCAGCAGAAAAAATATTGGGTAAGCCTACAGTCGAACGGTTACGAACCTTTGCCGATAGGGTTCCTCCCGCAGAGTCTTTTTCTGAAGCAGTAAAACAGTACACTGAGCGTTACGAAAAATTAATATTGAAATATCAACAACAAATTGAGGAGCAAACGACTTACAAAAATGATGGCCATTCTGGAACACTTAATGTCAAGCTAAAATATTGGACTCAGGGAGAGTCTGCGCAACATATACGCTTTAAAACCAGTGACAATTTGACTCTAAAACTAGTGCAGAATAACGATCAATATCAATTTCAGGTGACAGGCTTTGATGCATCAATGTCAGCACAAAGTGTGGTATTAGACCGAGATGCCACAACGGGTATACATCCATATGCTGATTTAGTGTCATTTGCGGGCAGTCAATATGGTGACCGATTGACGGGGAATGATAAGAATAATATTTTGCAGGGTGGAGGTAATGGCGGCACTGTTTATAGCTATGATACCTTGATTGGGGGGAATGGTCATGATGTTTATATTTATACGCCTAAAACTGATGGGTTGGTGGTTGTCGATACCAACGCTGATGATGGAAAGCAGGATATCGTTCTGTTTAACGCCAAGTATGAGGATATTAAAACGCGTAGCCTTAACCTAGCAGATCAAAGTCAAAGTATTCATATGGATGAGAGTATTTTGCTTCGCTTAGATGTTACAGGTCAAAAAGGGGGATTGGTTGTACAACACTATCAGCGTGATAATAAACATAGGAATTTAATTTTTAAGTCAATTGATGGTGTTTACTTTAGGGTTGATCATCAGTCTTTGGTTAAACAGCAGGTGAATAAAGATGATGTGAGCCGTTTAAATCAATTGGTACAGTCAATGAGTTCTATGAGTGCTCAGGAATCAAGTAGTGATGTACCATCTGCAGCAGCACAGCAAAGTGGTAGCCCATTGTTAACCCAAAGCCCTACTCAATAATGATGTAGGTGTAAGATGATATTTTCAGGATAATTTGGTTAAAGATGCAGGGAGGCATCTTATTTAAGAATATCCAAAAAAAATGTAAATTTCCGTGTTAGAGCTGTACTCAATCCTAATACATCCCTGTCTTTGTATGGTGCAATCTTGTTTTAACAAAAAACGCTACTATTTTTATGAATAGCTTAAATTAAGCGTTAGGTTATTTATTGTGTACAGTTAGGGGAGGGGGTTAAGTTATAGCTAAATTACTTACTAATAATGGTGCTATATTGAAAATAACACTGTCGCTTAAAATTCCACCCGTTTTGGTGACTCTTAGTGTCGCATTATTAATGTGGTTGGTGTCACTATTAACTACACCAATGTTATTCTTAGCTGGCATTAGGATGTTACTTGTAGGCTTGTGTCTTATTTTGGGGGTGGCTGTTGCCACTGCTGGCGTTTTGATTTTTAAAAACGTGCAAACTACAGTTAATCCATTGCGTCCTCAAAATACAACGTGTTTGGTAAAAACGGGGGTGTATCAGTTTACTCGAAACCCAATGTACCTTGGTCTTTTCTTCATGTTACTGGGGTGGGGATGCTATCTTGCAAATGGTTATGCCCTGGTGATGTCTCTGGTGTTTGTTCTTTACATGAATCATTTTCAAATTGTGCCGGAGGAAAGGTGTTTGTCTGCGCTTTTTGGGGATGAATATGAAGCATACAAACAAAGTGTAAGACGCTGGTTATAGCATCCCTAGCCTCATGCTGTCAGACATAGGGAGACTTCAATGATAACTTTTTCCTGAGTACTTGTTATTTGATGGGCCTTAGGATATTTGCTGAAGAAAATGGTGATTTTACAGAGCACAAGTGACTGGTTGGGGCAGTTATAGTCTATACATAATGAGAAGGGGCAGAGATGAGAGGCAAAGGTTTCACTTCGAAAAGGAAAAAAACGATACAAACCCATTGCAATCACGTATAATACGCGCCTTATTTTTGTTCAGGGTTTGCCCATGCTACAGACAACTGCCCTGACTAGAGTGTTTTTGTATAGGTATTCTTAATGTCTGTTGATGAAAATTCTTCGCGCAGTTTCCACGATTTAAACCTTATCCCTCCGGTTTTACAAGCACTGGATGACGTAGGCTATGAGAGGCCATCTCCTATCCAGGCTGAAGTGATTCCTCATGTAATGTCTGGTCAAGATGTTATTGGTCAAGCTCAGACCGGTACAGGTAAAACCGCTGCATTTGCCCTACCACTGTTGTCTCGTATTAATCTTGAGTTGAATGCACCTCAAGTGTTGGTGTTAGCACCCACTCGTGAGCTAGCTATTCAAGTAGCTGAAGCATTTCAACGCTATGCAGCTCATATGAAAGGGTTTCATGTATTACCTATCTATGGTGGACAGGAATATCGTGGACAATTGCGCCAGCTAAAGCGTGGTGCTCATGTTGTGGTGGGGACGCCTGGTCGGGTCGTTGACCATATTAAGCGTGGTACATTGCAGCTGAATAAACTGCGGACAGTAGTGCTGGATGAAGCTGATGAAATGTTGCGCATGGGCTTTATTGATGATGTTGAGTGGGTGTTGGAGCAAACGCCTGCTAAGCGGCAAATAGCTTTATTTTCAGCGACTATGCCAAATGAAATTCGCCGAATTGCGCAAAGTCACTTGGTTAATCCTACAGAAATCGCTATTAAGGTAAAAACCACTACCGTTGATACAATTCGTCAGCGTTATTGGTTAGTGAGTGGTGTCCATAAACTGGATGCATTAACGCGTATGCTGGAAGCAGAACCTTTTGATGGCATGATCATCTTTGTGCGTACCAAAACTGCGACCTTGGAACTGGCTGAAAAGCTGGAAGCACGTGGCTTTGCTTCAGCACCTTTGAATGGTGATATTCCACAGCAGCAACGTGAAAAAACAGTTGATCGTTTAAAAGCGGGTAAGTTAGACATACTTGTGGCTACTGATGTTGTTGCCCGAGGGTTGGATGTGCCTCGCATTAGTCATGTTATCAATTTTGATATTCCTTACGATATTGAAACTTACGTGCATCGAATTGGCCGGACAGGTCGGGCAGGACGAAAAGGGGAAGCGATATTATTTGTTGCTCCTCGTGAGAAGCGGATGCTACATAGTATAGAGCGGGCCACTCGGCAGCGTATTGAGGTTATGGAGTTACCATCAACCGAAATAATTAATGATCAGCGTATCAATCGTTTCAAGCAGCGAATTACGGATACAATAGCGGAAGAGTCTTTGGAGTTCTTCCTGCAAATCGTTACTGACTACCAGCAAGAACATAATGTGCCTGCACAGGATATTGCTGCAGCACTGGCGAAGTTAGTACAAGGTGATGAACCTCTATTGCTTAAGCCTGAACCTAAGCGTAAGCAGATTGACATCTCTGCTGATAAGGGGATGGAGCGTTATCGAATTGGTGTAGGACATCAACATGGTGTTAAACCCAACAATATCGTGGGTGCTATTGCTAACGAAGCCAATATTAGTAGTAAACTAATTGGCCGCATTGATATTCAGGAACAGTATAGTACGGTTGATTTGCCTGCAGGTTTACCTCAAGACATCTTAAAAGCCTTAAAGAAAACGCTGGTGTGTGGCCAACAGCTTAAAATCACCTTAACTGACGAGGTGGTAGAACGATCACCAAGGCGTCGTAAGCCAATCAGTAAAAAAGGGAAACCCAATAGTGGGTCTCCAGCTGGAAAACATAAAAAGAAAAAAGCACCACGAAAGGAAAAGCGTTCTAGCTAGTGTTGCTTATTTACCAAGAAAGCAAAAAGGCCATCAAATTTTGATGGCCTTTTTTGTTGTAGTCTTGAAAGTTGATACTTAGGTAACCTATTGATTTAAAAGCTATGGTTTAGGTAAGTCAAGCCATACCATACGCCTTCAAGCCTTCTTGATCACTGATAATATGTAAGTAGCCGATACGATGTGCTGTTGATAAGGAGTGGGGGTAAACGCAGGGCAATCGTGTATAACTTAACCTTTATAAAAGCCATTTTAAGCACCGTTGTCCAATGCCTGCATAACGCCCTTCGAACACGCCATGAATCCTTCCTCTATCCTCGGCACGTCTGATGTAGTCCAAGAGGGTATCCTATGTTTGCAAATGGGCTAAATAATTGTTGTTTAAAGCATAGGTGGACAGAAAAGAACATAAAATTGAATAAAATAAT
>NZ_JAGSOY010000068.1 GCF_018837975.1 Zooshikella harenae | reverse complement strand
CAGCGCGGTTTTATGGCCCGCGGCATCATAGCGATAGACGGTGGCCTGATCCTGCGCATGACGAAGTCCAGACAAGCGCGCGGCGATCTCCGCGGTCGATCCAGTGCGGAGGCCTTCATCCAGGGCTTGGGCATAACGCACCGTGCGGCGTAACTGGCCCAGGGCATCGTACTCATGGGCGGTAACATGGCCTAGGGCATCGATTTCCAGCTGGACTCGGCCTGCATTATCGTAAGCTGTATGGGTGGTTACCGCATCTAACCTGCGTACTACACGCCTTACACTCGAATAACTTGGTGCTGCACTGTATTCAACAGGCATGGTGTAGCGCTTGGTGCCTGTCACCTGGCCCAATGCATCATAAACTTTCTCAGTGACATAACCCTGCCCATCAATGGTATAAACCTCACGCCCCACCTTGTCATAAACATGCTGTTGGAACACAGCCGTTTCATTATGCTCAGCAATATAATCGGTAATCTGCTGCGCTGAAGGCGTTGTTGAGTCCAAACTGATACTAATAGGCGTTTTATACTGTAGGCTCTCAATCAGTCGATCATTCACATCATATTTAAACGCACTGATATAGCCTGCCGCATCAATTTGATACTGTTTACGACCCAGCTCATCATAAATAATCTGAGTGCGCTGACCCGCTATAGCATTGTCTTTATCAGTATCCGCTTTTGCTTTTTCTATCAGCTGCAAGACATCGCTTGATGAGAGTTCACGTGCCTGTTGAGGATCGATATTCAGGTGATCATCATAGTGCAGGGAATACTTCAAGGTAGAAGTCAGTCGGCCAACTTCATCATACTGATTAACAGCAACATAACCGGCTGCATCAATGACAACTTCTGGCTGGTTTAGCGCATTGTAAAACTGGTAGGTGGTTACTGCAGGGTTATCCTTAAGCCCAGCGGTGACAATCGATAGATCATGATTTTCCAGCAGTGAATAAACCTGATCATCAACCAATGGTTTGCTGAAACGGCTTTCCTGAATCACATTGCCATTGGCATCGTAATGAAATGCAGTGACCTGCCCCAAGCCATTCACCTTGTGGGTCACCTGGCCATCGGTATTGAAAAAGCTAAAGCTGAGGCGATCATGCTCCGTCAGCTGAGGTAAGCTACGCGCCGCTAAACGAGCTTCAACCTCACCACGGCTTTCAGTACTGGCCAGCAGCTGCTCCGCAAAGCCTTCGACATTAATGGCTTTAGCGTAGTGTCGGGTAAAGATTTTCTGGCCTGCCGCATCATATTTATACGCGGTAACACCACCTTGTCCATCCACGGTATAACGCAAACGATTGTTGACGTCATAACCAAAGAAGGTCTGGCTACCATTAGCATCAGTTTTAACCAGTACATTACCACGGGCATCATATTGATAACGGGTGGTCAGCGCTAAGCCATCAGGATCAGCAATTTCAGCGACTTTACGACCAAGGTTGTCATAGTGATACTGGGTCTGCGCCAGCATACCCTCTCGGCGACTACCTTGTTCGACCGAAACCTGATTGCCTAACTCATCATAGGTATAGCGGGTAATCAATCCGGCCCCTGCAAAGCCACCATCGCGAACCACTTCTAGCACGCGTCCTGAGGCATCATATTTCATGGTGGTCGCGACTCGGTCAGGTCCTCGTTGATAAGTTACCTGACCGAAAGCATCCAACCGGTAGCTGGTGGTGAGTTTTGCCCCTTCTGGATCAACCGTTTCTGAAAGCTTACGGCCTACGCCATCATAGCTAAACTGACGTTTAATGCCTTGGGTGTCGGTGGACTCAACCAACCACCCCCGCTGGTTATAATCCTTGCTCTCTTGTTGCAGCAGATTACCTTGGGCGTCCAGCTGCTCGGTGTGTATTAATCGCCCAGCCTCATCATAGGTAAATCGTTGGCGGTTACCTTTAGCATCGGTAATTTCCAACGTTTCACCATGCTGGTTTTGCTGGGTTTTGACCGCATGCCCTGCAGGGGAAACTAAGGTTATAGTGCGAGTCTGATCGTCAAATTGATACTGAGTTACTTGCCCCAATGGATCAGTCACACTGACTTTACGACCTAACGCATCATAACGATAAGACGTGGTTTCACCACTGTGGTTGATCTCAGCCACCACCCGGTTCAGCCGGTCATAGGCTGTTTGTTGGCGATGGTTATCAGCGAATGTTTTTACAATGAGTCGGCCAAAGGCATCATATTCGTGGTGGGTATCGAGTGTTTTTGAATCGTCAGCGCTACCCGCAAGCTGACTAATACGGCTGACCAGTCCCCGTTGGTCATAAGCGGTTTCAGTAACCGCATACTGTCCATTAGCAGCACGAATGCTTTTTGCCAGTCGGGTCACTTCACCAAAGCTGTTATAGGCTAGTCGTGTTTCAGCACCATCTGCGTCAATGGTATGTGCTTTGCGACCCGCCTGATCAAAGCTTTGCTGGGTAATACGATCCTGCTTGTTGGTCGTGATGATTTTTAATTGGCGACTGTTATCCCAGCCCCCTGTCAGCTCTTTTGAATCAATTAACGTAAAGTAGTCAACACGTGTGGTTTGTTCACCAAAGGTGTTATACCGATACTCCGTAACAGAGGCTTTACCTTGGGTATCTATTTGCTGAATCGTATAACGTAAGCGCTGCTGATGATCATAATAAAAGAAGGTAACGGGCTGACCACCTTCTGCCGTTTTGGGTGCTTGCTGACGTATTTTCAGCCCTGCTTCGTTATAGACAAACGTAGAGGCATAATCACGCCAAACGCTTTCCCGCGCCGCATCTGTTTTGGCCTCTGTCAGGCGCACGGCACCTTCCGCAGTCAGCTCTGCAATCACTCGGCCCTTTTGATCAAAACGACGCTGAGTGGTGTGCGCCTTGCTAAATTGTTTATTCTCCCCTGTTACTGTTTGGCTCAGCTGGCCATCAGCATTGTAGGTGTAGCGTGTGACTACACCAAAACGATCCGTGCTGGTTTGTTTACGACCCGCAGCATCATAGGTGATGGATTCAACACTGTTCGGCTGACTGGCATGGGTCGCCAGCGTACGCAGCTCCGTTAAGCTTTGCCCTGCATAGTTAACGGACTGATGATAACGAATGGTTTGAGTAAGCTGACCAAGCTGGTCATACACATTTTCAGAGAGGTACCCTTCAGCATCAACCGTCGCGGTTAGTTGACCAAAGCCATCATAAATAAAGTGAGTCTGCTGATCCGCAACATCAGCCGTTGGACGAATATCCGCTAATTCACGATCAAACTGCTGACCCACATAGTCCACCGCCTTTTTGGCATAGTGAATTTCACGGATTTTTTGCCCTGCAGGGTTATACACGTATTCTGTTAAATAACCTTCCGCATCAAGACTACCTACAAGTTGCTGGTTGTCGTTATATAACTGATGGCTAAAACGACCTTTGATATGGTCACCATTAGGATCAGCAAATTTCAGCAGTGGTGTCTGATAGGAATAGCCATCAACCACGACTAATGCGTGCCCCTCTAGCTCAATAGGGGGATAGCCATCTTTGACGATCTTGATATAAAGGTCATTACGCGATGCAACCAGATTACTGAGTGTTAGCTCTATCGACTTACCATCTGCAGAGCGCTGTGAGGCCAGATCAATAAACTGATACTCAACATTATCTTGTTGAGCCAGTCGATAAGCGATGGTGGTGCCAGGTTGGGTCACATCAAGCGGTAGCTTATCCAGCGGAATCGTTAACTTACTGTTAACGACGATGTCTTGCTGATCACCCACCGTATACATGAATGATTCAGACTGTTTGGTGCCATCCAAATAGTGCTTATGGACCGAAATACGGTAACTACCACTGTCTAAAGGACGATCCAATGAGAGGTTGATATCACCCTGATAGAAACGATAACCTCTTGGATAAGTTATTGCTTCAGAGACTTGCTCATTAGCTTGTGCATCATCCACATAGACCTGGATGTAATCGATATTCCGCGCCTCTTCTTCAGAAATTACTCCTGTCAGCGAAGCACCTGCAGTCGGCTTATTGATAATTGTATCTTGTTGCCAGGACACATTAAGTGGCTGATGACTGGTTTGTGGCACCCATTGAAAACGTGCAGTTTTGTGATAACGGCTGACATCGCCCGTACGCTGTCCACCCGCCTGCTGATCAATGACGATTTCATAAGAGGTATTGGGGATTAAATCTGTCAGCTCAACCTGGTAAAACCCATCAACAATCGCAATGCTTTTTTCGGTAAAGGGCGTACCTGATTCAAGATCGGGTCCCACTCTATCCACAATACGGTATTTCAGCGTATGTTCGGCACCACTGAGTTCAGCCATATCATCAACGGGCCAGCGTAGCGTTTGCGATAAGACCTGCTGACGACCTTTTTCCAGAACGAAAGTAGGCTTAACGATGCTCGTACCATCATTAAGCTCAACAATAACAGTTGCACGAAAACGGCCATTACCTGAAATAGCAGGCAACACCAGTTGCCCCTGATAATCGTCAAATTTGTCTGGAAATGTTCTGCTTAACGTTGAGTGTCGTGTTTGCAGATTATAAAGATCAGCCCGAATATACTTAACCTGTGCCCGTTCCTCTGGGGTTAAGTAATTCAGCAGAATGGTGCCGTTAATATCCGGGTGGTTTTGCTGCTTAATTTCAGTGACATAATCAGGCCAGGGCTTAGCGTTGCGTGTCGATGCCTGACTGGTTGCCTCAATATTAGCACCTGAAGTGACGGTCTTAGTGGTTTGGGTGAGTGCACCTAAATGGTATTGCGCATCACTGTGTTCACTGGCAGGCCAGCGCGTGGTTGTACTGTTATCGACAACAATCGGGGTGTAATCCCCCAGTTTGGCAAGGATATTTGCTTCAGTCAGTGACTCAGCTAGAACCTCTGAACTTAGCGATGTTTCATAACGTTTCTCACTGACCACCTTACCATAAGCGTTGTAAGCCCATTCAGTGACAGCACCTGCGCCATCCACCTGAAAGCGCTTTTGCCCTTGGCTGTTATACACCCAATACTGATGACGATCAGCTGTTGGATTGGCTTTAGGACGCAGCTTATCAAGGTTAAATAAGCTTTCATTTAGCTGACCAAAAGAGAGTAAACGACGCGTGTCAACGAGTGTCTCATACTGAATACTTTCAATCAGTTGTCCATTGGCATCATATCGAAATTCCGTTAGCGCCCCGACACTATCAACGCTGGCCACTTTGCGGTTTCGAGCATCAAATAAGGTATAACTGCGACCACCTGTTTTATCTTCACTCGCTACTTGTCGGCCAGCTTTATCATAAAAAAAGCGTACACGATTAGTCGCAGTCGTATCAGAAGCTTGTTCAGTACGGCTTAATAAACGACCTGCGGCATCAAATAATTCTGTTTTGACCAAGCCATTACTGAAGGTTGTCGCGACAGTATGTTGCTGATCATCATAACGAAAAACCGTGGTTTGGCCAGCCTTATTGATTTTACTAAGAATCCGCCCCAAACCATCATAACTAATCGTTTCCGCAACACCTGCAGCATCTATTTTTCGAAGTAGTCTACCAAAAGCATCGTATTGAAAAGCGGTTTCTTGAGTATTGCCTTGACCATCGTGTTGAATAACCTTACCAATCAAACCATGACTGTCGTATAAGGAGGTAGTACACATCACTTGCTGTGCTTGCTCACTACTCACCAACGTATTTAATTCTGCTAATGTCGGCTGTGCAGAATTTTCACCCTGATTTAAAACAAGCTTATTTTTGGGATAGCGAACCCCGTTAACCTGATAGGTTTCTACTAGCTGGCCATAGGTATCATAATTAAATCCAGAAATATTACCTTCTGGAGAAATAACAAAGCGCTTAAACCCTTGGTCGTCATAAACATAGCGTTTTGCTACCACATTGTCTGGAATAGCTTTACGCTCGTTATCATTTAACGGGGCGCGCTCCAACTGCCAGCTAGCTTCAGCAACAAGCTGTTGCTGATCGTTATACTGAAAGTGTTTTATATGGTGATTGGCATCAAACTCATAAACCAGATTACCCATGGCATCAAATTCACGCGTAACCTTATTGCCCAGTCCATCAATAACTTCAACAATATTATCTTGAGCATCGTAACTGTATTGCAGGGTAGTACGCTGACCATCAGTGGCAGGCGTTAATACCTTAACAATACGCCCCAAATCATCAAACTGATAATCCGTTTTCTGGCCTAATGCATCGGTAACCTGCGTAGTGTGGTTTTCTGAATCATAGTGATAGTCTGCGCCTATACCTGTCGCATCGCGGTATTGGCTAATGACATACTTATCACCCACCTGCTGATACGCAAACGTCAGCTGTGTACCATCACTATTGGTTATCTGCTTAATACGCTGACTATCACCTTCATAGCTATAGGTAGTTTGGTAAATAACACCATCTTCGACACTATTATCATCAGGTGTTAAATCGGTAATGACGGTTGCCAAACGACCTGAGGCATCATAGCTATAGCGTGCTAAGGTACGCTTAATTTGCTGATCATTATCGCCTGTATATTCAATTTGAATGGCCGTTAGCTTTTGCCCTTCATAACTTAACTGGGTTATTTGTCCAGATGCATCTTCTAGTTTAACCAGTAGATTATTTTGATAGGTTAACTGAGTGCGATTACCCGCTTTATCTTCAAGGGCAGTCAACTGGCCTGTTGCATTATAAAATTCTTTTACCCGACTACTGCCTTCTTCCCAGGTCCAGCTTTTAGTGGTGGCATCATAACGAAACAAATCATGAGCACCATCGCCATCGGCCGTGATATACGCCTTGTGTTGTTCGCTGTAGCGGTAAATACTTTCACTACCATCACCATTGCGCTTAACAAGCAATGATCCTGCTTCATTGGGTACTTCGGGTAGCTCACTGATATAGCGGTTTAAGCCTAATAACCACGGTTGATTGCGTGGGTCATTACTTTGTCCCTGGCTATTATAGGTCTGTAATAATGAGGTATTCAGCCCCTTACTTGCCAGATCATCCGTGTAATGTTGGATAATTAAATTACCGGTATTATGGTTAATAAATACGCGGTTATTCCCCTGCCCTAATGCACTGCTCTGACCATTTAAACCTGTTAGTGAATTGTTGTATAAGCCTAACCCTTGACCAGCAACAACTGCTACCATGATGTATTTACCTTTTTCAAACTGCACACTTCGGTATCAGTGTTCGTTGATAGCGAGATAACAATATGCTTTGTTATATTTGTTATACCCAATACGAAGGATTTTTAGGGGCGGCCGTCAAGTGATGAGGCCCCAGGAGCTTATATTAATAAGTGACTGGGGTGAAAAACGCTGACAACAAACCCTAAAGATGATTCGTGAAGGGTACATTCGTATATTTTTAGCAATAATTACTATCAACTGAACCACTGACATCTATGTTGAAATCATTCAATAAAAAATCAGACCATGACGATGTATCAACAACATTCATCATGGCATTACCCATCACAAGGGGTATATTTATATATATCCAGTGATTGGCCAAAAATGTTAAATAAAAAATGAAAAAAATTTAGATTTTTTTTGAAATGATCAAATAAGCAGCAAAAAATGGAGTTTTTGTATACTATTTATACAGCTACTGCTGTTATATATCCACAACGAAGAGTGAAAAGTTAAGAGTATAGTGGTACGAAAGAATAATTTTAGATGTGTTGGAGAATGGCTAAGCGAATAAACAAGGCTACTTGACCCATCCGCAAACACGTCGTAAATCCTTCCCTGGAGACTTGATTGCCGCATCCTTGCGGCAAACAGTTTGCTACGGATCAAATAGCCTTTCAGCTAGATTTAGCTTAAGTAAAGATATTAGTTTTTAATACAGCTATAAAACAGTGCATTTGCCGAGCCGGCATAATTAGCAAATCCATAATAGATAGATTTCCAACCCTTTTCACAACTACACTCCCATCCTCCCCATTTAGGTACAGCTATAGCTGGTAAGATAACCTCATATTTACTTTTATTAGAAGTGTGTTTTGCGTTGCCAACATGACAATACCCAGCAACACTCCCTGTGGGCAACTGTGAATAATGAGTAGCCACAGGACCTTCTGGCCCCTGAGGCCCTTTAGGGCCTTGATCGCCCTTGTCACCTTTAGGACCTTGCGGACCTGTTTCTCCTATTGGCCCTTGCGTGCCCTTATCTCCTTTAGCCCCCTTAGGTCCTTGCGGTCCAACTGGACCTTGCGGACCAGCATCACCTTTCTGTCCTTGCTCACCTTGAGGACCTCGGTCACCTTTTTCACCCTGGTTGCCTTTATTACCTGGAATACCGGGTGCACCTTGATTGCCTCTGGGTCCTTGTGGACCTTGATAAAATTCAGGGACACAATTAAAGCCAATGTCAGCTAAACAACTTGCTTCAACCGAACTAATCGCACGGTTATACACATGGATTTCATCAAGTTCACCTTGTAGCGGATAAGCAAGTTGCTCTGATACAGAATTACCAAATACCAAAGGACCATCTGTCGTCAGATTATCAGGCATACCTAATTTGACGCCTTTTAAACGTTTGCCATTAAGCGCCAAATGCAAGCCGTTTGGTTTACCATTATACACTAGCACTAAATGCTGCCATTTATTTTGATAACGTGGTAAAGGATCAAGGGATTCAATACCACCAATAACGCCTGCAGCATTTTTAAACATGACCTTCAGCCGGTTATCACTGTCTAAAAATACAACGAATAACGCTTCACCCGTTGAATCTGACTTTTCTATCAGCACCTGCTTTTCATTAACTTGTTTAGTTTTAAACCATAAGGCAACTGAAAATGGTTGGTTAATATTAAAGGCTTCGCCATCAAAGTTAACCTGCGCAACAAATGGATTATTTTCTTCTACTTTAAGTGAAGTCCCCTCAACACCCTCCTTGCTATAAACTCCTCCACTCAAATCACCTGCACCATTTTCTAAAAAGTAACCATGGTTACCTTGTCCTGAATAATCCACACCACCTTGCTGGTGTAACCCTGCATCAAAAGACCAAAAACCAATTTCTGCCGAAGTCGGTTCAGCATAAGCATTTACAGATACTTGTGAAAACAATGCAGCAGAAATTGCTATTGTTAAAGTTTTTTTCATTATTTACGACCTTATTTCACTTCCCGGATAATTTTGTACCCCCACCCTAACCCTCCCCTTAATTAAAGGGAGGGAAAGAAGACGAGTTTTCCCCAACCGATTATTTAAAAGGGGCATCTTAGCGGAATTAATAATTAATCAAAACGCTTAAAATTATGCACCATCAACTCCTCCCCTCTTTTCAAGGGGGAGGTTGGGAGGGGGTTAAATATACTAATCAATAATTGTTAAACGGCAGTTGGCGTTATAGCCTTGTCCACTATTATCCTGAGACCAAGAGATTAAATCAAAACTTAAGGTTGTATCACCTTTATTAGTATAATTTTCGTGGTATCCATCTGTAAAATAACAGGACCAAGCTATAAATATATGCTGCATTACTCCATCATTATTTTTCCCTCGTACAGTCCCTTCCAATGAATCCCATTGTTTATTGTTAGCATTATAAGAGAAAAATGTGGATCTCCACGTTACTCTATTACTGTACTCGTCTTCAGGACCATTCCAACCTTCAATACCTAGCCTTAACTGACACCCATCTTCATCACCACATAACTCGATAATGTCCTCCTCAGGAATAACTAAAGATGTACCTCTTTGTTCCCTTGGTACAAAATAGTGCTTTCTATCCACTGACGAACCCGGTTTACCTTGAGGGCCTACCTCACCTTTTGCTCCCTGAGGTCCAACTTTCCCTTGTGGACCCGTATCACCTTTTGGTCCTTGATCACCCTTATCGCCTTTTTCACCTTTTAAACCTTGTGGCCCCCTTGGTCCTACAGGTCCAGCATTTCCCTTTTCACCTTTTTCTCCTTGAGGTCCTCGTTCACCTTTTTCACCTTTATTCCCTTGAGGACCACTTAACCCTGTAACACCCTGTTCTCCCACTTCTCCACGAGGTCCTTGATAAAATGCAGGTACACATTTAAAACCTAATTCCGCTAAGCATTTTGCTTCCGTTGAACTGATGGCACGATTATAAAGATGCACTTCATCAAGCTCACCGAGTAAAGGTGTCTGTTCAGCGCCATTACCTAAAATAATTAAGCCATCTAACTTAGATAACGTTGGCAAACCTTTATTGGTCGTTTTTAAGTATTTTCCATTGAGTGCCATATTCATATCATATTGGCTACCATCAAATGAAAACACCACGTGTTGCCATTTGCCTTGAATATCATTCAGCGGAACAGAGACTAAACCACCTTTACTGCCGCTATTATCTACAAACTCAACAACTACCTGATTTTGGCTATTTAGATAAAGTCCAAAACGTGCATCACCCTGCGTATTTTTTTGCTCAAATAATGTTTGATCCGTATTGAGCTGATCTACTTTAAACCATAGTGCGATAGAGAAAGGTTTACTGGTATCAAATTGCTTAATATCAATAACAAATGGATCTGCTTCATCAACAATCAACGCATTACCTTTAGCACCATCTTTAGTATATTGACCACCTTTTAATACCGTAGCGCCAGCCAGCACCTCTTCAGCAAAACTATAAAAATAACCATGGTTATTTTGCCCTGAAAAATCTCTAGTGCCTTCTCGATCAAAACCAGCATCAAATGACCAGAAACCTAATTCAGAGTTAGTTAATACTGGCTCTGCTATTATTGAAGTGGATACTGAAGCACTAATAATACTTGAAATAACTACGGCTAATGACTTTTTCATTAAATATAACCTTTTTACTTTTCAGAGATTTTTTTAACCCCACCCTGACCCTCCCCTTATTTAAAGGGAGGGAAACAAGACAGCGTTTACTCCCACCATTTATTTAAAAGGGGCAACTTAGCGGAATTAATCAATTCATTCCAAATTAAGCACAATTCACTCCTCCCCACTTTTCAAGGGGGAGGTTGGGAGGGGGTTAAATACACTAATCTATGATTGTTAAACGACAGTTAGCTTCATACTCCTTCCAACTCACTAGTGAGAAATTTAAGTCTTTATCTCCAGCAAGTTGCCAGTCTTTATAATCTCCATCCGAAAAATAACATGCATAAGCGTGAGCAATATTTCTCTGAAAGACATTGTCACCATTAATCCCGTATGCTTCACTACCTTTGTTGCCATACCAGGCTTTAGTATCTTTATTATAGAAAAACATAAAGCTCCCAAACTCAACATTACCTGGAAGACCTGTACTCCAATCATCAAGTCCTAACCGTATCTGACATCCATCTTCATCACTACATAAGTCAATGACATCTTGTTCAGGAATAACAATTGACGTGCCACGCTCTGCTTTTGTCGTATAATAGTGTTTTCTATCCACTGACGAACCAGGTCTACCCTGGGGACCTATCTCACCTTTTGCTCCCTGAGGTCCAACTTTCCCTTGCGGACCAATATCTCCTTTCGGCCCTTGATCACCCTTATCGCCTTTTTCACCTTTTAAACCTTGTGGCCCACGCGGACCTGCTGGTCCTTTATCGCCCTTTTCACCTTTTTCTCCCTGTGGACCTCGGTCACCTTTTTCGCCTTTGTTACCTTCTTTACCAGGAATACCTGGAGGCCCTTGTCTTCCTCGATCACCTTTTGGCCCCATATAAAAAGCCGGAACACAATTAAAACCTAACTCAGTAAGACAGTTTGCTTCTATTGAACTAATTGCACGATTATAAACATGGATTTCATCCATAAACCCCTGTAAAGGGTAATTACGTTGATCGATTACAGAGTTACCAAATACCAAGGGGCCATCAGCTTCGACATTGGCAGGAATACCTAAATTATAGGCATCAATGTGTTTACCATTTACAGCAAGATGAATACCGTTAGGTTTGCCGTTATATGAAAAAACTAAATGTTGCCATTTTTGGTTAGCATCCGTTAAAGCAGTATCAGCTTCCAAGCCACCTAGCTCACCGACAGCATTTTGAAACAACACTTTCAGTCTATTTTCTTCATCAATAAAAATGCTAAAACGTGCATTAGTTGTTTGGCTGCCTTTTTCAACTAATACTTGACGATCGCCTGCTTTTTCCGCCTTAAACCATAAAGAAATTGAAAAAGGCTCATTGATATTTAACTCAGTAACATTGACTACAAAGGGGTTGTCTGCTTCAACTTTTAAAGCGGCACGATAAGCACCTTGTTCAGAGTATTGACCACCATTAAAAGATCCTTCTCCTTCATCTAAGAAATAACCATGATTGTTATTGCCTGAGTAGTCCACACCTCCTTGTTGATGTAAACCACCATCAAATGACCAAAAACCTAGTTCCGAGTTAGTTAATATTAACTCTTCTGCCCATGCAGTTGATATTGAAGCACTAATAATGCTTGAAATTAATACGGCTAGTGGCTTTTTCATTAAATAAAACCTTTTTAACTTTCTGGAGATTTTTTTAACCCCACCCTAGCCCTCCCCTTACTTAAGGGGAAGGAAACAAGACAAAGTTTTCTCCACCTGTTTATTTAAAAGGGGTTGCTTAGCGGAGTTAATAATTAATCATTGCGCTTAAAATTATGCACCATCAACTCCTCCCCACTTTTCAAGGGGGAGGCTGGGAGGGGGATCAATCTAACTACTTAACTCGCTTCCAAATATAAACCGTTACATAAGGCTGAGTATTATTATGAGGCATGTTTCCTCCCTCAGGCATCATGGGCCTTGCATCAGCTCCATCATGTATTACCCATGGCCCCACATTTTTAACAGTAATCCAACCAACCGTATTCCCATACTGTCTACCACCACGATAACCTTGACGGTGCGTATGCGCTGGCATTTCAGGTATTGTTAATTGATGCTGAAATTCTCCACCTATACTGCCAGCTGCAAAGTTTCTACTTTCACCCCGCGAGTCTTTGGTTGCTCCAGCGCCTAAAATAACCCGGCCTTGCCCAAAAGGCTGCCATTCACCAATACCAAGTAACTGACTTGGGTTTGCACCATTAGTCGCATTAAAATACAAACTTCCTACAGGATAGATATCCGCAGGATCACCTTTTGGACCTTGAGGTCCTCGATCACCTTTCTCTCCCTGATCGCCCTTTTCACCTTTATCCCCTTTAATACCTTGAGGACCACGAGCGCCTTCTGGTCCTATTGGACCGCTATCACCTTTTTCACCTTGCAGGCCTCGATCACCTTTATCGCCTTTTTTACCCTGTCGTCCTGGAATACCAGGTGCACCTTGAGGTCCTCTTTGCCCTGGAGGTCCTTGGTAAAAAGTCGGTACACAGTGAAAGCCTAAATCCGCTAGGCAATTTGCCTCTAATGAACTAATGGCTCGGCTATATAAATGCATTTCATCTAACTCACCCATTAATGGATGATTCAATTGCTCAGCTACACTATTGCCAAATACCCAGGGATTATCTGTACTTAAATCTTCAGGCAGACCCAACTTGACGTCTTTTAAGCGGCGACCATTTAACGCAAGATTTAACCCACTTTGGTGTCCACTGAAAGAAAATACAACATGTTGCCAGTTATTTTTTAAATTAGGCAACGGGTCAAGGGACTCAACACCACCTATTACACCAGCAGCATTTCTAAAGACCACTTTTAAACGGTTATCTGTATCTACAAAAATTGAAAATATAGCATCTGAAGTTGAATCGCTTTTTTCTACCAGTACTTGTTTAACATTGGTCTTTGCTGGTTTAAACCAAAAAGAAAGCGCAAAGGGTCCATTGATATCAAATTTTTCACCATTAGTTTTTACATTAATGACCAATGGATTGGTTTGTTCTAGCTGCAGAGATGTACCTGAAATACCTTTCTCGTTGTACTTTCCGCCACTAATAGAGCCTTCACCTTCTTCAAGAAAATAACCATCATTTCCCTCAGATGAATAATCAACCCCACCTTGTTGGTAAAGCCCACCATCAAATGACCAATACCCTATTTCTGAGTTGGTAATAGTAGGAAATGCAGGATCTGAAGCAACAACAGAGGCTGATATTAATGATGAAATAATAAGTGCTAATGATTTTTTTAATTGCATTTTACGTTACCTATTTTACTTCCCGGATAATTCGTGAACCCCACCCTAACCCTCCCCTTATTTAAGGGGAGGGAAACAAGACTGAGTTTTCTCTATCATCTTCGTTAAGAAGGATGATTAAGTGAAAAAATATAACCAGTCATCTTACTAATAGTTTGCACGATATATTCCTCCCCCTTAGATAAAGGGGAGGTTAGGGGAGGTTAGGAGGGGTTAGCTTTTAAAATTTATTGCGTGCTACCAAGTTGATACAACTCTGCTATTTCTTGCTGTGAAAGCCCTTTATTAAATACAGCCACTCGTTGGAACTGTAAATCTGAAATACCACCACTTCCTGGTACGCCTTCAGAAGGTACAATAGAGTATCCTAAGTAAAAAAAGTTTTTGTTATTTAAACTTGGTACGCCTTTAAATACTTTAGATACATTTCCATTCAAAAATAGTGTGAATTGACTATTATAATAAGATAGCCCAATAAAGTAGTATTGATCAGCTTTTAGGTCGGTCTGATGCAACACTGTTGAGGTAGTATTTATTCTAAACATGTTAGTTTTTTTAAAAAAGTCTAAAATAATTGCATCATTTAAACTATTCACTGCATTAAACATTCGTTGGTAATACTGTAAACTATCAAGTCTAAACCACCCAACCCAAGTAAACCCATTTTCCATATCTTCAGTACTTAACCCTCCCATGGAAAGATAGGCATCACCATCAAAATCAAATGACTTTGTTGCTACACCAGGTACTTCACTCTCTTTTACTTTATCCAGTATTTTTCCTGAACGAGAGGTAAATTGGCCATCAACCGTGCCACTGCGGTCTCGGAGTTTTTCTCCATTAATATCATCCGCTACATAATGACGGATTGGTTTTAAGTGCTGTATTTTTTTATTTAAAGCAACAGTACTAGCATCAGCAATGACAGGATTTGTGCCATTGATGTATTCCTGAGCATTGGTAATACCATCATTATCTGCATCTTGTTGGGCGTCATCAGCATCGGGGTCTAACCCATAATAACGTTCCCAACTGTCTTGCATGGAATCTTCATCTTCAGTTGTTTCCATACAAATGGCATAGCCACTCCCGGTAGGATATAGCGAGTTTTTATTTCCTAACGCTTCACAATACCAACCATTATTGTATGGGTAGTTATTCTTAAGGTAGTAATGCTCTGTTGGATCAATCTCTTTTCCAACTTTACAACCACCACCAATCACCTTTTCGTTAGACTCACAACTCACCTGACAATAACCAAGCCACTCATTAGGATTAGAAAAACGACAGGTTCTTATGACAGGTGGCTTTATTACCCCATCCTTACCATCTTTACCCGCAGGTCCTACTGGACCTTGTTTGCCCTGAAGACCTTGCTCACCTTTTTCGCCTTTAGGTCCTTGAGGCCCAACAGAACCTTGTGGCCCTGCAACGCCTTGTTTACCTTGTGGACCTTCTACACCTCTTTCTCCTGGTTTACCCTGCTTACCTTGAGGCCCTTGCAAGCCTACTGCTCCCTGCTCACCTTTTGGTCCTGTTGGTCCCTGGTATAAATCGGGAACACACTTAAAACCCAGTTCTGTTAAACACTTTGCCTCTAGCGAACTAATTGCACGACTATAGAGCTGGATTTCATCCAATGCGCCGTAAAAAGGTGTTTGATTTACTCCATTTCCAATAATTATTGGGCCATCTAATTTTGAAAGCGAAGGTAACGGAGTTTTTGTAGCAGGAAGATACTTACCATTTAAAGCAAGGTGCATATCATATTGATTGCCATCAAATGAAAAAACCAGGTGCTGCCACTTACCTTTTATTTGAGTAAGCTGGTCAGAAATCAAGTCTCCTTTAATTCCATTTTCGTTAACAAACTCGATAGCAATTTGGTTTTGCTCATTTAAATAAATACCAAAGCGGCCTTCTCCAAACTCAGCAGGTCTACTTTGCTCAAACAACGTTTGTTGCATTCCTACTTCATCAGCCTTAAACCATAACGCTAATGAAAACGGCTTACTTACATCAAAGTCAGAAAGATTAATCAGCAACGGATCTTCCATATCCACTAAGAGTGCTGTTCCCTTTGCTGCATGATGAGAGTAACGCCCCCCTGCCAGCATTATCTTTCCTAGCGATACTTCATACTCATTACTTAAAAAGTAACCATGATGTTCATTACCTGAAAAGTCTCTGGCACCTTCATTATTTAAGCCTGCGTCAAATGACCAGTAACCCAATTGTGTTGATGTCGGCGTTATATCATCGGAAGTACACACGGAGGAGAAAAAAACGGTGGAGAGGCATAAAGAATATAATAATTTTGTATAATTAATCATCAGTTTTACTTTACCTACATTTAAAAGCTGCAGGCTATATTCTAATACTAATGATGTATAATTTACAGCATAACTTATTGATTTATAGGTGATTTATTTAAATTAAACTACCCCTTTTCTATTGTCATTTCAAAAATAAACACTGGTTATTTTTGAAACAACCTATATTACACTTATTACTTTAAAGCACGCCTAAAAAGTTGGAGTATCTATAATATATATCCTTAAACTTGTACTTTTTGTTCAACCTGAACTGCCCAGTGCCTGTATTCAATAATGGCAATTTTTTCTTTTATAATCAAAATGTTATGCAAAATCCCCGTATGACATTAACCAAAAACACAGACAAGCGGTATAATATTACCGATTATCTGCACAAAAGGTGTCTACTTTTCATAGTTAGATCATTTGCAGATCACTGATCTTCATATTGCTCAATAACCTGCAACCACTTATCAAATCCAATATTTTTTCCACAAAGTACTACAACAACATCTTTACCCTTGTATTGCTCAGCCTGTTGCATTAGTGCCGCCATGGCAACGCCAGCAGAACCTTCTACTATTTCTCGTTCATACTTCGCTAGTGCATACATCGCCTGACTGATTTCTAGTTCAGAAACCGTATAGCATTTATCAACCACTTTTTGCGCAATGGGAAAGGTTATGCTTCCTTGTTCTACGCCACCTGCCGTGGACTCTGAAAGCGTAGGCTGCTCTTCAACTTCAATAATTTTACCTTGCTCAAGACACTTTAAAAGAGCTGGCGCATTTTCTGGCCAACAGCCAGCAATCTCTGTCTCTAGTTTATTTTCTTGGTAGTAGGACCCTATACCACTAATCAAACCACCACCACCAACACTGATAAATACAGCATCTACATTAGGCAACTGCTGGTGTATTTCCATCGCTAATGTTGCTTGTCCTGCAATAACATAAGGATCATTGTAGGGCGAAACATAATAACAACCTTTTTCTTTAGCCAGCTCCGCAGCCTGTTGTTCAGCAAGCAGGCAATCACCATCCACCACAATGACATTAGCGTTCAAATGCTGTAAGGCCGTTAGTTTAACTTTTGATGTATTTGCTGGCAGAAACACCGTCACCTTTGTACCGGTTATTTTACCTGCCATGGCTACACCTAATCCGTGATTACCAGAAGAAGCAGTGATAATACCTGCATCTTTTTGCTCTTGATTTAGCTGACTTATGCAACTTAAAGCACCTCTTAGCTTAAATGAGCCTGTAAATTGCTGATATTCTTTTTTTAACCAAACATTAACGCCGGTTTTTTCACTTAATTCGATGCTATAATCCAAAGCAGTTGTTCTTAGCCACTGACTTATATGATTATGTGTGTTATCAATTAACTCTTTAGTAATTTGCATAAAAAAGCCTTTATTCCTATATTTTGTTAACAATTAATTTTAAAAGATAAAATTTGAAACACTATCGCAGCACTTTTAAGTAGTTAAATACTGTCGCTCGGCTTAAACCAATTATATTTGCAATGTATTCAGCTGCATTTTTTTTCTGGAACGCTCCTTGTTCAAATAAGGTCGCAACAAGTTCTTTTTTATCTTCTCGTGATAGTGTATTCAATGTTAATTGATGAGATCGCAACCAGTCATGGACAAAGACATTTATTTTTTCCTGCCAGTCATCCTGAAACAATTCATCAGGCTGTGGAACTAACGACTCAGGCTTTAAAAAAAGCTGAAGTGCTTGTTGTAAGCTATTCATCGCTGAGACATCCAAATTGATACACAGCAGTCCAATATTTTTCTGATCTGGCGTTTTAATTAATACACTTATACTTTTTAATTTACGTCCATCCCAGTTTAACTTTTCATAAGGCCCAATTACTGTTTGCTCAGGGTCAAACTGTGTTTCGTCTAGATTTGATTTTTCATTTAACTCACGCTTTGAAAAATTATTAGCAACATACACCACTGTATCAGTGGCCAAACTGTGAATCACCACTTCTGCATAAGGGTGGTACAATGCCGCTATGCCATCAGCAACAGCAAAATATGGCGTTAGTAATGTTGAGTGATCATTAATCAGCTTTTGCTTTTTCATAAGGCAACCAGAAACATTCTTACTATTGATTACTAATACTATAAAGTCTATATTAGATTGTAAAGTATAATTTATACTTGGCATTCATTTGTGATCAGCAAGGGATAAGTATGGACGTTATAGCACTTAATGAGATACAAGCTGCTTTCTCCCCAGAATCAGCTCTACAAAGCATTAAAGAGGGTTTTATTGCTTATTCAAAACAAAAGGTTGATGTACCTCCCGTAGGTTACCTTGGGTTTAAGGAGCCACCTGGAGACTGTCATATTAAGTATGGTTATATCAATGACTCGCCTTATTTTGTAATTAAAGTGGCCACTGGCTTTTTTAAGAATCATCTTGTAAATCTGCCCACCAGTAATGGTTTAATGTTGGTCATGTCATCCCAAACAGGACAACCATTAGCGCTTTTACAAGATGAAGGCTGGCTCACTGATACTCGAACCGCTATTGCAGGTGCTCTGGCAGCGATTCAATTAGCACCTCAAAATATAAAGCAAATCGGCTTAATTGGCTGTGGTATTCAGGCAAGACATCAACTACGGTGGCTCAGCTATGCGACTCCTTGTAAAAAAGTCAGCGTTTGGAGTCCATCCTTGCATAACAGCGAAAATTTTGCTGAGGAAATGGCTGAGTTTGGCTTTCAAGTTATACCCTCAAAAAATCCAGAGCAGACCGTCAGTGAAAGCCAGTTAATTGTGACTACAACCCCCAGTAAGCAACCTATTATTAAAGCAGACTGGGTACAACCCGGAACCCATATTACAGCTGTTGGTGCTGATGCAGAGGGTAAACAAGAATTAGAAGATTCTCTAGTTGCTGCAGCAGATATACTGGCTGTAGATAGTAAAGATCAATGTTGTGATCATGGCGAGATAGCACATGCCTTCCAAGCAGGGCTAATTGATATAGATAAAATAGTTGAGTTAGGGGTAATTTTAGATAACTCCGACTTGCTAAAACGTTCCTCAACAGCCGTTTCTATTTGTGATTTAACTGGGGTTGCCGTACAAGACATAGTAATTGCTACAACAGTATATGAGTCAATAAAAGGAAATTTGTAAACCAAATAAATAACCCCACTTATTTTTTTAGTGGGGTTATTGCAATCTACCAATATGTTTCTAATAACCACTAACGATTAGCAGAATAAGGGTCATCAGCCACCAAATAGGCGATTAAATCTCTTCGCTTTGGATGCTGACTTAACCAGTCACGAGTCTGTTTTATTTTTTGATAATCATCATCACCAAACTGCTCTTTATAAAGCTGCTCGAAAACCTCTTTAGCATTGGCTTCTCTTATTTTCCGTTGCCAAGGGTCCGTAAAAATGGCATTAAGGTTTCCAGCCAGTCCTGCTTGTTTTAGTAATTCCCACTCACCTTTATCTAACCAAATGCCGTGTACATCAGGACTTAAGTCCAAACGATGGTCTGTATCTTTAGAAATACGATACTTCACCATAAGTTTTCCTGTTTGTGGACAGGTCATAGCGAGTTTAGAATCTTCGGCTTCTACTTCTATAGTTGCCTGTTCAAACTGGTAATCTGGATTTGCCTCTTTCCAGCGCAAATAGTCTTTCAATAATACCCAGTTGCCACCACAATGATCACATGTATGGCAAGGAAACAGCATATCCAAATAACCTGGCGTCAATGAACCTTGACGACAGCTGGTACATTTCAACATAACGCACTCCTAATGCCGTCCAGTAGATGGGTTTATTATTAGCAAAAACGCATCCATTACGCAATTATTTCGATAGCTGTCTCTTTTCCTTGTCTTGCTAGAAAAATAATCTTTTAACTCAGATAATCAACATTTTCTACAAACCTGCTTGCTGTAAACGATTAGCATGCTGCCGATAAATGCTAATGGGATTGGTATTAAAAAATCCATACATACCCATTACCTGATTAATTTCATCTAAGTGATTAAGTTTATAATCATCTCGAATAACTTTTCCTAAATGCATATTACAGCTACTAACTAAACCATCATGCTTAGGCGTATTTGGGTCACCATGCTTACCAAACATTAATGCTGTACCTAACATAATATAATCAGAAGGGTCTACTGGATTAGTATACGATTTATTCCCCCCCCAAGAGTAATAATGTACGCCATTAACAACAGCTTCGCCTTCTCCACAGGGTGTTAAAGGTAATGCAGCACTGTATTTTTCATTAAATGATTGCATATTCTCAGTACTAAGTGCTGTCAACACACTAGCAATATTTTGGCTTTTTCCTGAAGGGTTATCTGCGACAGTATGATCCACCAGGGTAATTGCACCATTAGTGATTAGCTGCCCTACAAATTTTGTCACTTTGCCTATTAATGGCTGTTTTTCATCCAGTTTATTAAATACGCCTAACACCTTATCCGCAAAAATGCTGCCATTAACAGGCGTTCCAACTGCTGTCACAGACTTAACTAAGTCAGGACGCACAGCCGCAACATAACGAATAGTATTACCGCCTTGTGCATGGCCAATTAGATTAAAACCTGTCGCACCATTAATCGCTTGCCAATTTTCCAGTTGCTCAATTAACTGTTCACCACGAGCATCATCAGACTCAAGTGCACTTAGATTAGCTGTAAAGACGGTTGCGCCGCTTCTACGCAGTGACTGAGCAATACCATAGAAGTAATCAACACCTTGAATTGATTTAAAACCCATTGTTCCATGTACAAGCACAATAGGGTGTGCTGTTTTTGTATAATTTTCTTGCACTGTAGGCTCAGTTAATTGATTGATAAACTTAACCCAGCTTAACCAACCAGCATGTGCAGTACTTGTCGTAGCCAAAGCAACGCCAACAGCTACTGCTGATAGTGTTTTTTTCATTGATAATCTCCTCTTTATAAACAACAAACATCTGCATCAAAAAACTTCGCTATAGTTATTTATTTCTTACGAAGCCTTTCTCGTCAAATTTATACCCTCAGCGAAAGGTATTATATTTGGATAATTAATAGGAAGTGCTTATATTTTCAATAGCAGCAACACGTTTACGTTCGTGAGAACTAAACTGCTGATTAAGTAATTGGTTAATTGCCAGTTGTTGATCATTAGTGGATAGTCCAGAATGTTCTATTTCTGCTTTCATTGTTCTAAAGGTTGAAAGCCGGGACTTCCATTGCTTTCTTTTTTTATCGAGTACTGCAAGTCTTTGTGCAGCTTCATCACCTAATAACTCACTTCTTGCTTGGTAACGTTCACTTTCAGATACATACTGTTGATCAATATTACTAAGCTGATTCATAACTTGTTCAGGTGCTACAATAAACCTGACTTGAGTAGGTATTTCATCTAATAAGCGAGTATATTCAGCCTGTTTTTCTATAGAGGAAAGTGACTCATTTTTAGCTATTTTAATTTTTTGCAGTTGATACTGATCATACTCTTCCTCTAATCCGAAAAAAGCATCTGCAGCTTCCATTCCAAGCTTATCCCGCCGTAATTGATATAAATGTTCAAAATGAGCTTGAAGTTGTCCGACATTATTCTGAAAATTAACCGGTGTTGGTTCCACATTTCCATTTAAATGTATATTTGCGGATTGTTCTTGGTAGTTAGACAATTCGACACGATAACTAATATAATCGCTCAGCAAGCTTAATCCTTCCTCTCTGGCCGGAGAAGGTAAGTTTTCAGTTAAGTAATGTTGAAGCTTTATAATTAGCTCTTCAGTAGGAATCTCTCCTGTTGCAGATAAAAAATAGTCAAATAAATCTTTTGTTTGTTGTTCTACAACAAGATGGCCTGCTTCATCTATTTTTAATCGCCCATCGATGCGTGTGCCTTCCCAAGACGAAGGTAAAAGCTCTATTTCTTTTGAAGTATTACTGATGTTATTCTCATTTACAGAAATATGTTCACTGGGCTGTTCTTTTTTATCTAACGATCTCTGTTGACTTTGCTGCCTGACCACATTTTGTTGAACTACAGGCTCTGACTTAGATTGTTGTAGTGAATGTTGTCCCTTTTGTAAGGTCGCAATGCTTGCATATGCAACAATAACAACAGGAGGCAGAATATAGTACCAAGCACGTTTCATAGTGACATTCCATGTAGTGACAAAAAATATCCCCATCTTGGCAAACAGTTAGGGTGCATTAGGACCACTATGGAGGGTGGAAACACAGCTTATCAATAACTGATACATACCTTTTGCAGTGTTTTTCTTACTGCTATGAGTCTCAAATACACTTTATCATACGCAAGTTATAAGCTATAAGCCGTATGGTCTCTTAAATTTTATTAAATAGAATTTTTATTTGGAACAAAATATACATAAATATGTGTGACAAACATCATACTTTTAACATTTATGCTAACGGGTATCTCTAAAAAAAGTGATTTTTTTTATAATAACAAGGAAGAGGACTGCAGTGTATAAGGAATATATGAGGGCTAACCAGCTACTGTATGCTTAGCGATAGCAGCCTTATAAAATATAAGTTGTTGCTAAAAAAGTACCTTTTTCAGGTAAAAGAACTCTTCAACTAACCAATGGGAATTATAACTGCAACATAAAATATTGTTAATTGAACACTAGAAGCTACACCCATAACGAAGGGTTTTTAGGGGCGGCCGTCAAGTGATGAAGCCTCAGAAGCTTATATTAATAAGTGACAGGTAAATGCTCCTGCATAAACTGCATTCCCGCCGTCCTTGGTGGTCAAGAGCGCTGACAACAAACCCTAAAAATGATTCGTGAAGGGTATATTTATAATAAGCTAGCAAAACAGCTAGTCAATTGTTAACCCGTTTATGCTACTCAAACGCTCAACATGACTATAATCAACAGCCATTCACCTGTCTTGTATTAAAATCACCAGAATCGTAAATTTTGCTGTCAATACGGCTAGGTATACAATAGCTATAAGTAAACCATGCCAAGTGTTAAGGTAGCTCCATGAAAGACTCTATATCTTGTACAAAGCTAGAAGTGTGTGTTGACTCTGTTGATGGTGCACTCATTGCAGCATCCGCAGGTGCTGATCGCTTAGAGTTATGCGGAGAGTTAAGCTGTGGTGGGTTAACCCCATCAATAGGGCTGATTTACAATATTAGAGACAAGATTAATTTGCCCATCAATATCATGCTACGTCCCCGTGCCGGAGATTTCTGCTACTCAGACGAAGAGTTTGCGGTAATGAAAGCAGACCTGCTAGCAATAAAACATGCCTTTCCAACATTGAATGGTTTCGTAACAGGCATCTTAACCCCAGAGGGTGAGTTGGATTATGATCGTTTACACAGTCTAATAGCACTGGCTCACCCTTTATCAATCACTCTGCATCGAGCCTTTGACATGACTAAAGACCCTATTCAATCACTAGAGGTCTGTTTAAAACTTGGTGTTGAACGAATTTTAACCGCTGGATTTCAGCATCATGCTGTTGATGGTATTAGTGTTTTGCAAGAGCTGATCAAACGGGCACAAGACCAGTTGATCATCATGCCAGGCAGTGGACTAAAGGCCAGCAATCTTCAATCATTTCTAGAAGCTGTCCCTGCTCAAGAAGTTCATATGTCAGCAAGAAAACGTATTGCCTCAATTATGCAACACCAAAATCCCAACATACATATGGGTGCCAACGCAGCAAGTGATGACTTCGGTTTCTATTTACCTGATATAGAAGAAATTACAGCAGCTAAGGCAATCCTAAATCAAAACTAACCTTATTCTCCATCAATTACTCTTAGCCCCATTATCCTCAGCTAAAGGTTTATGAAAACTACCCTATATCCAGGTAGTTTTCAGCAATAAGCTTTTCACTTCTAACACGGCCTAACAGTGTTAATATTAATTCATAATACACTCTAG
>NZ_JAGSOY010000067.1 GCF_018837975.1 Zooshikella harenae | reverse complement strand
ATGGCCAAAGTCGAGATCAACAGACATATGAAATTCGCGGCTATTGGGTAAGATCAATAAAAGCATTTATGACGTTGGAACTGAGTATTTTCATATTACCTTGTTATCAATTAACAAGTCCTAGCGAAATGCTTCGATAAAGTCCTCTAATTGAATTTCGAGTTCTGCCAAGTGAACATCCTTGATGGCCAAAACGCTAACTTCTGGAAACATTTCAAGCGTGAGTGAAGGTTGAGGGTTTAGTCCAATGCTTGCTTTACTACAAGCATAATCAACGAGTCTAGTGATTATGAGCAAAACATTTTTGCGGTCAAAATTATCTTGGTGATGATCGCGACTTATTTGGCAAAATACTGAGGGTAACTCCCAGGATTCCATTACTTGTGAGCCATACTTTGTATGTAATGTATTGATTAACTCGATAATAACAGATTCAGTTAGCTGAATAGGCTCATTTTCTTGTAAAATTTCATCTAGCACTTTAAGTATTACTAAGCTACCAAGGTCGTGCAGTAAACCTATTAGAAAAGCCTGATCTTTAATATTTTTATAACCTGACTTAATCGCGATCCAATGGCATCCTCCTGCAGAAGCTGATGCATGTTGCCATAATTTCAGCATTATTTTATTTAATACAGGATGCTGTGCTTTAAACATTTGTTTTTGCGATGTCACCATCACGATGTTCAATACTTGTCGTGTACCTAATCGGACTAGCGCTTGTTGTATGCTTTCGAGTTTGGATAGACCAGAAAACATGGCAGAGTTGGCTACTCGTAGAACTTCACTGGCAAGTGCTGGATCTTTTAGAATTAACTTTTCTACCTGTGCCATACTACAGTTTGTTGAGATAGCATTTTGTAATTTGATGGCTACTTGGTTAAAAACAGGTAATTTAAAATTTTGATCTTTAGCTCTTTTTTCTATTTCTTCAGGAATAGAATTGAACGCCACCATTTTGACAATATATCCTTATGACTAAAATAATTTATAAAAAGTAATTTTGTCCTAACCGTCTAATTTCCTGCAAAGGACGAGGCTTTTCTACTCGCGGTAACATCCTTTGAACTTCTGTGAGTGTAGTCAAGCCGAGAGCCGCTTTGTCAATACCATCTTCCTGTAAGGTAATGAGTCCTGAAGTTTCAATGCTTATGCGTCTTATTTCAAATGAGGGTCTATTGGATAGGATTGCATCTTTTACACGTTCATTGAGTACCAGTAACTCATAAACACCAATTCGTCCTTGATAACCTGTATAAGAACAATTTTCGCAACCAGTGCCTGTACGAAAGTTTCCACTTTGAATATCGCTGGTCTGGAGGTTGAATCGTAGCAGTTCTTGCAGCGTTGGTTGGTAGGGTTGAGCACAATCTAAGCATACTCGCCTCAATAAGCGTTGTGCTAACACAGAAATAACAGTAGAGCTGATAAGGAAAGACTCAATATTCATATTCATAAGCCTTAACAAGCCACCTATTGTATCTTCTGTATGAAAGGTGGTAAGCACTTTATGGCCTGTTAACGCGGCTTGAATGGCTGCTTCCGCTGACTGATTATCTCTGATTTCACCCAATACTATTACATCAGGGTCTTGTCGCACCATGTGCCTAAGGGTTTCTTCAAAGGTTACACCAATTTTGGCATTGAGAGAGCACTGGATGATGCCATCTATGATATACTCAACGGGTTCTTCAGCAGTAATAATACTCACTTCATTACTATTTAAATAATCAATACAACTGTATAGCGTAGTGGTTTTACCAGAACCTGTTGGACCTGTGATTAAAACGACACCTGTAGGTATATCGAGAGCGTCCTGTTTAAACCTATCTAATACGACAGGTGCCATTGCTGTTTCATCGATGTTTAAGAAAAGTGCTTTTCGCTTTAATAACCTTAAGCACACCTTTTCGCCGTGTATGGAAATGTAAAATGAGCAACGGATATCGATGACAGCACCACTTGATGGATCCGTAAACTCAAATTTACCATCTTGATGACGACGACGTTCTGAAATGTCAGCTTGACTAAGCACTTTAAGCCGTCCTATCAAGCTTGGTCCAATCTCTTTATCATAATACTTGAAGAAAAAAAGTACGCCGTCTCGACGAAACCTGACTCTAATTTTATCCTGTAACGTTTCAATATGGATATCACTGGCATCCTGTTGAATAGCGGTATAGAGTATTTCTTCAACTTGATTAATGATGCATTGTTCTTTTGATAATAGCGTATTGACCGTATTTTTATTTTTGTAATATTTGAATTTATTAATGGTTTCTTGTAGCGCATTTTGACAACAAATGACCGGTGTTATCTTGCAATGAAAACTATTTGTTGCTACTTGTAATATTATTTTATCGCTTGGATCTAAGCATGCGATAAATACCGTATCTTCTTTTGTTTCTATCGGTATAAACTTATATTCATCACAGAGGTTAGGTTGTATGTCATTAAGAAGGGATTTATCAATTTTATTAAAATCTGGCTCACAGTAATGGAAGCCAAGTTGAGAAGAAAGGATCTGAATGAGTTGTTTTTCTTTTATATAGCGTAGCTCTATAAGTATTTCACCAATTTTTTTATTGACCTTCGGGTCTCTTTGAATACGCAATGCATTTTCTAACTGCTCAGTTGTAATATAACCTAGTTCAACTAACAAGTCTCCAATACGCACGATGAGGTTAATCTTTCGCAATACGCTATTGAGCTGCTCTTCTGTAAAGTACTCGAGGGACAGCATGGTATTGAGTAGCGTTTTATTTTTTGCAAGCTTATTTTTAACCCGTTTGGCATGTAGAAACTGTTTTTCACTGATTAGTCCAGCTTTAATCAAGTGATGGCTAATGGTGGTGCCAGTATCCAGATTCATTCCATTGACTCTTATTCACAAAAAATTTAGTTCTGGTTAGCAATGTTTACAGGCTTTTTCAACAGAAGTTTTTCTTGAATAAAGTTTGAAATTATTAAGTACAGTTCATTATGTATTTCTTTACGCGATTTTTTCTTTCCATCCATGCAGACAAACGCTGCTCCCTCCTCTGCCAGGATTTCCAGTGCTTTTGGTCGACATTGCTGCATAAAGCTGAAATGGGCTGCATCAGCTATTTCCTGGTAGGTAATATTATCTAAATCGTTGATGTGAGGTTTAAAATGTGTTGAAGGCGGCAGGTTTTCATCCTTTTCTGCGCCAATGATTAAACTAGGTATTTTGATATTTGCCAGAGAATGAGCTGTCATTGATTCCACAAAACCTGGAGCAATGCTGATAATTGCGTTAATACGTTGGTCTATCAGTGACTGTGAGGTTTGCGTGTAATAATGCTTATTAAATGCGGTAAACGTTGGTTTGAAGTAGCTGCACGCTTTATCCTGATGTTGACTGCAAAAATCCACATACTTATGCATATCAAGTTTGGCTCCAGCTAGCGCTAATGCAGTATAACCCCCTAATGAATAGCCAATCACGGCGATTTTTTCTTTATTAATATAATTTCCATAGGTTGTTTTCAGTATGCTGTCGATGATAAATGATACATCCTTGGGCTGGCTCCACATTTTAATTACTGAGTCAGGTGTTGCATTGCCACTGGTATACTGAGATGACAATAGCGCCTTCCTTAGCTAGCTTGCTGGCTAACCAAGATAAATTGCGCCAGTTTCCTGATGTGCCATGAACCATGATATATAAAGGTAATTTTTTAGATGAAATGGAGGATTTTTCTATCGCTTCAAATCCCCAAAAGGCAGCATTCTGAGCAAAAGTTTTAGGGTTATTGGTTTCATTGGTTGGATATAAAATATACGCTGAAAAAGTTCGCTTTCTGGAATTATCAGTAAATGTTTTGGTTTCAATGCCTATTTGGCTAAGTGCGGCCGCGTGAAAACTTAATAATAGTGACAAAAAAATACTTTTTTTAAGCATACTTATTCTTCTTAAATCGTGGCTGAGTTGTAACAGGCTGAGAATGATAGGCTGGACATCAACCTAGTTTTTGTAAGGGTCTGCTGCATCGCGCAGGCCATCACCAAAAAAGTTAAAGGCCAGGATAACAATAATGACGGGTAAAACAGGCATTAACAGCCAAGGATAAACGGCCACTACATTAATATTTTGAGCTTCACTCAGTAAAACGCCCCAACTGGTAATCGGAGGGCGCAAGCCCAATCCTAAAAATGACAGTGCGGTTTCGCCTAATATCATTGCAGGAATGGATAAGGTGGCTGATGCGATTAAATGACTGGTAAATGATGGTAACAAGTGCCAACGAATAATACGACTGGTGTTGGCTCCCATCAGTTGGGCAGCCATCGTGTAGTCTTCTTCACGTAAAGATAAAAATTTTGAGCGCACGGCACGGGCTAGTCCTGTCCAATCCATCAGTGCTAAAATAATCGTGATACCAAAGAACACCCAAATGGGACTCCAGGTCACAGGTATAATGGCAGAAAGTGACATCCAAAGAGGTAGCTCAGGAAATGAGCGAATCATTTCAATAACTCGCTGCACCACATTATCAATCCAGCCACCATAATAGCCCGCCAAGCTACCAAAAAAAATGCCTAAGACGATACTGATAGTAATGCCCACTAAGCCTATGGTGGTTGAAATTCGTGCACCATAGATTATCCGTGAAAGCATGTCGCGTCCCAGTCGGTCAGTGCCAAGTAAGAATAATGTACTGCCTGGGGTTGGACAGACGAAGTGCACATTACTGGTAAATAACCCCCAGAACACATATTCATCGCCACGACAGAAAAAACGCAGAGGATAAACCTGAGTTTTGTCTTCATGGTATATGCGCTGTAATACTTCCATATCGAGTGTGTTATACCAGCGATAGACAAAAGGACCAATGAATTCGCCTTCATGAATCCAATGCACAGGCTGAGGAGGTGAGTAAATATGATCGGTATTACGAGAGTGTAAGTTATAGGGAGCCAAAAACTCGCAGATTAAAATTGAAAAGTAGAGTAATACGATAAACACTCCACTCCAGTACGCAAGCTTATGTTGCTTAAATTTCCACCAAATTAATTGCCATTGGGATGCCAGTAAAAACTTTTCCTGGGCTTTGCCTACTTGCTCCAAGGCATTGGGATCATAGGATTCAATAGAGATGTAATGGGGGTTTGCAGGGTTACGGTTCATCGTGTTGCCCCCTCCCCTAAACGAATCCTTGGATCGATTACTGCCAATAGTAAGTCAGAGATCAGCACCCCAATCACTGTTAGCATCGCCAGAAACATAAGGAAAGAGCCGGCTAAATACATATCCTGGCTTTGTAAAGCACTCAATAACATGGGACCCGTGGTGGGTAGTGACAAGACCAGGGCAACAACTTCTGCACCAGAGATAATACTAGGTAACATATTACCGATATCAGCAATAAAAAAGTTCAATGATACGCGAAACGGGTATTTTAACAGTAATCGAGTTTCACCTAACCCCTTGGCGCGCCCAGTAACCACATAAGGTTTATTTAACTCATCGAGTAAATTGGCACGAATACGACGAATCATCCCTGCGGTACCCGAGGTACCAATAACGATGACTGGAATCCACAAGTGTTCTAGAACAGAGGTAAACTTATCCCAGCTCCAAGGTTGATTAATGTATTTAGCATCCATTAAGCCGCCGATGGAGGTTCCGAAGTACACATTCGCAAGGTAAAGTAACACCAGCGCCAACAGAAAATTGGGGGTGGCCAAGCCAATAAAGCCGATCAGAGTCAGACCATAGTCTCCCCAGCTATATTGATGAGTTGCTGAGTATAAACCAATAGGAAAAGCGATAATCCAGGTGAAGATGATGGTGACAGTTGACACCAGAATGGTTAGGTACATTCGGTCACCCACAACTTCTGTTACAGGCATGTTGTACTCAAAGGAGTAGCCGAGATCGCCCTGGAAGAAGCCGGTAATCCAGGTTAAGTATTGCTCGGGCATTGATTTATCAAGCCCATATTGCTGACGCAGAAAAGCAATCTTTTGTTTATCAACAGATTCACCCTGACTTTGCAGTTCGGCAATATAGCTTTCCAGGTAGTCACCTGGAGGTAGCTGTATGATGGTGAACACGACAATACTGATAATCACCAAGGTTGGAATCATCAATATCAGTCGGCGAATAACATATGCCCACACGGTTTTGGCCTCTTTGTTAAATTAACCTACCGTTGCTGTATCATTTGATAAGCGTTCAATCCTGCTCATCGTTAAACCAAAAAGTATCTGGACGAAAAACCCCAAAGTAAGCACCTGGCTCCCAGCTATACCAAGCTTCCTTTGGCACATTCATTAAACGGTTACTGACAACCACTGGCTGTAACACACCAGTAACGGTGCCTATGGTGTAGACCTGATCAGCATAAGTCTTCAAGATTTTTTTCCACAGTTCAGTACGTTGTTTTCGATTATCAGCGTTAACCCATTTTTTGTGTAATTCTGCGAGTTTAAGTAATTCCGGTAAGTCCGGTGGATCACCTTGCCCTGTTTCGTAATATTTACCCCACTGGGACCATTGATACTGCTCTTGCATGCTTGGGCATAGTTCACGAGGACTCATTTGGGGAGTGGGTAAGGCGTTATCCAGTCCTTCCCATACAGACATTAACGCTTCACCTGAAAATATCCGATTACGAAATACTTCCCGCTGTGATGGACGTGAGTGTAATTTGATACCAATGGCTTTCCAGTGATCATTGATGAGCTCAAGTACATCTGTTTGCTCTGTTGATTCACCAGCAGTGTGTACCACAATTTCCATTGGTCGCCCGTCAGGAAGCAGTCGAATATCATTGTCATTGCGTGCGGTTAACCCCATGTCATTTAACAGCTGATTAGCCAGTTTGGGGTCATACTGGGTCCAGGCTGAACTTAACTCGGGGTTATACAAGGGACTACTGGGTAATATGGTATTACTCCCTTCTAGGGCTAGGCCGTAATATACTACCTGGTTGATTTCATGACGGTTAATCGCCAATGAAAGTGCGCGTCGAAAGCGAACATCTTGCATAACTTTCGCCCAAACTGGGTCATTGACATTCAGGTTTGGATAGATAGCGACTTGTGAGCCTCGAGCATTTTTCCAAAAACGCACTTGGTAGTTGCCTTGTTTTTCCCCTGCTTTCAAGAACGTGTAATTATCCAGGCGTAAATAACGCCCCTGTAAGTCACTGTCCCCTGCTCGTGTTTTGGCCGGTATTAAGCCGCTGCTGACGATATTAATGATGACTTTATCGATATAGGGCAACTGTTGGCCTTTCTCATCAATACGATGATAGTAGGGATTACGCTCAAAAATAAACCGGTCAGAAGGGCCCTTGGTTTTTATGACCCAGGGTTGTAAAGAAGGTAACTTGGGATTTTGCTGTTTATACAAATTGCTTCTTTTATGATGCAGTCCCTGCCAGTTTCGTTTTCCGGCATTCTCAACGAGTAAGTCAAGGGTCTCTTTTTGGGTATACCGGGGATGGAACTGTTTGAGATAGTGGGCAGGCATGTAGATAAATAAAGGGCTGGGCGCTGCTAATGCGGTTAGAAACTTGGGGTTTGGATCCTCCCACTCATAACGCACAACATGCTTATCAATCACCGTAAACTTAGGGGGCTTACCATTGACCATCAATTGGATGGGCGGGCCAAATGGAGACAAGTCTTTATTTGAGGCAACATCTTCCCAGAAATAGCGAAAATCTTCACTGGTTAAAGGCTCGCCATCTGACCAACGATGTCCAGGCCGGAGGTAAAGCGTGAAGATACGATCTTCTTTAATGTCAATACCTTGCAGGATATCAGGCACAAGCTCGAAATCTTGGTTGTACGCCACCAGGCGAGCATAGCCATAAACCGTCATCATTCGTATGTCTTTATTTTTAGCCATGAGGGTGCGCAGGGTGCCACCAGGCTTACCCTGTTTATAGGGCGCTTTAAATGTGACGACGGCGGGAATGTCAGGCAAGCGGTCGTTGGCCAGTAGGCTAAAGCTGAAAATAAGAGAAATTAAACAGCTTAGCGTGCAGGTCAGATGTAGGCTGAACTGATAAGTATTAAGGTGTGGGTGTCGATGATGCCTGCTCATATCAGTCACTCACCGTGCACATCCGGACAAAATGCTGATCACTGATCTCCACTAAAGCATTGGGAATGTGAGGAGACAAGGTATAAGGCGCAGGCCAATATTCAGGTTGTGATAGTGGTGTGACCATATGTTCAAAATCAAGCCGTGCATTGAGATCGGGTACGGGAACTGCTTCCATTAAGGCTTGGGTATACGGGTGCTGAGGGTTATAAAATAAATCTTTGGTTGGGGCTATTTCTACCAGTTGACCTCGGCACATCACGGCTATTCGGTCTGCAATGTAATCCACTACGGCCAGGTTATGGCTGATAAACAAGTAAGTGAGCTGTAGCTGTGCTTGTAAGTCTTTCAACAGGTTGAGGATTTGTGCTTGCACAGAAACATCCAGTGCTGACACAGGTTCATCTAAGATTAAAAAGTCGGGTGCCAGCGCTAAGGCACGCGCTATGCTGATACGTTGTCGTTGTCCTCCGGAAAAACTGTGGGGATAACGGTTAAGTAAGGCTGGATCGAGTCCTACCAGGCTCATGAGGTCTTTAACCCGGTTTTCCCGGTACTTGATATCGCCAAGCTGGTGAATACAGAACGGCTCATTGAGAATTTCCCGAATGGTCATACGTGGGCTGAGCGCACTGTATGGGTCCTGAAAGACCAGCTGCATTTTGGTACGGAACTGTTGTAATTGGCTACCTTGTAGGGTTCTCAGGTCAAGTATCTGACCACGATCATTGTACTGAATCTGACCTGTGGTGGGCGAAATAGCCTGCATGACTAGCTTGGAGACAGTAGACTTACCACAACCACTTTCACCTACCAGGCCAACACACTCACCCACACCAATATCCAGTGAAAAATCCAAAACAGCTTTTATTTCCTGCTTTGGTCCACGACGTAACCAGCCCTGCTTACGGGTAATATAAATTTTGCTGAGTTCTTTTATGCTAAGGTGTGAGCCTACTTGCTTAGCGTCTTCTGACCAAGGCTCAAAAGACCCTGCTACCTGCTCCACTGAGTTTTCAATTGCGCGGATAGGAATAAGGCGCTCATCCGGTTGCATACCAAACCGGGGAATTGCGGTGAACAGTGAGCGAAGGTATTTATGTTGAGGATGCAGAAAAATATTACTCACCGGACCTCGTTCTACTACCTGTCCGTGATACATAACCACCACTTCATCCGCCATGTTAGCCACTACCCCCAAATCATGGGTGATTAAGAGAATGGCCATATTTAATTCTTGTTGAAGCCGTTTCATCAGCTTTAGGATTTGCATTTGAACGGTTACATCTAATGCTGTGGTGGGCTCATCTGCAATCAAAATGACAGGGTGACAAATCAAGGCCATAGCAATCATAGCCCGTTGGCGTAATCCTCCCGAAAGCTCAAAGGGATACAGGTTCATTGCCTGCTCAGAGTTACGAAAACCTACCAGTGATAACATTTCTCGCGTGAGTCGAAGACCTTCTTTTCGGCTGATGTTACGATGGAGAAATAGCGCTTCGCTGACTTGATTACCAATCGTGTGCATAGCCGACATCGACACCATCGGCTCCTGGAAAATCATAGAAATTTTCCCACCTCGAACTGAGCGTAAATCAGGTCCTCGGCGAGAAAGTTGGACAATATCTATGGCAGGTGACGAGGGCTTCTCTTGCAGTAAGATTTTTCCTCTGTTGATAAAACCATTACTTGGCAAGATACCTAGTAAAGCCTGGGCAGTGACAGATTTCCCTGAGCCAGACTCACCAACCAGTGCTAGGGTTGAGCCATGGCGAAGGTTAAAGGATATGCCTTTGACAGCATTAAACACGCCACCAGGTAGTTGAAAGTCAACACAAAGATCTTGCACAGACAACAGAAAGGATTCTTCCTTGGTATTTTGTGCTTCATGTGCTGTTTCAGCCGTTGCCTCGCTCAATCAGCCCCCCTTTAAATGTTGTCACTCTGTAATCAAATAGGAAAAGAATAGTTATACCAAAGCACATCCTAAAAAATAAACGATTCAAAGAATAGATTAGGCGATTACTGTGGTATTTGTGAAACTATCATGCATTTCTTCTTAGTCTTTTACATATAAGTTGTGTCATAACAATTATGAGGTACTGGCTAACTCTGTAAGAAAACGTTAATACATAATATATATGACAATATTTTTAATAATGTTACAAAATTAATCGAGTTATTATCTATACCCACGAAAGAAGGGACTGTTTGATATATTAGCCGACAGTAAGCGGGTATATTATTATAAATTAGTTTTCTATAGGCTGTTTAGTTAAAGGGAAAAAGCACTGATCACTCCAAAAACCAAATAGGCGTTGCCCATTATTAATAATGTGTTCTTCACCAAGTGCAATCAGCTGATAGAAAACATTACGGTGTACTCGAGCCCATAAGTCATCCCTTATTTCAACATAAGGTATTTCTTCGTCATGTTGTCCGGTATGAATTTCCCATCCAGTTAATGTGGACAATTGACAGCAGTCACCCGTTTGAGTAGTCAAATTAATGTGCTGAATAGAGTCATCTAATTGATTGTCCATAATGACCGCAATAAATGGTACGTCTTCAACTTCGATCATTAATTTTTCAACGGGGGTGACTAGCACATATCCTTGTCCCTCACGACGTAACACGCGGGAAAACAGCCGAACCAGAGCAGGACGCTGGATAGGACTGTCTCGATAGTACCAAGTGCCATGCCAGTCAATGCGCATATCGCTGTCACCACACAGTGAGGGGTTCCACTGATTAACGGGAAGTAGCTTGGGGTGTTGTAACCCTTGCTGAATGTTGGCTGCAATCGCATCTGGATTTAAACGGTTAAACTCCGTCATTCCTACCTCATTTCTGTCCATGTAACTCATTGTCTACTAGCGTACTCTGGTTGTACTTGGTATTGATGTGTTTTGTTAGGGATTAACTTTATCAATAAGTACCTTTTGGAATGGGGGCTGATAAGCTGCGTGCCAGTGATATCAAGGGTGCTTCAAATAGCTCATCAGGTTTGTCATTGAAAAAGGTCAGTCGACCACTTTGTCCTAATACTTCCACCGTATCTACAATTTGCCCAGAGCCTAACTCAACAATACTGATTTGTCCTCGTACCTGATCTCTACCCACCTGGCGAATATCCTCTGTTTCTTCCCACTCAATCCAGTTACCCACCTGATCATCGACAAAGAGTAATTGAGTAAAGATTAAGTAGTTAGCATGTTGCTTTCGTGCTTCTTGCTGTGCCTTGGTAAATTGAAGTTCCTTCGTGGCTAGATGTGTGTAAGGGAAATAACGCTTAAAAGCAGCGGTAGTGGCTAAGGCAAATCGCTTAGCATAATCGGGTTGGTGGTGATCAACCGGGGGGGATTTATTGGCAATGACCACTATCCGCGCATTATTAGGTAAAACCCAATTTGATGTTCGTTGTTGCTCGTGGTTATCAATGATGCCAATGTCTTTAAAATACCGCTGAGTTTCTGAGGCAATATCACTCGGCATACAACCGCTAAGCAACATCACGATAACCCAAAGTACGGCTGACCAGAATAAATTTGGCAATGTCGCATTTTCGACTTGCTGATTTGTTTGTTGCCTCATCTGCACTCCCCCTGTGTATGGGTTGTGAATGACTTGCTCACTACCAATGCGTTATCCGGCAACCCTTCGCCGACATGGAAAGTATTCGTTACCTTCCTTTTATTACAGCAAAAGTTGTGCCTAAGCAGAAATAGAATGAAGTGGTTCAGGAAGGCATGAGGTGTTTATAAACACAATCAATATAAACTTATATTATGTGTGGCAAACGCTTTGAAAAAAGTTTCCTAAGGTGTGTTCATTTAAAAAAATCAGGCGACACCTGGTTTCAACCTAATGTCCATAACAGGTTTCAGGGTGCACTACAGGTGTCGTTTATTATTAAGTGTTTTTTAGCCGCCAATGGGCTTATTAAGTCACTGGCTCTTCGGCCTCCTGGGTTAAAGGGTTAGTTGCAATAGCTGGCTCTGATTGTGGAGTGGTTTCTGGAGCCTCCTCCGCTTTCTGCACACGAGGCTTGGCTTGCCCACGGTTCCCCATACGCACGCCGATGTCCATCATAAAGCGGAAGAAATCTTCTTTATCATGAATGACATTTTGCCAAAATGTGGAGTGATGTATGGCGACCATACCATGGACTAATGCCCAGGCTGCGCAGTAGTGGTAGTAAGGAGGCACATCCTCTAGAGCACCGTCTGCTATCCTTTGCTGAATAATTTCACTTAACCGTGAGAAGTTAGAAGCACGGATTTTATGAAGCTGTTGAAATAATTCAGGATGGGGATTTCGACGGCTTAGTTTTTGTTCCAAACGATCAAACAGATAGTACTTCTCTGGATGACGCATGCGGTATTCAAAATAGGCACGAGGCAGAGCATCTTTGTCCTTGGTTACGGCATCAGACTGGATCAGGTCTGCTAACTCCTGTTCATAGTCCAACATCAGTCGTAAATAGATTTCTGCTTTGGAACGAAAATGTTTATAGATCGTTCCTTTGCCAATACCAACGGCATCAGCAATCATTTCGACAGTGACGTTATCTTCGCCTTTCTCCAGGAAAAGAGTCAAAGCTGTAGTTAGAATTTCCTCTTCGCGTTGCCTAAAGTCGCGCTGTTTTCTTGATGTTATAGTCATAAGCTGCACCGTAGTTGAGCAACACCATTGTTATTATTGCTGTTTACTTATGGCATTTAATACATACTATTGTGAGGTCGATCGGCAAGAAGTATGCCGTATAAAGGTTTTTATTTGCCACATCCTTTGTGAAAATACATCAGTTTAGGCCTGTTTTCTATACCAAATGGAATAACTGATATTATTTAATTTGATTTCAGCAACTGAAGTAAAGGTAAAATTATGTCGCAATGGAGTCATGAATTTCCACTTGATGAGTCTTTATGTTATCTCAATCATGCAGCGGTAGCCCCTTGGCCTATGCGTGCTACAAGGGCAGTAGAGCACTTTGCGCAGGAAAACAGCCGGCTAGGTGCGACCCACTATCCTAGCTGGGTAAAAACAGAAACCCGGCTGAGAAAATTATTAGCAGAATTAATTAATGCGCCGTCTGTCCAAGATATTGCACTGCTCAAAAATACATCAGAAGCCTTATCTGTAGTTGCCTATGGACTCTCTTGGCAACCAGGTGACAATGTTGTTATCACTGATCAAGAATTTCCTTCTAACCGAATTGTATGGGAATCGTTACAGGACCAAGGTGTTGAGGTTCGTGCAGTGGCTTTAACGGGAGAGAATCCTGAGGCAGACTTACAGGCCGCTTGTGATGAGCGAACACGAATTATGTCGATTAGTTCTGTGCAATATGCCACAGGGTTTAAGCTTGCTTTAGTGACACTAGGCGAATTTTGCCAACAGCAGGATATTTTATTCTGTGTCGATGCCATTCAAAGCCTGGGAGCACTGGAGTTTGATGTACAGGAAATTCAGGCAGACTATGTCATGGCAGATGGTCATAAGTGGTTATTAGGGCCTGAGGGGCTTGCGGTTTTTTATAGTTCACCTAAAGGACGAGATCAGTTAAAAGTGCTGCAGTATGGTTGGCATATGGTCGAGCATATGGGTGACTATACCCGTGATGACTGGTCCATTGCCAAAGGCGCACGTCGCTTTGAGTGTGGTAGTCCAAATATGCTGGGTACTCATGCGTTGGTTGCCAGTGTTGAGTTGTTGCTGGAGGTAGAGATGCATCGTGTGGAAGCGCAGTTGCTCCATAATGTTGATTACTTACAGCGGGCTTTGTCTGCTCTGCCTGGCGTTAAATTGATCAGTGAAACCCGTGAAGAGCGACATGGTGGTATTGTGACCTTTGATGTGCCTGGTAAGGATACTGAGGCGATGTACGCTAAGCTTAATGAACAGGGTGTTATTTGTGCTCATCGTGGCGGGGGGATTCGTTTATCACCTCATTTTTATACACCACAGAGTATATTAGACAAAGCCTTGTCCTATATTGAAGGCTTGTTGTAACGCCTGACAAACTTACAGTACGTTGGCGGTTTATGGGGAAAATTCTGCACTGGTTAACACGGTGGTTAATGCGTAGGCGTTCAGATAAAGGGTTGCTTTTATGTGACTTTGAGCGGATACGCTATGAGTTAAAACCCTGTGATGTCATTTTGATTGAAGGTCGCTCACGCATTGCGGAAGTGATACGACGTATTACGCAAAGTCCGTGGTCTCATGCGGCAATGTATATTGGCCGGTTACATGATATTGAAGATGCTAATGTACGTGAGCAGGTTGCATTAAACTGTAATTGCACCCCTGACACCCAGCTAATTATTGAAAGTGAGCTGGGGTTAGGGACCGTGGTGCGCCCTATCACTGCCTACGAAGATGATCACTTACGGGTATGCCGACCACGCGGTCTTAAATATAAAGATGCCCAGGAAGTGATTGCCTATGCCGTCAGCAAGCTGGGACATCACTATGATGTCCGGCAGATTGTGGATCTGGCGCGCTTTTTTTTACCGTGGGGGATTATTCCTCGTCGATGGCGCTCCAGTTTGTTCGCTAAAGCGCCAGGCCCAACGACCAAGACGGTGTGCTCAACGATGATCGCAGAAGCTTTTGGGCGGGTTCAGTTTCCAATCCTGCCGTTAGTCAAAGCTAATGATGAAAGTGGTCGGGTACGTTTATTTATGCGTAACCCCAAACTGTGTACTCCCAGCGACTTTGATTACTCGCCTTACTTTAAAATTTTGAAATACCCATTTTTGGATTACAGCTATCATGCTAGTTATCGCCTATTACCCTGGCATGGTGAGGTGTTGTTGGATGATGAAGAAGCTGACTACTATTTACAGGAACACACAGTGGTGGCGAAGACAAAAGACATAGCCTCTAGCTCTTCAAAAAAGCAAGCAAGCACACCTGAGTCATCAACCTCTACGAAGTCGAAAAACAAGACTGAGTCACTTAATACCCGCTCAGTATCACCCTCCTCTAACGCCCATCAAAATCAGTCTCATCTAAAAAATGAAGTACCAAGCAGTGATGAGCAGCAGCCTCATAAGATCACTCGTCACCCAGGGGACATTTACCGAGATGAGTAGATGGTATTGTTAGTGATCAATACCGCTATGACACATTAGTACCCTAACCTAGAAGGCATGCTTACACTATTTTTTTTAGAGATTTGGCTGAAGTTAGATTGCTGACCAGTAAGCTATAACTCACGAAGAAAGGGATATTCCTTCTTATGCGAAAAGAGTTTAAGAAATAGTGGAGGATTTTTCGATGTACATAATACTTAGAGTACTGATGTGATTTATTCCCCCTAACAAATCGCATCAGTCTGGGTCATTCGTGACCTTGGTACGTAGGATTGTGTACCTTTGTTTCACTCCTAATGGTCTTTTCAAACCCGATTTCTTCCCCCAGGATTCGGGTTTTTTTTTGCCTGTCTTTTTATCAATCTAAATGATTTAGTTTGAGTATAGATATAACTCGTAATAATTCTATTTTATTTCTGCAATTTATTCGGTCGGTGTAGAGGTTGGCCAGGGTAAGATAGGTACAGCAGAGATACTGTTTTTAGGTGAACCCTCAATAATTTTATCGCTATACGTCAGGTAAATGACAACATGACGCTTGGGATCATAAAATCTGACCACCTGCATTGTTTTAAAAAGTACTGAGGTACGCTTTTTAAACACTTGTTCACCATCGTTTTTCCCACTTTTTATGGCGGGAGGAACAATGACTGGACCGACTTGCCGACAGGCAATCGATGCATCAGAGGTGTCTTCTGCTAGTCCGAGTGAACCTTTAATGCCCCCTCTTTTCGCACGACTTAAGTAGCAGGTTACGTTTGCAATATCTGGGTCGTCAAAGGCTTCAACGACGATTTTGTCATTAGCGCCTAATAATTTAAACACAGTACTGACTTCACCAATTTGTTCGGCCTGGCTGGTGGTTGCGAACAACATACCGCCGAGACCCAAGCCAATCATATATCGCCAGCGTGGGGTTAGCATTGTAATTCTCCTTGACGTTTAAGTTCATGAATGAGGTGGTTCAGTGTGTCTATAGCCTCTTCACTACATTGCAGCATATGCTCACTACTAGGCTTTACCTGTTGGTTATCATCCAATTGTTGGCATATCTGGCGGGCATGCTCCAAAGCCGCGTTATGGCGTATAGGAAGGCTGATAAAGATATGCCATTCACTTATCTCAAGTTGTTGGTTAATGGCACGTTGCAGAATAGTAACCACCTGTTGTTGACTAATTCGATAGTAAGGGGTGCGTAATCGTGCCAATAAATAAAATAAGCTGCCAAGTATGAGTACACAAATCAGTAAAGTAATCAGGAATAAATAACTCATCAGGCTGACTTGGAGGTTGTGTGCTTAAGGAGAATATCTCGTGCCTGGTTGAGTTTGCTGGCTAAATAACTACTTCCCCCTTTATCGGGATGAATACTGTGCATAAGGTGCCGATGCGCATTGATGATCTCATCACGAGTGGCGGAAATGGAAACACCAAGAATTTGTGCGGCTTCTTCAATACTCATTTCAGCTTGGAAGCCTTGCTGTTGCCCATGTTGCTGTTGATAATCCTGCCACTCATCATGGCGCATTTTCCGCAAGTAGGTATCAAGCAGTTGACGGCTATCCGTATCATGCTCCGGGCAAGTATTATATAGCTCTGCAATAGCCTCAATGGACAGGCTAGACAGCATTTGCTGTGCATAGCGACCCGTCAGAACGGTACCATCAATGGTGCCTAAGGCATGATCTAAAATCATCCGCAGTCGTTCAGTGGTTACTTCGGACTGAGATGATGACAGGCCAGGTTGTTGGCGCTGCTTAAACCAGTTTGCAGCTTGCTTTAATTGTTGCCATGAGCCAAGCAGCGATCCAAATCGGCGAGCAAAGGGAATCATTGCCGCCAGCATCGCGAACAAGACATGAATCCGACCGGAGATCACCAATCCAACAAGGATGGCTACAGCCAAAGCGATAAGCCCTTTCTTCAGCCATTGTTGCTGAAGTGTGGGAGGTAAACGGCGGTATTTCCACCCTATCCACAGTAATGCTAGCAGCCCTAAAATAAGCAAAATTCGCACAGCACAGTCCTTGATTGAGTATTATTTCTTTAGGCTGGTTAACATTAGTATGTTTTGTAATAACAATTCAATACCTAACGTAGCTGTCGTTCTAACAAGGCTATCGCTTCAGGATGCTTCGTGCGTAATTTGGCTAAGGCCGTGAAGCCACCAACAGCATAAACGGCTACAGCAGTCAGGAGGGCCTGTAACTGGCTAGCACTATTTTGGTCAAATTGACAGTGTGCACCATCAGATAGCTTGGCTAAGTGAGCAAAGCCCTGGCTGGCATGGGCATCATGCCCTTCTTGAAAAATAAATAGTGGCACACTTTTCAGTTTTAACTGGCCTGCAAGCTCGGCTAAAGTATCAACAGGCTCTTCCAAACAATCACCTACAAAGACAATCGCATTCAGTTCCCCCTGCTGTGTAAGTGCCAGGCCATGATTTAACACGCGGCCAATTTGGGTCTGTCCCCCTAAACACTGCACTTTCTGCATTTCTGCCAATAATGCTTGGGTATTCGTTAACCAGGGAGAAGTATGAAAGGCTCGATAGCCATGATAATAACAAAGCTGAACAGCCAGTTTGCCGAGTGCAGCTGTTTCCAAAAACATCTGCCCCTGCAGTTGACAGGCCATATCCCAGGTGGGTTGGCGACTGGCTGTCGCATCGATAGCAAACAGCAAACGGCCTTGTGTTGATGCTTTGCTATGGGTTGGGAGTTGCTCAGCTTGTGCTAAAAAATCAGCAACTGAGGTTGTCTTGGTTTGGCTGGGTAGTTTTCCGTGATCAGTCATGATTATTTTTCTGGGGAGTTTCCTGTCTGTAAGCAATCCTTGTTGAGTTTAGCGAATTCACCTCAACACATATTACTTACAGACATTAACGTCAGTTTATGTAACTAACAAATAACCACATTGACGGCCAAGCCACCCAAAGCAGTTTCTTTATATTTGCTTTGCATGTCTTTACCCGTTTCATACATGGTTTTGATAACATCATCCAGCGACACACGGTGGGTGCCATCTCCGCGAATAGCCAAACGTGCTGCGTTAATGGCTTTGATAGCCCCCATGGTATTGCGTTCAATACAAGGGATTTGCACTAATCCACCAATTGGGTCACAGGTCATGCCCAGGCTATGCTCCATACCGATTTCGGCTGCGTTCTCGACCTGTCTGACGGTGCCTCCCAGTACTGCAGCTAATGCGCCAGCAGCCATTGAACTGGCCACGCCAATTTCCCCCTGACAGCCTACTTCAGCGGCGGAGATAGAGGCATTTTGCTTGTAGAGAATGCCAATAGCAGCAGCTGTCAGTAGAAATTCATACATCCCTTTCAAATCAGCACCATGTACAAAACGCATGTAGTAAGCAAGCACAGCAGGAATAACCCCTGCAGCACCATTAGTGGGGGCTGTAACCACACGTCCACCTGCCGCATTTTCTTCATTGACGGCTAAGGCAAAGAGGCTAACCCAGTCCATGAGGGTTAATGGGTCACGAAGACCGGCTTCAGGCTTAGTGAGCAGGTTTTGATAAATATCGGCTGCTCGGCGAGGAACACCTAAGCCTCCAGGAAGTTGACCTTTAGTACGACAGCCACGCTCAATACACTCAGTCATCACTGACCAAATATCTTGCAGACGTTCTTCTACCAGGCGCTCACTTTCATGGAGAGCAATTTCATTCGTCATCATCAGCTCAGCGATGGTTAGCTTATGTTCTTCACATTGCTTGAGCAGCGCTTGAGCCGAGTTAAAAGGATAAGGAATCGCTTGGTCTTCGCCCACTAAGTTGTCAGCATTGAGCTCATCTTCACTGAGTACAAAACCACCACCTACTGAAAAGTACGTGCCCTGCTTTAATGTTTCTCCTTCAGCGTTTATTGCTAGTAATGTCATTCCATTGGGGTGAGCAGGTAAAAACTCATTGTTATGAAATTGCAGGTCTTGTTCTGGGTTGAAGGTGATTAAGTGAATGCCTCCCAGCAGCAATTTATGCTGCTGATGTATTTCATCCACTTGTTGGGCCGCGAGTTGTGGGTCGACTCGCTCTGGGCGGTGGCCTATTAAACCCATTATTACGGCTGTATCTGTAGCATGACCTTTACCGGTTAATGCTAAAGAGCCATAAAGGTGAACCTTTACGGTATGCACTTGATAAAGATCTTCACCTAGCGATTCCAGAAAACGGTTTACAGCAACCATTGGTCCAACGGTATGCGAGCTAGAGGGACCCACACCAATTTTAAACAGGTCAAATACACTTAATGCCATAGTCGATATCGTCTTAATGTTAGAGTTCTAATTACAATGTTGGCAGGAAAAACGCTCGTTTTACAACTGCGTGGTAAATTCAAATTGCACAGTTGGTGACTGAGTTAAAGATTAGCAATGTAGATAGCATAGACTTTATTACTACACAGCCTCGTAGCGGGTGAGAGGACTGTAAGCGCAGTCATTTGCTGCGCTTACAGGGGTGATGTGTAGGATTTTATTCGGTAGCAATGGCTTTTAACGTTGCCACGAGTAAATCCCAAAAGCGCTGAACACTATGAATGTTAACCTTCTCATCGGGAGAGTGGGGAAAACAAATAGTTGGCCCAAATGAGATCATATCCCAGTGTGGGTAAGCCGCTGAGAGTAAGCCACACTCCAGACCTGCATGAATGACTTTGATTTCAGGCTTAACCTCAAATAAACGCTGATGTACGCCAATCATAGTTTGCAGTACTGAGGATTGCATATTTGGCTGCCAGCCAGGATATGCGCCTTCAAAGCGGATGGTGGCACCGGCTAAGCGAAAGGTGTTAGCGACGGCATGGGCAAGTGCTTGCCCTGCACTATCGATCAGACTTCGCGCCAGGCTGGCAACATGGATATTGCCCTCTTCTACAGTGATGACACCTAAGTTGGTCGAGCTTTCGACAACACCTTGTACCGTGTCACTCATCCGCATAACACCGTTAGGACAAGCACTCAGTGCATGGCATAGTGTTGTCTGGCTTGCTGCTGGCATGAGCTGAGTAACAGGTGCTATTTCTGTTAACGTGAGCTGGACGTTTGGCTCAGCATGTTGTAACTCATTGCTCAATATGGCTTGCTGGTTTGTCAGCCACTCTTTTAGCGGAATAACTGCATGGTTTGGGCAAGCTAGCTTGATAAAAGCCTCCCTTGGAATGGCATTACGTAATGAGCCACCTTGTATGTGACTGATGCGGAGTGGTAATTCAGCCTGTTCTGCATCGCACAGTAAGCGAGCCATGAGTTTGTTGGCATTGGTGCGGCCGAGATGGATATCGACGCCTGAATGACCACCTTTAAGCCCTGTTATCGCTAATTCAAAGCTTTGATAATCAATGGGGATTGGCTCAGGACTATATGTCCAATCCGCACAGATATCGACACCACCGGCACAGCCCAGATACAGTTCACCTTCATCCTCAGAATCTAGGTTGAGCAGGATGCTACCCTGGAGCTGTCCTGATTGGAGACCCATGGCACCGGTCATGCCACTCTCTTCATCAATCGTAAATAGTGCTTCAATCGGACCATGCTGTAAGTGGTTTGAGTCAAGTACAGCAAGAATGGCAGAAACTCCGATACCATTATCGGCCCCCAATGTCGTGTTTTCTGCGGTAACCCAATCCCCTTCTACATAGGCATTAATGGGGTCTTTAGTAAAGTCATGCAGGGTTGTACTGTTTTTTTGCGGCACCATATCCAGGTGGGCCTGCAACACAACGCCTGGTGAGTGTTCAAAGCCTGCTGTTGCTGGTTTACGGATGATTAAGTTTCCTACTTGATCACGAGTAACAGCTAGCCCTAGGTCAGTAGCCCAGTGTTGAATATGCTCAGCGAGTTGCGCTTCATAACCTGAAGGATGAGGAATTGAGCAAATCTTAGCAAAGTGTTGCCAGAGTAATGAAGGTTGAAGATCGGTTAACTGTTGTGCATTCATATACTGCCTTTCAACAAATTTTTAGCGGGTGATTAGCTACTCAATAAATTGCTTTTATGTATCCAATGGCGGTGAAAATATGAAGCAAAACCAGGGGGATGTGGTTCTGGATCCCGGAATGATACGACATGCGAAGTACAACACCCTAGCCATGGAGACAGGTATTTTATACGAATACGTTGGTCAAAAGGAGTATTTCTTAGATATTCGATGGAAATACTCAGCGCTGCATTTTCCTGAAGTGGTGTGTCAGCTGTTGTTGACTGAGTAAATAGGGTAGCTATTAAGGGCGTTGAGAGTGTGCTACAGGTGACGAGCGTGGTAAGAAATTGGCGGCGCAACATAATCAAATCCTACTAATTCCGGTAAAACCAAACACCTTACTTTGGATATCATGGGTTAACGGGATATACTTCCCCATTCTATGTAATAACGTATGAATGATGCTGATAGTTTATACTGTTTTATACATTTAGATATTTCTGTATTACTCAAATCTTAATCTCAATTTTTTTGTGTGGCCGATAGTTAGGCGTTTATTTAGTTTGGGTTGTTGAACACTGATAGGGGAAGTAAAACCATTGTTAGTATGAGCCTGATGCGATTTTTACGTGGTGTGCTTTGTGGTTTATTAGTGTTGTCTGGTTACCTGCAGGCAGCTCATGCACCACTCACCGTAACTGTCGCAACACCTAAATATGTGGCAAGAACATTTTTACGCTGGCAGCAGAAAGAGCCCTGTCAACAGGTTAAGCATTATTCATCGCCCTACGCTAATCGTGGTACTGTTGAGTTAATCATAATCTGCAGAGCGCTTTATGAAGCGGGTCTTAACTTTAGTTTGGATTTGTTAGAAGCACCTAACTATTCACGCGCATTGTTAGATGTCAAATCTGGGCGAGCGATGATCTCGGCAGAAACGGTATGGGATCAGGAAATTACTGAAGAATTTCATGTTTCTAAGTTGATTATTCCATCAAAAAAATTTGTAAAAGGGATTTATGTTCGGTCTGGAGATAATCGACTTAACAATGTGCGAAGCATAGATGATTTAAGAAAGTTTCGTGGGGTTATGGTTAAAAATTGGATTATTGACTGGTACACAATGGAAAATATGAATTTAACTATGTTTCCAGTTAACTCCATAGAGTCTCTGTACTACATGATTGAGTCAGAGCGTGCTGATTATACCTTGTTTGAATTTAATCAGGCTGTTCATCAAGCCCGACGCGTTAAGCATATCCAATTGCAAATTATTCCAGGGATCAAAATCAGGCTGGATGGTGAACGTTTTTTTGTTGTTAGTAAAAAAGCAAAATATGATGATCTGGTTTTTTCTTTTCTACAACAAGGTTTAGATGTTCTACAAAAAAATGGAGAAATACATCGCGCTTACAGAGAATCTGGTTTTTTTAATCCGGTTATGGATGATTGGATTTTGTTAAATCCGTGATGGCTTTTTTGTTATCTGTTTTATTACTCGCCTCTCATTTGGCTTTCTAGTATTACCCAACTAAAACGGTCATTGTTTTGTCATGTTTGTTGCCTGATTGTATTCACTGGTTATAGGCAACACTTTAAGTGCGTTGCATTTCCCTATTGATTTCGCGTTGTATCAAATAATTTGTAAGTAACGCTATCAACAAAATAAACTGTGAAACTGTTAAATGTTATTTATGTTCAATATGGAACTATGTGCCTACTGCTGAATATTGCTCAACAAACTGAAGCAAAACGAATTTAAACAAATGGAGAGGGAGAAATATGTTGAGAGTCAGGTGATACTCCGATAACGAAGGAGATAGATGAGTTATCTATCAAGAAAAATCATAATAATGAAATAAGCGTATTATCATAAAAATAAAATAAACTTGGATTGATCCAGTTGTGGTGATTTTTTATCTCTGCCAGTAGCGGTTTTTTGTGATTATTTTGGCAGTGTGATTGCAAATAAAAAATCATTTTTTGTTAAATATGAATTTGTTGTTAATTAAATGCTTTATAAAAGCTCTATTTATAGTGTTAAAGCATTTATGCAGGGGAATATAATGAAGTATAGAAGTAGCACACTTATTTTAGTGGGTGCTGCTGTGTCCAGTACTTTTTTTTCACTACCGTCATGGTCAGCAGAAAAAATAAATCTGGAGTATAGCCCATTAACGCAGGCTATTCGTAGCGCAGCACCTATCCACGAGATCTTACAATTAAGCTCAGAAAAAGATGTTGTGGTCATTCGCTCGATTAGCACAGCAGACCACCAGCAAAAGCATCGCTATCAACAGTATTATGAAGGTGTACCTGTTTACGGCTATAGCTTTGTCGCGAGTGAAAGCAGCGCAGGTCTGTTTAGTGATTTTTCGGGCGAGTTATTGGTCGCGTTGGATGAACATAATTTGGAAGTAACCCCCGGTTTAACTGAAGAGCAGGCATTACACGTTGCGGTTGAGCAGTCGGGTCATACGGGCTTAGTACAGGATAAAATTGAGCATAATAATAAAAAATTATGGATTTATGCTGAGGATGTCACTAATCCACGTTTAGTGTATGAAGTCAGTTATTTTACCCATACCGCATCGGGTGAACCTACTCGTCCTTTCTTTATTATTGATGCTCATACTGGCGAGGTACTTGATCATTGGGAGGGGATTAACCATCAACAGGCAACAGGCCCTGGTGGTAATAGAAAATCAGGTAAATACCAGTATGGTACTGATCATGGGCCTTTAGAGGTCGATGCTCAGTGCCGTATGAGTACTACGAATGTTGAAACGGTTGACATGAAACACCAGGAAAGTGGTGGCCAGGTTTTTCAGTTTAACTGTCCAGAAAATAACTATAAAGAAATTAATGGAGGTTATTCACCTTTAAATGATGCACATTATTTTGGTGGTGTTGTTTTTAAACTTTATAAAGACTGGTTTAATACGCAACCGCTTACGCATAAATTAAGAATGCGGGCACACTATAAACAAAACTATGACAATGCGATTTGGGATGGACAGCAAATGTCATTTGGTGATGGTGGTAGTATGTTCTATCCCCTCACCTCCCTGGATGTAGCAGCTCATGAAGTGAGTCATGGTTTCACTCAGCAAAATTCAGGGCTAGCGTATCGTGGGCAGTCTGGTGGTATCAATGAAGCTTTTTCCGATATGGCGGGTGAAGCAGCTGAGTTTTACATGTTCAAGAAGAACGACTGGTTAGTGGGTGGCACTATTACCAAAAACCAGGAAGCACTGCGTTTTTTCGAACAACCCAGTAAAGATGGTGTGTCAATTGATCATGCCAACCAATACCGTGAAGGTATGGATGTCCATAATTCAAGTGGTGTATTTAATCGCGCTTTTTATACATTAGCCACCACCAATGGTTGGGACATCAAAAAAGCATTTGAAGTGATGGTGGTTGCGAACCAGATGTATTGGAAGCAAAACACTGACTTTGAACAAGCGGCTTGTGGTGTTGTTAAAGCCGCTAAAGATAAAGGCTATCCAGAAGCAGATGTTATTGCTGCATTTGGTGTTGTTGGTTTAGGCAAAAGTTGTGGAGGAAATCCAGGTGAACCACCAGGTCCTGGCCCACAACCACCAAACCCAAATCCTAACCCAAGACCACCAGGACCTAATCCTCAGCCCCCAGGGCCTAACCCTGAGCCACCCTGTATTCCACCTGGCGGACCGAATATGCCTCCCGGAGGACCCAACATGCCAATGTCATTAACTTAAGGAAATTAGCGTATAGTT
>NZ_JAGSOY010000066.1 GCF_018837975.1 Zooshikella harenae | reverse complement strand
TTATTAATACAGCTATTTTTAGCGTAGTAGCAACTTATATAGCCAGGTTATTGCTTTGTTTTTATAAGGTGGGTAAATAAGTTGAGTGCTATTTATACGGCCTTTTTTTAAGATGCCTTTAGCTTGGGAAAATGTTTGAAATCCTTCCTGACCATGATAATGCCCCATACCCGAGGGACCAACACCACCAAAAGGTAAATCATCAACAGCAACATGTAACAGTGTTTCATTGAGACAAACACCTCCTGAATGGGTGTTGATTAAAACCTTGTCATGTAGAGTCTGTTCATGACTAAATAAATACAATGCTAAAGGGCGAGGTTGTTGGTTGACGAAGCGAATAGCCTGTTCAATGTTTTGGTAAGTAATCAGCGGTAAAATGGGACCGAAAATTTCTTCCTGCCGAATCAGCATATTATCATTGGTATGAGTAACCAGATGAATAGGGAAACGCCTAGTTGTTGTATCTGGTGCAAAATTACTGACATTAATTATTTTTGCACCTTTTTGTTGGGCATCAGTTAGCCATTGTTGTAAGCGTTGATATTGTTGGTCATTAATAATATGACTATAAGACGGGTTATTGGCAAAGTCGGGATACATTTGGTTAAAGTGAGCAGAAAACGCATCAATAAAAAACGTTAACTGATTTTCGGGCAGAAGAATATAGTCGGGGGCAACACATGTTTGTCCTGCATTCATGGCTTTGCCGAAACAAATTCTTTTCGCAGCCTCACTAATCGGATAGTCAGGTGCTATGATCGTAGGTGATTTGCCTCCAAGCTCCAGCGTCACAGGCGTTAAATTGTTTGCAGCGGCTTGCATTACTTTTTTACCTGTCTGTGTAGAACCAGTAAATAATAAATGATCAAAGGGTAACCGAGAGAATTGAATGGCTACATCTGCACTTCCTGTTATGACGCTTATTAAATCTTCTGGAAAATTATCTGTAATAAGTTGTTTAAATAATTCTGCTGTATGAGGCGTGTATTCAGACATCTTAACCATCACCCGGTTACCAGCAGATAATGCTGCGACTAATGGGCTGATGGCTAAAAATAATGGATAATTCCAAGGCACCATGATGCCTGTCACACCAAGAGGCTGGTAAAGTATTTTGCTGGATGCGGGTTGTAGCTGCCAGCCTACATGTCGGCGTTGAGGCTTCATCCAGCGTCGTATATGTTTTTGAGCATAGCGGATGGCTTGCAGACTGGGGATTAGTTCAGCTATGCGAGTTTCATCAGGTGAGCGTAAGCCAAAGTCATTATTTATGGCATCAATAATTATTTGTTGGTGGTTGACCAGTATGCGTTGAAGTAGCTTTAATGCATGCTGTCTTTCAGCAAGAGATGGGTAAGGTGTTATTTGAAAAGCACTTTTTTGTAGGGAAAATACTTCATTAAGCGTATTTTGTTTTGTATCCGTTGTCACTGATAATGAAGCTTGACTGGTCATAGATTTTTACCGTACTTTGCAGCAAAAGTGTCAAACAATTGTTTGAGACTAGAGCCTAAGAGGATTGCGTGTCAAGCACGTACTATGACCAGTAAGCCTATACCACTGTATTTATCATTATAATAAAGGGGGTTACATACCTTGCATTTGAGCCATGCTCATAAACACGCCTACCCCACCAAAAATTACGCCAAGTACCATGAGAATTAGCCAAATCAGCATGAGTACACCCATGATGATAAAATAAACTTTAAGTTTGTTGAGAGACCTTAACAGGGCTTCTTTACTCTCATTATGTTGAGCTTCTTCAATGGCAGAAGCACTTTGGTATAAAAGAACACCTTGCCAAATTGGTAGCCAGGCAATAAGAATCCCAATGATAGTCAATGCTGTAAGAATGCCGCCTATAATTGATAAAACTCCAATCAGCTTGAGCCAACCTTTACACTGAAAAATGGGTAAAGTCATTTCGCCGATTAAGGCTTTTTCATTATCCATTAGCATTCTCTCCTAAATAAATACGATAAAAATATCTATCACGGTTGATGTTTTGTGCGCTGATTTTTTTAGAGTCTGTAATGCTGTGCTAATGGGATATGACACATTGCATGCATGATTTGTGTCTTTTCCAACAAATTATGCCATTCATTGAGAGTGAAAACCTTTGCTAATTGAGACAATGATGGGTAATTGTTGAAATAGAAAAACACAAACCTTGGTAATACTTGTCGTATCAATAATGCCTTAAATACGGCGTACCCGTGGCTACAGCGTAATCTTGTATGAAGTGTAGTAGATGCCTTAAGTTAATTCATGGTCTGTATGGTAAATCTACATGAACTTTTATGAATAACCTGCTCACTATTAAGGGAAATATAACCATATTTTCAGGTGTGTTATTTGTGAAGTGAGTCTTAGTGAAGAAAAAAATATTACAAAAAAAGGTAAAAAATTTAGTGGGTTGTTAGCGAAGGGATGAGTACCCTTCGCTGAGGAGAATTAGTCTTTATTGCTCAGGTAATTGATATAGGCGGTATTGTACATTACCTGTCGTTTTGCTTTTGAGTAGAGACCAGTGTTGTACACTTTCATGTGCAGTGCTAATAAGTTGGTCAAGGTCACAAGGTTCTGACTCAATGTAAATAAGCGCACCCGCTTTTAACCAAGGTTGAGTTAATAGAGCTTGAATTGTTTTGAGAATCAAGCCTTGATTAAATGGAGGGTCTAAAAAGACTAGGTCGTAGGTTTTTGTTGGAGGCTTAGCTAACCACTGTAAACAATCAACAGCATGGGTTTGTGCGTTGTTGCAGTGCAGTGTAGCTAAGTTAGTTGTGAGTAACTGATTGGCTTGTGGAGCAATTTCCAATAAATCAGCCCATGCTGCGCCACGAGATAATGCTTCAAAAGTAAGTGCACCAGTACCACTAAAACAATCCAGGCAGGTCGCACCATTAATATAAGGCGCCAGCCAATTAAATACTGTTTCTCGAATTCGGTCTGTTGTGGGGCGAAGCCCTGGTAGATCTGCGATCGGCAGTTTTCGGCTACGCCACTGCCCTCCGATAATACGGAGCTGGCTGTGGCGTTGACTGGAGTGTATTTTCTGTTTACTGGCTGGCTTGCGTGAGCGGTGCTTCATGCTGGGGCTGTTTCTCTTGGGCTTTTTCTGCGTTATCCGGTTTAGCCTGTTGGCCAACCGTTACGGTTAACAGTGGTTGTTTTTGAAAGTGTTGGGCAAAGGCTCGTTGCACATCCTTTCGGGTGACTGCCTGTACATCTTCCAAAAACTGTTGCATATGATCAAGCGGTAAATGGTAAAAGCCAATAGCCCCTAATTGACTGACAATATCGGCATTACTAGCGGTGGATAATGGGTAACGACCAAGGAGTTTTTGTTTGGCTTGATCTAGCTCTTCTTGTGAAGGGCCTTCAGCAATAAAGTTCTGCAGAATTTTTTGGGAGAGTGATAGCGCCTCTTTAGCTTGAGATTGCTTGGTTTGTAAGTTGATAAAAAATGGTCCTGCTGCTTGCATCGGAATAAAAGCACTGCCTACACCGTAAACTAAGCCTCTATCTTCTCGAATCTCCTTCATTAGTCTGGAGCCAAATCCACCTCCACCTAAAATTTCGTTACCAATATAAAGTGCAGGGTAGTCTTTGGCGTCACGAGAAACACCAAGCGTTCCAAGCAGAATGTGGGTTTGACTGGATGGGAACTCAATGTGTTTTTGCTGAGCTTTTGCAATTGGGGTTGGAGTTGGGGTTTTAGGGGCTGCTTTACCCTCAGGTAGTTTACTGGTGATTTGCTCAGCAACAGCTTTTGCTTTTGCCTGGTCAATACCTCCAACCATTGCAATGACTAAGTTATTGGCAACATAGTATTTTTGGTAAAAGTCCTGGATATCATCTGTGGTGAGAGTATTTAGTGAGGTTTGTGTGCCATGCTCAGGTATTCCATAAGGATGTTTGGCATACAACGCTTGATAGAATGCTTGGCTCGCCTGCTTCCCTGGTTGTTGTTTTATGTACTGTAAGTTAGCAATCATCTGATTTTTGGTGCGGATGAATGCATCTTCAGGAAAAGAGGGGGCAGCAATAACTTCAGTGAATAGGTCAAGGGCAGGTGTGAGTAAGTTATCTTTAGTGAGTGTTCGTAGTGAGGCAATTGCCATATCCCGATAACTGCCATTACTAAACTGGGCGCCAAGTTGCTCAAACCCTGCTGCAATTTGTGCCGCATCTTTATTAGATGTGCCTTCTGCTAGCAAGCCATTGGTTATTTGGGCCAGTCCAGGAAGCTTATCGTCTCGTGAAGCACCAGCTGCAAATACCAACCGGATATCCAGCATGGGTAAAGTATCAGCCTGCATGAAATAGACATGTGCCCCGTTAGTTGTTTGCCACTGCTGAATATTTAACTCACGACTTGGTAAGTTACTTTGCTTTTCAAGTTCAGCAATAGAATTAAAGCGCTTATTAAGTGGGGGCAGCTCTGAGGACGTTGCTTCACTATTTGAGCTAGCAGCCTCACTAGCCTGGGAAGATTGAGCGAGTTGTTGAGGGGCAGGACCTGTCTTGTAAAGCAAGGCAATGATGATGGGTAAAACGATAATAACGCCTGCCCAAAATTTACGTTTATCCACAGAAAAAGAGTTCGACATGACTAGTCCTCAGTTGCAGAAGCGGAAGGTTGAGAGTTGAGCTGGTGTTGAGGATCTAAAATCGCTACGGTCAGCCGGTCATGAGTAAAGTATTTTTTGGCAACGGCTTGAATTTGTTCTGGTGTGACAGCTTCCAGCTTGGTGATGTCCTCTTCTGCAAACTTCCAGCTCAAACCAATACTTTCAAGGGAACCAATTAAGTTCGCTTGCGCAACGATGGAATCTTGTTGATAGACCAGTGTTGAGATGAGCTGAGCTTTGATTCGGTCTAACTCTTGCTGTGAAGGCGGAGCTGATTTTAACTTATCTAATTGTTGCCACAGTGCTTTTTCAAGCGACTTAATGGTGTGCTTTTTCTGCAGGTTAGGTACACCACTTAAAGTGAATAAGGTATCACCTCGCGTAAACGCATTATAAGATGCCCCTGCATAGGCCGCGACCTCACTGCCTCGAACTAACTCTGACTCAATACGTGCGCTATAGCCGCCATCCAGTACACCGGCAAGCATTCTTAATGCATAGGGCTCCCACTCTTCTTGTGCTGTAATAACCGCAGGCACATTAAAACCCATGACCAGTGTGGGGAGTTGCGCTGGCAGTTTTACAGTTAAATGTCGCTCACCTGCTTCGTTGATTTCTTTCAGAGGACGGGCTTCAGGTAAGTCTTCTCGTGCTTTAATTGGGCCAAAATACTGTTGGGCCAGTTTGCGTACTTGCTCTGGATTGACATCGCCAACAACCACAACAACAGCATTATTTGGGCTATACCAGCGGTTGTACCAGGTTTTCAGATCATTAACATTAATGTGTTTTAGATCATCTGGCCAGCCAATAACAGGATTGCCATAGGTGCTGGCTTGGTGTGCGATGGCTTTAAAACGTTCATACATGAGGGCATTAGGTTTGTCATCTGTACGTAAACGGCGCTCCTCCATGACAACCTTAAGTTCTTTTTTAAACTCATCTTCATTGAGTAGTAAGTTGTGCATCCGCTCTGCTTCAAGCTCAAAGCTTAAAGGTAAACGGTCAGCACTCATCACTTGATGGTAAGCTGTGGCATCATAGTTGGTAAAAGCATTTTCTTCAGCACCAAAGCGCGCCATTATGTTTGAAAACTCCCCTGGCTTAAGGTTTTTGGTGCCTTTAAACATCATGTGTTCTAATACATGAGAGAGGCCAGTTTTTCCACTGTACTCGTAACTGCTACCAATTTTGTACCACACCATAGAAACAACAACAGGGGCGCGGTGATCTTCTCGTACGATCAGTTTTAAGCCATTTGGTAGAACGTATTCACTGGTGACAGGAGAGGGTGTAAGGCCTACAGCAAAACTGGTTAACAGTAGCAAGCTGCAACCTAAAATGATTTTTTGCCAGGGTTTATCGTTAATCATTCAGGTTTCCTTTGTGTTATATCTTCACAGCAAGGCAACATTTCATACACCAAGCGAGCGAGAAGTGTTAGGATAATACTTTATATATAATGGGTTATTCGTTGTCGTGGTGCTAATACAAGCGATAATATACTCACAGCTTACAGCGTATTACAGCTAAAGCATCAACTTGCCCAGCCTCGCCAGGCACAAACTCCAAATAATCCCAGTATTTCCAAGCTTAGGTATAGATCAAGACAATTATGTTTGGTTCACGTAAAGGGAACGGTAACTCTTCAGATACCGATGCATCCGAAAATCTAGAAACAAATCAGTCAAAGCCCAAAAAGCGCTTTTGGCCTTTTGGTAGAAAGAAACAGCCTACCGCTGAAGCTGAGCCTGCTCATCAAGCTGCTGAAGTGACTGAGGATAAGAATACGTCACAAGCAGCAAAAGAGGTTGATGACAAAGCTTCACCCGTTGAGACACAAACTCTCCAGACTGAAGAAGTAACAGCTCAGCCGTCATTTTCTTCTCAGGTTGATGCTGTGGTGACAACGAGTGAAGAACCGCCAAAAACTTCACCTGAAACACTGCAAGTTGATATAGCTGCTGAAGTTATACCACAAGAAGAGCCTGTTAAAAGTGAAGTGCTACAGGCTGATAGGCAAAGTATTACAACACCAGAGCCTGACTCGATTGAGCAAAATACTCCAGTAGCTGCACAAGCAGAAGAGCAGTCAAAGAAAGGCTTCTTAGCTCGCATGAAACGTGGCTTGACCAAGACACGTAAAGGGTTTGTGCAAGGTGTTACCACCCTGTTTATTGGTAAAAAAGAAATTGATGATGATCTGTTGGAGGAACTTGAAACCCAGCTGTTAGTGTCTGATGTAGGTATTGAAGCTACTTCTGCCATTATTAATGGCTTAACAGAACGTATTAAGTATAAAGAGCTGGATGATGCTGATGCACTGTTGGCAGCATTAAAAACAGAACTACGCAAGTTGCTGGATCCCGCTGATGAACCACTAGTGATTGATCAGCAGCGTACACCATTTGTGATTTTAGTGGTGGGGGTTAATGGGGTAGGTAAAACAACCACAATTGGTAAATTAGCCAAGAAGCTGCAACTGGAAGGCAAAAAAGTGATGCTAGCGGCAGGTGATACGTTCCGGGCTGCTGCCGTTGAACAGTTACAGGTTTGGGGGGATCGTAATGAAATACCTGTTATAGCTCAACATACCGGCGCAGATAGTGCTTCAGTGATATATGATGCAATTGAAGCTGCTCGAGCACGCAATATTGATGTATTGATTGCTGATACTGCTGGACGTTTACACAACAAAAGTAACCTAATGGATGAGTTGACTAAAGTAAAACGGGTGATGGCTAAGTTGGATGCTTCTGCACCTCATGAAGTGTTACTGGTTGTTGATGCAGGTACTGGACAAAATGCATTAAATCAGGCTCATGACTTTAATGCCGCTGTTGCTTTAACAGGTATGGCGCTTACTAAACTGGATGGTACTGCAAAAGGGGGCATAGTGTTTGCGATGGCTAAGCAGATGAAATTGCCTATTCGCTTTTTGGGAGTTGGTGAACAAATTGATGACTTGCGTCCATTTAAAGCCGATGAGTTTATTGAAGTTCTGTTTTCGGACGAAAATAAGTAAGACTCGATCATTCCCCTAGATGGCTGGCAAGCAGTTTGGCAAGCATAAGACGTGATCAATGAAGCAAAATAAGACAGTTATTCAGTTTGATAATGTCAGTAAGCGTTATCCAACAGGTCAATCAGGTGTAGAAGGAATTAATCTTAAGATCCTGCTGGGTGAAATGGTATTTTTGACTGGCCACTCTGGAGCAGGAAAGAGCACTCTTCTAAAGTTGATTACGGCGATTGAACGTCCCTCAGCAGGGCAGATTTGGGTTGGCGGACAGAACTTAAAAACGTTATGGCGTAGTCAGATACCTATTTTAAGACGTAATATAGGTGTGGTCTTTCAAGAGCATCGTTTACTTTTTGATCGTTCTGTATTTGATAATGTTGCATTACCACTGCAAATTGCCGGCTTCTCACCTCGAGATATTCCACGACGTGTGCGGGCTTCTTTAGATAAAGTGGGTCTTTTGCACAAAGAAAAAGTACTGCCTATTACACTTTCTGGAGGAGAGCAGCAACGAGTTGGGATTGCTCGGGCTGTTGTTAACAAACCCCCTTTGCTGTTGGCTGATGAACCAACAGGTAATTTAGACCCAGAACTGTCTGGTGAAATCATGCTCTTGTTTGAGCAGTTTAACCAAGTGGGCGTTACCATTCTGATTGCCAGCCATGATCTGGCACTGATTGGTCAGCTTAAACATCGCGTGCTGACATTAAGTGAGGGCCGTTTAGTGTCCGATGTGGGGGCACTATGACGAATAATGTGCGAGAGAACTATCGATCAAAAAGTGGGAAGTTAGCAAAAGGTAATATGTCTTCCCCTGGAAGGCAGACAGCAAGTGTGAACCAGGAGAGCCAACCCCGAAAAAGTGCTCAGCGCACCCATCGAACCAATGAGTTCAGCCTATTTCTGTTACATCATCAGCAAATGATGTGGCAGAGTTTGCAAAGGTTACTCAAGGCACCAATAGCTTCGTTTATGACTGCTCTGATGATTGCTGTGGCACTCTCACTGCCAGCCATGCTTTATTTATTGATTGAGAATGCCCAAACACTGAGTAGTCGTTGGGATGGTGCCCCCCAAATCAGTCTTTTTTTTACGTTGGAAACGCCAACAGAGAATGTTACTGAGGTGTTTGAGCAGTTACAGCAGGACCAACGCTTCTCTAAGGTTGAGTTGATTACCCCAGAGCAAGCTCTGTCGGAGTTTGAACAGCAGGGCGGCTTTAAGGGAGTGTTGCAGCATCTTTCTACAAATCCATTACCAGCCACTATCGTATTACAGCCAAAGCAGGTTGATGGTATGTATCATCAGCAAGCGATTGCCCAAACGCTGGAGCAAATAAAAGGTGTAGAGCAGGTACAATTTGATACGGCGTGGATTGCACGATTGAATGCTATGCTGCAGCTTGGTCAACGAGCAGGAGCTATGTTGGCTGGATTGTTTGCTCTGGCCGTTATTTTGGTAATAGCGAACACTGTACGCCTGGCTATCGAAAGCCGCCGTGAAGAAATTGTGGTGGTGAAGCTGGTTGGGGCTACTAATGCTTATGTGCGTCGTCCCTTCTTATACATGGGGCTTTGGTTTGGAGTATTGGGAGGGTTGTTAGCACTGATGTTAGTTCATTGCTTGATTTGGTTGCTGACTGACCCTGTTGCAGATTTGTCCCAACTATACGAAACTCACTTTAAGATCGCCGCAATGACACTGGATGCGTCACTGTTACTGGTTCTGACAAGTGGAGTACTTGGTTGGATTGGGGCTTGGTTTACTTGTCAGCGGCAACTAAGAATAATTGAGCCAAGGTAGTTACTACACAGAATGTGTTCAGACTAACGGTTTATAGTCATTGAGGGCCCTCTATGCTGCTAGGTTATACTAAAGCCTGATAAAGGAACTATTTTACAGGTTCACACTCTTATATAAACGGTGATACACTCACCCAGCTAATATTATAGAAAGAATGGAGAGCAGATATTAATGGGCACTGCACTACAACGCATTGATGTGTTGTCTCCTGGACATAACCTTGAATCTTATGTGCAGGCTGTCAACAGTATTGCTGTACTCACTGCAGATGAAGAGCGTGAGTTGGCAGAGCGTCTGTATTATGAACAAGACTTGGACGCCGCTCGCCAGATGGTAATGTCTCACTTACGTTTCGTTGTCCATATTGCAAAAAGCTACTCAGGTTATGGGTTATCTCAAGCGGACCTTATTCAAGAAGGTAATGTTGGCTTGATGAAAGCAGTTAAGCGCTTTAACCCTGAAATGGGCGTTCGCTTGGTGTCATTTGCAGTACATTGGGTAAAAGCAGAGATGCATGAGTTTATCCTGCGCAACTGGCGCATAGTGAAAGTCGCAACGACCAAAGCTCAGCGTAAACTGTTCTTTAATTTACGTAGTTCCAAAAAGCGGCTTGCGTGGTTTACCAATGAAGAAGTCCAAGCGGTTGCTAAAGATTTAGGTGTTGAGCCAAAGACTGTGCGTGAGATGGAATCACGCATGTCAAGTCAGGATACAGCATTTGATGCTGGCGTAGATGACGATAGCGATCAAGCATATCAAGCACCAGCATTCTACCTGGAAGATAACCGTTACGATCCTGCACGCCAACTTGAAGATGCGAACTGGACTGAAACATCAACCCAAAACCTACAGAATGCACTGGCTGGTTTGGATGAGCGCAGTCGAGATATATTGCACCATCGCTGGCTGACAGATAACAAAGCTACATTGCATGAATTAGCGGCTAAGTACAGTGTATCTGCAGAGCGGATTCGCCAGCTAGAGAAGAATGCAATGAAAAAGCTTAAGCTGACGCTTCAGGCATAGACTAAAAAACAAACAACAGATACTGTTCTTCATGTTTTAAAAGGCTGCATTATGCGGCCTTTTTTGGTTGACTGTTTTCTCTATTTGCTTGTGATTATTGTTTGGGTATTCGGGCTCTTGATCTAAATAGCTTGGTTAAATCTAAAAAAACAAGACAGGTGTGAACTATTAGGATTTTTTTTAGAAAACTTTTGGTTAAAAGGAATATCTATATAAGTGTGAATAACGGAAGCTAAAAACAAAAAGGGTTGGTGCTCAATATGTCTTGTTTATACTTTGCTGAAAATCAATACACTGAAGCCGACTGTCAGCCTATCCCTGAAGGTGGGTGGTTTTTAATAGCCAATGTATCAGGTGGAACAGTAGAAATTTCAGGTAATAATCGAGCGCGCTTAGCTGAAATGGCCAATGAATTATTAGAAGCACACTGTATTTCTCTTCCTACGGTTTCTTATAACCAGTGTGAAATGACCTATTAAAGGTTTTGAAGGTCCTTCCCCCTCTAAATCTCCTAACAGAGTTAGCGTAAAAAAGCGTAGCTCTGTTAGCAAATGACCCTTCATTAATATCTCTCAACTGTATTCTGAGTAATCATTTCATTTGAAGTGATTATTGTGTGGTACTTCCTTTAATCATCACTTGTACTTTCCCATTAAAAGGCAATCGCAGTTGTCAATAAAATAGCCTAAGCATGAATGCTGAACTGAACTACACTTTGTCTAGTTAGGATTAAATGGTGAAAGTTAACATTGGTCCAGACTTCTTTTTGAGGTCCAGATAAATACGGAAGTTAAGTTGAAAAAATCATCAGTGTTTAAGCATTTTACTGCTGGCATATTAAACAGAATATGTATAACTAATGATCATGGTCATTAGTTGCATGTAAAAAACAACTTACACTTTGCGGCATAAAGTGTGGGGGTTGCTTGCTCATTTGATGCTGGGTATCTGGAGTGGACAAACACTTTCCACACTGATTAGTAAGTAATGAGTAGTATGTAGTAGGAAGTATTTGCCATTATGCATAACAGTCATCCACATGAAGCTGGTGAAGATGCCAGCAATCTTAACCAAGAGAAGAGTTACCAGGAACTACACCGTCCCAGTAGTGAGTTTGCCAACCGGTCTGACTACCTTGATCATGAATTAACCATTATGAAGCCACGCCGTTGGAAGCTAAATCTTCCTGGGCGTGATTTTCGGTTTGAGTGGGAAGACCTTGTGCCTGCTTTAGCGGGAACAATTGGTATCACCGTAATGTACTCTGCAGTAATGTCTTCTTACGCTGCAGGATATGGGCTTGATGCAAACTTTGTTATTGAAAATGTTCGCGTTGAGATGCTGGTGTCTGCCATCCTGTTTGTTATTTTAACCTCTGGATTTTTAAACCCTCGTGCTAATTTGGCAGGTAATCATGGGCCTATGATTCCGTTAATAGGCATGATTGCAATGGCTGGAGGGCATCCTCTGGCACTGGCTATTTTGCTTGGTGGTTTCGGTTTAATTTTAAGTATAACCAAAGGTGGTTCACGACTGGTTAAGTTAACCGGAGAGGGGGTGGCTGGTGGCCTACTTGCCTATCTGGGGTTAACCGGGACAGCCTCACAGATTAACTCGCTGATTGAGTGGGCTGGTGAAATGAATGTTGGCTATGTGGCATTTGTGGTGTTGCTAGTTAACATCGTGCTTTATGCATATTTAGCTCGAATTGGTAAGCGTTGGTTATCCATTCCTCTGTGTTCTGTTGCAGCTGTTATTATTGCATTGTTACTTGGTGCGCCTTTTGAATTTAAAACAGCACCAGGTTTACCTAATTTGAATCCCATGTATTGGTGGGGATCAACAGAAACTGGTTGGAAGCTGGGCTTGCCAAATATGCAACACTTCATTGCATCTTTGCCCTTTGCCATTCTTGCTGTTGCCATGTGGTCTCCTGATTTTCTGGGACACCGTGTATTCCAAGAGCTTAACTATCCTAAGAAAGCGAAAAAAGTGTTAATGGATGTTGATGACACCATGACCGCATGCTCTATTCGTCAGGTTGTGGGTACAGCTTTTGGTGGTGGTAATATCACCTCCTCTTGGGGTACGTACATGATTCCTGCGGCGATTGCTAAGCGCCCCATTCCTGGTGGTGCCATTCTATTAGGTATTATGTGTGTTGTCGTGGCAGTGGCTGGTTACCCAATGGATATAACTGTATGGCGACCAGTGATGAGTGTTGCATTATTAGTAGGGGTCTTTTTGCCACTGTTGGAAGCAGGTATGCAAATGGTTAAAGATACAAAAGACACACAATCTGCAGGTATTTGTATCTTTGCTTCAGCGGTTGTAAACCCTGTTTTTGGATGGTCATTAACAATGCTGTTAGATAATAACGGTTTAATTGGAGATAAAGACCGAGCTAAAACACTCAGCTTTACTGATAAGCTCATAATTCCAGGCTTGGCATTTTGTATTTGCTTTATTGCTATGGCAGCCGTTGGCATGTTACCTGGAGTTCCAGCTTTAGTGCCTGCGTTTCGTTAATTATTAAAGATCGATATGCTGAGCCTTCACTATAAAGGCTCAGTATTGAGTACGGGAAATAGGCTATGAAAAAACGGTTCATTCTCACCTTGATGGGGCCTGAAAGTCCGGGCTTAATAAGATTATTAGCTGAAAAAACGCATGCCCGACAGGGAGTGTGGTTAAAAAGTAAAATAAGTCATCTTGAAGGTCAGTGTGCTGGTATTATTAAAGTTGAGGTTGATGAGGGCCAAGCAGAGCCATTACAAACAGAGTTAACCAATATTACTGATTTATATGCCGTTATTTCTGAAGTGCAACCACCATTGCCCGTTGATATTAAAAGACTACAACTGACGGTCGAAGCCGATGACCGACCAGGTTTCATTAATGATATATCCAATATCCTGGAAAGCTGTGGTGCGAGTATTAGTAACATGGAATGCCACCGCTTTGCTGTAACAGAGTTAGGGCGAAGTGTTTTTAAAGCAGATTTTAACTTAAAAGTACCTACGGATATTGACCAGGATTCTCTTGTTGCAGAGCTTGAAGCTTTAAATGTTCGTGTTGTTGCTAATATTCTTGCTGAATAGTAGCAAGCTTCTTTAAGTAGAAACAACAAACTACACAATAAAGAGTAGTAGTTTGTTGTTATTCCCCCTTCAAATTATTCTCTTGTCATACATATTATCTTTTCCTTCATCTCAATAAATTCCAATTAAATATAGTGAACATGCTCTACCAAATAAGAGAGCAATGAATCTATGACTTTAAAATAGTTAAATAAGCTACAACTGAAGTATGACTCAAAAATTGTCATTTGTTTTTATTGTGTGCATTATTGCACATACATGCCTCACTAATAATAAAGAAAAAGATTAGGAGAAATGAATGATAAAAATAATAAGTCGTACACTATCAACAGCTGCTGCTGTTGCATGTATTGCATCAGCTCAAGCGGGGGTTATCACGTTTGATGATTTAGACCCGGGAACTTCTGCCACTGCGTTACCTGAAGGCTATGGTGGTTTTTCATGGTCAAGAAATGGATCAGCACCTATTGTTGCGTACAGTCGAGAACATGTTGAGACAAATAGTGGGTATACTGCAGGTGTTACTTCTGGTTCTAATGCTATTTTTAACGCGTATGGAGCAGGTCCTGCTATTTTCGATTGGTTAAACCAAGACTCAACATTTGATTTTATTGGTGCTAACTTTACTTCGGCCTGGAATGACCAGGACATTATGTTTGCAGGTTGGCGCGATAATCAGCAGGTTTATCTAAGTCAAGAATTTAATATAGGAACCGATGTGCCATTAAGTGTTCGTCTAGACTGGCACAACATTGATCGCCTGGTTATTTACAGTGAAAACCAAAGTGAATATCAGTGGGTGATGGATGATTTCAACTATAATGTTCGTGTTCCAGAGCCTGCAACAGCTTTGTTATTTGGCGTTACACTGTTAGGTATGTCTCAACTTCGCCGTAAAAACAGTTAATATTTTTAGGGAGCCTGGTTATCAGGCTCTTTTTTATCCACACATAGTTATCTGATATGTATTAGATAGTGCTGGTCAAACTGGTGTAGGTGTCAGGTAAATTTTCAATTACTGTCATCTTCATTCTTTATTTTTTTGTAATGATCTGTTTTATAGTGGAAAACATAGTTTGGCATGACTTATGTAAGTAACTAAGTGGTTAATTTGTTTCTCATGACAGAATGATCTTTATAGCTTCGTTTAACCACTCCTGGTTAACATGTGGCGCAAGGACAAGGACGTCATTTCTTTTTCACTTCTGTATTCATTTTCCCACAAGACATTTCTTACCTTAGCAGTCTAGTGTTGAGGCTGACTTTTGTGTATTAATACTTGTTGTTAGTGTACCAGTATCTGTCATGATGAAAAATTGAGAGCAAAATGAATTATCGTTGGTTACATGCCAGTGGCGTAAGTGGGCTTTTAGCCGTTGCCTTGGGGGCTTTTGGTGCTCACAGTTTACAATCCTCAATGACACCTCACTTACAGACTGTTTATGAAACAGCAGTCAATTATCATTTTTACCATACATTTGCTTTGTTAGGGGTTGCCTTGCTTAGCGAGCATATACAGCACAAAATGCTTAACTGGGTTGGTTGCTGTTTTTTAACGGGGTTAATATTTTTTTCTGGAAGCCTTTATTTGCTGAGCATCACGGGTATTCGTTGGCTTGGTATGATTACGCCTCTTGGAGGGACTCTGTTACTGATTGGCTGGTTGCTGTTGGTGATATTAGCACGAAAATACTCCAGCCATAGGCACACAGCGGATTAGTACTGATAGCACAAAGTTTAATGATTACACTAATCTTGCAATCAACGCTGGTTTTGACCTGGCTAATCCCTATAATCTGCACTTTATTGAAGTAAGCGCCAAGATATTAGATGGGGTTCAGTTTGGGCTAGTACTGAAAGGCAGGCTTTTGGAGGCTACATCGTTCTTGGTGAAACTGAGCATTATTGTGAAATTGAGATAAAGTGATGACAGAGGATTCTCTACCGGGTAAGCAGCACCGGGTTGTAAAAAGCTTTGTCATTCGTGCTGGGCGGATGACAGCTGGGCAGCAGCGAGGTTGGGATGAAGTTTGGCCGAAAATGGGGCTGGACTTCGCTCCTGAACAAGTTGATCTTGCCCTGTTATTTGGTCGAAAGGCGCCAACAGTTGTTGAAATTGGGTTTGGCATGGGGCATTCACTACTGGAAATGGCTAGGCTGGCACCAGATACTAATTTTATTGGTATCGAGGTTCATCGGCCTGGAGTTGGTGCATTGTTAAATGAAGCTGATAAGCAGGAATTAACTAACCTAAGAGTGTTCTGTCATGATGCTGTAGAGGTTTTACAGCACTGTATTCCTGAGTCGTCACTTGCACGGGTTCAGCTTTATTTTCCAGATCCTTGGCATAAAAAGCGTCATCATAAACGGCGTTTGGTTCAGTCAGCCTTTGCTGAACTTGTGCGTTCAAGATTAGAGCGTGAAGGGTTGTTCCATTTAGCGACTGACTGGGAAAACTATGCAGAACATATGGTGAGTGTTTTAGAAGAAGCCAACGGCTTTCAGAATACTGCAACTGAACACCATCCGTATATTGAGCGTCCAGACTTTAGGCCTTTAACGAAGTTTGAAAAACGAGGTCATCGCTTAGGACACGGTGTTTGGGATATGATTTATCAGCGCTCAGAATAATTCCCTTTTGGATTTCATTACAATATTGTTTTCTTCATCGTTTTGAGGGTTTGTAGGAACCCTCATTGTCTTCTTTCTCCTCACTCATTTTATATTTCAAACGGCTATAACAGATAGTTCATCAATAAAAAGATGGGGTATGTGAGTCATGGGGATGCGTGAAATATGCTACATTGAACATGCCACATCCTTTTTCGTTATAGAAGACATATGCCGAGAAGTTACACGGCAGTAAGGTTTAATTAAAAGAGCTGTTCAGAGCTACCACTGACCTGGAAAGGTACCTTAAACATTATAAATAGTTAAAGCATTGGTAACTGCCATGGAGTTGTTAATAATACTTGTAGGGCTAGTTCCTTTAATGGTGATTGGCCTGATCATATGGAACTTTTTTTTACAAGGTGCCATTAGTGAATTACGTTTTCAGCTAAAGCGTTCAAGTGAGCAAATTACTGCCCTAAATAAACAGGTAGCTGAATTAACACAGCAACTTTCTTCTTTTTTTTCTACTACAGATAAGCCTTCAATCTCATCACAAGTGGATGAAATTATGCCTAAGGAGGAGGCTAACTCCGCTAGTGCTGATGCAGCTTCCATGGAACAAGTTGCTTCTGAGTCTGCGGTCACGGAAACAACCAATGTTGCCTTTTCGGCTAAATCTGAATCGGAACAAGAAAGTCATATTGCTGATCATCCACAAACTTTTGCGGTTCAGAGTCAAGCAGAAGAGAGCAGTGTTGCAACTTATGTAGAAGAGCAAGCAGGTTCTACAGAACACAAGTGCTCAGAAAGTGTTACAGAGACTTATCAGCCTGATATTATTTCTCGATTTATTACCTTTGTTATCAATTACTTCACGACAGGTAATGTTGTTGTGAGGGTAGGCGTTATTGTCTTATTGTTTGGTGTGGCCTTTTTGTTGAAGTATGTAGCCGAGCAAGATCTGATTTCCATTGAACTGCGACTATTGGCTGTATGTGCTTTAGGTGTTGGATTATTGGCTTTTGGCTGGAAATTACGTCATACCCGTAGGCTCTATAGCTTAATTGTGCAAGGAGGGGGAATAGGCATTGTATACTTGACATTGTTTGCTGCTTTCAGTTATTACCAACTTCTTAGCTCATTTATTACCTTCGTGCTGATGCTGTCATTAATTGGAATAACAGCCTATCTCGCCATTTTACAAGATGCACGTAGTATGGCTATCTTAGCACTAGTTGCAGGTTTCTTAGCCCCTGTGCTGATATCAACAGGGCAAGGTAATTATATTCATCTTTTTAGCTTTTATTTATTGCTAAATATAGGAATAGCATTGATCGCTTGGTTTAAAGCTTGGCGTTTACTAAATGTTCTAGGATTTGTATTTACGGTTGTTATTGCATCTGCCTGGGGCGTTACGCGTTATCAACCTAGCTTCTTTGTATCTGTTGAGTTATTTCTTATCGCTTTCTTAGTTTTGTATACACTCATTGGCTTGTTATATGCGCGCCAAATAAGAATGCAATTTTCTCAATATCTTCAACAGCAGGGAGGGTGGATAACTTCAGGGTTGTACGTTGACAGCACGCTGGTTTTGGGGTCACCCATAGTAGCCTTTTCCTGGCAAACATTATTAACACAGCATAAACCGTATGCACTTGCGCTTAGCGCTCTTATTTTAGGGTGCTGTTATTTTGGCTTAGCACGGGTAATTAAAAAAACGACTGCAATGACACTTCCCTTATTGGGACAGGTTTATTATGCCTTGGGTCTGGTATTTTGCAGCATATCATTACCTTTAGCGCTGGATGGGCAGTGGAGTAGTGCTGCCTGGGCAATTGAAGGTGCTGGCTTGGTATGGTTAGCGTTACGTCAACTGAGCCGCAGACTGATGTGGTTTGGAATTTTGTTACAGCTTTTATCAGCAGGGATTTTCTTGTTTGATATAGCCCCTCACTATACTTTGGTTGCGGCATTGCCCTCTAATTGGCTGGCAACTTCTCTTATCGCTTTAGCTGCTTTTTTTAGTGCTTATTGGTCGTTCAAATTAGCACCAGTAAACTGGCGCAGTTCGACCTGGTTAGAAACCATTGGCTGGTTGTGGGGGCTTTGCTGGTGGTATGGCGGGGCAATTGATCATTTTGACATATTTATTGCTGATCGGTGGTTTTTTACTGTTTTGCTTGCATTTGCTGTTATAACCAGTGTTGTTTATCAAGGTGTTGATGAATGGTTTGACTGGCCATTACTACAGTCTCATATATGGTTGCTTATAACACTAATGGTCGTAACCCTTATGGCTTTTATGCTGACAAAGGTAAGCCCAATTAGTGATGGTGGTTTCTGGTTATGGCCTTTGACCTTTGCCTGGCTAATACAACAGTTGTGGCGAGGAGACTGGATGCCTTGGGTACTTCCCTTGCGGGGGATTAATCACGCTGCCTGTGCATGGATGTTAGCGGTTCTTTTTAGCTGGGGGGGGTATGAGTTTGCTAAGTTATGGTTTGACACCTCAAGCGCTTGGGTTTTTTGCGCATTATTGTTTGGACCATTGCTGATTTTTGCAGGAATACAGTTTCATCATACCTGGCCTGTTACAGCACACCAGCGAGCTTATTGGCGACTGACAGCAATGCCTTTATTAGCAGTAATGCTGTTTTGGCAGCTCATTTCCTTAGGGCATCCTGGAGATACTAAGCCTTTATTCTTTATTCCGTTGTTGAATCCTATTGATCTTGTGTGGCTCGTCAGCTGGATACTTATTGTTCGCTGGTGGATTCGTTGTCGCCGTAACCAATTGTTTCCTCGAGTTGAATATCAGGTCTTGTATGGTTTATTAGGCGGGGCTGCTTTTATTTGGGCCAATATCATTATTGCGAGAGTGCTTCATCATTGGGTTGGAATTCACTATGACTTTTCAATAATGTTTTCTTCGGCTTTAGTGCAAGCTGTTTACTCAATATTTTGGGCCCTAACTGGAACAGCGCTCATGTTTTATAGTGCACGAATCCAGTGGCGTTGGTTATGGATTAGTGCTGTAGTCCTGTTGTCTATTGTTGTGATAAAACTCTTTATTATTGATTTATCTTCAACTGGCACATTAGCTAGAATTGCGGCTTTTTTAGTTGTTGGATCACTGTTATTGGGTATTGGCTATATTTCACCAATACCTCCAGCTGAAAACAAAGAGACTGCTGACCCAGGTTGAACACATAGAATAAAGCCAAGATAGAGAATAACTATTATCAACAGTTGTATACTTTTGAGGCTAGGGCATTTCTAAAGATGCACTTTTCCGTGATAGCTGTGTCAGCACTGTACTCATGGCCCTGTTAGCATTAAGACATACTTGAGGCTGCTATCGCTAAACATGTATTCGCTGTTTAGCCCTCATGTATTCCTTATACACGACAGTCCTTCCTTGCTCATAAAAAAAATCACTATTTTTGGAAATGTCTGCTAGAAAATTAATATATACAGAGATAATGGGATTTAGTTGAATTTTTTGTACTTTTGTTTTGTTTTGTTTTGTTTTTGGTTTTTGTTGCGAGCTAAAAACTGCTATTTAAGTCATTCTTACTATTACTTTGCTTCTATTTATATACAACAGTTAGAGGATGATTCTGATAGGTATTAGAATTAAATCTGTGCAAAAAGTAAATTATTAAGTGTGGTGTATAAATTATTTTGATATAATTTTTTGTTTAGTAATAAGTTAAACTGTGTTTTTATATTGAATGGCCTTATTGCTCTTTAACTATACCCTTCGTTGTGGGTATAAATTGAAGTGATAAGATCATTCAGGTAATAAAAAATCACCTTAGAAAGATTCTCTTTAAGGATGATATAAGTAAAAACACAATAGTGAAAAACGAGAATAACAGGGATTCAAGGATGGAGAATCTAAAGAAAATTTCTCAGATGCATCTAGACAAAATGACTGTGAGTGGTTTGATTCGTTTTCGACAATTCTGTGAATTATTAGAAGAGAGTAATGGAGAACTCAATGAATTACGAGGCACATTATCTAAGAATGATTTAGATTGTATCATTAAGGTGGGAAAAAAACACAATTTGATACGTTATATGCCAAGTCAAATGTATGATGCTCGCTATCGCAGAGTTAAGTTAACGCCAAAAGGTAAAAAACTCTTTAAGCTAGTCACCTAGTACGTGAGATGTTTTCTTCTTGAGTTAAGTGATTTTACTTTTAATATGCCATTATGATGTGGGATGTATGAAAAGTACGCATCAAAAAAGTGCAATGCGAAATCTACTCCCTCTCTACCCTCAGTAGAAGACTGAGGGTAGTTGTTGGCATTCGAGATAAACCTAAGGCTTCTATGGTTTGCGAACACCTTCGATAGATAAATACATTTCTACTTCTTGCGAGGTTGGCCCAACATCTTTTATGTTGAAATCTTTTAAGGCAAATTTCGTGGTTCCTTCAAAACCGGCGCGATAAGATCCCCATGGATCTTTTCCTTCACCAATCTTATTAACATCAATTGTAATTTCTTTGGTAACACCATGTAATGTTAGAACACCAATAAGTTTTGCTGTGCCATTACCATTTTCAGTGATTTTTTTACTGTTAAACGTTGCTGTAGGGTACTTGCTAACATTCAAAAAATCTTCACTTCTAAGGTGTTTATCTCGCTCAGCATGGTTGGAATCAACGCTGGCAGTTTTAATTGTGACGTTAACCTTTGATTCAGTGGGTTTTTTATCATCGTAGCTGAACGTACCCTCAAAGTCATTAAAACGCCCTAATAGCCAGCTATAACCTAAATGTTTAATCTTAAATTGAATGAAAGCATGGGCATCTTTGGTATCAATGACATAGTCAGCGGCTGATGCGATAGAAGCAAAAGACATTGAGATAGGTAATAATGCAATCGCTAGACTTTTACGTAGAGTGCTCATGGGTTCTCCTTTTTACATATAGTTTTGTGTTGGTTTATTGGGAAGGTTTGCTTAACCCCAAAATTCGTTTGAGCGTATTATCTTTATCAATAATGTGGTGCTTAAATGCAGCAAGGGCATGAATAACAGCAAGTATAATGACAGAAAGTGCAAGGTAATAATGGATTTCACCTGCAAGGTCTTCCTGATGTTCAATGTTTGTAACGAATGCAGGTATACTAAACCAATTAAAAACTTCAATAGGTCTGCCATCAGCTGTTGAAATCAGGTAGCCACTTATCATGATGCAGAAAAGCAACAAATATAAAAGTAAATGCACACCATGAGCAGCAACACGCTCAAATTTACTTAATGAAGGTAGCGGGGCTGGAGGAGGGTTAAACAGTCTCACTAATACACGGAAAACGAGTATGGTAAATAAAATGATACCTATACTTTTGTGAATATCAGGTCCAAGTCGATACCAGGGGTCATAGTAGCTTAAGCTTCGCATCCATAAGCCCAGAATAAAAAGACCTATAACTGAAATAGCAACAAGCCAGTGTAGACTGATAGAGACCCAGCCGTATTCATCTTTCGTATTTTTCAGTTTAGGCATTGTTGCTTACCTTCATCCTCAGTCAAACCATATTTATCAGTAATAGCCATGTGCTTTATATTCTATGGATAACACGGCAACACTTATAAAGTTTGTTTAATGTAGTTATACACAGTTTATATAATGACTTTCTTACACATATCGTTGTTGTTCAAGTGCTTTCTCTAAATATCCTAGTATACACACATGGTTGCTTGGATCGCCTCAAATGATAAAGGTTCCCATCCTCACTTGGGAGTATATTAGAAGGCGGCAATGACTAAAAGTCTTTACGTCGTTACACTAGAGTGACTGGTGAGTGTCTGCACCAGTCATTTTACAGTTAGGAATGACAACGACATGAGTGAGTTGAATAAGCAAAAGCATTGGTCAAAAGTTGAGCTTTTGCATGAAACAGTGAAAAACCCCAATATTCATATTAAAGGAAGCCATAGCTATTACAGTGATGCTTGGGGTGGCAGTTTTGAAGAATCCGTAGTGCGTTATTTATATGGTGACGAGTACAGTTTGAAAACATGGGAGTCTCAGTGGGAGGTCGATAAACTTTATATTGGTGATTATGTATGCATTGCCGCTGAAGCTGTTATTTTAATGGGAGGAAACCATACCCATCAGATTAATTGGTTTAGTCTTTATCCCTTTATTGATCAAGTGACCGAGTCATATGAAGGAAAAGGCGATACCATTATTCACGATGGTGCATGGATAGGGATGCGGGCAATGGTTATGCCTGGAGTTGAAATAGGTGAAGGCGCTGTGATTGCTGCCAATGCGGTGGTAACAAAAGACGTTGCACCTTACACGATTGTGGCTGGTAATCCTGCCAGTATTGTTAAAACACGATTTCCGGAAGATGTTATAGAAAGAATACTTCGTTTAAATATTTACGAATGGCCTGAAGGTAAATTTAATGCATTAAAAAAGTATATCTGTGCAAATGATATTGATGCGCTAGAAAATGCATCGAAAAACTATACTCAGTAATTTTTCCTCTTGAATATCTTTTATTAACCTACCCAGTTAAGAGCTTAATTTCCCAGGATACATAACACTGGATATTACAAATCCTGAAGCGCTTTCAAACGTGCTTCGGTTCAGCAGCAATTCTACCCGCGTAGAATTTCAGTTTACTTAATGGGAAGAGGTTACTGTAGCAGGGTTTGATTCATAGAGATGTTAATGGTTGGCTTTAAGCATCGACTACAGTCAAGTGATTCTTCCTATCTAAAGAAACGACATGCTTTTGTCGATGCAGTTAGTTTGCAGAAATTTTATTTAACAGATACAGATATCTGGTGTGAACTTATATTTAGCTTAGATAGCTTCTCAAGGAGGCCTGTGATGTTCTTTTTTCCTGATCCTTCATTGGCTAAGCGCAGCCTTTTTATACCACTGAATGCATCACTCACAGTTGCAGTGTAGGGAGCAACAATGGTTTCATTTAATACAGTAACATTATTGGTCTTATCTGTTAAAGTGTACTGTACATGTGTAGTAACTGTCATATCAAAACCAAATAATGGCTGATCAACTTTTAGCATTTTCACTTCAAGTTGGTATTTTCCACTTTCTGATAGTAAACCTTGAGATGATAGACTTTTTTTCACTGCTGCAGAAAAAGCATCATTATCTATTTCAGAAGTCCAAGCTGGATTGGTTTTTTCCCCACCAGAAACTGAGGAAACTTCTAGGTTATCTTTTAACTCTTTAGGATAAGTTTTTTGTTCCCCTTGGTAAATCATATTTTCAACTTTAGCGCCAGATGCACACCCAAATAAATATGAGCAAGCAACTAATACGATTAATAGCTTTATGGCTTTCATGTACTACTCCTAGTGTTGATTAAAAAACTAAGTAATGAACTGCTTTATTTGAATTTTTTGGGTACCTTGTGCCATAGAAAACGCTGGTTAGGTATAACCAGCAACAATAATGACACTGCACTGATTAAATTTTAATCTGGCTTTAAAAATTTATATGTAACATTTTTTATTAGTAATAAATAAAATCAGTTGGCTTAACAATGTTTTGATGAACAGAGTTTTTTGTTTGATATACTAATTACTAAAAGTAAGATCACATAATGTGTTTAAAAAACGGGTGCATTTTAACCAAATCACAAATTAGATGCTAGAGCTATTTGTAAAAAAATGGAATTTTTGGGTAGTTCACTAGTTATTACTGAAGTATATAGATAGTTCTAAATAAGAATAAGAGTGATTACCAAAGACTTGGCTTAAAAACCATTAAGTAGAAAATAATAATAACACTAATAAAGGCTGGCCAGCCTAGGCTGTACCAGTATGTCATAAGTTTGCGGTAAGTTTTAGGTAGAAGGCTATGTTGTTCTAATGCTGTTGCAGCTAGCTTCGCAACCTTTATTTGAATATACACAACAGGTAACCAGCAAAGTCCTATTACTATATATAAAATTAGGCTGGCAAGAACCCATGATGTTGTTAAAGGAATACCCACACTTGTTAACATTAACAAGCCAGTGACAGGTTGAATGATGACAGCTGGGGTGGTGAATATTCAGTCAGCTAAGACGACATTTTTACTGGTAATTGCAATGGTGTTGTGGTTACGACTGCGATCAGCACGCCACATATAAAAGGCTGTGCCTAACCCTGTGCCAAACAACAGTGTTGAAGAGAGTATATGTACTAGTTTTAGCAATAGGTAATATTCAACCATAATGATTTATTTCAACGGCTGTCTGTTATTATCCAATATACCCAGAGAGAAGATATTACTGCGAGGTTTTTGAGTAATCCTCCTAAAGGATCCAACCAGGCAAAGGGTGCAAAAACCCCTAAAACCAAAGGTGCTTGAGCACTGTAAGGAACATTTATGGCACTTAAAATAGGTGAATATTGCTCTGGAGTCGCTGTAAAACCTGCGATTGCTGAAATGATCCAGATAAAACTGAACAATATAAATAGAATGGGTTTAACCCAATATAGCTTTGCGTGCCAACGGTCCTGAACAAAACTAGCTGAACTCATTAATGTATCTTTTACTGACTTAGGCTGGAAGTGCAGTGTATCTACCAGGGCTTGGGATTCCCTCGATGGAATGATGTTGCCATGCTCAAGCATTTTTAATAGCGTGCTATTAAAAGGCACAATATTTAAATTATTATTAATGTTGATAAGTTTAGTGAAAATTTTGCTAGAAACAGGAAACCATATTGGTTGCTTCCACTTTAGCCATTGCCGTATTAAGGAAATAAATTCTTTAATCGTTAGCACGTCTGGTCCAGCGGGATAAAATGTTTGTCTGCTGCCATTATAGGTGAGCAGCTTTAAAATAGTCTGTGCAAGGTCCTCTAAAAGAATAGGCTGAAGCTGTTGTTGGCCTTCATCCACAAGGGGAATAATAGGTAAACAGGCAATGGCTCTTAAAAGGGATGTACCACCATATGATCCTCTACAGGAAAATACGACTGATGGCCTGACAATAATAGCACTAGGAAAATGTTGATGCAGATAACTATCAAATTGGTGTTTACTTCTTATAAACTCACCATCTTCAGGCTCACCTAGCCCGAATATTTCATCAAGAAGGTAAGACAAAACCGTTTAACTCCTTATAATATAGTCGCCAAACAAAAAAAATAAGGAT
>NZ_JAGSOY010000065.1 GCF_018837975.1 Zooshikella harenae | reverse complement strand
TATAAATTTGGACTATCCCCTAATTATATTAAAGCTATAAAACTCGTAACTGGCTGTCAATTTACTAAAGATGAAAAATTATGACTTTCTGGTGTTACATTATATTCCCTATGCAGCTTTCTTCGACCAAGACTTGCTTCAGTATATTCATTCAGAGAACAACACATCGCAAATGCAGACCCTCTATAATACTTTGTGTACTGGACCAGTTCCTTGTTGCCAACTAAATTGTTCACAGACAATGCTCAACATAGCACCACCTTCAATTTCGATTAGCACTACTGGATTCATTTCCTTCTGGTTGTATTCAAACCACCCATCCTCTTCGTACAGTTTTGCAATGGATACTTTATCCTCAATGGTTGTCGCTTGTGTTTCGCCTACAAATATCCCATCACTATCATCTACTGACTTCCTAAAATTTAATCGTGAATAATTTGAGCAAATGAACGTCACAACTCCATCATATGTCGCGGGGTAAAACTCAAGTTTTATAATACCCATCACTCCATCAACTGAGAGGGTTAAATCAGCATTATTTAACAGAATCTTGCAGATTTCTTGTAAATTACTCATCATTATTTAGGTTTTACTATCTAGGTAACTTGTAACACTATACTTCAAGCTGAACAGGAGTGAAACTCTACACAATGCACTTAACTGCTTTATAGCTATAACCAATAGCATTATTTACTTCCTTACATATTGCTGTATTTTGCTTAACCCAGTGTAATACCATTTCTTCAAACTGAGTATTTTCCCATTCATAGTTTTGATTTCTTAATTGACTTAATTTACTTGGTATACGATGAATTATCTCATTTAGCCATTTCATCCGATCAACCTTTTCAGCATCGTCAATTTTTTCATTTGACCACACACACCGAATGACAATGGTTAACTCATGGGCAAACCTTTCATAAAATGTTATCTGTCCATCTATAGGCAATCTTGAGACTAACTCTCCAAACTTTAAAATATTAACCACTTCCATCTATTTATCTTCAGATTAACTAAAACACTTCACATACAAAGCGAAGGTAATAACTAAAACACAAAAAATCTGTTGATGTTCATATTTAAGTCTTACATGCATGGTTATTATGCTCTATTGCAACCCAGCGTTAATTATTCTTTGTCTTAATAGCTCATATTTTTCCAAGAATGCTTCGCTGACTGGTACGGAGTCATCGGCATAATACATTAAAGCTCTCCATTTCAGTGCAGCATTATTGTGATCTTCAACTTTAACCAATTCAATAATACTCATGCACTGGAAATAAGCGCTACTATAAGTATTTCTATCTCTGTCATTCAAAGCAGATAAAGAACGAGCTTGAAACAATGAACACAATAGATTCAAATTTTTTAATAAATACTTAGTATTCATCTGAACTCTTTACGCATGTAGTAATCAATGAAATTCACACCACCGTAAAACCTAACATCATTCCAGTATTTATGGTTCCTGACATCCAGCAAGTTAGCTGGGTAGATACCAGCAGCTCTCACCTGACTAGCAACTATACTTGATACGTTTATTTGGGTACTTTTTTTGCACTTTATCAACAAAAACGTTATTGTAGAGGGAATACTTTTTACAATACAACAGTTATTCTGTAGGACTCATTTCTTTTTCTGAATCATGAAGAAAATCTTCTTCATTTTTTAAGTTATTTATCCAGCCAAGACCATTTTTGGCTTCTAACGTAAAAGATTCTGCACCGGGGGAAAAGTTAGCCGAAACATAATTTCCATCTTCTGAAATAGTCATACTAAATCGATTTATTTGCCCTTTTGGTAATCCTTCAAAACTCCCTGTTATACGTTTTATACCTTCAAACTCAGTAATCGAGTTAACTTTTCCTGTATACGTTTGTCCATCTTGAATAAATGAAATATGGAAGGTATGTCCTACTTCAAATTCATTTAATGCTTGCATTTCAAAATGAATGAAGGTTCGGCCATCATGAAGCTGTTGATCGCTGAGATAATCAAACTCTTTTTTTACAGATTCTATTTCAGCAGGTTGATTTAGCACAGGAACAGCACTGGATGCTCTAGTTGATACAAGTGGACTCTTTTCTGATTCACTAGTAGTTAGAGTTGATGGCGTTGACTCATTTTTTTTAATTGATGAAGGAGCTTCACTATTTATACTACTTGGACAATCAGGGGATTGAGTGATAGTGAGGCCCAAAAAGGCCCCTATCACTATAGCTACTGAAACAACTAAAACGCCTACTCGCTTTTTTTTAGGCATTGTGCCATTAACCTTTAACGGTATGAAGCCACCCTAGATGAAAACTCATTCATTGCCCTTACAGCATCTATCTGTCCTTCAATACCCATGGGGATACCGTAAGCTTCAGAAAAACGTTTTGGCGTGGCATAGAAAGGAGTCGCATTACCACCCATCACACTTTTAACTACATTATAACCTACAGCATAGTTGCCATTGGTATCACCATGATCAACCCCATGGTTAAGACTCATATTGTGTCCAAATTCATGACGCATTACCGTCGTACCACAATTAATTGAGCCAGTACCAACCATATTATATGAGCTAGCTCTGACCCACGCTAATCCACAGCCATCTTCGGTTCCTTCATAATAAATTGCATCTGCATTTAGCTCGTTTCTCAAAGATTGAACGAGTTCATCGTTACGCAATTCGCTTAGCGGATCACCTAGTTTTTCCCAGTGACTCTTAGCGTGTACTTTCTTAAGACCAACCATTCTCAAACGGAAGTTTGCACCCGAGTTTTCGAGAGCTTCATTCGTTAAGCTGAAGCTCTCAAACATTCTAGCTCTTGCAGCACTCTCCCCAAGCTTTGAAGCTACTTTGTCGCTATATAGCATTAATATATCAATCACTAGGGTTTCTTGTTGCCACAGGCCATTTTCATCTACCTTAAATGAAACTGTCTGCCCTTTCTCAATATTCACCATATTATCGCTTTTATTTTTTATCCCATGAACATTGAAAGACCATGTCGCATCAGTTTTAACCGTCACACGAGTATTTTTAGGTGATGGGTATGGTAAATATAAATCACGAACCCAGTTACCATCATTAAACTCAATGATTGCGTTCGGCCTAACTAACTGGGGTATTTGGCCATTTACTAATTCTTTTGCTTGATAAGTTTTGACTGGACTTTTTGTCACTTCCCATTGCTTATTTTCAGCAATGTAAGTTAACTCATAGTCATCCCCTGTATTTAATTTCAAGGACTGAAAATTATTAATATTTGAGCCATCAACAGTTGCTGTCCATGTAGCATTTGATTGCAATACTACTTTGTCTCTATCACCAGCATCATCGGGAAGATGAAGAGTGTGCACCCAGTTCCCATCATAAAATCTTACTTTTGTACGTGGAGAGGTTAATGAAGACATTTGGCTAGTGGCTTCTTTAGCCGTTAAAGAACGGACTGGCGTTTTTTCTAATAACCATTTCTGAAAACTTTGATCAAATTTAAAAACGTATTCATCGCCTGTTTTTAACAACGTTGTACTTTTGTAAAGCTGATTTTCAGAACTTATTTGAGAATCAAATGCCGCATTTGACTTAACAACAATATAGTCACCATCAGAAGCCTGGCTAGGTAATGTTACCTGCTGAGTCCAGTTGCCATCTGATAAATGGTAGTAAGTTACTTTACTTGGATTATTTGGAATAAGTGCTCCACTGTCATTAGGGCTTAAATGGCTGATCCCATTTCCCTTAATGGTCCAAGACTTATTACTATAAGTAAATGAATAGCTTTCATCTCTTGATATAACTAATTCTTTTAATGGAATGCCTGTAGTCCCAGTATCTAAATAGGATTTGTATCCTGCAGTTGAGTTGATAATAACCATTGATCCATTGGTTGGGATTGCTGGCAACGTAATATTTTTAGTCCAATTACCATCACCAAGTGTAAAGGTAATTTTGTCATACCCTGATGGTAATGCCCCTCCACCATTACTGTTGGGTGTAAGGCTAATTTCACTAGCATAAGCGATATTTAGTGTTGCAGAAGCACATACTAAAATTCCTAAATAATACTTAAGATCACTCATTACCATGCAGACTCTCCTTCCGCTCGATACGTTGCTATTAATGGCGCTCAAATATTAACCACCTTCAGATTATCAAATTTGATCAAATTCACATTTACTTTAAAGTTTGATCTGATCAATTTTTAACCTGTTAACCATTTCGCAAAAGCGATTAGAATTTAAACAACCGTACCATGTCAACTCAATGCTACTTTTTCAGACTTGTGGGGTTTATTTTGACCAATCTAAACGGGACACACTTATTTGCGGATGCTCAAAATCAACAGCCATTAGTCCGCTGGATACCACTACTCATAAGGCCTACAATGAGGTTAGGTTTTGCGTCAAAGTAGTGTTTATTAATAGTTAGGTTTTGAAATGGTTGGACGCACGAAGAGAATAAGTTTAATTTATGGAGGCTGGGCAACAGCGCTTTTCCTTTTCAGTGTTTACGGCACATTATTTTCTGATCATGGCGAGTACAGCATATCTTCACATCTTTTGCTTTCTGTAACAGGAATGCCTCTCTCATTCATCTCTTGGAGTCTACCTCACGCATCACTAACAGGTATTGCTGTCGCCGGAGTTGCAGGGTTAATTCAGTGGATTTTAGTCTCTGAGCTATGGGAATGGTGGTATAACAGAAAGAGCTAGGATAGAAATTGAAATCTAATCAGGGAAAAGCAACTTCTTAGCCTACCATAACCCTCTCACACTGGATAGCGTAAACGGTAGGGCATACAATACAGTCAATTTGCGTAAAGGTGACGTTTATTAGTAGTTGTCTTTAAATACCAAAATATGGGGTAATAAGTTGGTAACTCTGATATCAGTCGTTTTAATTCTTACGAAAACTATAATTCTAGAGCTTGCCTATGAAAGGGTTATGGGTACTAGCAAACGTTTCAGTTCAAATGACTCTATGGAGGCTATGTCTAACAGTGGCGTTCAAACATCACTTAGACTCATTGCATTTGGTATTCTTTCGATTTTTATTGTCATTTCATTAATGCATAAACATAGTTGACTGAAAACTGCTCCCTAGCCACTTCGCTAGATACCTGTAAACATAATGCCTACAATGAGCTTGGGTTTGCGTCAGAGTGGCGTATATTAATAGTTAGATGCCCCGTAATAGAGAAAATATGAATGAATAAATTCGTTGTTTCATTTGATAAAGAGCCAGATGATATATCACTTAGTGATATTAAGGGGTTAAGAGCTCTATTTCCTGAATTTAGGAATTTACCTCCCAGTAAGCTGAAAAAGAAATTGGTGAGATGGCGTCCTTACATTATAGGTAGTGTGAGCGAAAGTAATTTACAGCCAACTAAAGAAAAAGCTAATGAACTCAATTTAAATCTAAGCTTTAGATCTGAGTCAGATTATGGAAGTGCGCTTATCTTAAGTGAGTGCGATTGTAATCCTGACTATTCAAGAGAGTATATCTTGGCCGTATTTTTACCGTCATTCGGTGCAGAAAGCGTGATGTTATTCGAGAGAGTGAATGGGGGATGGGTTGCAAAGTTCTCTACTATGCAGGCATCAATCCATGAAAGGTATTTTCTTGGAAGTTCATTTCTTGAAACTCATAGTGATAATTATCAACTCTACTCAGAAAGTGCACATCTAAGTGACGATGAATCCGTGATTTTTTCAGAGTACCTTGAGGGGCAAAACATAAAGAATTTACCTGAAGATAACAGAATTGGATGTGATGGCATTAATATTTATCTTCAAGAGACTGGTGGCCATAAATTAAATATTTGGAGCCCTTCTGCTGTTGAGACGCCGTGTCATTATAAATATATTAAAAGCTTGATTTTAGCTTTTTCCCAGCTAGAAATAAGCGAAAAGACTCGAGGGTATATTAAGGCTATTCAGAGGTACATAAATTAGAGAAAGCACCTAATACAGCTAAGACCTGCTCGCTAACCAACCATATTCTTGATTGCTCACTCCACCAAAATAGCCGACAACCCTGCGAATCGGATATTTTTTGTACAAACCAGCATATTTCCTCGACAGCAGTGCGTAACTTAATTTTTCAAGCTCTCTATTCTTTCCCAGAGGAGACATTATAACCAGCCATGATTGGGCTTATTCGCTTCATAATAATCTTCATCTTTGAAGCCATAATCGATCAACATACTTGCATAACCAAGCTCATCGTATACGCTCAATGCTTCCATGACTGCATTCATCACTCGCTGGCGTTCAGCCTCATCCTCTATATAAGTTGGGGTTGCTAGATATTCTGATAGAAAGTAGGTGGAAATACGATAAGGCTTCCCTTCAAAATAGAGGCAGTAAACACTTATTTCAGCAATATCAATTATTAAAAAATAGCCATCGCCATCAACCTCTTGCACATAAGTGCTGTCAGAATAAAGATAAATCTTTCCACAGGATGTTTCATATACTCTGACTTCATCATTCGAATAACAACAACCCCATATCATTTCTCGAGTTCGAGCAAACTCAGACCAGTAAGGAAATAAGTCGCTTTGGATTCTAAGGCACATTTCGTGGGTGAGTGTTTTTTCTACGTATTGCATAGATTTGTATTACAAAACAGGCTAGTGGGTACAATATTACTACATACCTTACCGCTTCAGAAAGAGTCGATTGAGTGTTTGGCAAGCTGCTATGTGAGCTTATTTTTTTATTTTATTATTTATCTCTGCAAGCGCTGTTCTCAAATCAAACCGCATTTTTGATTTATCTACGAAAAATGAATACGCTTCCTGCTTATTTTCGCTGAGAACTACCAAATAAGGGATGTCTTTGGAAGGCTCAATATCTATATCATCCCCCCATTCATATCGAAATTTTGACAGATCAAGAACCATACCCTTAAACCAGTAATCAGGGTGATCGAGAATTTCTTCGATCTTTCAGCTTATATATTTCGCATCATTTTCACCACCAGATCCATGGCCATATGTTCCTATAATGCGAATTAGCACTCCAGTAGCATTCCTTTCACGCCAAGTCTGAAAAGAAATATCAAGCTCGCTAATATCTAAGCTACCGTCCTTCAATTTATTTAAATCAAAGTCTTTTCGAATTGTGCCCATATCTTCCAAAAATAACTATTAATGAACGTCACTCTTACGTAAACCTAGCCTCATTGTAAGCCCTATTGTTCAAGGCATCCAGCAAGGTGGTTAGATAACATCACTTACCTGATTAGGCATGTGTTACATTGTCGCATCGTGAATTTCTCTTCTTAGAGCAATAGATAGCTTTGCACATATTTGAGTTAGCCACCCCACCCAAAGATCATCATTCACCTTGCCCGTGAACAATAAGCCGCTTGGCTCGTATGAAACGGAGATATACCTGTCGTCGCTTTCAGTACCATACCAATATGGAAAATCTATTCCATCAATCCAACCATCCATATTCCGATACACTTCAGATATTTTTTCCCATTCCTCATCTGACAAGTCATGAGGAATATTTAGAGTAATTGATTGTTCCATAATTCACTGAATGCCTAGCTACTAATGAACACTTCTCTTACGTAAAACCTGACACCATTATATGCGATATTGTTACTCATATCTGGCAATTTATAGCAAAGTAATAGCTCTTATCGGATTATAAAGCATTGCGACAGACCTCTTTTTTAGGGTTATGCACCCATACATTAAAGCCACGTTCACTAGTATATGTTTTACCTTGATCAGTAGTAATTTTAGCTAGACACAGAGCAGGCTTCCCGCCTAGTCTTGAAGTCAATAAGTGGAGTCTTTTTTGATACTCAGTATTAAAAGTAAAAATCACCTGTACATCTTTTATCCACCAGTCAGGTATTTTCAGAGAATTTAGATCTCGTAGAAAAACACATGACATCAATTTAATAGCTTCAGAAAACTCTACACCCTCAGCTTCATTTGACACATTGTTGTTTAGAAGATCGATTACAAACTCATCAATATTATTTTCTTCTGCATAGGCATATAACTGACCTACAGCCCAATACCCTTTGTAGTCAAAGTTTCTACTAAGGCACCATTGGACAAGATTTCCAGCGACTCCCTTTAATTGTTTTCTTCGTGCCATATCTAAATAGCTCTTTCGCTCACAGCACATGAGCTCAAGTCATGTACTTACGATTGTTAAGCAAATTCTAAGCGACAACTACCAGCCTCGAATTTACATATTAGTCTAAATTCGCTATCCTCAAAAAACATAGAAAGCACAATATCATCACCAACTTTCCCAGCAAAACTTACTTCAGCGCATGAAAGTGATTTACCTTTGAACCAATTAGAATGATCTTGCCAAGATATATCATCATCTTCGTCATTCATGGAGCCATCTTGAAGATACTGGTCTACACCACAATAAATTCCGTCAATAAATATTCGATACCAATATTTGGACGTTTTATCAAAGAGCCATAAAAGATAAACATTATTATCTTTATCATCGATCAGAGCTTTAACAGTAGTGAAGGTCGCACCATTTAACTCTGTTACTTCACCTTCATTGTGCTGGAATATTCTATCCATTTTCACCACAAAAAGCGTCTAAGTTTTTCAGACCATACCATTTGATGAGGTATTGTGCATATTCACTTTGAGTCGGCATCGATGTATCAATAACACCCTATTATGTTGCTACAAAGCCAATATTGTCTTTGACATGTTGAAACCAGTGATGACAAAACCAACCTCTTTGTACAGCTTAAGCGCTCGTTCGTTGCGATACGCCACTCTTAACTTTATTTGATTTATTCCTGCTAATTGCAGTTGTTTTTCTAACGCTGAAATCGCTTGTTTACCAAAACCTTGACTTCTGTGCTCACTGGATATATAGAAGTCGTAGATAAACGTTGAATTTTCACTGGCATTGACCGAATGCCACAGGTAACCGACTAAACTTGATTTTCCTTTGATCTCAGCATCTATGCATAGCAATGTATGCTCACTATCTTCTAAACCTTTTGGAAAGCAGCGTTTTAAATCCTTTTTTGCCAACTCAATTGCCAATTCCATTGAATGGCCATAATTCACAACGATTTCCTTACTGTAATCATCAATAAAATACTGACAATAAGCTGAATACTCTTCCTGCCGCATATCCCTGAGTACCACCATCTCTCTTCCTTTTTATGCAATAGATTCATAACTATTAATGAACTTCACTCTAACTGGTTTGATACTAGTACTTAACCGATTATTCGATTGCTATGTATCATATTCACCGCTATCCCATGGTTCAAAAAACGCCATATAGTTACCAGGCAACATTTCAACAGCCCAAACATCATCTTCCTCTTCCGGTTCTCTAACAATAAGCCCCATTTTTACGCCATTATGCTCAATAGAAAATGGCTTAACCTCAATACGCTGAAATTTAACCTCACCTAACTCGTCTAAGCGAGATAAGTACTTTTCTTTTCTGAAGTCATCATCATATGAGCCACGCGGACCAAGAGTATCTATTGTCGAATCTACCAAATTTCCTTCAAGGTCGAATTTGAATAATGCAATATATTCACACCCTTCAGTATTTGGAAATGCAGGCTCGAAAGGGGTTGTTAGAAAAAACTGCAAGCCATCTGAAGTTATACCAATATGTTCGGCATGATAATTATCATAGTCAATTGCAATTTTCTCTGGTTTAATTGATTGCATTACTCAGTAATTCCTTTAGTGTATAACTATTAACGAACCTCAGTATGACGAAGTATATCACGGCACTTATGCATGTATTAATAAACACCATCTAGGACGTTATTATTTGGTCACCAATCATAAGTTCAGCAGATACGTCATCTATTTTATCTATTAACACCCAATTTTCTCTGTCAGCCGTTTCTTCTTCTAACACGATACGAAAGGAGTAGAATGGGCCACCATACCCTTCGATATATGGCAAATTAAGAACCTTTCCGTTCAAGTTGATCTTATTTTTACAAACAAACTCGATACATTTTATAGATTCCAGGTGGCATTTCTTTTCATCGATTAAATCTTTATTAGTACCTACTTTAGATAACTCTAACTCAATATCCGAAATCCTTTCTCTTAGATAATCAATCGATTTATTTATCATTCTCATCTCTTCAATATTTGAACTGTTAAACTATTTACAATCATTATTTTAGTTTCATCCTACGCCTAACAGTCCATGTCATCCGGTAAAGTAGTTTGAAGCCAATTCCTAGCTCATGAAGTGCTTTAGAATACGTAGCCTGGACCTGGATTTTCACTACCCTCAAACCTCTCTCCTGATTCTGTTTCGATTATTACTTTATATGAACACTGCCAATCAGGATAATGTTTGTTCCAAAAAAATTCTGCCTCAACAACTCTAAGGTCATCAGTAAGAAAATGTTGCTTGTCTAGCAATTCTTTTAACTTACTAGTTATTTTCTGCAATACATCTAGAAGCCCCTCTGGAGGGATAAATGCTTTTTCTTTGAACTTAGTGTTCAATATATCCAAAGTAATTGAGGGGAAACCTTGACCTCTACACGCATTGCCTAAACAAGGATGCAAACCACTTTTTTTGCTTTTAGCATGCCCTGCAGCATCACCCGCTATTGCTATTAATTTCTTATCTCTCTTTTTCATGGTTTATTGTGCACTTAACGACTAAGAAACACCACCCTAATCCAAAACCTGACCTTTTTGAATTTTTACCTATAAAGCTTGTAAAATCTAAAAGGTTTTGGCCACTCATCTCTAGGTTTGAAAGCCAACGCAACTTCTTGGTTATCTAAAGAAGACTCCGTTAACAGAACACTATCCTCATACTGTTTTGCATTCTCAAACTCTTTTTCGTTGACTTTACATACAACCTTATAAAATGGCCCTGATAGCCATTCCTTAATTTCTGGTGTATCTTTAAACTTCAAGTACATAGCTAATGAAGCATGAGCAGCAGCAAGAATGGCAACTCCCTCAGGAATAGTATCTTTAACCAATATATACATTTTCATATCTTAATCACTCAAATACATCTGAACGATCTGAATAAACTCAACAACCTGATTAATACTCATCTTAAAGGGAGAATTTCCATTTATTTTAATCTCAATTGCAGAGAAATCAGAAGATACGCCAACAGTTATGACACTACCGGAGTTTTTCCATTGAAAATGACCTGACTCAGTCTCATTATATTGCTGTGTGTATTCTTCTCGCTCAATTTGACCTTCCCAAATTTCATGAGCAAGTGTAGTCAATATTTCTGTTATTTCCTTTGCGTCAAGAGCAGTAAGAAGACATTTATCACAGCCTTCTGGATCGACATAAAGATTAAGAAAGTTTCCATCTCTGACGATCCCAATTCGACCTTGTTTTACAAACCATTGATGCATTAGACTATTCTCTTATTTCAGCATACCAACCAATAAACGCCACTCTAACGCAAAGCCTCACATCATTGTATGACTTATGGCTCTTAGTATCCACTGAAGTAGACTATTTGGGATAGTTGTTGAGGGTTTGTTCGATTTGACTGGGTAGGTAGTAGCTCTTGTTCGATTATACGATGTCTATTTGTAGGTTTTAGGATCAACTTCATATTCGCCACCCATTTCCTTAGGCTTTAAGCTTGGGTGCTGTTTGTAAATTGGATTCATAAAGCCAATAAGTAGTTCACCCATTACTTTTCCTGTTGCTAGCTGATAAGCCTTAAACTCTTCTTCAGAACAAGCTTCTTTAATAAGAGCAAGATTTCTATCCATATCTGCACCTATTTTCAGTGCAAGCAAGCTCGTTTTTTCTGCTAACTCTCTATCCATACATATTATCCGTATAACTATTAATAAACACTAACCTTACGCAAAAACTAGCCACACTGTAGACCTATAACCTTTGTCATCCAGGAAGGTAGACTGGATTATAGGTTATTTTTTCAGGAATTGATCTATCAGCATGACTGATTAGTTGGTTGACTTTACTCATTTGCTATCAATTAGCTTTCTAGTCAATTTAGTGCATAAATCACCTTTCAAGTAATGATTGATACTACCAAAACCTTCAAGAGCTCTTTTAATTGGCCTAGCGCCTTCAACGCCATCACTTAACAAATACTCTTTAACTATTAGTTCATTCGATATACCAAAGCTTTTTAATATTGCTGCTGTAATGACTCCAGTTCGATCCTTTCCTGATGTGCAATGACTCAACAACCACCTACTGAAAGTAGGTGGGTTAGTATTACGGACTGAAAGTCCGGATACGGGTCCAAGACCCGTTTAGTATTCATCTTCAGTCCTAAAATTATCGTTTACTCTTGGCTCAAAATGATGCTCTAAATATTCTTTAATCATTTCTTCTGTCACTTCCCCTGACGTCACACAAAAATATCCTCTTGCCCAAAAGTGACGCCCCCAATATCTTTTCCTTAAATCTGGGTAACTTTCAAACAACTTGGCTGACGTTCGACCTTTTATTCTTCGCATTATTTCACTTGGAGCTATATTTGGCGGGGCTGAAACTAACAAGTGTACATGATCTTTGCTAATCACACCTTTTAATATATCAATTTCAAATGCATGACAGGTCTGTCTTATTAAATCTCGAGCTTTAAATCCTATATCTCCTTTTAATACCTGATAACGATATTTCGTCACAAAGACAAAATGGTACTGAATCTTGAAAATTGTATGACTACCATATCTGTACTCCATTACTATCCCCCTACTACTTCATAAGCAGCTTCAGAGTATCATAGCTAAAGCTAACCGGCTAAAGCCGATGGTTTTAACCTTTTAGGAGACTAATAAATATTGGTAGCTCTATATCATCTTGGCAAATAGTTGAAATGACTTTATTTACCCATTTTCGTATTTTTCCATTAGAGGTATCGTAGTTTTCAATTTTATCTTCAGCTGGTACGTGTAAATAATTACAGTTAAATAACTTATCATCGCTACCAATTCTAAGATTTAATATAGTAGGGACATTGAATATCTCATTGTGATCGAAAACTGAATTCAAACGACCACCTCGATATAGTACCCCTTTTGGAAATAATTCATCCCCATAAATTCTGAACAAACTTTCACCAACATCTCGGAAGTTTTTTACATAGTTTTCAGGTTTCATCTCTGCTTTCCTAATGCCTAAATACATACTTGAACTATAAACAACGCATCGGCAGTGTTTTGAAAGTTTTGGAGTGAGCAATCATGACTAGATACCAAATTTTGCTCAATTATGCGCTTGCTTTACACTCTCGGGCTTTCACTTCCAATTTATAATCAATATCTTGGCCACATAGCGTATTTAAGCACGTCACTAAATCAGAAGTATGTAGTGAAAGAACTGAATTAAAGTCATCAGCCCTATAACCACCAAACAGGCTCAAAGAGACAGGTAGCTGTTTTCCTGTTACCTCCTCAATATCTTTAACCCATTGGTAAAATATCTCAGAACACAATGTCCATTCATCAGTTGTAAGCTGATTACCAATATCGTCATCTTCATGGCTATCTGCACCATGACAAAATACAACATAGTGTATTTTTCCAGAGACAATTTCCTGTTTAAGTAAGCTCAACAAAATTTTCAAATTTTCGATATACTCTTCGTGCTTTGAAGTCAAATTTATGTTTAAGCCTTTTGGCACTGCCTCATTCAATTCAAGTACAAAATCTCTACTGTCCTCGATACTATTTCCAATATGCCCATCAAGATCAATGTATGCACCAGATAACCCAAACTCTCTATAGATTTTTACTGAAGCTATTACTTGCCCTGAAAATGCACAAAATAGTGCTCCTGAATCTGGTATTGCATGGTGGAAGCCACTTGTAGGACTGAAACAGATATTTTCTGGGTAAACGATTGAATGCCTGATTGCTGCGTAGAGGCTTGAATTAGTGTAACGTACACTAGAAGCAAACTTTTCACTCCAATTAATACCTAACACTCCACTACAATTAGCATGCGGCTTTACTCCATCAAAAAAACCATTGACATATTCTGGAGTGTGTGCAATTAAAAAGTCGTCATTCTGAAAAGGTGAAAACGACTGATTAATTTCGAAATGGCCTTCAAGACCTGTTTTCTGAATATATTCAAGCAACAGTTTTGGTTTTAATGGTGAACAGCTTTCATCTGAAAGCTCTATTGGGTAAACCATTTCATCTCTAAAAAACGTAAGTATTTTATTGTTTTTCACTTTATTCTTATTTAATCTGGCTATTGTTATAAAATTTGCACACTACTGCACATAATCACTATAAAAACTGCACCGCCAAGCGTTAGTTCGATATCTTGTTAACTGATAATATTTCTCGCTTCATCATTCAGCTCTATTTGATAGCCCATACTATTAAGAACCATATAAACTTTCTTTAAGTCCATAATAATACCTAAGCTGAGTATGTATTTTGGCTGAACCCAAGAGTAACTATCACATTCATTGAGCTTAAGCGTTATTTCATGATCGTTATCCACAATACAACACTTATAAAAATATTCACCTTCATACTCCATTAAAAACTCTAAAATCTCAATATTGAGTCCTACTTCCTCTTTAGCCTCTCTTACACATGCACTTTCAGGAGATTCAGCATGCTTTATTCCTCCTCCAGGGAAACACCACTGACCAGATATAGATGTTGATTCACTTCTTTTAATTAGTAAAATCTCATTTTTATTTTCAATTATTGCCCAAACAGCCATATCTTTTACCAACTTACTATTAGTAATTGTTACTTCAAAGCAAAGCCTTAAATCATTATAAGCCTTATGGTTCCTACCATAAAGCTGGATAAGCTGGGCTTTTCGCTATTTTTGGGTGATTACGCGAGAGAGCAATATGGCTAGGTAGATAGCAACCTTAACCCAATTACTTTTTTTACTCGACAATATAGCTAATTTCATGTTTATCCAGTGCATTTACAACGTCGCTGAAATACGGTTTTATAAGACCATAAATGTGATGAATACCTTCATTATTACAAATTCTCTTTTTTAGCTCTATTGCTGGTATTTCAGCAACTGTCGCATCAAACTTTCGAATCATCTTTAACTCAACAGCCGAAGGGAAATCACCCTTAACCTTTATCGTAACTGTAAACTCTGGGTGACACACACAGATATCTCCTACTGAAAAATAACTTTTAATGAACATCACTCTGACTGGCTAGATACGAGTACTTACCTGATTGTCTCTATCTCTTGCTTTACTATTTCTACCCAATTTTTCTCACTCGGCGGTATTATTAGTACTTTACAGTTTTGCTGTTCACATTCTATTTTAACCCCTGGCAAATCGTCTACCAGTAAATGAATGCCGAACAGGGTTGGTGCTTTGCTAAATCGCTGCCTTGGAGTATTTCTAACTGCTTCATTATGTGATTTCTGGTTAACTACACCACTTATATTTATACCCAACAGTTTAAACCAGCACTTTACGTAAAATGTAGACCTTAATGAAGTTGTATAAATCCAAATATCGTGCTCAATTTGTAAATCAACGAGCAACTGGACAGCACCTATTCTCAGTTCTTCTTTGTAGATCAACCGATAAGGCCATTTCATTTTCTCACTTCCAACTACAAACGATTGCGTCGTTGGTATCAGAGTATCATCTAGATCAAATGCTATTCGCATGCTTTGCTCTAAGCGAGGTAACTATTAATTAACACTATTATGACTAGTTAGGTAGCTCCTTTTAGTCGATTAAACTATATACTTCTTAACCAACTCTTTATTTAAAACCTGATCTGCAGAGAGTCCTTTTAATAAATCTAAATCAATAGGATTCAAACGTTCAATGTGCTTTTTAATTTCAGTGGGTACTGATTGATAGTAAAGATAATAAGCTTCTCCCTCCATTTTATTCTTATATTTCTTTAAAAGAGGCTGAATATCCGACCATGTAGCAATAGCTATATCCTCAACCTTTTTGAACAGTTTTCTTGGAGCTAACTCTTTTCTACCAATTAGCAAGATATCAACAGGTGGTATAACTGAAGGAATAGCATCAGGCCAAACGCAAGCTGTAACTGCTTGCCCTTGATGATTCAACAGTATAATAGCTGGCACAAAAACATCCTCTTCAATTTCATATTGAAGCCTTTCTTTTTTCATATTCCATGCCCAAAATGCTTCAAGCTTATCTGTAGGTAAGCTAAATACTTCAGGATTATCCTTTAAAATAGCTTGGTATCCAAATTCATTTCCATGGAGCCATCCATTTACAAATTTTTCACCATTGTATTCCCCATAGCCCATACCATTAATTTGAGGATCATCAACAATTAAATCAAAACTTGATATAAATTCCTTTACTTCTGGCTCTGCCTCTCGAACAAAGAATGATGGTCTGAAATAGTTCATATTGAACGTAACTGGAAAATACTGATCTTCACCTTCCTCTTGATCCTGGTACTCAAAAACAAAATAGACCCCAGTCTCTTCATTTTGATACCAGGCTTGCACGCCTTCTAAAGAGTAATTTTTACGATTCTGAAAATAAGATTCAAATTCCTCAATGGAAATATCTCCATTTTTGGGCTTCATAAATAGATCATAACTCATATATCTTATCCTTTAAAAAAGCCAACTACCAATGAGAGCTACTCTTGCACAAAACCTAACCTCACTCTAAGTCTTATGATTACTACCATCTAGCAGGTTAGCTAGATAATGACACTTACCCCATTAACTAACTTTTACGTAAATTTAAATGCATTCCCGCCATTTGCGTATACAGGAAAATTTTTAGGAACAACTAAAATATTATTGTAAGTCATATGGTGAAAATATTTATAAGGACTATCCAGCTTTTCCATAATTGAAGCAGCAAGCTCAGGCATAGCAAAGAAAATAAATTCACCAAAACCAAGAATTAACCATTCTTCAAAACTTTTGTCGGCATCTTCACTGAATGGATTAACCATTGCTGGGGAAACACAAATATCATAGAAATTTTTGTAGGTGCTAACTGTCCACTCACAAAAATACAAATTAGCTTCGTATTCCCAATTTATAGAGTTTCTAACAGTATCTTTCCACTTTTCACAATGTTGCTTAAGAGGATAATCTCTGGCGTCAATACTGTCATCCTCTAATGAATCTAATTCATCCATGATAAACCAAGCAACCGCAGCTAAAGGGTTCTTAATGATTAAAGCAGGGTGCTCTCCACTTCCTCCACCAAGCATAAGTTGATGCTGGTTACATTGGAAATCACCATTGATTTCTTCAAGAGGATGATAAATTGGTAATCCACCAAATAGTCCTACTAATTCATGTTTAAAAGAATCTATATGACTCACTTCATCTCCCTTTACGCATAATACCTGCATTTGCGGATAGTTTGGAGCACAGTTGAAAATTGGTCCATGTACTTGCACTTGTTAAATTTCATTGAGCACTCCATCTTCGCTCAGAATTGGTTGCGCCCATTTATAGAAGTCTGATTTTTCATCGTGCCAAGGCCATACCCCTTCTGTAGTAGGCCAAACCATTTGTAGCATTTCAAAGTCACCTCCATCATGGAGCCATAAACCCCAACCGAAATATTCTTTAAAATGCTTTTTAGATACCTTTATAAAACAAACATCAAAACCACCTAAAAAATCTGAATAGTATTCACCTGGTTCAAAAGTCTCTCCTTCAAGAAGGCGATTGTTATAGTTATTAATTATTGAATGAGCAAGCTGGGACTTTAACCCTAGAATCACCACATCAGGTTTGTTTTGCTTTTTATTTATGCCTATAGAGTAAGAAAATGAAGGCTCACCCTCACCTTCCATCACATGAAGTACATGACATCCATAGGCTTCAATATCATCCAGTGCTTTCTGATCTCTTTCATCCATATCAATACTTCTTTGAAAATTTAATTATTCGTGCACACTACTATCTCTGACGAAAACCAACCATATATGGATTCATTATGACTTTTCGGTTAGCTGTTCGTGATTTTCGAGAATACATACAGCCTTATCGCCATCATGACCTTTGACTACAAGACTGACGTATTTTGTTGTTTCTCCACCATCAACAGCGCCTTCCACCTCTTACGCTTTTTAGATACTTAATGAATTCATCATCTTCTACATTGAAAAGGTCAAAGCCAACCCTGACAAAACCATCTCTTTCTGTTTCTTGAATTTTTCCGACACCACCATTTTGATGAGAATAATCATACTGCAAATTGTATATTAATTGATTAAACCTTAAGTCTGGACTATTCATCCAAATCTGATTTATGAGTTCTAAAACTTGCTTTATCCGCTGAGGATCTCTCATCATGTTTCCTAGTTATTCATGAACATCTCTAATACTAAACGCTACTTCATTGTAAGCCTCACAACTCCAGCTAACCAGCGAGACATTTTGGATTATCGGCCTATAAGCCGCAGCATGATACCAGTGTTCAAATATTTTACGCTTTCGCTGTAGCTTGTCTAATAACTCGGGTTGATAGCCTTTAACGCGATTCCATAAGGTGTGATGGTGGGCGCGCTCAACGCGGGCAATGGTGTCGATTTGTACATAACCTAGCTGTTCAACCGCAGCCAGTGTCGCTTGTTCAGTACTTTTATGCGGCATGACTTGGCTGAGCAGTACGATTTTTTTGGCTTGTTTTATTGATAACGAATCAGTCAGGGGCAAGTACTTCGATAAGTGATCTTAGTTTTTCCCATCATACTACCTTGCTTTTTGTCACGAATGCATACTACAAATTAAGTATATTGGTGAGATCATTTTACCAGAATTATCTATGTTTTGTTTGAGGGTATAGGCTAATGGCATCGTCTAGTAAGAAAACCGCCGTACAGGAACCTTTTACCAAAAGTCAGCTCGTCAGCGAAATTGCTGAAACTACGGAGCTCACCAAAAAGGATGTGAATGCGGTCATGGAGTCTCTCTCTGAGATCATGGGACGACATATCAGTAAGCGCGGCTGTGGCGAGTTTGTATTCCCGAGCTTATTCAAAGTGAAAACCAAGAAAAAGCCTGCGGTTAAAGCCAGAAAAGGCGTGAATCCATTTACCGGTGAAGAAATGATGTTTAAGGCTAAACCTGCTTCTATGCAAGTGAGAATTCAACCGCTGAAAAAACTCAAGGACTTTACGGCATCCTAAGAAGATACGGAGAGTAGCAAAGATACATAAGCCCTTTTGAAAAGGCGCTACTCTCCTCCAAACCTCATACCATCAACAATACCGTCAAGCTTAGCAGTGCCGCACTACCCGCGACGATGGCACATAACAACTGAGTTTGATGCACCTGTTGATCACTCACATACTGCCCATTCGCTAACCGTCTATGATGGCCCAGCTGTTGTGGAACTAGGTAGAGAGTCAGTGAAAACAAGCCTGCCGCAGCGACCATCATTAGCACCGCCGCAAAAAAGTTTGGCTCGGATAAAAGTAAAATCATTATTGTATTTAATACTGCGATGCCACTTAACAGCATACTGCCTTGAAACGTATAGTCTTCTGACTGCAGAAGTTCAGTGAACTCACGGGGTAAGCGTTCAAAGAATTTAGGTATGAATACGAAAGCTAGGCCACCCGCCAACGCGACGAGAATAAGTGAACATGTAGAAACCAAGAACAACATTGGACATCTCCTTGCCTTGAATAGATGAAAACCCTATGCCTGGTTTTTATCTTGTTATCTTTATGCTTGGCTTAATTTATACACGATCCAAAAATAAGGTTCTGCTGAATAAGTCACTTATTTGGCCTTCTCACAGATAATTAAGTCATTTTGGGATCAAGCTCTTTTTTTCGAAATAATTATTCTCATATCGCATTTTGAGCTTCATCATTACTCGATGGCATAACGACGAATGAACATGAGAGCAACTCACTCTATCCCGTCACATGATCAGTGTACTGACGTCTCCAACAGCTCCGCCACGACTCCCAACGCTTTACTACAATAACCACTTAAAATTTCCTGCATGGCGCCATACACTTCACCATAATCCCGATTAAAGTTTTGCCGAGGAACGCCTAACAATTGGGCTTTTTGAGCATCACCATAAAACTCGCCTTTCCATTGCTGGTGCTTCCTATCCTCCAATGCAATGTTGCACAGTGTCACCAGACGAATACAGCGTATACGGCTTCTAACGTACTTATCGCCTAAGTGATCCACCATCATGGCATACAGCCGATCAGCGACACGTGATTTATAGGTATCGGTCTTATCATGCTCGGGCGCATAACAATACATGCCCCAATGGACAACAGACTTAGGTAGCTTGGCAATGGCATCCTGAACAACCCCTTTTTCCAGATGCCGGCCAATTTGCGTCATGTTGTTAAATGGCGACTTGCCTGAACTTTTAATCATCGACCTGGCCCTCAAGCTCATAAACGCCTCATGCCAGGCTATTTTGGCTGAACGCCAGGGTAACGCTAAGTTAGGTCCATTTTTTTGCTGTGCAGGCTGATAGACGTCAGTTGTAGCCATCTAATCCCCTCCCCTCAGTGCATCGTCGAGTTCAACGCTTCGTCTAACGTGTCGTAGGTTGGAATCCGTTTCACAATAATCTGCCCCTCGTCACCCCAATACTTACTCACGCGTCCATCCCAGATATGGGCATCGTCCACGAACAAGGCATCCAATAAACCTTTCTCTAGATTGTCCTTATCGGGTGTCGCTCTATGAGGCTGTCCTCGCATCTCAGCCCGTTTTTTCTTCGACCATGACTTGGGCATGGGTAACACGAAAATGAGATGGTAGCCGCTCTCAGGCAGTTCAATAGACAACTCCCGTAGTGCATCCTTGTAAGCACGGTACTGCATGACACAGGGGCGTTGTTTCCATTTATCTGCTCGGGTCATGCGGGGCTTGGTATTCGGTGTAATGGTATAGGTCGTTGTCATTGTTATAAGACCTGTGTCGTAGATAAGCGTTGAGGAGAAAAAGAGAAATATTGCAGAAAAGTTTCGTCACTTTCGTCATAGCTCATGACGAAAGTCATGACAGATGTGAGTGAGTACTCAGTTAGTCTATAGATCAATATATATAAGTAATAATAATAAAAATAATATATAAATTTATACTTCTGTACCTTTTGACACCATAGAGACCCCCCTCCTATTTTTTGAGGCGATTTGCGTAGGGGATTCTTAGGGGCTATTTTTTCTGACGAAAGTCGATTTTTTCTTTTAAAATCAACGACTTCTTTTGTCATGGCCGTTTTGTCAAAAGTGACGAAAGTGAGAAAATTTCCTTTAAAATCAAGCACTTCTTTTGTCATTGGTGTTTTGACGAAAGTCCTTGTCATTCGGGACCTCCGGCGTTTTCCACCAGGGTGTAATGCACCCATGCTTGTCTTGGACGGCCACTGGTTTTTAAAGAAAGGAGCTGGGCTAGACCGCGATTAAGGAAGGTTTTAAAAATAGCCTCTTCCTGTCGTGGATCTAATTTTGAGAAGTTAGGATGACGAGCCATTTCTCGCTTCGTCAAACCTTTATTACCAGCCAGGCGCAAGGCCTCTTCGCAGGATTTTAGCAAGGTTTCAAAGCTTGATCCACCTACTTTTTTAATGACTGACTGGACTAATGCATAATCAAAATAAGTCACGTAATCCACCGCCCAATCCGTCACCTGTCGTGTAATCGTCTCGGCAAAGGGATCGACCGACAGGGCCAGAATTAACGCAATACGCATGGCCTTTTCTCGGGTGCGCCCCAGCAATACTTCAATACCATACTGTTCCAGTTCATCCATCTTCTGAATGATTTCCTGGTCCAGTGCTTTTAATCGCTGGAGCGCGGACTCCTCGAACACGAGAATATTCTGTGCGGGCTTATTTTCTGGTGGCATATGGCTGGTTAAATTACCGGCCAGATTCTCCCGAATGGTCGCCACCCACTTGGTAATGTTCTCAGGTACCTCGATTAATCCAGGATCACTCGACACCTGTCGTTTTAATTGGCTCTCCATGACAATAAAGCGTCCTAAAAAACCATCTTTCACGAGCTCCGGTGACAGAGCACCGTAAAAGGTACCGGGTGTCGTCAGCGCTAATAGAGTGAGTGCCGGATGCTTAATACACCGCTTACGCATTTCCTCTGCCGCCTGCTTACTCATACCCATGGTCGAATAAACCGGTGGATAGAGTGAAGACCCACATTTACTCCAGGCCTCGACCAGTCGGGTAATCGCCTCCGCCTTATGCGGATTCATTTTATGCTGACTGCCTTCCAGGTACTTACCAAACTCATCAATGATACTGATATGGTTGGGTTCATGGAGTAATTCGCTGAACAAGGCACCAGAAGACGTATAACCGGAACCAGAAATGAGCCGACCATAACCCGATGCTTCTAAAATCTGCTCCACCACATCCTTACAGTGCTCTTTACCACTGGCCGACTTGGCAATATTCAGGAAATACAACGACGAGAAATTTCCCTTATCGGTCTTGTAATAACGCCCGCAAACCACACTGCCGAGTGCCAAAGCACTTTGTACTGCCAGTGCGGGCTGTTTTCGTCGTGCCGTCTGATTAGCAAACTGCACGATCTCACCCAGTACCCCCGGTATGTCGTATAAATGGCCCGGCATACCGCCACTGTCGGGTAAGGCTAAATTGGTCGCTTTACTCGGTTCGGGCGGCGAAGGTTGTACAGGGATCACGTCATGAGGGTGTTTACGTAAGTGCGTCAATATTGTGCTGGCAATACAGGTATTGAGCTCACTGGGATCTAATGGCGGACTGTTGCCCGCGTTCCAGGTATCCAACATCTGTTTTATGGTGCGCAGATCCATACCCGAGGCAATATATTGACCTGTTAATGACACCGCTGAATGGTTACGTGAACCTTCACTCACTGCCTCACCACTAGCCTTCGGTTGGTAATCTGCCGTACTAAAACCTAAGTTACCTGTGAATTCAGGTTCAGTACTCGTTTTAGGTGAGTCAGCCCTAGCTTGGGTTTTACTTAATACATTGCGCCCATTAAATTGCTGGATGGCTTGTAAATCTTCTTCAGACAAACATGGCAAGTCATCGATGCTCTCGACTACCCAACTGGCGTCATATTCCCATTCATAGCGGTTACCATTGGCATGGGTTGAACCTGGAGCGACGACATAACCACCCTGCCCCCGAATATCGATTTTGGAATGTGAATTAACGGAGTTGCGTATTTCTACGTTGGGATTCACGGCGTAATAAAAATGTTTACCTTTGCCCGTCTTCACCTTCCACGGCGTTCGACCGACGACACCTGACTCCATAAATTGAACCGCTTCTTCAGAGTCTGCATCCACAACAATGACACGCGCCCCTGTAACAATGGCCCAGTTGGCACGAGGATAGGAAGCGGTCCAATAGTCCATATCCTCAAGCGTAGGTGTGGCTTTTTGGAACTTGGCCCATGGTACGCGCGCCTGTTTAGGCCACTCCTGCTGTGCTTTTTCTTTATTGCCGTCAAAGCGTTTGTTGACAAAGTAAGGCGGTGGTGTTTCAAATGGTGAACCTAACGGGATAATGGTGAACCCTCTGTCGTAGAGTTCCCAGGCGCACTCATCCGTAAGTTTTGATGCTTGTGTCTCCATACAACACCTCTATTGTTAGTTTGCATGGTGATGGTTCCCCAATTAGAGGAATGTTAGTTTGTTAACTCACAACTTATACTTTACGCCTTAAGACACAAACTTAGACTTGCTACCTACAAGATTCAGTTAAACGTGCTTAAATAGGCTGTTCATCAAAAATTGTGATGATGAAATGTTATAATTGTGAAACCCAATATTGTAGCCTTTTGTTGATTTTGTCAAATTAGAACTCATTTTAAATCAACTTTTTAAGGCTAGCTATACATGGTTACTAATTTGATATGGCTGATTTGTGGCAAACGATAAAACAAGCAAGAACAGAAGCAGGTCTTACCCAACAGGATCTGGCAGAAAAATGTGGAGTGACAACAGCAGCTGTATCAAGGTGGGAGTCTCCTGATGAGGGTACAAGAACAATTCCCCGCCTTTATCACATAACTGAGATATCCAGCGCCACTGGCGTTCCAACAATAGAGTTTCTAAAACACCTAGAAGACCCTCCCTCACTCAACGACTCACTAAATGACTCAACACTTGAAGATGTTTTAAATACCAGTTTATGGAATAAGATTCGTTCTGCACGTGTTCAGGCTAAGTTAACCCAAGCCGATCTTGCAGAAGCCTGCGGTGTTTCAAGAGGCGCCGTTGCTAACTGGGAGTCATCAAAAAAGCTAGATAAGAAACCTAAGCTCAGCACTTTAAGACGGATAGCTGAAGTAACCGGTGTTAACTACCTGTGGCTTACTTCAGAAAAGCAAGGAATTTCACAGGAATGGATAGAGCAGAACCCAGACTACGACAATGACGATATTGATGAAAAGCTTGCTTATGAAGCAGAGGCAAGAAAAGAAGACGCAATCAAAATCACAATGGACACTTGTTCTTATATCATTGATAACGGTATTAGTAGAGAGTTCTATGAACAGCTTAAGGCCCTTAATGCGGCTCTCAAAAGGTACCATAAAAAATAACAATTAAAACAGTCGTACTCATTAATTATTTAAAGTACAAAAAGTATTGATAGTTTGCGTCCACGGGTATACATTTTAAAAACCTTCATTCAATAAAGGTTTCATACTCATGGACGACACGATCACCATAGGCCACTGGAAAGCCTACCTGAACAACCTTCAGCTCTCCCCACGACAAACGCTGTATACCTTTGAAGCTTTGCACGGATTATCGGATAAGGAAATTGCCCGCAAATATGCAGTTGCCCCGGACACTATTTCCAAGACCATTAAGGCCGCACTGCATAAACACAACCTTAAAAACCGTACACAACTGGTTGCCGAGTTAATTCGGACGCGGGTGATCTGTCCGTTGTCGGTGAGCATGTTAGCGTTGTCCTTGGTGATCGTTCCTGTGTTCTCCGATGACCCACTCCTACGTAATCGAATCTACCGAACGCGTACTAACCGGTATGAGTCGATTGTTCCCACCTTGCATACAACATAAAACAAGAGGTGCACACCATGTGGTTTAAAAACGCAATATTTTTTCGCTGTGAACAGGTCGCCAAGCTTGATCAGGCATTGTTAAACGAGAAATTAGGTGCTCAGGCCTTTAAACCCTGCACACCCCAACAAGCGGAAAGTTATGGCTGGGTTCGCCCCTTCGGCGAAGAGGCTGAGCACTTTGCTGAACATATAGGGGACTTCCAATTGCTCTGCCTGCAAAAAGAAAAAAAGATGTTGCCTAACTCGGTCATCAGTAAATACGTCAAAGAACGTATTAAAACCCTGGAAAAAGAACATGGTGAGCCCATTGGTAAGGGTGAAAAAGACCAGATTAAAGAGTCTGTCATTCATGAGTTACTACCCAAAGCCTTCAGTGAATACAACAGTTGGTC
>NZ_JAGSOY010000064.1 GCF_018837975.1 Zooshikella harenae | reverse complement strand
ATGAATAACTGGAATGTATTCACACAACAACTGGCTTCTATTTTCAGCAAAGAACAACTCATCACAGATGAAGTATTACATTATGCTTATAGTACTGATGCAAGCTGTTACCGGCTTCTACCTAAATTAATTGTCCACGTTAATCACGAACACGAAATCAGCCAACTATTACAGCTGGCTAATCAATATCAAGTTGGTATCACATTTCGTGCAGCAGGAACCAGTCTTTCTGGACAGGCAATCACTGATAGTGTACTGGTTGTTTTAGGGCCTGACTGGAATAACTATCGTATTGAACAGGAAGGTACCGTTATACAAGTACAGCCAGGCGTAATTGGCGCTCATGTTAATCGCTTATTACAACCCTGGCAACGAAAATTAGGTCCTGATCCTGCATCAATTAATAGCTGTAAAATAGGTGGAATAGTAGCCAATAATGCCAGTGGTATGTGTTGCGGCGTTGCCGCGAACAGCTATCATACATTACGTCATATGCGTTTAATGTTGGCTGATGGTACGATACTGGATACGGCTGACAACAACAGCATAAAAGCCTTTAAACAACACCATCAACCACTGCTTGATAAATTACAGCAATTAAGCCAACAAACACATGCTGATGCATCCTTATCAAAACGCATTAGACATAAATACCGACTTAAAAATACAACAGGTTATGCTATTAATGCGCTCATTGATTTTACAGATCCTATTGAAATTTTAATTCATTTACTGGTTGGGTCAGAGGGCACATTAGGTTTTATTTCTTCTGTCACACTCAATACTATTAAGGATTATCCTTACAAAGCAGCAACACTCGTCGTATTTCCAACGTTGGTAGATGCCTGTCAAGCCGTAGAAACATTACAAACGATGCCTGTAGCCGCTGTCGAACTCATGGATAGTCGTAGTCTGCATGCTGTCGCGACACACTCCGCAATGCCTGGAACACAGTCCCTATCACCACAAAGCGCGGCAATACTTATCGAAACGCAGACTGATTCTGAGGCCCAATTAAACCAATCTATAAAAATAATTGAACAATGCCTCTCCCATTTTCAACCTTTAACACCAGCCAGATTCACGACAGATAAAGATAACATCGATCAACTATGGGCTATTCGTAAAGGCTTGTTTCCTGCTGTCGGTGCACAACGTAAACCAGGTTCTACAGTCATTATTGAAGATGTTGCCTTTCCTATTGAACACCTTGCTGCGGGTGTGCAATACATCCAGCATTTATTTACTAAGTTCGGTTACAGTGATGGCATTATTTTCGGACATGCCCTTGCTGGCAATGTACACTTTGTATTTTCTCAACGTTTTGATAACGCTCAGCATACACAGCAATATCAACAGTTTATGGAAGAAGTCTGTAAAGGTGTGGCACTACAATTTGGAGGTTCATTAAAAGCAGAACATGGCACAGGTCGGAATATTGCACCTTTCGTTGAACTGGAGTGGGGATCAACTGCTTATCAGCTTATGAAAACGATAAAGCAGATATTCGATCCAAACCATATTTTAAACCCAGGTGTACTTCTGAATGACAATCCACATGTGCACTTGGAAAATTTTAAAATCATGTCGTCATCTCACCCACTTATCGATACGTGCATAGAATGTGGTTTTTGCGAAGCGGTTTGTCCATCCAAAAATCTATCTTTTACCCCAAGACAGCGAATTGCGGTATGGCGAGAAATTACCCGACGTCAGCAACATAAGGAACCCGTTAAACATTGGCTTCAACAGTTTCACTATTATGGAAATCAAACCTGTGCAGCAACAGGGCTTTGTGCAAATCGCTGCCCTGTGAACATTAATACCGGCGAGTTTATCCGTTCTTTACGCCAACAACAGGCTAAACACGCTCGCTTAGCCCAGTGGACTGCAAACCACTTTGACTTATGCCTGACTGGTATCAAAATGGGTCTCAAATTGGCGGAATGGAGTGGCCAATGGGTTGGTAGAGTGCGTCAATATCACCTCAGCCAAACACTACACAACCTGTCAGGTAAACGGCTACCTCTATGGCCATCAACGTTACCTTTAGTCGTTACTCAACAGTGCTTAAAAAAATATCCTCGATCTTCTACTCAGAAAGGTATAACACCGAAGAAATTTGATCCATCAAAAACAATTGTTTATTGGCCTAGCTGCGTAACTAAAGTTATCAGCGGAACCAAATCTCTACCACCACTGACCATGCTCATCCCTGATATCCTTATGCAGTTGGGATTTAATGTCTTAACGGTAGATGAAAAAGCACTTTGTTGCGGGCAACCTTATTTGAGTAAAGGGTATAAAACGATAGCGGAACAAAAACGTCAGCAATTACACGACACACTATTCCTTTATTCCAATAATGGTAAATGGCCGATCCTTGCAGATACAAGCCCATGTTTACTACAAACCAAAAATAGCAGTCACTTAACGCTTTATGAGCCTTTTAATTTTTGTCTAAAATATATCGTTAACTCAAATAAAGGCTATTTGCTTACCCCAATCAAAGAGCAGATTGCTTTGCATATAACATGTTCTACCCATCGCATGGGACTTACATTACAAGCCCAACAATTAGCTGAACACTGTGCACAAAAAGTGATTATTCCTCCTGACATCAGTTGCTGTGGGTTTGCAGGAGATAAAGGTTTCAATTTCCCGGAATTAAATGCGAGTGCCTTAGCAACACTAAAATCACAGGTTGCAAACTGCTCCCGTGGTTTTAGTACAAGCATTACCTGTGAAACAGGTCTTAGTTTACACAGTGGTATTCCGTATCAGTCTATCTTTTATCTAGTAGCAGAAGCACTGGGTATTAATACCAGGACAGATGCAAATAAAAATATTGTTGAGGAAGGGAAATGATATAAATTGGTGAAAAATCAACCCGCAAACAAAACAAGCATTCTGACAAGTTCACGGGGTATTTTATTTTCGCGAAAGGTTTACTTAAACTTGAGCAAAAATTTTTCTATACTCAATACGAAGGATTTTTAGGGGCGGCCGTCAAGTGATGAAGCCCCAGGGACTTATATTAATAAGTGACTGGGGTGGCAGTTAAATGCTCCTGCATAAACTGCCACCCCATCCTTGGTGTTCAAGAGCGCTGACAACAAACCCTAAAAATGATTCGTGAAGGGTATATCATGATGTAAAGGTGTCATTTCTCTATTTATTAATTCCTCAATTCCAAAGCCTATTTTCCTTAAACCTTCTTCTAATTGAGCAGAATCGATTGTTAATGGGGGTAATAACTTAACAACATGATCATCTTTACCACATGTTTCGACAAGTAAATTATTTTCAAATAAGACTCTCGACAACTGTTTTGCCAAACCTGGTTGTGGTATATCTAACCCCCAAATCATTCCTCGACCTCGAACAGACATATCCAGCTCTGGGTAAGCAGATACTAATTGTTCAAGATAATCTTTTATGATGCAACCTTTTTTATGTACTTCTTGTGATAAGTCATCGGTAGTCCAATTTTTTAATAACTCTGTAGCAGCCACAAACGCCAAGTTATTTCCTCTGAAAGTACCTGTATGTTCACCAGGTTGCCATTGATCTAGTTCGGGTTTTATTAATGTAAATGCTAATGGCAAACCGCCACCAATCGCTTTTGACATACAAATAATATCAGGTTTAATGCCTGCAAATTCAAAACTAAAATACTCTCCAGAACGCCCATTTCCGACTTGAATATCATCAATGATCAAAATAATATCATGGGCCTTACATAGTTTTTCAATATCCTGCAGCCACTCTTTGGCAGCAGTATTCACCCCACCTTCACCCTGAATGGTTTCAAGAATAATCGCAGCAGGTATTGAGACACCACTACTTGAATCTTCAACCAGTTGCCTTAAATACTCAGCAGTATTTATGCTTGATCCAAAATAGCCATCATAAGGCGCATGGTATACATTCGCACGACCACCATAACTTTGGTTTTGGTAATAATCATTAGCCGTTAACGCTAATGATCCCATTGTTAAACCATGATAGCCTTGAGTAAACGCAATAACATTAGATCGTTGAGTCACTCGACGAGCTAATTTAATAGCAGCCTCTACAGCATTAGTACCCGTAGGTCCAGTGAACTGAATTTTATAATCAAGATTTCTTGGCATCAAAATAGTTTGGTAAAAAGCTTCCATAAACCTTTTTTTTGCCACAGTTGCTTTATCCAAACTATGCAATATTCCTTGATTACTTAGGTAATTGATAAGCGCTTGATTCACTTGTTCAGGGTTATGTCCATAATTAAGCGTACCGGCACCCGCAAAAAAATCCAGATACTCGTTACCCTGCTCATCCCAAATAACCGCGTTCTCAGCACGCTCAAAAACCGTCGGAAAGGACCTTACATAACTTCGTACTTCAGACTCAAACTCCATAAAGTTATTCATACTTTATCCCTTAAGTGCAAATATATTCAGTAAAGTATTTAAAATATTAGTGCGTTGCTTTTTCAATCACTTTATCCAAGCTATCAAGGTCAGATAACCATTTAAATAAGGCAATATTTAATAATACAAGAAAACCACAAATACTATAGAGTAATAGAATGCCTTTACCTGGACCTACCCCAATGACAGAACCCACAGTACCAGCAAGCAATCCGTCAACAGCCATAAGTGGCTCAAATACATGATCAGCCAGTGGCCCTGCGACTAAGAATGATATCGGTACTGCCAGCTGGGCAAGCAATGTTTGAATACCAAATACTCGTCCCTGAAGTCCAGTAGGCACAACCGTTTGCCAAACGACCTGATCACAACTATCAACAGTGACAAAACAAAGTGTAACAATAAAACCTATCGCACTTAAAATGATGATGGTGTACTGATCAAAAGCAAATGCACCACCGATAAGCATTATTGACGTTCCCATGAGCGCTAGAAATAAATACATTCCTTGGACGCGTTTTTTTGGTCCTCCCCAAATACTTAGTAATATCCCCCCAGCCAATGTTCCCAAACCAGAAATACTTAAAATGGTACCAAGCTCAATCACATCATAAAAACTTAAAATCAAAGGTGTAAACAGAATCTCAACCATTCCTATACTAAAATTTACGATAGAAAAGAACAGCAATAATTTCAAAAGTGATGGTTGCGTTTTAAGGTAGGTTAAACCATCACGTATATCTGACTTCCAGTTATTTTTATTGTCTTTTACATCCTCTATAATTTCTCGCCCATCCCCCCTCTTCAATAATGGGTTAATTGAAAGCAGTACTAAAATAACGACAGAAAAACTACATATATCAACAATAAAAATACCCTTCAAATCGATCGCAGCCAATGCAAATGCAGCTATAGCAGGTGCTGCAATTTGAATTATGCCCATACCTCCCTGTATAAATCCTTGTGCTCTTCCTAAATGCTCTTTTTTTACCAGTACAGGTATCAACACAATAAATGTTTGATTAACCAAACCATTAAATACTGAACTAAAACACGCAAGAATAACGATCTGCCAAACTTGAAGACTATCTGTTGCATATAATACCAATAATAATAAAGTACAACAGCCTGCACCCGCATGCCCCAAAATCATCAATAAGTTTCGTGGATAACGATCAATAATTGTTCCCACAAAAGGCGCTAAAATCAACTGTGGAGCTAAGGCAGCAAACCCAATCAAACTATATGCGGTTGTTGAGTTCGTTGTTTTATAGACCCACTGACCTAAAGCAAAATCAGTAATCATAGTACCCAAAACAGATACCATGGTTGCCGTTAATATTAAACCAAAATAATAAACACTCATGCTTCCCTGGTTAATATTAACTGGCTTTTCAACCCTCATATCAATCGATGAAGAATCCATAATACGGCAGCCATATTTATCAGACAACAGAGTCATTTAAGAACTAAAACCACACCATTGCCTATATATTAAAATTTCTTAAAGTATTTCACGACATGTTTCTATTAGCTTGAAATAAAACATCTGATTTTGTCAGCTAAATCATCAACAAAATCAGGCTTTAACATGGTAAAGTGGTCTCCACTGACTTGCACTGGAGTTTCCAGATGATGATAGATTCCTTTATAACGGCTAATGACTTCACTTAAAAATGTTTGATTGGCAAACGAATTTCTACTGAATAGAAATGCTGTTTTTGTTGTAAGTAATTTGCTTGGCTGATAATTCACATACAACGCCATTTGACGTTTACTTAAATGAATAAAATCGTTAGTAAACTCCTCCGGAATTTTATTTTCAATACAAAGGGTTCGTAATACACTTACAGGACACCCTGCACCATTGATCGCTGTGTTTACTTGTTCTGTGCTCAAACCAAAAAACGACTTTAGTCCAAGAGAGGCAATATAGTGATCTATGACGAAGGTATCTCGTTTTTCTCTTTTCGCCACCATCGAAGCTTCTAATAATGTGTCAAGTAAAACTAGGCGCACGTTCTTATTTTTTCGCTCCAAATGAGCAGCAAGCTCAGTGGCAAGACACCCTCCAAATGAATGACCTATAAGCGTATATTCCTGATCATCAACAAAGCTTTCGAGATACATTTCAGTTAAAGAAGACCAGTCAAGACAAGCATCTTGTGTTTTAAAAATCTCTGGATCAACTACATTAAGATTCACATCATTTTTTAGGCTATTGGCCAAATGGTAAAAATCAATGCCTGTACTACCAATGCCAGGAAAACAATAAACCGTTTTCTGGTTAGCATTATGTGTAGTTAGCTTGATCATTATATCCCTTGTAGCCTGCTTATTTATAACTTTTCCTTTATTTTTATTATTGTGGGTTTGCTCTGATTTACTCATACTTCCTTTCTGTGATAACCCATTTATTGTATCACTTACTTCCTGCATCATACCATGCGCATCTCGCCCATTATTTTTGTCCAGGCAGTGAGCAACGATTTTCTGTAAGTACCTAATGTAACTATCAGCTAAACCTTTAATGGTTTTTTCTTTATATTGGTATTTACTAAAGTTAAAAACAACTTGTAAGCACCCACTCGAAACAATCGCATTTATACCCAGCTTATAAGGTCTTTGTCGTCGTGAACTTATCCATGCTCCTGTATTACCAAAGACATCACTTTGATCTGAATGTTTATCATCTCTTGCACTTTCAAATTGACCTAGATAGTTGAACAGTACCTCAGAAGGTGTATGTGCATTTATGACTTCGCTATCCCGCTTAAGATAGCGAAGCACACCAAAACCTAAACCTTTTTGTGGGATCGTACGTAACTGCCTTTTCACGGTCTGAATGTGTTGGGCAATATCCTGAGCGCTTCTTTGTAAACACACCGGAAATACACTGGTAAACCAACCAACAGTATCATTTAAATTAATCTCTGAGAAAATCATTTCCCGACCATGCCCCTCCAGCGAAAAGCGTGTTGCAGTACTTCTTGTCCAGTCAGTTAGACTCAGCATGAGTGCTGTAAGCAACAAATCATTTACTTGAGTGTTATAACGTTGATTCGCCTTTTGGAGTAATGCGGTTGTCGTATCTCGATCCAAGTAAACACTCACATCACTGCTTGCTTTAAAACTCTTATCTTGCTGGTAGTATGATGCGGGATAGTCAGTGGGCAATGGCGCTACTGGCTGACTTAACTGTTTTAACCAATACGCTTTTTGAGCCTGAAGTTCATCAGACTGACTGTAGGTTAAAAGCTGCCTTCCCCAAAGTTGATAGCTTGTTGTTTTAACACCTAGATCAACAGCCTTTTTAGCCAAAAGCTGTTGCAATGCTAACAATAGATGCTGCGTTAATAACCTTAATGAAACCCCATCAACAATTAAATGATGCAATATCCAAATAAGTTGATCGGCTTGCTGATTTCCAAACTGTAGCCAAATAGCTTTAGTTAAAGGTGCTGATTGTAGCGATAAACTTGCCTGTACTTTATTAGCAAAACGTTCAATAAGAGGTTCCTGATCTTCCACAGCAACTTTGGTTAGATCACATTTCAGCACACTATCTTTAACGGTTATATTATCCTGGTAACTACTTTTCCATAACTCCTGTGTATGAAAAAGTCCCTGTGTTTGGAAAAACCTTAATCGAAAAACATCATGATGCTGACAAACTTCAGTAAGCGCCTGTATCAATAGTGTTTCATCTACCCCATTTGGCAATGACATTCTTAGTGCCTGATTAAAATGATGCCGATCTATCGGATCACCATCACCATCAAGAAATGATTGTTGAACTGGCAGTAAAGTTTGCTCTCCAGTAACACGCACTACAGCAGATTGCTTTTGATTCACATGGCCTTTTACCACTTTTTGGGTTACTGCTTTTTTGGCTAATCCTGCAATTGTTGGGTATTCAAACAAATCACCTACTGAAAATTTCAAACCCATTTTAAGGCTTTGAGAGGCTATTTGCATTGCAATAATTGAGTCCCCCCCCTCAGCAAAAAAATTAGCTTCTGTACTTATTCTTTCTTTATTTAATACGCTTCGCCAAATTTCATGCAGTAATATTTCATTTTCAGTTGCTGGTGCGCTATAAACATCCTTCGTTTCATCAAGCACATATCGAGTGAGTAATTTTCTGTCAACTTTACCATTAGCATTGACCGGCAAACGTTTTATTAAAATAATTTTCTGCGGACGCATATAGTCAGGAAGCTGCTGTCTTAACTGCTCATTTAAGCCATCAACCACCCCCTCAGGCACTTCAGCTTTAGCCGCAACAAATGCAATAAGTTGCCCAGATTCATGGCATACAACCGCTGTTTCTAGCACTGAATGATCAGCTTCAATTAGCGCTTCGATTTCTTTTAATTCTACTCTAAAACCTCGAATTTTAATTTGATCATCATGCCGTCCAACAAAGGCTAATTCACCATTATTAAGCCTGCGAACGTAATCACCTGTTCGATAGAGTTTAGCTCCTGCTTTACCGCTAAACGGATCATCATTAAAGCTTTGCTGTGTTAACTCTGGCTGCAAATAATAACCTTGAGCAACACCCTCTCCTCCTAACCATAATTCACCTACAACCCCTACTGGACATAACTGGTTATAATCAGGATTACTTTCAGGAAAACAAACATAAGTTTTAATATGTCCTACAGATTTACCTATGGTAACCAGTGCTTTATCACACTCAAGTTTTTTGGCCGTCGCCCAGATCGTACCTTCAGTTGGCCCATATTCATTGACTAAATCGCAGTTATTTGTCTGCGTATAATGTTGTTTAACAACCTGTTCCGAGCAAGCTTCACCCGCCAGAATCACTACATCAAGTGATTCTGGCAATATCATATCATCAGCAAAAAGCAATTGTGAGTAATAAGAGGGCAACGCTAATAAGTGGCTAACCTGCTGCTCACTTAGTAACGTTCTTAAACTTGCTAAATCCATTATATCAGTAGGTAAACATAATTTACCTCCAGTACATAATGTCCAATAAATACCCGCTACAGAACTGTCAAAAGCAAATGATGAAAGTAATAAGTAGCTTGACACCGGGGACTGATAAAATTCATAACGGGCTTGGGTAGAAACAGCTAGATTATGTTGATTAATCGCTACGCCTTTGGGTTTACCTGTAGAGCCAGAGGTATAAATGACATAGGCTAAGTTTTCAGGATTCGTTTTAATATTTAGGTTTGTTGCGGGTAATGTTTCAATGTGTTTTTTGACTACAACCTCATCCAAAATAATTAACTGCTGTTTTTCCACAATTATATGGCTTAAACAATCATTTTTCGTTATCACGATACCTGCTTCACTGGCCACTAAAATATGCTGATTTCGTTCAGCACTGTAGCTAGGATCCATAGGTAAATAAGCTCCACCTGCTTTAAATACCGCCAGCATGGCTATAACAACTTCAGGTGAACGAGGCAAACAAATGGCAACCAACTGGTTAACTGAGACGCCCATAGAAACTAACTGACGCGCTAACTGATTAGCTTGCTTATTAAGCGCTTCATACGTCAGTTGTTGGTTGTTATGAACTATGGCTAGCGCATGGGGAGTTAAACTCTCCTGCCGTTCAAATTGCTCAAGCACTGAAGCAGAATACGTTGATTTAATATCAGCCTGACTCAATATTTGAGAAATATGCTGCTGTTCCGATACAGACAACAAACTGAGTTGAGCAACTCTTTTTTCTAGTAAATGTGGCTTGATGGAAGTCATTGCAATTAACAGCTGTTGCCATTGCTCACTGAGTCGTTTGACTGAAGCATCATCAAACTTATCCTGTTGATAGAGCATTCTGACATGACAGGTTTTGCCTGGAGTAATCGTAACACTCAGCGGCAAACTGCTTTGTTCGATGCCATCTAAATCCGTTATGGGTAATCCTGCCTCATCTTTGTGGAGTTGCTGTAGTTTTTCTTCCATAGGAAAGTTCTCAACCACAAGCAATGTATCAAATAACTGACTGCCTGGGCTGAGCTCACTCCACTTCTGAATATCAACCAGCGGTGCATAACTATAGCTATCATGACTTGCTTGCGACTGCTGCAACGCCTGCAACCAAGGACCTAATGAGCTTGACTCATCAAACTGTACTCTTAAAGGCACACTATTGATAAACAAACCAACTATATCTTCTACACCCGCAATGGTTTCTGGTCGCCCTGACCGTGTTACCCCAAATACCACATCACGAACACCACAATAACGGCTCAGTAATATTCCCCAAGCACCTTGAAAAACTGTACTCAGAGTAACCTGCGCCTGCTTAGCCAGCTGCTGCAACTGCGCAGTTAAATGCTCACCTAAGCTAAACTGGAACTCGCCTTCAGATTGCGCAGCATGAACATCTACTTGGGAAACAACCAATGGCGATGGCTCAGTAAAATCTTTTAAATAGCTTTGCCAATAGCCCTTTGCGGCATCCAAACTCTGTTGTTGTAGCCACTGGATATACTGTCGATAAGGCACTACAGGGGATAACTGAGCAGGTAACCCTTGTTGATGTGCACAATACAACGCTTCCAAGTCCTGAATCAGTATGGGTACTCCCCAACCATCCAGCAAAGCATGGTGGTGTGTCCAAATCAGGTGATTCTGCTCATCAGCCGCTTGCACTAACACCAGTCGCATCAGAGGTGCTTGATCCAGCTTAAAAGGTGTTTCTCGTTCAGACTTCAGCAACGCTGCCCACTCAGTTTGGTATGCCTCTGCAGCGAGTCCTCTCCAATCCACTGTTCGCCAGAGCAACTCAACCTGACGTTGCACCAATTGAAGTGGTTGCGCCTGATCTAAATGAACAAATGCGGTCCGTAATATGGCATGCCTTGCTACCAGCTGTTGCCAGCTATGTTGTAAGTGATCCGGATTAGCGGCTCCAAAGCTAAGCATGAGCTGCGTGATATACACCCCAGAATCTGGCTGCATCTCACTATGAAACAACATGCCCTGCTGCATTGGGGTACAAGGATATAAATCCGCTAGCTGCGGATAGTCAGCCTGAAGCTGATCAAGCTGGTGTGATCCTATTTTTGCTAAAGGAAAATCACTAGGTGTATAAACACTAGGGGATTCTACACAGTGTTCGACAATTGTCGTGAGATGCTTGAAGAAGTTATCCGCCAGACTTTGAATCGTCGAGGCATTATATTGATAGCGGTTATAATCCCAGACCAACTGCAGTTGCCCCTCACTGACTAGCCCACTGATACTCAAACGATGACTTCGTTGCCGGCGGTGGCTAACCCATGGGCCTGTATTTTCAAAGCTACCATTTAACACCACACCTGAGTGAGGCTGAGGTGAAGGCGACGTCTGATCAACATGACTATCAAACTGCCCCAGATAATTAAACACCAGCTCAATGGGCTCAATAGGCTTCAATGTCTGTTGATCATCATTAAAGTAACGAAGAACGCCATAGCCAATCCCCTTATTAGGGATAGCTCGTAATTGTTCTTTCACTGATTTAATCAACGAACCTAACTCATAGGTATCTCGATTAAGCGTTACAGGATAGGTGCTGGTAAACCAGCCAACAGTCTCATTAAGATCAATATCCTCAAATAATGCTTCTCGACCATGGCCTTCCATTTCTAAGCGAATAGCCTGTCCCCGATTCCACTCAGTGATGGTCAGCAGTAACGCTGTTAGTAACAAGTCATTAATTTGGGTGTGATAGCTTTGATTCGCTTGTTGCAATAACGCCTGAGTTGTGGCGCTATTCAAGCTAACGGTCAGCTCAGCACTGGCTTGATAGGTATCATCTGCCTCTGAGGCTAATGGTTGATCCACAGGTAAAACCGAAATGGGCTGACTTAATACCCGTTGCCAATAGGCTTTTTCTTGGGTTAAAACCTCTGACTGGCTGTATTTGATCAAACGCTGCCCCCATTGCTGGAAGCTACTTGTACCCAGCCCCAGCTCAATGGGCTTACCTTGTTGCAACTGGTTCAGTGCATACTCCAGATCCTGTAGCAAAATACGCCAGGACACACCATCGACGATTAAGTGGTGAATCACCCATAACAGTTCACTTTCCCTATTTTCGGTTAGTGAGGTCGGCTTCCATACCAGCAAACTCAAGGGTGCAGGATTCAGTTGCAAGCTTGTTTGTGCCTTATAGGCCAGCGTATCCCAGTCAGCTTCTGAATTAACTATGTGGATGCTTCGTTGTATCGCCTGTTCACTTAATTTCTCTTCATATACGCCTTGCCATGACAAAGGTTGTTCTTGAGATACCTGTTGAAAGGATAAACGAAACACGGCATGTCTTTTATAAATGGCTTGAACAGCCGTACGCAGCTGATCTTCTGTGACACTTGCCGGCAAGGTGATACGCATAGCTTGGTTAAAGTGGTGTAAATCAACCTCATCTCCACTCAAAAAGGCTTGCTGGATGGGTAGTAAAGGCTGCTCTCCTACCACAACATGGTCAACGTGTTTATTGATTTGACTTACTTTGAGTTGCTTAGCCAGTTCAGCAATCGTTTGATACTCAAAGACCTGACGTGTACTCAACTGATATCCAGCTCGCAAGGTCCGAGATGCAACTTGAATGGCTAAAATCGAATCCCCACCGATAGCAAAAAAGTTATCGTTTACACCAACAGGATTAACACCCAACACCTGTTGCCAAATTTCACAGAGTACAGTTTCTGCTTCAGTCGTGGGTGCCACGTAGCCCTGTTGTAACTCATACTGTGGCTCTGGCAAGGCTTTTCGATCCACTTTTCCGTTACTGGTTAATGGAAAGCTGGCCAATACGACCATCCCGCTGGGTACCATGTAATCCGGCAACTGCTGTTTCAGACTGTCTCTTAATTTATTCGCCTGTTGCTCACTTGTCGTATAATCAGCCAGTGAAGCTGAGTCCGCAGGCACTACATAAGCCACCAGTCGTTTACTTCCAGTATCCGTGGCTTTTACCACAACCAGGGCTTCTGCTACATCGGTCTGGCTCAACAAAGCATTTTCCACTTCGCCCAGCTCAATCCGAAAACCACGGACTTTTACCTGGTTATCCGTCCGGCCCATAAATGCCAAGGTGCCATCTGCACACCACTTCACCAGGTCTCCCGTGCGGTAAAGTCGTGCATCAGGGGTTTTACTGACCAAAGCCTTACCAATAAAGGGATTAGCGACAAACTTTTCTGCCGTCAGCGCTGGATTGTTTAAGTAAGCGAGCGCCACGCCATCTCCACCCGCATACAACTCACCCACAACACCAATAGGCACTGGCTGCTGATAGGCATCTAATACATACACCTGAGTATTACCGATCGGTCTACCAATGGGTATTGGCTGCTCCACAGGCCAGTCTTTGGGAATGGGGAAACAACAGGTAAATGTCGTATTTTCTGTGGGACCATAACCATTAATGACAGTGACCTGGGGATACTGCTGATAACAACGCACCACCGACTGTGGCGAGACTACATCACCGCCAGTCAGCACATAGCGTAAGCTGGGCATTGCAGGCAATTCAGCGGCCACCCACTGATCAAACAGACCAGAAGTTAGCCAAATCGTATTGACCTGATGTTGGTTAATGCAAGTGGCTAACTGGGCCGGGGCCACGACCTCTTCCGGGTACAACACCACCTGACCGCCCTTAAGGAGCGGTCCCCACAGCTCTAAGGTCGCAGCATCGAAGGTCACCGAAGCGGACTGCAACATCACTGTGCTTTGGTCCACGGGTACCTCTGGATTATTCAAAACCAACCGTAAAATACCACGGTGTGGTACTACCACCCCTTTTGGCTGCCCTGTTGAACCCGAGGTATAAATCACATAGGCTGGGCTGTGCTCATTCACAGACACCACAGGAGCGGTTGTAGGATAGGTCGCCATAGTGTTTTGCACATCAAGACTATCTAACACTACCGCCTGTTGATTGGTCAGAGGTAACTGCTGCTCCAAACCACTTTCCGTCAATACCCAACTAACCTGACTGTCACTGAGTAAATACTGTAATCGGTCTTCCGGATACTGTGGGTCTAACGGTACATAGGCGCAGCCCGCTTTTAAAATCGCTAATGTTGCCACAACCATATTCAATGAACGAGGCAGGCAAACGCCAACCAAGCTGCAAGGCGTTACACCTTGGGCAAGCAAATAATGGGCAAGCTGGTTGGCCCGAGCTTCTAACTGCTGGTAGCTCAGTGTTTCATTATTCATTAGCACTGCAACAGCCATAGGGGTTGCTTGAGCCTGAACAGTAAACTGCTGGGCCACTGATTTAATGGGTAAGTTGAGCGACGGAGGATTCCAATCCTGCAATAACTGTTGTTGTTCTTGTTCAGTCAGCAGGAACAACTGTGTCACTGGTAATGTTGGTAATTCGAGGGCGGAAATCAGTAACTGATTAAAATGGGCCGCTAATCGATTGATTGTGGTGGCTTCAAACAGGTCAGTGTTGTATTCCCAGTCCAGAGCCAATCCATTGGGCTGTTCATCAACATTCAGGGTTAAATCAAACTTAGCGGAACTGGCTCTAACGGGAGCTTCTGAAATGCTAAGCCCCGCCATATTAATCTCAGCCTCCTGATTATTTTGCACTGCAAGCATGATTTGAAAAAGCGGGTGGTAACTTAAATCTCTGGGCAGTTTAAGTTCATCTACTAACTGCTCAAAGGGTACTTGTTGATGTGCAAATGCACCTAAAGCCACAGACTTACATTGGGTTAATAGCTCAGTAAACGTAGGGTTAGTAGATAAATCAGTGCGCAAAACCAGACTATTAATAAAAAAGCCTATTAGGCCTGAGACTTCGCTTTGATCTCGGTTTGCCGCCGTCGTACCCACCACCACATCCACTTCACCACTATAACGACTGAGCAGCATTGAGAGTGCAGCATATATACCCATAAAGAGTGTGGCATTTTGCTGTCGACACAGCATTTTTAGCTGCTTAGTCGCATAAGCTGGCAACTCAGACTTTAAAATAGCCCCCTGAAAGCGCTGTTGAGCAGGCCGAGTCTTATCCAGAGGTAAATTATGAAGACGGGGTAAACCTTGCAGCTGTTGCTGCCAGTAGTCCAACTGCTTTTTTAATACTGGTCCAGCCAAAAATGTTCTTTGCCACACAGCATAGTCAATATACTGAATAGCCAGGGAGGGCAATGGATTTTCTTCACCTTTAACATACGCCTCATAAAGGGCACTCAACTCATTAAACAGCACACTCATTGACCAACCATCGGCAGCAATGTGATGAATCACAATCAACAGAATGGCGGTATCACTATCCAGCAGCCATAGGCTAGCTTTCAACAATAACCCTGCGGTTAAATCAAACGCATAATTTGCCGCATTATCCATTAAGGGCTCTACGGCTTGTAATGCTTGCGACTGGCCCAGCGGCGTTAAATCATCAACATCCAGTCTAAATCTATCGGCTATAGGCACCACTTGTTGAACGCCGTGTCCATCCTCAACACTGAATGCAGTACGGAGGCTTTGGTGACGTTCAATAATCGTCGCTAAAGCTTTTTCAAGTGCCGCTTGGTTTAAGCGGCCATTCAGTTGTAAAGCAACGGGTATGTTGTAGTAACTGTTTTTTCCTAATAACTGATCAATCGACCACAAACGTTGCTGAGCATACGACAGTACATGCTTACCAGATCGATCCTTAAGGGGGACTATTCGTGCTGTTTGAAGCTTTTCTTGCTTTTTCTTAGCAAGTAACTGCTCAACCAATGCCCGCTTTTCTGGCGACAGACTTTCCAATTTACGCTTTAATTGAGCGTCAGCAGATACACTGTTACTTCTATTATCCATCCGTGTATACCTTATTCTTCGCTGGTTTCAAGGAGTTGAGCAAGTTCATCAATGGCTAAGTCATCAACCTGGTCCAAAATATCACTCAGCAGTTCATCATCTTCAGCGTTAAGCTGTTGGTCCAAGAGACGACTTAATTGGCCAATGGTTGGTTGTTCGAACACGGCGCCTATCGCCAAATCAACCCCAAATGTGGCTTTCACCATCGCATTTACCCGCATAATGAGTAGCGAGTTACCACCAATATCAAAGAAGTTAGTTGTGGTACTAATGGGCTCCTCAATAGCCAACAACTGTTGCCAAAGCACCATCACTGTTTGCTCAGTTTCCGTGGCAGGTGCAACAAACTGCATCTGCTGTGTATAGACAGGCTCAGGTAGTGCTTTGCGATCAACTTTGCCATTAGAGGTAAGCGGGAAAGATGCCATCAACACAAAGGCATCAGGCATCATATAATTAGGTAACTGCGCACTGACAAAGTCTTTTATATCAGCAGTCACTTCTTCGTCTTGCGTTCTTGTAACCAGATAAGCAATGACTTGTTTACGACTAGCGCTGTCTGTCCCATGGTTTTTGATCACCACCAGAGCACTACTCACTTGCTCATGACCTAGCAAGCAGTTCTCTATTTCACCCAGCTCCACACGATAGCCACGAATTTTGACTTGGTTGTCGATGCGGCCAACAAACATTAAGGTGCCATCCGCTTGCCAACGTACTAAGTCACCCGTCCTATACAGTCGCTCATGCTCCGCAAAAGGACTGGAAATAAAACGCTCAGCCGTTAGTTCTGGTCGGTTCAGATAACCAAGGGCTACGCCATCGCCGCCGGTATACAGCTCACCTACGATACCAATTGGCACAGGCCTTAATCGGGCATCTAGGACGTAAACCTGGGTATTAGAAATAGGCTGACCTATAGGAATAGGCTGATCCTCTGGCCAACTTCGAGGAATGGTGTAACAGCAGGTAAAGGTGACATTCTCTGTAGGCCCATAACCATTAATCAACGTGACATCAGGCTGTTGTTGATAGAATCGTGCAACGGACTGAGGATTAACCACATCCCCCCCGGTGAGCAAATAGTTCAAGCTAGGCAGAGGTGTCTGATTGATCGCCACAAACTGATCAAATAGCCCGGAGGTAAGCCATAACATATTCACCTGAAACTGGTTGATTACTTCTGGTACCTGCTGTGCATCAACCATGGGCTCAGGGTATAGAACAAGCTTGCCACCATTGAGTAACGGACCCCAGATTTCCAGTGTGGCCGCATCAAAGGTTACGGATGCACATTGCAACATCACTGTATCTGCGGATAACGGCACACTCTGATTATTTTTCACTAATCGTGAAATGCCTTGCTGTGTTACTCGTACCCCTTTTGGTAAACCTGTTGAGCCAGACGTGTACATCACATAAGCAAGCTGATCAGCGGGGTTGATGTCCCTATCCAACGGTGGACTGGTCGCAGGTTGCTCAGCAACAGCTGCCTTAATGTCCGTGCTGTCTAAGCAAAGAGTGCCCCCCTCATATGCAGGCAAACGATCATGCAAGTGCTGCTGGGTAAGTACAAGATTTAGCTGGGTATCACTCAACATATGGGTAATGCGTTCAGCAGGATATTCAGGGTCAAGAGGAACGTAAGCAGCCCCCACTTTAATGATCGCTAACAGTGCAGCCACCATCTCCACTGACCTATCCATACATAACCCAACCAACTGCGCAGGCTGAACCCCTTGTTTAACCAGGTAATTAGCAAGCTGATTAATTCGCTGATCAAGGTTTTCATAACTCAGCTGCTGATCCCGATACACCAAGTCTCGATAAACCAAGGCTGTGCTATCAGGCGTATTGGCCACTACACTTTCAAACAATTGGGCTAAGCTAAGGTGCTTAGGATACGGCTGAGTCGTTTGATTCCAATGTTGTAGTTGCTGTTGTTCTTGTTTTGTAAGTAAAGACAGGTTTGCCAGCGGCTGATCTGCAGATGCCACCATCACTGACAATAACTGCTCAAAGTGTTCAGCTAATCGACTGATCGCCACCCTGCTTACCTGTATAGGCTGATATAGCCATTTAACTTCAATGACATCATCAGGCATGACTGTCAGGGTAATAGGGTAATTAGTCTGCTCTTCACCTACTGATTCAATCAGTTTCGGCAACTCAGATGCAGTCTCACCATGAGCCTGATCGTTATCCTGGGTAAGGGCTTTATCAACGGGATAGTTTTCGACCACAACCAACGTGTTGAATAATGCCAGGCCTGGACTGAGATCACTCCACTGCTGAATATCGGTTAACGCACTATGACAGAAGCGATCATGATCTTTTTGAGAAAAATGAATAGCTTGCAGCCAATTCTTAAGAGATTGCGATAAGTCATCAACAGCGACCCTGACTGGCAAGCTATTGATGAACAGCCCCATCATTTGCTCGACACCCGGTAACGGAATATTCCGTCCTGAACGGGTACAACCAAACACCACTTCCGGATCACCGCTGTACCAGCTAAGAAGTAATGCCCAGGCCCCCTGCATAACAGTACTTAGGGTAACCTGCGTTTGCTTCGCGAGCTGTCTAAGCTGATGACTCAGTTGTGAACTAAGAAGGCAGCTTAACTCAGCATCACTCCCAACAGCGTCTTGAGCCGCCTGCTCATTAAATAAACCAAGCTGGGTTGGTGTAATAAAGCTCGCTAAATAGCTTTGCCAGTAGGCCTTTGCTTCCGCCTTAGACTGTTTGGATAACCAGTCAATATAACGCCGGTAAGGCACAACACTAGGTAGCTTCGCAGCTTCGTTTTTACTCAACGCCTGGTAATGGGCTAATACCTCTTCAAAGACCATGGGTAAACACCACCCATCGAGCAAGGCATGGTGATTAGTCCAGATAAAACGACAACAGCTGTCAGTTTCTTGCACCAAGGCAAAGCGCATTAAAGGTGGATTATCCAGAGCAAAAGGTGTTGTTCGCTCTTGCTTCAACAGTTCATTCAACTGGCGTGTTTGCTGATCAGGCTCTACCTGCTGCCAATCACGTTTCTGCCAGGGCAGTTTAACCTGTTGATGAACCACCTGTACTAGTTCACCACTACTGACCTCGACAAACCCAGTTCGCAAGATGTCATGCCGTGCAACCAACTGTTCCCAGGCTTGCTTGAAGCGCTGGACATTGAGCCCTTCAAAGACCAGCTGCAACTGACACATATACATCCCTGATGCCTCATCCATACTACTGTGCATCAGCAACCCTTGCTGCATAGAAGTACTGGGGTAAATGTCCAGCAGGTTAGGATAGGCCTGATCCAGATCTACAACTTGTGCTGCACTTAAGTCAACCAAGTTAAAGTCTGATGGTGTATGCCCTCCCTCACTGTTAAGACAGTGATCAACCAGATCGGTTAAGCATGCTTGATAGACATTAGCCAAACACTCAATGTTTGCTGTGGGTAATACCTGAGGATCAAACTCGAAATTAAATTCAAGCTCACCATTAACTGCTATTCCTGTGATTTCCAAGGGATGCTGTCTACTTCTGGCGACACTCTCTTCTTTACCCAGGTAGCTGAAGGCTGTTGCCTCTAATGACTCATCAACTTCTGTTGTGAATTGGCCTAGTGTGAATTGACCTAGATAGTTAAATACAACCTCAGATATAACATGACTACGAGTAGTTTCTGGGTCCTGAGCAATATAGCGTAATAAGCCAAAGCCCATACCTTTATTAGGCACAGCCCTGAGCTGCTCTTTCACTGCTTTAAGCATATTCCCCCAGCTAACCACTTTCTTATCTGTAAGATCAGGTTTAGTGAGCAGTACAGGATATAGACTGGTAAACCAACCTACTGTCTGACTGATATCTAAGTCATTAGCCTGGCCTGCAAGGTCTGGCTCTCGACCATGCCCTTCCAGATCAATACGAATAGCCTGAACCCCTTGGCCAGTCGCAAACGCTTCCAGTAAAGCCGTTAACAGTAAGTCATTTATTTGGGTGTGATAACACTGGTTTGCCTTTCCTAACAGCTGTTTTGTTAAGCTTTTAGTAAGCTTAATACTCACCGTTTGATTGGCTTGCTGTGATTCAGAAACATACTGCTCACAAGGTAAAAGCGATGTAACAGGTGCTTGTAGGATATTCAGCCAGTAGTCACGCTCACTCACCAGTAAATCAGAAGCACAATACTCATGCAGTCGCTGTCCCCACTGTTGATAACTACTGGTTTTAGCTGACAGTGAAACTCGCTGCTGCTGACTTAACTGAGCAAGGCCCTGCTCCCAGTCCTGAATTAACACCCGCCATGAAACACCATCCACAATCAAGTGATGCATTACCCAAAGCAACTGATCTGGCTGTCCTTCTGGTAATTGGCACCAAACCCAGCGACACAGCGTACCTTCTTGCTCAAGGCTTAAGCTCGCCTGAGCCCTATCAACCAATGCTTTAATATGATCAGCTAGTGCAGCTCCAGCCAAATGACGACAGTCTTCTATCCATAAAGACTCAACAATACGAGCTTGATAATCATCCAGATAATGTCCTTGCCATTGCGCTTCTTGCTGAACAAAAGCCAGACGCATCACATCATGGCGTTGGTATAACGCCACCAGTAATTGGCGAAGTGCAGATTCATTAACTTCCTGGGGAATTGCCAGCCACTGGGCCTGATTGAAATAATGTAAATCAGTCTGATCACCGATTAAAAAACGCTGCTGAATCGGTAGTAAGGGTTGCTCGCCTTTAACCGACTGCTGTGAAATCGTACTGGTGACTGCTTCAACATACAGTGCCAACTCAGCAATTGTTTGATGCTCAAATAACTGCCGTGTCGCCAGCTGATAACCTGCCTGCTTGGCTTGTGAAGCCACTTGAATGGCAAGAATAGAATCACCACCTAAGGTAAAGAAATTATCATTCACACCAACCTGACTAATGCCTAAAACATTTTGCCAAACCTCACAAAGCGCTACCTCAGCGGCTGTTTGTGCAGCCTGATAGTTATCGTTCATAAAGTCATAATTAGATTCAGGCAATTGTTTGCGATCTACTTTGCCATTTGGGTTCAGCGGTAAGCTATCCAACTGAACAAATGCTGATGGGATCATATACCCTGGTAACAACTGTTTAAGTGAGTGGCGTAAAACAGAAATAGCGTCATCTTCAGCTGCACTTTCATCCACAGCAGCTCCAGCACCGACCCAGTAAGCCACCAGTCGCTTATCACCAGCCTGATCTTCTCTGACCATGACGTAAGCTTCTCTGACGCGTGGCTGCTTCAGCAATGCAGAAGTCACCTCTTCCAACTCAATCCGGAACCCCCGTAACTTCACTTGATGATCAACACGCCCTTGGAATTCCAACTCCCCATTAGGTAACCAGCGAACTAAATCCCCAGTCCGATAAAGTGTGATATTTGGATCAAAAGGACTTTGAATAAAACACTCTGCTGTTAAATCAGGTCTATTGAGGTAGCCTCGCGCAACCCCTACACCACTGACATACAACTCACCAATCACTCCAGGAGGAACGAGCTGTTGGTGAGGATCTAAGACATACACAGACTTACCAGGAATCGCTTTACCAATAGCAACTTGAGCACAGCCTGGCGAAATTAGCGCTGTTGTAGTACAGACAGTTGTTTCAGAGGGGCCATAACCATTAAACATAAGACGATCTTTAGCCCACCTCCTCGCTAGCGGGAGCGAACATTGATCCCCTGCCACACTAAGGTGGGAAACTTTTGGCCATTTATCTACATCTAGAACAGCAAGCAGTGCAGGTGGCAATGTCACATGAGAGATACGTTGAACGTTGACCACATCGGTTAAAAGTGTCTCTGACAACACCGTTTCTTGGGTAAGTAAAACAAGTTCAGCCCCAGCACAAAGCGCTGAACTCCACTCGGCAACAGCACCATCAAAGCTGAATGAAGCAAACTGTAACAAGCGACTATTAGCGGTAACCATAAAACGCTGCTGTAAGCTGATCGCAAGGTTTACCAAGCCATCATGTTGCAACATCACACCCTTCGGTTTACCTGTAGAGCCTGAGGTATAAATAACATAAGCCAAATGATCTGGTTTCAGTCCAATACTGTCAGGATCAATATTCGTTTGCGGATAGCGCTCCAGTTGATCAGCCATATCGACATGATCAATAACCAACAGCTTAAAGGATACTTGCCCTGTAGGTAGCTGTTTAACGAGGTGTTGCTGAGTAATCACCAGTGATAGTGCACTGTGACTGATCATGTATGACAGTCGCTCTTCTGGATAAGTCGGATCAAGGGGTACATAGGCACCACCTGCCTTCAAAATACCCAACAGCGCGATAATGAGGTCAATCGACCGGTCACAACAGATACCGACTAAATTATCTGGTTCAATACCTTCCGCTATTAAGTAACGAGCTAACTGATTAGCCCGGTGATTCAGCTCTGCATAGCTCACCGTTTTTTCACCAAAACGTAGCGCTGTGGCCTCAGGATTAGCATTTACCTGTTGCTCAAATAGCTGTTGAATACAGAATGCTTGAGCATCAACATGCGCTTCAGTAAGCGGTGTATGACCCTGTGTCAGCAACTGCTGCTGAGCCTCAATGCCTAAGCACTGCAACTGATACCCAGGTACAAAGGGTGCATCGACAATGCGCTCTAACAACACAGCAAAATGCTCTGCCATTCTGGCAATCGTTGCCTTTTCAAACAGGCTGGTGTTGTACTCCCAGCTTAAAGCAAGCCCTTGACTGGTCTCCTCTACATTCAGGGTCAAATCAAATGCGGTCACTGTGTTGTTAGCTGGCATGCTTTCCCAGTCAACCTCATTCAATTCCAGCTTACCTGCTGGGGTATTCTGCACTGCTAACATGACTTGGAATAAAGGATGATGACTCAAGTGTCGACTCGGTTGAATCGCTTCTACTAAATGCTCAAACGACACATGCTGATGCTCATACGCCTCTAATGCCGTGGCCCGGGTTTGTGCCAAAAGATCAATAAAGGTGCTATTGGGTGCTACATGGGTACGAATCACCAGGTTGTTAACAAAGAAGCCAACCAGTGCTGACAGTTCCAGTTGGTCCCGGTTAGCCACAGGCGTTCCTATCAAGATATCCTGATCACCACTGTAGCGACTGAGTAACAGTGAAAGTGCTGTATTCAGCCCCATAAACAACGTGGCGCCTTGCTGCTGGCACAAGTTGATAAAGCGGTTTGTTAGCTGACTGCTCAGCGAAGCCTCAAACACATCACCGGTATACACCTGCACCGCAGGTCTTGGCTTATCAAGGGGAATACTATGAATATCGGGCGCGCCTGACAGTTGTTGACGCCAATAGGCCAAATGCGCTTCAAGATGGTCACCCTGTAACCATTGCCGTTGCCAGATAGCATAATCCGCATATTGCAGGGGTAAGGGCGTTAACGGCAGCTGTTCGTCTAAACAAAGTGCGTTATAACACTGACTCAGCTCTGTAATAAGCACATCGGCAGACCAGCCATCTGAGGCAATGTGGTGCATGACAACCAGTAACACTGACTCGTACTCACTGAGTTTCAAACAGCTTACCTGGAGCATCAGGTCTTCGCTTAAATCAAAGCCTTTGGTGATAAATGCCTGTTGGAAAGCGGCGATCTCTTGTGCTTGCTCTGCATCAGAGCATTCTGAAAAATCAACTTCAACAAGAGGAAATACTGCAGGTGCTGAGTTTACTTTTTGATAGGCAATACCTTGAATATCGTTGTGGTATGTCGTCCTTAAAACTTCATGACGTTCAACCAACAACGTCAGCGTTGTCCTTAAGTGATCTAAGCGAGTAACGCCTTTCAGCCGCAAAGAAGCGGGCATGTGATATTGCTGACTGCCACCCTCCATTTGATGAATAAACCACAAACGTTGTTGTGCATAAGACAATGGAATATGCTGTGGCCGCAGCTGAGGTTCAATCTTAGTCAGCGCAATATCGGTACCAGTCTGCGCAATACTGGACTGGGAGGCTTCAGCATCAATGTGTTTTGCCAAGTCACATAACACCGGCGCGGTAAATAAGCATTTCACAGAAAGCGCTTTACCGAACATGTCCTTAATACTGGCTAAGACTCTGATGGCCAATAATGAGTGCCCACCCAGCTTAAAGAAGTTTGCATGGGCACTGACAGGGTTATTGAGTTCCAACACCTCCTGCCAAATCAACGCCAGCTGTGCCTCAGTTTCTGTGGTGGGTGCCACATAGTCATCACCCGCGGTATATTCAGGCACCGGTAACGCTTTGCGATCCAACTTACCGTTCGCATTCACCGGGAACGCGGTCAACACCACCCAAGCGGCTGGGATCATAAAGTCAGGCAACTGTTCTTGAAGCACCTGGCGTAACGGTTCAATCAATAAGGCGAGATCTGCAGAAACAACCTCAGCATCTGTTGGCACCACATAGGCCACCAGCTGTTTATCCCCTGGCTCATCTTCACGGACCAGCACCACTGCATCATGCACTGCGTCCTGATGACGTAACGCGGTTTCAATCTCACCCAATTCAATCCGGAAGCCTCGGAGCTTGACCTGGGTATCCAGTCGCCCAAAGAACTCTAACTCACCATTGGCGAGCCAGCGCACTAAGTCACCCGTGCGATACACCCGTGCCCCAGACTTAGCGCTGAATGGATGCGCAATAAACTTCTCGGCAGTCAATTCAGGGCGATTCAGATAGCCTCGTGCCAAACCAATCCCGCCAATCAGTAACTCACCGGGCACGCCCACAGGCACTAACTGTTGTTGGCTATCCATGACATACACTTCTGTGTCTAAGGTGGCACTACCGATAGGCACACGCCCCCCACCACTTGCCAATTGATCCGCGCTTCCAGCCCCTAACCAGTAAAGGGTCGAGGAAATGGTGGTTTCTGTGGGTCCATAGTTATTGATTAATTGACAATGTTGCTGGGCAGGTCCCGTCAACCAACCTTCGGCAAAGTCTGGTGGTAACACATCACCACTGACCACTAATCGGCTCAGAGAAGTCCCTTGCCAAAAGGCGGTATCCATGAGCACAGGCTCTAACAAGGCCTTGGCATACATAGGGGGGAATTCAGTAATGGTGATGGGGTTGGCTTGTAACCAGCTGACAAACTCTGCCGAGGTCCATAACTCAGCAGGCCGAATATATAAACAGGCACCCGTGGTTAGTGCTTCAAACACCTGCTCCACTGCTGCATCAAAGCCAATGTTGGAGAACTGCAATACGCGGTCTTCAGCAGTGATGTCATAAGCCTGGATAATACTTTGGATATGGCTGACCAATGCCTGATGCTCAATCATCACTCCTTTGGGCTTACCCGTAGAGCCAGAGGTG
>NZ_JAGSOY010000063.1 GCF_018837975.1 Zooshikella harenae | reverse complement strand
CACTTGATCCAAAGGAGAAATACCATCATGGGTTTTCAGGTATTCTTCCATCATCATCCAGGGTTTATCAGCACCTTTGTCAGAGGCGAGTGCACCATAGGGTCGGACATACATAGCGGTAAATTTATAGATATCGTTGTTTAGCCTGGCATAATTTAAATCAAAGTTATGCATTAACACGCTGAGATTTTCACTGTTAATGGCGTGTATGGGAAAACATTGCTGAAAAGTACAGGGTATAAAATATTTACTGTGCACATCACTGGGTTTTGTTTGTGTCGGTGTTGAGAGCGAGCCACCTTCCATTTGCTTGATACTGTAATAGGGATAGGTAGCACTTTGTGCACGTTGATTGGCTTCTGTAATGCGTTGAATCAGGGGATGGTTTGCAAAGTGTGTACTGGATTGCTGCTGCCAGCTCTCTGGATCCCAGACATCCTTCATGTCCAGACAGTCCATCCAGAATTGATCCAGGTTGTAGTCAAAGTTAACCAGATGTGGGTAGTGCCAGGTTTCGGCATTTAATACGAATAAGTCAATAAACTCTTTGATTCGAAGTTCATTTAAACACTGGTCAGCGAGTGCTTGATCTGATTCTGTTTTCGGTTGTTTAAATACACCGCCAAGCCGATTACCATAGCGATAAGAGGCACGCATCAGCAGTTTTAATAATGCAGTGAGTACTTCTGCGCGAATGCGGTATTGGTTATTTAAATATTTGATATAGTCTTTTTGTTCACTGGGATCGGGACTGGCATCAATACGACGTTGGTTGTACTTTGAACGTTTATCGAGCTGATCTTCTAAACGTTTTTCGGCGAGCCAATAGGTGAATACAGAATCAAACGCAGTGCGATCAATGTATTCGGCCAGGGTCATGAAGCTTTTAGCCGCTGTTGGCAGCACCATGATCGCGGTAGTAACCACTGCAAATTGCGGAACTAGCGCGGCCATCCCTACACCGGCATTAAATACGGCCATCAGCATTTTTTGTTGTTGTTCTTCTAAACCCATGGCACTGTTAACCTGGGCAAAGCGGTATTTTTCTAAGACTTGCATGGCTTCCCGAGAAGGCCGAAAAATAAACTCAGCATCCGGTAATGCCACACAGACTTCAACCCGACGACTTTCTTCGTAAAAAATCGAACCGTTTTTTTTATTTATCGGGTAGGATTCACCGGAAAAGTCAGTGTCGACTTTTTTAGTTTGAATACCCTTTTTAATAAAAACCTTACGAATATTATCCACCCGTTTTTTGGATAGCATCATATTATAATGATCACTGCCTAAGGGACAGGCGTGTCCGTGTAAAGTGAGCTTAGCTTTTGGTTGGTTATTCACAAGTTCGACGATATCAGCAACAGGGATATCATCTGTCGTATCGTCATCAAGGCCAAAGCGAATATTCGCACGAAGTTCAATGACACCGCTTCTAAAAATACGTTTAACGGGTAAATAACTATTGGTTTTTGCGGCAATTTTTTTTAATTGTTGTTCAGCTTTATGGACATTGGGATCACCGTCTTCCGCAATGGCTTTTCTATATTCTAAGACACAGCTTTCATAATCTTCGACCGTTTTTCTCGCTTGTTTTTTGGATTTACTCAAGAGCTTATATTCTTCATAAACATCAAAAAGACCAGAAAACACACCCCAGGCGGCCATCGCTCGCATACCGACATATAAGAGTCGGGGCGGAATCCCCAGTTTGGCTAAAATAGCATATTCTTTTTTGGCGTCATCAAGTACATGAGTATTGCGTGGATTAAACCAGCCTTTTATGTCAAAGGCCTCGCGTATCTGGTTTAAGCTTCTCCTTTCTGTATCCAGGTTATTCGCCAAACGTAACAGGACGTTTTGGGTACCTGTGTTAAGCGCGGGGTTTGCCGCTAGACTAATAAAAAGATTCATTTGCCCCGTAAAATGATCATACTTTTTCTTTAACTCATAGGCTTTTTTGAGCGCGTCATAGTTGCCCAGTAAATTTTCACTTTCCAGTGCAATATGCATGACCAGTGAGGTATGATAATACTGCTCATCCACTAAAAATTGATGAAGAATATCTTTAGCGGCACTTATTCGAGACTTGTTATTCAATCCCTTCGCCAGTTCTTCAGGTTTTACTGTAGCAATCTGGGCAATTTTTTGGGAATAATCATGGCGTAAATTAATATCATGCATATAGGCATTCAAGCCAGCAGGAACATCCGTTTCACCACCTTCGCCCTGGGCTAAATCGCGGGTAGCTTTAACGACATCTTTTAAAATATCCGGAAATTGCTTTAACATTGCTTCTTCCAGATGAATCGGATCACCATTAATTAAGCAGAAATCCGCCGTAGGGGTTTTATAGGCAAAGGCAATGTTTTCTTTGAGTTCGTAGTAGAAGAGGCCTTCCTCATCTACCTGAAAAGTGTGTTTTTTTCCTGAGCTGTTAATTGTACGGAAAGCTGCATCTGAAAGGGTGATCCGAATATTATACAGCCCTTCCTGTATTTTTTGCTTGCGTTGGGTATTGATAATAAGTGAAGAGGCTTTTTGTACGTTATCGCCACCATATTTTGCATTAACAATATTCTCTTTTACAAATTTACTTTGATGGGGCCAAAGCTCAACCTTGACATCTTTAAAAAGATCATCTGAAAAAGAAATAATTAGCACTTCTACTTTAGGAACAACAATTGCTTTGACTTCATAATCATCCCCAACAGACTCGTACCATTCCGTATACCAGTCCTCATCAACATCATCAGGGTCACGCATATATTCTTTTTTTGGTAAATCACACAGAATGGTGACTTGGTTAGAGCTGCCGGGCTGCTTTAATTTATCCTCTGTGATCAGCTTCTGTACTTCAGGAATAAAGTTTTTTTCACCGTGCTCGCAATAAATATTACTGATGACGCGTGGATTAGGAAAAAAGATATGTATTTTTTGGTTATGTTCAAACAGCTTGCCCTCTCTGGAGCCTTGAATAAATGTGCTCCGAACTAAATTGACATAGCCTTGGTAATTCGTTGTCCATAATACCGTTTCGTCCTGATTCGTTTTCGCAGAGGTACGTCTCGTAACAAACAAGGTATCAGGGATAGGTTGTAACGAGTTTTTGATGATGTTCCCATTCGTATCAAAATCGGCAGATACCAGATACAGCACTGGTAGCTTAAATACTGCGTTTGCCATGATTTACCTGAATAATAAAATTAAAAGTTATAAAGATTTGTCTGTGATGGATCTAAACCAAGGCGCATTAGCTCATCAAAATTAGTTAGATCAAGTTCAATTCTCTTATTGCTTTTTATGTCATAAATACCAAGAGCAGAAGTCCAAAGCAAAGTATCATCAGCAGGGTCAAAGGCTTTGGGAGTTGAGGCGCTATCAAACTCACTAATGATGGGATAGCTTGGTTTGCTAGCGTCAACAATAACATGGCCCCTTGATTGATACTGGAAATGAAACTTATTTCCAGTTGGAGTACGTATAACGCCTTCTTCACTGATTCGTTCGTAAGGTCTTTCAAATAGCAGCTTTCCAGTTTTTAAATCCCTAACATGCATTTTATTAGAGCGGAAAAATACAATCTTGGTGTCATTATCAATTACTAAAAACGCATTACCACGTTCACCGTATTTATCGCTAAGAATAGTTAGTTTTGCAGTTGGGATATGGTAGTGCTTAAAGTCGCCCGCTTCGTTGTAATAAATGCTTTTACTGTCACTTGTCCATTCAAAGGAGGGAATAACACCACCATGGCTTAAAACCTTCATAGTCTTGGTTTTAATATCGTATAAACGTTTTTCATAGCGGCTATTAATTGAGACTGCAAACACAGTATAGCGGCCATCAGGTGAGGTTTTTTGCGTTCGTAAAATCCCATTACCAACATCCTTATAAGATACTCGACGCTTTAAGTCTGTGTGATCAAGCTTCGTACTCCAAATTTCGTACCTGTAATTAGTTTTACCCTCAGTATGCGGAGGTTTACTCCAAATAAACGCCATACGTGGACTATCATAGCTTTTGGTGTCTTGCCAGACTTCATCCGCAAGTTCATAACCCCACTTGCTTTTCTTTTGCTGTGAGGCCGGTTGCTCTTGTTTTTTGTCCTGATTAACAGATTTCGATGGTTCTTCTTGCTGGCAACCTACCAGCAAAACCGATGCTGTCAGGGCGAGTACTGTAAGAAACTTATTCATACCTATTCCGCTGCGTTGATCTGTAGTATAGGGAACGCTTTTAAACTGTGACTATTGTACGACGTGAGTTGTGCCAATGCGTTTACAGACCTCTCAAACTGTGGGGCTATCCTTAACAGTATTGTTTATATTGGTTTTATTCTGTAACAGATGAATAACGTAATGTTAAATGCTTAACACCCAGAGCACTTCACGAAGGGTATGAGGGAAAACACAACGAATAAGGTTACTTACTCCGCCCGTGTCAGAAGGCCATCCATGGCCTCTGTCACTCACACTGCTCCCAGCAGTTGCTGCGTAAACAACCTCACCCGTCGTTTTGCCAGCATTTTGCTTTGGACGATGTTTTTTAAGGAAGGGGAATGATACCCCAATCATTTTTAAATTAACGCTTGTTGTATTTCGATGTAGGCCGGAGAGAGACAAAGGCTGGATAATGCTCGTCGAACTGTTTGCCGCAAGGATGCGGCAACCAAGCCTCCAGGGAAGGATTCACGGCGTGTTCGAGGAGCGTTATGTAGACGTTGGACAAAGGTGCTTTAGAAATTTGTTTTTGTAAAGATACAATTATATGCGATTTTCTTTCGCTTAATTCCTGATGGTTTTGTGCAATCCGACAATGATTAAATATATCAACACATAGATCCACCTTTAGACCCAGTGATATGTAAAAAGCCTGATTTATTAAAAAATAGCCTCATATTAGACCCTGATTTTAATAAGTTTGACGCTTGGAAACCGTTTTACATGGAAGCTTCACTGCTAGAAGTTAAAAAAATTATAAAGGATTGTGGACTGGATAAAATCCTTTCTATAAATAATAGAGGTGCATACTATTAAGGTGTGATGCAAGATATAACAGATAAAGACACAAGAAATAAGCGTGATATTCTTAGTATAAAACTAAGTATAGATAGCGAAACTGCCTCTCAGGATTCTATATCTCCCAGTTTACTGATTAAAATAATAGAAGGTGCATTTAAATATCAAAAGATCAAATTTATATCGGTAGTCTCAATTGAACATTATTTTTGCGAAGAAATTGTTTAACGTAAACTGCCCCCCCCATGGGAGGCTCAATCATAATTATGAGAGGGCAGTTTTGTGGTGGCAGTATTAATTTAATACTAACACTATGCCTGTGGAGGTGTTCCTTCGCCATTAGAAACAATGGCATCAATTTGTACCAAAGCATCCCTAGGAATTGCTGAAACGCCAATTGTTGTTAATGCAGGTAGATCGTTATTGAAGAATGTTGTGTAAACTTCGCGTACAGCATCAATATCCGCAATATTTTTAAGTTGGATATTGATTTTCACTATATCGTCCATAACGTGATCAATACTTTCCAAAATTGCCTTAATATTTTTTAAGCACTGTTCAGCTTGTTCTTTTGCCGCACCAGCCACAATTTTACTTGTTTTTGGCTCTAAAGGTAATTGTGCTGAAATATTGTTGTAGTGAGAAAAGGCGACAGTTTGTGAGGATAGTGAACATTTTGGCGCATTTTCTGTATTATTTGCTTTGATAACAATGCCATGTCTGTCTTCAACAGCTTGTGGAGGGGTACCATCACCGTGCGATACTGTGGCATCAATTTGTACCAAAGCATCCATTGGTAAACCTTCAGCAGCAATTACTGACCGTGCAGGAACGTAGCCAACGGTTCTAGCGATAGCTGAGTCTGGAAAAAATGTGCTATAAGCTTCGTTTACAGCTTCAATATCTGCGAGGTTTTTTAGATGGATATTGATTTTAACAATATCGTCAAAAGGAACGTCGATACCTTCTAAAATTCCTTTGATATTTTTTAGGCACTGTGCAGCTTGCTCTTTTGCCCCTCCCACTACGATATTACCTGTTTTCGGATCGATAGGTAATTGAGCAGAAACATGGTTGTAATGTGAAAAAGCGACAGTTTGTGTGGATATAGAACTTTTTGGCGCATTTTCTGTGTTTCTTACAATTTTTACGAGATCGCAAGGCACTTGTGTACCTGAACCTTCACCGTTTGTAATAACAGCATCCATTTGTACCAACGCGCCGTCCATAGGTAAAGCTGCAACGGCAAGTGCTGTTCGTGTAGGAAGATAGCTTTGGAAGAAGGTTGCATAAACTTCGTCTACAGCATCAATATCTGTGATGTTCTTTAGGAATACATTGATTCTAACGACATCGGACATAGTATGGTCGATGCTTTCTACAATGGCTTTAATATTGAGTAAACACTGTGCAGCCTGCTCTTTTACTCCTCCAGTTACAATATTACCCGTATTAGCATCTACAGGTAATTGTGCTGAAATATTATTGTAGTGAGAAAAAGCAACTGTTTGTGTAGATAGAGAATTTTTTGGCGCATTTTCTGTATTTCTTGAATTTTTTATAATACCGCTACTCATACTAGTATTTCTCCTCTTGAATATATTTTTTTTACGTGCTTAACAGTTCGAATATACTCTTCACGAACCCCCTAGAGCACTAGGGGGTTGTTGTCCGCGTGCTTGACCCACAAAGGATGTAGGGAATGCAGTTCATGCTGGAGCTTTTAATTGCCATGCCAGTCACTTATTAATATAACCGCCCAACCGCGTTGTTATATTAATTAAAGTAGCTACCGAAACTTTCACAGTAGTAAACTTGCCCTGGGGCTTGATCACTTGATGGCCGAACCCATGTGCCCTGGGGGTATAAAAACAGGTATACGTTTGAAAAAAAATTCAGATTGGAAAATCAAAACTTAGAAAAAATGAAGAGTGGTGTTTTGCATGGTTTTTGTCAACATCGATGTCGTGTTTTATAATTTTTGTGGCTCAATATTTAATATTGTGCAGGTTGATAAGCGCTAATGGGAAATAAAATTGACAAATATCAATTTTATCAGCTGTGTGGCAAAAAATTATGTATCTTAAAGACATTGCAATGAATTTTCCAATCAAATAGTTAAAGATAAAACAGTTTTTGAATTGGTAGGTTAAGTATGTCAAAAAATCTTATTTTTAAGTTAAATAATTTTAACGATACAACCAAAAGGGCACCTCTAAAAATACACTTTTTTGTGATGTACTCGATGAGCTACAACGTGCAGGGTAGTTTCATATAAAAATAGTTTGTAATGGATAGAAATTGTGCTAGTGCAATGCAACCCCAGTTTTTGTTATACCTAATGATTATTAAATGCACAGTTTTGGTGTTTTGATTAAAGGTTGCGTCAATCAAGCTGGGGTATATTCAAAGTTTTTCTCGGTTATTTTTCCTTTTTTTTCATTAAGCGTTTTATTGATAAGCCCTATCGTTTAAAAAATGTATGTTTAAGGTGTGCTATTTTTGAAGAAAGTTACACTTAAAAAAGATCAAGCAGGGCTTAACTTGCAAAATGACTATCGAGGTTGAGACTAAAACGCAGGATGTGCATGACGACTTGAATAGTAACTCAAAGCAGTTATTGATTCAGATTGCGTGCGAGCTGGCAGAAGAGCTGCACCCTCATTTGGGACGTTTAAAGCATGTCTCACTAAAAAGTGACCTGGATAGAGACCTGGGGTTTGATAGCTTGGGGCGAGCGGAATTGCTGGTACGACTTGATCGAGCTTTTAAAATTCATTTACCTGATGAATTGTTGAGTAAAGCTAATAGGCTTCAGGATGTGTGGGCGGCGTTTCAAGAGGTAAAACCTGGAGGACATGTTGTTGAAGGGTATGAATTCGTTACCCCTCAACACAACTTGCCTGAAGTTGGAGCACCTATGACGGCATCTACGCTTGTTGAGGTGCTTTGTTTTCATGCAATAACGCATGCAGAGCGACTTCACCTAAAGGTCTGGCAAAATGATACACAAGAGCAAAGCTTAACCTATGGCGCACTTCACCATGCTGCTCTTACAGTAGCACAGGGGCTTGTAGAGTATGGCTTGGAGCCTGGGGACAGAGTTGCCATTATGTTGGTCACAAAGCCTGAGTTTTTTGAGGTGTTTTTCGGAATTTTGTATGCCGGTGGTGTGCCTGTACCTCTTTATCCACCGCTTAGGCAGTCGCAAGTTGAGGATCATTTGCGTCGCCAAGCGAGTATTTTAACCCAAGCTGAAGCAACCATTCTGATTATTGGAGATGAGCTGCATCAGGTAGGTGTGTTGCTATTTGGTCTGGTGACAAGTCTTCGGCATATCAAAGCCGTTGATGATTTAAAAGACCATGGCCAATTGGATAAACCTTTTCCCGCAGAGCCTAAAGCCACAGCATTAATTCAGTTTACGTCTGGCAGTACAGGCGATCCGAAGGGCGTCGTACTCACGCATGCTAATTTGCTGGCTAATATCCGTGCGATGGGGGAAGCTTTGGAGGTCAACTCTACAGATGTATTTGTGAGTTGGTTACCGCTTTACCATGATATGGGATTAATTGGTGCCTGGCTTGGTTCATTGTACTTTGGCGTATTGGCGGTCATCATGCCACCCCTGGCCTTTTTAGCTGATCCATCGCGCTGGTTACGCGCTATTTCGCGGGTTCGCGGCACATTATCTGTGGCACCAAATTTTGCCTTCGAGTTGTGTTGTAAAACCGTACGGGATGAGGATATGGCGGGACATGACCTTAGCTCGCTACGCATGATGATTAATGGGGCAGAGCCAGTCAGTGTTTTAACCATTGATCGTTTCAGTCAGCGCTTTGTTCCTTATGGTTTTAGCCGAGAAGTGATGGCACCGGTTTATGGGCTTGCCGAAAACTCGGTTGGATTGGCATTTCCTCCTGTAGGACGTGGACCGATCATCGACCGCATTGAGCGAGCTGCTTTTACCCACCGTGGTGCTGCTGTGCCGGCAGCGCCAGATGATTCTTATGCCCTCAGCTTTGTTGCCTGCGGTAGGCCCTTGATGGGGCATCAGATACGCGTTGTTGATGAGGCGGGCTACGAGTTACCCGAACGAATGCAGGGGCGATTACAGTTTAAAGGTCCTTCAGCAACGACAGGGTATTTCAAAAGCCCCGAAAAAACAGTAGCGCTATTTTCGGGTGATTGGCTGGAAACAGGGGACTTAGCTTACATGGTGTGTGGTGATGTTTATATCACTGGGAGGACCAAGGATATCATCATCAAAGCGGGTCGGAATATTTATCCGCATGAGATAGAAGAGCTTGTTGGTCAACTGCCAGGTGTGCGTAAGGGTTGTGTTGTGGCCGTCGCAACTACTGATTTGCATTCGGGTACAGAGTTGTTGGTACTGGTGGTTGAAACGCAGCTTACTGGTTCTGCAGAGCTAACAACACTGCGTAACAACATTACTGATGTTTGTTCTACATCCCTGGATGTGCCGCTGGACATAATCAAGTTTGTACCACCGCGCTCAATACCCAAAACCTCAAGCGGCAAAGTGCGTCGTGCAGCCACAAAGGCACTTTATGAGGCTGGAACATTAAATACAAAGCAGAAGCAATTGTGGCTTCAAGTTTTAGCACTCTCTGCTTCGAGCATTCGTAGTCGAGCACGCCGTATGTGGCGACGCGTGGCAGCTTTGCTTTATGCGGGCTATTGGTGGGGGGTACTCGGTGTGTTGTCTGCCTCTACTTGGGGACTCATTATGATTTTGCCCAAGCGGAGCTGGCGGCATTGCGTGGTTCATATGGCAAGCCGATTGTTTTTTTGTGTAGTAGGAATATCGCTTAAGGTCTCTGAGACTGAAGCCGTATCTGAGAAAAAGGCTGTGCTGGTGGCTAATCATTCGAGTTATTTGGATGCACTTGTTATCACAGCAATCATCGCTGGTGAGATTACTTTTGTTGCGAAGTCCGAATTATCTGGACACGTTTTCGCGGGTCCATCTTTACGTCGACTGGGGGCATTGTTTGCACATCGAGCTGAGGCCGCTGGTGGTGTAGAAGATACTCAGCGGCAGTGCCAGGCTGCACGGGCGGGTGAGCGTATTATGTCTTTTCCTGAAGGCACATTGACACGAATGCCAGGATTGCTTGCTTTCCACTTAGGGGCCTTTCAGGTTGCGACTCAGGAATGTTTGCCTGTAATACCAGTGACGATTCGTGGAACACGCTCAATTTTACGTGATGGTCAATGGTTTCCACGTAAGGGATGTATTACCGTTTATATTGACGAACCTGTGATGCCTAATGGAAATGATTTTGCTGCGACAGTAAGTCTGCGTGATACAGTGCGAGCGATTATGCTTGAACGTTGCGAGGAACCAGACCTCGCAAAAGAACAAGTTTTTATTAAGCGGAAAACAGTTGAGCAGTGATGATTATTGCTGAACCCTCTGCGGCATGGATGTGGCTGGTGACCCTTCATGGCAGGATTCACGACGACGTGGTTTTTGCCGGACGACGTAATTCTTTGTAGGTTTTGTCTTTAATAATAATAAAGGGTGTTTCGCATTCGACACGACTGGTTTGCTGTAAATTAAGTTTTTGACCTTCTGGCACATCGTGAAAAATAAGCTCTATCCATTGTTTTTGGGTTCCATCTACAGCTTCTGATGTTTTTAGTGTAGGTTTTGAAGCATGTTGCCATGAGCCGTCATGTGCGCGTAACTCAAATAGATCATTGCGATCAATGGGGGCATGGCAGTCAGTTTCAAAATGCATAATTAATCGTTTATCGATGGCTTTTAAATAAACGGCAGGTATCTTTGTATTACGTTGTCTATCTAATAGTTTGGGATGTTTACTAATGCGAGGAATTGCTTGTTCGTCTAAGTCTTGTTCTTCTTCAGTTTTTACTTGGTGGGTAAGTGCAGTGGCAATAGGACCTACTGCACCTGTTGGGTGATCAAAGTGTTGTCCTTGTTCATAGCTTGTCAGCTGTTCAACGCTGGTCGCTGCTTGCTGTAATTTGGCGGAGTCATTTTCAAATTCGCTGATTTTATCCCAGCTCCATTGTGTCATGCTGAACAATAAATACACGCCATTTGCAGCTTGTTGGAGTTCGCCATTAAGTTTATAAGGAACCCAAATAGTGTTTAGTTGCATGCCTAATGCTGGGCGTAAGTCACCATTAACTTTTATTAACTGTCCATGACGCTGATGACGATAGTATTCAACGCGCACATCTCGAAAACTCAAACCTTTAATGACTTTCAACTCCCGCCACAGTTTGCCTTTCCAGAAGACATAGACCCAGCCTTCGTCTGGTAATAGGTCAGCTTGATCCCGTCGCAGTGCATCAGTGATATAGCCGAGCGGTTTTAGAGGGACTAGGATGTGCTCCCAACATTCTTTTTCCTGTTTTTCATCAACAGGGGTTGCCGTATCCAATAATTTTAAACGCAGTGGCGGTTCACCTTTCATGGCGACTTGTAGAAATACACTACGTGGCTCTTCTGGTATTTTCTTAAACGACACCAGGCTACGGTGTTTGGAGGGTTCTCCAGCGACCGCTTGCGGATTTTGCAACGACTGACGCCCTTTGTTATCTTCACTTAGACTTAAGCGTTGGCCATCATTAATCTTATTTCCAGCCACTTCCACGACAATTTTAAAGTCTAAACATTCTCCTTTAGGCTCTGGGACTGGGGGTGGTTTGGGTAGCACAATTTCTTTTTGCACATACCGTGGTTTGATTGTGGCTGGCATTTCGATAGGACAGTCGAGAGTAACCTCTAACTTTTTTTCCATGACCAGTTTAACAAAGGTATTTTCCAAGTTTTCCTGTGAATCACAGTGACTCAATAAGGGCAGTTTCAGCAGGTTTTCTTTGGCATACCAGGATTTTGCAAAAACCTCACGAATATAATCACGGCACTCTTTTTTGTTGTAGAAGTAACGATATTTTAAGGCGTTCCGTTTAGGAAAACCTTTTTGAATAACTTCATGTTGTTTACCATCAACATAGTATTGAGCAAATAGCATATGAATCCCTAGAGCAAGCAGCAGAGCAGGTATTTTACGAATCAAGGTCAATCAATGCTTATTGCCAATTCTCATATCTAACGGTGCGATAGACTAATTCTGTTGCATTCTGTAACTAATTATGGGGTTATTGTTTCTTTTTTATACTTTGAGAGTGAAATGATTATCAAAATAACGCATCCTTGCGTTTTTTATTAATCCTGACGGTTTAAACATTGTGTGGTCTTTGTATTTGTTGCTTTTTAAAAATCCAAATAAATATTTTGTTAATGCTTTCTATTTTGCTTCATTTTTTTCAATAATTAATAAGCAACACCAATTCGTTGACGAGGGTATTTACTGACTTCAAGCTCATCAATCATAGCTACCGCGTAGTCACTGACAGAAATACGACTATTATCTTGTTTGTCTACCAATAGTACATCACCACCAATGCGATAGGGTGCTTCTTTATCGCCAGGGAATAACTCGGCTGCTGGGCTGATAAATGTCCAATTTAAAGAACTGGTGCTATTACGGAAAATATCTAAAGCCTCACTTTGTGCTATCGCTTCAGCCTTATACGCTTCAGGAAAATTGGGTGTGCTGACGAGAGGCGTGCCAGGTGCTACTTCCAAACTACCTGCACCACCCACCCAAAGTAGACGTTCAACACCGATTTTTGGCAATGTAGCAAGTAATTTTACTGCGGTACTTGCCACTATTTCATGATTACCTGCAGCTCTTCCGCCAATAGCGGAAATCATGACGTTTACCCCATTTAAGGCTTTTGCCAGACTATGATCATCAAGGTTAGTGACATTGAGTGGGTGAACCTCACTATCGGTAAAGTTTGTTTTGCTTGGGTCGCGGACCAGGGCAACGACTTCATGGCCTCGTTGTTTGGCTTCTTTTACGATGTGGCTACCTACCCAACCTGATGCACCTAATACTGCAACTTTCATTTTGTTTCTCCACATAGAAATTCATTTAAGAGTGGCTACAGCTTAATGGATACAATTCAGGCAACAAATACACTAATATGATACATATTGTATCTATATAGGTTACTAATAAGCTGAAATGGACCGATTAATCGCAATTCGTAGTTTCGTAGAAGTGGCTAAAACGGGTAGCTTCACTCAGGCTGCTAACCAGCTGGCGTTAAGTCGATTGCAAGTGTCCAGGCATGTGAAGGAAGTAGAGTCTTGGCTAAATCAACGCTTATTACACCGTACAACCCGGAAAGTCAGCCTGACTTCGGCTGGTGAAGATGCTTTGCTGCATTGCGAACGAATGTTGAGCGAAATGATAGAAATGGAAATGAAGGCACAAACGTTGACTGAATCATTATCAGGGACGATTCGGATTGCCACTCCAATTGGCTTGGCGCATTGTTTGCTGCTTAATGTCGTTGAAGAATTCACACAAATTCATCCTGCTGTCAGTGTCGATTTATTATTATCTGACCATCTTTCATTATTAGTAGATGAAAGGGTAGATATCGCATTACGTTTTACGGCTCAACCCGCAGAGAATCTTATTGCACGGCGGTTGATGTCTATTGACGCAGTGATTTGTGCTTCTCCGGCTTATCTGCAACAGCATGGTATACCTGTTCACCCTGATGAACTCAGCCAGCATAATTGTTTAATTCACTTGAGGAAACAACATTGGGATTTTGTTAAAGATAATAAAAGCTATTCAGTTTTGGTGAATGGTAATATTCAAGCGAATGATCTCAGCCTACTTGTCAGCTCAGCCATTCGTGGCCAGGGTATTATTCGTTTAACCTGTGATTTGGCTAACCCATACTGCCAATCCAACCAACTTGTCCCATTGCTGTTAGATTATCATATACCCAGTAGTTATCTATGGGCTGTTTATTTATCCCGCAGTTATCAGATGCCAGTGGTACGTCACTTGATTGACTATATTGTAGACAAGTGGAAAGATGATATTAAGCTGGAAAATAAGAGGTAAGAAAAACACTTATCGGCATCTATCAAAATAGTGATAGGGGCTTTTTTTTGTGGAGTTCTTAAGGTGATCACACTTTATTCTTATAAAAAGTGTTGTGTCTTTAAAGCATTTAACGTGAGTAAGGAAAGCTGATATACTGCGAGTATTGTTATTGTATGTCACCTTTTGTATTGGTTATATCCTTATGCTCAATATGCAAGCATAGGGACACCTCTAAACATATTAGTCAATGAACTTCTGTGGTATTTCGATCTACGCCAATGGCAAACAATGGCTGAATAATATACGTCAAACTGTTTGTGCAAGAGAAGGATTAACGGCGTATTATTATCCCTATAAAAAACAGAAGTATTAAAGCAATCGCCAAGAAGCTGAAATCTATAATAGATATCTGGAGTATCTGAGTTGAACAAATGTCTATTCTGCACAACACTCTGTGCAACACAGTTATTTACTATAACTGGAGTAACCGCTGATACCTTTATTGATGATTCAAAGTTAAACTTACAACTACGTAATTATTATTTTAACCGTGATTTTCGTCATAACGACGAAGGGCAAAGTTATCGGGAAGAATGGGCGCAATCATTCTTTGTTAACTATGAATCGGGCTATTGGGCTGATGTATTCGGTGTTGATGCATCCGTTTTTACTACCACTAAACTGGATTCTGGTAAGGGAACTTCAGGAACAGGTTTGTTAGTGACGGATGATGATGGTAACGCAAACAGTTATGCTTCTCTTGGCGTCGCTCTGCTTAAAGCAAAATATGCAAATACTGAAATAAAGTGGGGGCGTCAGCTCACTACATCACCACTTTTTTATTATGGTGATTCGCGTGCTCAACCACAGTCCTTTAAAGGTATAAGTATTCAATCGACTGATGTAAATAATTTAACAATCAGTGGTGGACGATTTACTGAAGTTAAGAATAAAGCCAGCAGCAACTTTGAATCTTTTAAAACAACAGAATATGGTTTCAATGGAGACTCAGATAGCTTTAGCTTTGTGGGTTTTGATTATAGTTTAAGCGATAGCGCGAGTATTAGTTTTCATACCTCAAAATACAATGACATCTGGAAACAGTTTTATTACAACTATAATCAGCAATTTTCTTTGGCAGATGATGTCGCGTTAAGTATGGATTTGGTCCACTATCGCACCATTAATGATGGGAACCCAACTGACCCTGATTACACTGATCGAGATAATAAAGCCAGCAGTGCCAGTGTTAAATTAAGTAAAGGTGGAGCAGGCATTACTGTTGCCTACCAAATCATTACTGGTGATTCGATGTACGATTATATTGCTGACTCTGATTCGATTTTCCTCGCGAACTCTGCTCAGCTTTATGATTTTAACCATGAAGATGAACGTAGCTGGCAAGTGCGGTTTGATTATGATTTTGGTCGTGTGGGTCTCCCTGGGTTAAGTTTTATGACGCGGTATATTAAAGGAGACAACATTGATTTAGACTCCAGTATCTCTCAAGCGGCACTGGGTATTAGTGGTGAATCCAAACGAGGTGAAGAGTCAGAAAGAGATATCGAGGCTCGTTATACCCTGCAAAGTGGTACGCTAAAAGGTTTACAATTCAGGCTTAGAATGGCATCGCTTAGAACCAACTACGATGATCAAGACCGAGATGAAATCAGATTAATTGTTAATCATAGTTTTGATCTTTTATAATTAATGTAGAGAATGTAGCTCTGTTGTAAACGACGGATGTTTTATTTAAGTCAGTGTTTGTGATAGAGCTATAACTTGTTTTATAAACTTATTAAACCATTGCAACTCCACCTTTTTGTTCTACCTAAATCATTGTTAAGTGAACGCCGGTTGTATTTTAATCAAGCCTCATTTCCTGCAGCAAACCCTGATGCCCATGCCCATTGAAAATTATGGCCCCCTAAGTGACCCGTTACATCAACCACTTCACCAATAAAAAAGAGATTAGGTTGGTCTTTTACGGCCATGGTTTTTGAGGAAAGGCAATCGGTATCGACACCACCTAAAGTGACTTCTGCGGTACGATAACCTTCTGTACCATTGGGTTTAATTTTCCAATTTTTTAGTGCTTGTGTGATTTCATTTAAGCGCTGGTTGGAACATTGTTGGAAGGTAATATCCCACTGGTGCCATTCAACAAGCGTCTGAGCCAGTCGTTTAGGTAACTTGGTTGTAAGGTATGATTCGACACGCTTATTAGGAGACTGTTGTCGCCATTCTTTCAGTTCAGCCAAGACATCGGTATCAGGTAGTAAGTCGATATGCAGATTTTGTCCTGGTAGCCAAAAACTTGAAATTTGCAACATAGCAGGGCCACTGAGTCCTCTATGGGTAAACAGCATAGGTTCTTTGAAGGCATGGCAGTTGAGTTTAACCTCAACAGGACAGCTCACGCCCGATAAGGGTGACAGTCGCGCAAGGTCATCTGGCTGCAAGGTAAAGGGTGCTAAGCCTGCTCGTGTGGGGAGTACATTTAAGCCAAACTGCTCTGCTATTTTGTAGCCAAATGGTGATGCTCCCATCGTCGGAATGGATAAACCTCCAGAAGCAATCACCAGCGACTCGCACTGAACGACCCCCATTGATGTACTGAGCTTAAAACCTGTGCGGGCAGATTGTTTAGCGTGAATTGCTTGAACAGATTCAATACTGCATTTTAGGCGAATATCGACACCAGCCCATTCGCATTCAGTTAACAGCATGTTAAGAATGGCTTTGCTGCTTTCTGTGCAAAATAGTTGGCCAGGTGTTTTTTCGTGGTACTCAATACCATGACGCTCAACCCACTCGGTAAAGTGATAGGGGGTATAGCGCTTTAACGCTGAAATACAAAAATGAGGGTTGGCTGATAAATAGTTGGCAGGGGTTGAATGTAAATGGGTAAAGTTGCAGCGACCGCCCCCAGACATCAGTATTTTTTTCCCAGGCTTATTCGCATGATCCAACACCAACACACGACGACCTCGATAGCCTGCAGTGATAGCACACATTAAGCCTGCAGCACCTGCACCAATGACCACAACGTCTACAACTTTATTAATGCTATCTACCACACGGATGACCTTTAATGTAAATCTTAAGCGTTAGGGCTGCTAATGGCGGCATATCCAAGGACACCAACATTAACTGAGGGGCATATTGTATGCGTCTACAGATAAGAGGCCAAGTAGTAATGGCACTGGGGCAGGGCAAACACATATAACTTTACTTTTATAAAAGCCATTTTCTAAAGCACCTTTGTTTACCACAGATGTTCATTTAATCATGATTGAGGTATAGCAAAATATTGTGGGTTTGCAGTGCTTGAATGGGGTAGTGAAACAGGTGCTGGTGGGGGCACCGTAAGCAGTAGCAGTAGAGACCAGGGTTGATTGATTTAAGGGTAATAGACAAGTAGTGTAGTATAGATGATGATTCTAACAAAATACCCACCGCGAAGGGTATAAATAAACAAGCGAGATAACCTTATGGATACCTTTAAGCAGTTTGAAAATACCTTAATTGACTTTTTAGCAGAAGACCCCAATCAAGCATTAAGTCTTGGATTAGCATATAAACTGAATGAGCTGCCTGATCCTTCACGCCATTATGGACTGACAAAGGCGAATAAGGCTAAAGATTTATTAACACAGCTTAAGAAAATAAAAGAAAAGACGACAGACTTTGATCAGCGGGTAGATCTTGATTTAGCAGAACTTACCCTGAAAAGTTGTATTCACTGCTATGAACGGCGTATTAATGGTGATATTGAATTTGTACAAAAGCCGACTGCGGGTGCTGATATTTGTGAAGGTATTTTTACCTTGTTTGTTGATGATCCACGATCACCTGCTGAACGTTTAGATAATATCAATGTGCGTTTATCTCATGTGCCGGAGTTTCTGGATGCAATGGTGCAGCGTTTAACAATACCTGTTACCCGGTGGCGGCAAGTCGATTTGGAGATGGTCGATTCATTGCCAACATTGTTTTCTGCTATTGAAGTGTGGGCTGTAGAGCATGAATATGCCGATCTGCATCGTTTACAGCAAAACCTTCGAACAGCAGCAGAAGCGTTAGAGGGTTATAAAGATAAGCTTGAAGCATTAGAAACGACAGATCAGTTTGCGTTGTCAGTGGATGATGCTGAGCAGGTGGTTAAAAATAGAGGTATTAATCTTTCTTTTGATGAATTGCATAAAATTGCAGTGGATTTTTTGAAAGAAACCAGGCAGCAAATAGCGTCATTAACGGTAAAATTAAACCAAAAATATCAATTGCCAGAGGATAGCACCTCAGAACAATTGCATGACTTTTTAAATAAGCGTTTTCAAGTTAATTTACAGGGACAGTCAGTCGATAAAGTCATCGATTTTTACCGGGAGGAAAGTGCTAAAATAATTAAGTTCATTGATGAACGAAAGTTGTTTCCTATTTTTGATGATCAGCAAATGCTGATAGAGCAAACGCCTAAATTTTTAGAACCTGTTATTCCGGCAGGCGCTATGCGTTCACCATTACCCCTACGTGAAGGTACCCGTACTAGTTTGATTCATTTGACTTTACGGGATGACTTGCTGGATGAACACACACTACTTGGTATTCCTGTGATGATGATTCATGAAGGAATACCTGGCCATCATTTACAGTTAGCAACCAGTACAACACACTCACGAAAAATGCGACGAATTATGTTTACGGGGGATCAAGCAGAAGGTTGGACGACCATGTTAGAGGACTATATGTTGGATATAGGCTACATGGGAGAGCTGACTGATGAAGCACGTTTTATTGCAAAACACGATATTTGCCGTATTGGTGCACGAGTGGCTATTGATTTGTTCTTTATGACAGGGGATAAAAAATATTTAGATGTAGGCATTCCTTTGAGTTACCAGGGTGAAGATGTTTTCGCTATGGCGGGAGAGTTATTGCAAAAAGTGACAGGCTTTACCAGTGGTCGGGTGCAAGCAGAGTTAAATTGGTACTCGATGGAGCGAGGTTACCCTTTAAGTTATCTCACTGGTAACAAGCTGGTGTGGGCATTAAAAGAAGCGTTTGTCAACAAACACCAACACTTGGATTCAACTCTACACATAGACCAGGCATTTCATGAAGCCTTCTTAAGTGTAGGGAATATGCCTGTCTCTTTTATGGAAAAAGTATTCAAACACCAAGGGTGGGTATGATTCATTTTTAGTGGCAAAGAAAAAAGCAAATGACCCATAACGAATATACCCTTCGTTATGGGTATCAGTATTACAAAAATAGGCTTATTATCAGTCGATTATAATTCAGTTGATCTATCTGGTTTTGCTCAGTAATACGACTAAAACGTTTTTTGAAACGCTTTTTATAATCCTTGGGTAAGTGGCATGAGTAATTGTTTTGTGCAAAGAAGGCTTGACATAAATGCATTCCCTATTTGCTCAGGACATGTAATCTCTGTTGTTGTGGTAACTATTTGGCTTTTTGCTACTTTAAAGCCGATCTGTTGGAAAAAATGTTGATAGGCTTGATTTGAGGCTAAATGAAACCAGGGGTTTTTATAGCCTTCAGCAAAGGGCTGAAATTCTCTACTGTTAAATATGAAGTGGTACAGAAAGAAATGAAAAAGAGGCTAAAAAGATAGCCTCTATGGTTTATTATAAAATGTTTAGTGGACTTTAAGTTAATCAATAATTGTTAAACGACAATCTGCGTTATACTGATTCCAAGATAACAAGCTGAACCCAATTGCTGAGTCACCAGTATTCTTCCAGTTACGGTAAGTACCATCAGTAAAATAACATGACCAAGACTGCATTATATGTTCGGTTTTACCATTGAAGTCAGTACCTTGCTTATCACCATTTTCCGCACGCCAGGCACGATTAGTCTTGTTATAGTAAAATAAATTGGATCTTGATGCGGTACGTCCTTTACCATCCCAGTTATACATAGCCATACGTAATTGGCAACCATCAATGTCGCCACATAATTCATCAATTCTAAATTGAGGAATGCTAACGGTTCTTCCTCGGGTAGATTTGGATGCAAATATTGTAATTCGGTCAGACGCTATTGTAATTCTGTCTGCCATTGCTTCCTCATAAAATACTTCTGAATTCACTTCCATTGATGCATCAGTCATTGCTGGCTCGGGATCTCCGAGTTCGATGGCTTGACTATCAGCAAGTACGAAAGGTGAAAAGCTGGCAAACAAGACAGCATAAAGTGTATTTTTCATTTTATATCTTCCTGATTTTTATAATATTCCTACCGTCATTGTTAAGGGATAGAGTGGTATTCCTTTCACAATGGGCTATAAAGGTTAAACTCAAAGCGGTAAATTCCTGCCAAAATGCTTATAAAACAAGTTTAACCTTGGTAGGAGTCTACCTGATGAAATAACTATTGACTATTACGGTTTGAAGAAACTCTATTATCTTGTATAACCCAGTACCCCTCTTGAGCTGAATCAGATAGATTAATCCATATATTTTTATTATGTTGTCTTAATTTAGTAAGCTTTAAATTTTCCTGAGCATTGGTGGGGACAGAAAAATGATAGTTTTTGCCAAATGTTTGCTGACATAATGTTTGAGCTGAGTTAAAAAACGTTTTTTCATAACTTATAGCCCATGTTCCAGATATCTTATTTTGACAGGCTGCATAATGATATTCGCTGCAATGACTTGCTTGCCATGCACCACCTTGATAAAAAGGATTAGGGGTATTAGTTTGTACAGCGCAATCTAATGTTGACGATGTACTTTTAGGTTCATCTGAAGGGTAGTGCCAACTCCATGCTAATCCTGGTATATCTGCTGTTTGAGTATGAATTAAATCTAATGCAATAATATTTGCGTGTGGCTGGATTTTGTCAGTTCCTTCAACCATTTGTGCGATTTGCGGTGCAGTGTAATTGGTACATTTAATACATCCTGCCCGTTGTTCGAATTTACGTTTAATACTTCCCAGGCTGGAAAACACTATTGATTTAAGTTTTTCATCTGTAGCGCAACCATTATCTTTTTGTACAATAATCCGTTTACCTGCATCTAATAGTTGTCTGGGGGTTAACATATCGGGAATAGGTTTACACCCGCCACTGGGATAAATATAGCTTCCTAACACGTTCTTCAGTTCATGATAAATATCGTTATGACCACCTTTATAAGCTTTATCTTCAAGATAGATAATTAAAACCTGGTCTTTATAAGCTGGATTTTCGATAAAATATTTTACTTGTAAAAGTGCATCTTCAAGACGTTGTGCACCTAAAACACAGCCAAGGTGTAAATCTGGCCCTGTGCCATGGCAAACATAAGTATCAAAATCTTCCCAGGCAAAAAAACGCATATAATGGACATCAAGTTCAAGAAATTGAGCACCCATTCTGAGTTGTTCATTGATATGGAGATTTTGGTTTGGCGCTGGATATTGCCAGGCTTTAGTGTTGTAACTATTATGTGTGCCCCAGAAGTTGGCTTTACTCATTGGAATATCGAGATTTAACTGTTGCTGTAATCGTAAAACTTTTCCTACATTGGTATGGTTAAACTGGTCAAAAGGATCCACTATCTTATTGCTCGTTAAGTGAGTAGTTAAATGAGAAGTTGTGTGAGTTACTATTGGCAATATATCTTTGGTTGATGGTTGGCTGGAAGCGATACTGCAGTTAATATATAAAAGACTAAAAATAGTGCATAGTAATAATGTGCTATCAGTAAGAAAAATTTTGCAGTAGAGGTGGGTTGGAAATGATTTTGACATGCTTATTTCCTGTTGTTATTTTTTGGTTTTTTTTATTGTTTTTGATGTTTTTATATTTTTTGTTACGGCTAAAGGACAGGCGTAAAGAACGCGCAACTTGCAAAAGCATTTGCATTTGTATTATGGAATAAACTATATGTGTTAAATGAAGCCTATATTATATTTTGGGTTAACATCATAATTTAACTTGAGGGGGAGAGGCGAACAGTAATATTCATGCTTGGCGTCGGATCATTTATTCCGCCACGCCAGAAGGCCGTCCTTGGCCTCTGTCGCTACCGATGCTCCCTGCATCGGCTTCATAAACAATCCACCACCAAGCTGCAAACATTGTTATATGCTGATAGCTCTACATAGAGAGATTTACGGGAAAGTAAATAAAACTTATTAGTCATTATGAAGGTTTATAGTCAGCTTCATGAAAGCAGGAGTGTTTGGTATTCTACCGTAGCTATGTGTGATGAACCCTTTTTTTAAGTCAATAAATAACCATAATAAAATCAATATGTTATAAGATAGGCTACAAAAAGGGTATTTTTGCACGAACAGTCAGTCAGCTCCTTAAAAACTTGGCTTAGTTATAAAAATCTCTAGTTTACTGCCGCATAGGTAGCTTAGAAAATACAGTGTTAGGAATTGGTACGATAATAGTCGTTTACTGCCGCATAGGTAGCTTAGAAATGTAGAGGATCGATTTGTAATGTGTATAAAAAATAGTTTGTAATTACTGACATCGTGGCAGGAAGTGAAAAAGACTTGCTGATTTCAACCGAACTGTCTGCCGCAAGGACGCGGCAGTCAAGCCTCCAGGGATGGATTTACGGCGTGTTCGGAGGAAATTTGCTGGTCTTTTGATATGTACACATAGTTTTTTATAAGCGCTTTCAAGTAGTAAGCGATTTTAAATTTTGGCCTGTTTAGTAATATGCTGGATTGGATAGGGTTGGGTTTGTGATCCAGTATAAAGTGAAAGATGAGGGAAGGGTATTTCAATACCATTTTCATCAAAGGCTTTTTTAACGCGTTCTATAATACCATTTTTTAACTCTAGTAGGTTCTCACGTTGAGTCCAAACTGAGAATTGAATATTAATCGATGAGTCACCAAAGCCTAATAGCATAAATAGAGGTTCTGGGTCTTCTAAACATAGGTTATAATCTTCTGCTACTTTTAATAAAGTTGTCCTAACTTTCTCCAGGTTTTCTTTGTAAGCAACGCCAATGGCTAAATCAAATCGTCGCAAAGGAAACCGGGTAAGTGTTGTGACTTCTGACTTTATAATTGTTTCATTGGGAATTCTAACAAATAGATTGTCAAAGGTACGAAGTTTAACTGACAGCAGGTCAATAGATAATACTTCACCTACAGTTGAGCCAACCTTAATTGTATCACCAACGCTAAATGGTTTTTCTCCAATTAAAAATAGTCCACTGATTACGTTTGAGGCAGAAGTTTGTGATGCGAAACCAATTGCAACAGTCAGTATGCCTGCTGCCCCGATGATAACACCAAGGTCAACATTGATTTGTTGCAGTGCTGTTACCAGAAAAAGTAAAATAATGAGGTAATAGCTTATACGTTGGAATATCAACGTTTGATGTTGAGTAAGTTTGTCTTTACCTAGTTTGACTATCGCCTTAGATGCAATTTTAGCCAAGAAAAAACCAATAATAACAATAATAATGCTGAAGGCAATTTGGTTAAATGTTAAACGTTGCAATGTTTCCATATTTTATCTTTTTAGTCCTTATGAAAAAAAGACATTGTAGGCTTTGGATATTAAGCCTTCCTCTAAAGGAGTTTCTGCGGCATTGATTAACTCCCATTGGGAAAAGCGTGTCGAGTATTCATTTTTAGGGTCGGCAAGCTTTATTTCACTTTTTGATTTTGTTTGGATTAACGTTATACCTGTAGTCCAAAGCAATCCTTCTTGATTTTGCCTTAACTCTAATGTAGGCGCTGGGATATTAATTTTCTCGATGGATAACATGTGAGACTGATTATTCACAATGGTGACAGGAATAATAGCACGATAGGGTTTTATTGAAATAAGGTTCTTATTAATTACTGCCCGCGTTTTACTGGCGTAACATAATTGTCCAAGTTGTGTGTTTGGACCAAACCATGTATCAGAAAGGGCTCTTATGGGAATTTGACAGAGTAATACTCTATTATGACCAGTGCAAATACGAAACCACAGCACGATGCTGATGTACAATGTGACATGTTCGTCTGGTAATAACATAATTCGGTCAAATGGTTTGACAACAATATTACGGTCAGGTAACACTGGGGTTATTATTATTTGACTTTGTGTTCGAGCAACTACAAATCGCTTAAGTGCTTTGAAACGAGTTAGGTTCTGATTTTCAAACTTTGTAGTAACATGATCTTGCTCTTCTTCTAGAGCTACATTTGTGTGATTAAAGCGTACTTGCCATTCATGCATCAGACGTAAAATATTCAACTCTAAACAACCAAAGTTCCAGGTTTGACCCTGATTTTCTTCAAGATGAGTGGTTTTCCACCATCTTTCTTTATCATCAGTTTGTGACATTATAGCTAAGCCGGTATGAGTTAACTTATACCCTTCACGAATCTTTTTTATCCCTTTAGGGTGCAAAGGGGGTTGTTGTCTGTGTTCTTGACTTCCATCACTTGAATATACCCATCCAGTTAGTGCTGGTCTTAACAGACCAGACTAGCCCTCAAAAAATCCTTCGCGGTGAGTATACTTTGAGCAATACTCATCTTAGTGAGTGTTTTTGTGATTGACCTAGTGTATATCAGGATGATTTTAGTTTTGTTAAATACTTGGTTATGTAGTTAACCTATGACCATTTCGTTTTGCGAACGTTCCTAAAGACTTCATTTTGGATGACTTTAGGAATAATACGTGCATTTTGGTGGTAGTTTCCGTTATCTGCTTTAGTGAGGGTGCGGTTAAGTGTGTCATTGGAGATGAGGTGTTTAGAATAATACTTTTCTCAGCGAGAGCTTGATAGCTAATATTTTATTGGCCATTAAATAGTTTAATTGTTCAGCATATTTTAACGGAAGTTAAGTATCAGGCATATTATATCTGAAAGCGCGAATTGCTAAAAAAAAATAGAGCTATAAAAAATGGTTGAAATCTAGATGATTAATATAGGTAGTTGATATGAGTCAATAATGATTTGCTAACCCATTAGAATATATAAGGAAGTGCTAAAAAAATAGACTAAAGTCTATAGCTTTCTGCTTGGAAAATGCTTGAAATAAATAAAGGGATAGGGTAGCGTGGCTTTGATAAAAAAATATAAATACGGAAAAAAGAAGAGTCTAATAGTATAAAGGCTAATACAGGGGGCTTTAATGAGGGATCATCTACTTTTTTTGATGACTCTTTTGCTGTTATCTTTCAATAGTATATCTGCAGAAAGACTAGAACCATTAGAAGAGAGTACATATAGTATTGCTAATGGTCGATTATATTTTTTAGACAAAACTAACCGATCTGCATTTCTGAACTATTCTATCGAAAAGTCAAAAAATAAAATTGCACTTAAAGTAATAAAAAATAATCACTTTCCGCAAAGTGATCAATATAAGTATTACCAACAAATATTCAAGGGAATAGAGATTGAGGGTGCTGGTTTAATTATTACCAAAGGTGACGACCAGGGTAACCGTAAGGTTTTTTATCAAAATCTATTTAAAAAGATTGAAAGGGATATTCCATCGATTATACAGCCTACTGAGTTTTCTATAGAAAAAGTACAATTATGGCTTATTGAAAACTATTTGAAGGGACAACAGTCAGTAAGTGACTGGCAACTAACTCACTATACTGCTAAACCAGTTATTTATATTGCTTTAAATAACAAGGCGTATTACAGCTATAAAATTGAATTTTTAGCGCGTTCTCCTTCTGTTATTAAGCCAATTAGAGCAAAACTTTTTATAGATCCTTATACCCAAACAGTTATTGCTAGTCGAAACCTTATTAAATACGAAAGTATGCGTATTGCTGGTAGTGGTTCGGGAGGGAATCAGAAAGTTGGTTACCGTCAGTATAGTCAACCATTTACCTTGAGTCACACTGATACGGCATTAGAAGCAAACACTTTTTTAGTTAACTTTGATGGGGTAAGCACTTGTACAATGGATTATGACAATGTACAAACCCTGGATGCAAGCCAAGATAATGCCGTTACTGTACCATATCGTTATACCTGTTCTATGTCAGGCCAACACAATGAGAGTCTGGTTAACGGAGCTTATGGGGTTAAAAATGATGCTCAGTTTCATGGTCAGGTCGCATATCAATTATTTGACCAGTTATCCTTTATATACAATGGTCCACTTGGTAAGAGAGGGGGTACAAAGAAACCCGTAAAGATTCGTGTACACTCAGGTTCTGGTTTAGATGATGGGTTTTGGGATGGAGAGTATATTAACCTGGGAGATGGTGATAAATATTTTTATCCTTTAGTTTCGTTAGACTCTGTTACGCATGAATTGGCACATGGTTTTCTTGAAACATATTCAAGACTTAAGGGAGATGCCGGTCATTCATTTGGTATCAGTGAGTCATTCGCAGATATTGCCGGAGAAGCTGCAGAGTATTTATTAGGGAAAACACAAAATACGAAGTTGAACGACTGGTTATTCAATAAAGAATCATTTAAACAAGGTGAAGCAGCTCGTTATTTTGAAAAACCGTCTCAAGATGGTAAGTCGATTGATAGTGCGAAGCATCATTATTGGCAACAAAATGGGCATTATTCAGCAGGTGTTTTTAATAAAGCATTTTATCACCTTGTTAATGACAATGATGAGTGGACACCGTTAGAAGGATTTGAATTATTTGCTCGTGCAGCAGTTTATTGCTGGGGTGACTATCCGAGTTTTACTGAAGCAGCACAGTGTGTGTTAGATCAAGCAAAAAACTTGGATGTTGCAGATACAGCGTTAGCAGGAAAAACAATCGAACAGCTTGAAAAAGAAATTATGTCTGCTTTTGCTAAAGTAGATGTTTACGTGCTGAGTAATACTGGTAGCCATGCTTTGTTTGACTATAGTGTCTCTTATCGTGAAGTTACCTTTACTAATTTGAGTCACCAGTGGGGACGTGTCAATGGTTCTTCTTTTGAGGAGTGGCAGTGGGATTTTGGTGATGGCGCTACACAAATTCAAACTAATTCATCTGCATTAATAAAGCATCAATATAAGGAAGATGGTCCCTATAAGGTCACACTCACCGTAGTCGATAGTTCAAGAAGGCAATATACATATAGTAAAACAATAAGCTTAACACCACATTACTGTATGCCTTCTGGTAATCCAGGTGATCAGGATTTTATCAAACAAGTCAGTTTAGTGAGTACAACACTCGGTCAACAACTG
>NZ_JAGSOY010000062.1 GCF_018837975.1 Zooshikella harenae | reverse complement strand
TTTATATGATTGGATAATAAAGTTAATCCTTTTTTATCGTGGCATTTGAAAATACCCTGCTAGTCTATCTACTACGTATAGTAGTGAATGTAAAAGGGTAATAAGTTATGCGCATTTTATTTTTGGCTTTATTATTAGTGTTTGGAGTCAACTCCTGGGCAGATCCAACGCAAGGAGTTAACTATATTACTGAAGAGTTTCCTCCATTTAACTTTAAAGGGAATGATGGTAACCCCACAGGTATCAATACGGATGTTTTGGTTGAAATGTTCAAAAAAATGGGCAGTAAAAATAGTTATAGAGATATTAAACTACAACCATGGGTGAGAGGTTATCGTACTACTCAAGAAGATGGTAGTATGAATATTTTATTTTCAACGACGCGGACGCCTGAGCGGGAAAAAATATTTAAATGGGTAGGACCTTTAACAGATGCCACTAATGATATTATGGTGCGAAAAGGTAATCCCAAAGGTGTGAAAATTGAGTCAGATACTGACTTTGGTAAATATAAATATGCTGTAATTCGTGATGATATTGGTGAACAAGTATTAGCAAATGCAGGTGTTAAAAAATCTAACCTTTCGCATTCAACAAATTTTTATGCAATGGTCAAAAAGTTACAGGGTGGCAAAGTTGATGCTGTTTCTTATAATGGAACCGTAGCAAAATGGTTATTGAAAAAGGAAGGACTGAGTCCTGCTGATTTTGATTTTGTTTATAGTACAAAGCTAGGTCAGCATTACTTTGCATTTAATAAAAGCATTGATGATAGTGTTGTTGAAGCCCATCAAAAAGCGCTTGAATCGGTAAAAGCTGATAAAGCTTTAATGGATAAAATTACTGAAAAGTACCTAAAATAAAAGAAGGATTGATGAAAAGACTATTGCCTCCATACTGAATATCTATTCATTTATAATATTGGGCGTGACTATAAAAAATCATGATGTCACGTCCAGTATTTTTTAGTGGCATTAAGTTTTAATATTTTAATTTTGAGCGGTTGCTTTTAAAGCATGTTTGTTTTTTTGAAAAAAATAAAAGTGTAAAAAATGGTCTTGGTGTCGTTGTTGAGGTGTTGTTTTAAATGGGGAAAAGTTATAAATGCTATAATGCTCATAATGATTAGTTTTTGTAATCACTTTTCCCTAGACTTAACTGGTTATTGACGCGCAGATTTTGAAAAAAATTATCGGTAGTCACGTTCTTGACGAACTTTTTCCTGCTTTAAGTAGGTAAACAATCATTAACCAGTTAAACTTAAAGCAGTGACAGTAGAAAAACGAGGGGAGAGAATGAATTTAAACCCGATGAATTTAAAATGAGTTAAAAGGCGCTCAGGTATATGGAGCCATTTGATTCATTCACCCAACGGACAGATGAAAAATTCCTGCCACTGTGGCAGCCCTTTATCTCGGGAAGCCGTTTTTATTGGCAGTTAGTGTCTGATTGGCCTGACGACCCAGATAATATTGATGCAGACTTTCCGAGTATAGAACTGCTGTGTGAACGTTTACCCAATCAAAATCTGGGGTATTGGATGATCTCAGATGAGAATGTGTTTCATTATTTTAGTCTTAATCCTGCAGTAGCTACAGAGTTGTTGAACTATGAAGCTCGAGCAATGGCTCGTTGTTTAGCTATTGATGATGCCAGTTTTGGTTTTTGTCATAGCTTTCCGCTATTTTCCCTGGATGTACTTTTTGAGCAACCCCTTAATATTATGCCTCGTGATCCGGCTATTCCCCCTCACTACGAGCAACTATTAGATAAGCGTTTCCCTTGTCCTGCAATGCTAAATTGGGGGGGACGGGAGTTACCCTGTATGATGTTGGCAGAGTATGATGGGCGTATTCTGATTAAATTGTTTGTTGACTATGATGGACCTGCCGATGTATTACCTGCCTCAGATTTTATGTACCTGGGAAATTTTTTACACCCGGGTGGCCAGTATCTCGAACTGATGGCTGACATGTTGGTGTTGGTGTCAGCGGATCAACTTACGTTACCTAATCAATGGATTGAGAATATTGCTGCTATTAAGGCTAAACAATTTAGTAGCACTCACTCAAGCCAACAAGTGCAGAATTATAATTTGTTAACAGATATACTTGCACTCGATAAGTCAAGCTCAGCTATTTTATCGGATAAGTCTTCAAGTGAGTGGATTGCCTGGACATTCACTATTTTACAAGCTTTTGCCGCCGCGTTGACGGCGGGTATCCTATGGTTTGTAATGGGGCTCGTATTAATTGTAGGGTTAGTATTGCTCTTTGCTGGCTAGTCCTTCTTCCTACTTATGACCGTTCAGCTTTACATTTTATGTGATTGTAATTGAGCTGAGAGCATGTCAGCGCAATTATCCCTCCTATGTCATTTGTTATACCTTTCTTTTGATGTATACCCTTCACTGTGGACATATATGCTCCTGTTCACTTGTTGACTGTTAACTCATGCAAAATTTATTGTTTTTTTACACTACAGAGGCTGTCTTTTTCTTACAATGTATTTTTCTGGTACATTTTTGTTGAGTACATTCGTGCTAATTGCACTGGAGAGGCTATGTTAAAGCTAATGCAAGCCCTATTAGTCTGTGTAATGACTATGGGATGGATGAGTAATATTCAGGCATCATTAATCAATGATGATTTTGAAGATGGTGATCTGGGTGATCGTTTTTTTGAACTAGGTATGGGAGAGCCTTCAATTGTTAAGGCGTATACTGATCGTTCAGGACGAGTATATACAGCTGCATCTGGCGATTATTTTGCGGCTATACCCACAGGTGCTGCATTAATTTGGACTGATGTTCAGTGGCGTAAAGGGGATAAAATTGAGTTTCAGTATTTAGTTGCCGATGGAGCCTCTGGAAGCTTTCAGTTGCATCCAGAATGGCCTCATACTGGTGAAACTATTGCCAGTTTAGTTGATGGGATTGGTTCTTGGCAGACATTTAGTTATGAGTTTACGGGTGATGAGGATGGTGCTATTGCACTGCAAAATTTTGGTGGCTTTGATAGTTTCTTTCTAATCGATGGGATTTCTATCATTAAGGTCGCAGCGCCCAGTACATTTGGTTTAGGCTTGATTGGATTGGCTGGATTACTTTCACGTAAGCGCTTTACTATTAGCGCTAAAAATAAATGATAACTCATTTGCAAGAAAAACAAGTGACGAACACTTTTTTAAGTTTTTTCTGTTGAGATTGAACTTCACTTGTTCCTCTAGGTCTTAGTTGTGTACCAAATGACCTTGGTATGTGATCTCTCCTATCACGTGTAGACCCTACGTCTAAAGCTAAACAATTCTCCCCCTTGCGACTACGCCCTGGATTTTATCCAGGGGGGAGGATGTTTTTTGACACATAATTTTTCACCATCTAGTTTGTGACTAAAGCAGTGAAAAGCATGTAGGTCCATTTTTAATGGCCCATGCGCATAGAGGTGTTAGATTATGCGTCGAGATAATAAAAATAGAAATCGTGGTAGATGGCAAAAAATAAAACATAACCTTCCTTATATTACCCTCATCTGTTGTTTACCTAGCTTGTTTTCTTCCCCTGTATCTGCTGTAGATTTCCATGGCTATTTACGGTCAGGTATTGGCGGTACTCAAGGCGGGGGTGACCAAGCTTGCTTCAAGGCGAGAGGTGCAGGCGCTAAGTATCGATTAGGCAACGAGTGTGAGACTTATGCAGAAATACAGCTAGGACAAGAACTCTTTAATGAAGGGGGGAAACGTTTCTATGTTGACTCTATGATCGCTTATGTTTCTGATCAGGAAAATGACTGGGAAGAACTGAACGGTGATGGTGCTACTTCGTCATTAAGACAAATGTACGTCATTGGTGAAAATGTCCTTGAAAGTTTTCCTGGCGCAAATATTTGGGCAGGTAAGCGTTATTACCAACGACATGATGTGCATATTAATGATTATTACTATTGGGATGTATCTGGCCCTGGTGCTGGTATCGAAAATATTGATGTAGGGTTTGGTAAGTTATCTTTAGCATGGCTGCGTAATACCGATGAAGATTATCAAGCAAAAGGTGGTTCATCAGGAACGAATGTAGCCAATGATACCTTTGACTTTCGTTTATCTGACTTGTCTGTTAATGAGAATGGTAAACTGGAGCTGGGTTTGGATTATGGTCGAGCCAATTTAAATACTGAACAGGATGATAAAGATTTTGATGATGAAAAAGGTTACCTGTTCACTATACAGCATACACAGAGTAATTGGTTTGGTGGCTACAACAAACTAGCACTGCAATATGCTACCGATGGTATGGTTGGAACTGGCCACAATGGTAGTCGGGCAGTAGATGGTAAAATGTTCCGCATCGTCAATCAGGGGGTTGTTGAACTGTCAGAAAATCTGGAAGGGATGTATGTGGGCATTTATGAGAAAAAAGATTTAGACAACAATCAGGGACAAACATGGATGTCAGCGGGAATTAGACCTGTCTATAAGTGGAATGATGTAATGAGTACCGCTTTAGAGGTGGGTTATGACCGTGTTAAGCCTCAAGCCAGTGGGGCAGAGACGGTTGATCTCACCAAAGTGACGTTAGCACAACAATGGTCTGCTGGCAGGAGCTTTTGGGCAAGACCGGTTATCAGAGCTTTTGCTACTTACGCTCGCTGGGATGGTGATGATTATAATGCCGCCAGTGAAGCGATTGAGGCTGGAGAAGACGACGGTTTAACCTTTGGCGTGCAAGTAGAAGCGTGGTGGTAATTAATAAAGCCAATTCGCTAACTTAATATTACATCCACTAAGCAGGGTATACATCAGGCCACTTATAAGTGGCCTTAACCCTCCCCAAGGCTAGGACTTCTTCTTATGTACCAAACAGTGTATTACCGATTTCTCCGGTATTTTTCGGTTGTTTTTGTGCTGGCATTTATATCCACTGGACATGCAGATATTACCAATTGGACAGGTACATGGCCTCACGCATCGACGGTCAGCCGACAAGCAGCTGATAAAGGGCTGGAAACGTCGTCTGTTTGTTGCCAACACTTAGCAGATTTACCTTTTCAATCAATTAAGCCAGGACAACAGCAGAAAGTTGAGATTAATCTTGAATCTTCCAGCTATCAATTCGACTCAGGAAAAAGTTTTTTTGCGGCTTATAAGCTGCCTGAACATGCTAATTCACTAACGATTACACTCTACAGTATTGCAGGAAAAACAGTATTTAAACCTGTGGTCATGTTAATGGATAGTCAATTTCGGGTCACTCGATTATTGCGAGGTAATGATTTTCAATATCGGCCTGCAAGAGGGTTTAAAGGGGATAGTCTTGATGGACAGTTTCGGGTGGATCGCAGTTTGCCCGGTAATCCACTGAATGAAACCTATATGGTGATATATACAACAAAGTCGGACAGGCAGGGAGCGACCACCTTATTACATCCCGCCAAAGCCTATGCATTAGCACGACATAATCAGCCTCCAGCCATTCCTGACCCTGTCGCTAAACATTCAGCAGTAGGGGTTTTGCAGTTGCGGATGGAGCAGGAACGTAAATCGTTTGGCGAACGTGCTGACTATGTACCACCTGCGGTTGTCTATCCGTCGGCAGCATCTGCACCTGCTAGTAAACCTGCACTTCCCGAAACACAGCACTATTACCAACAAGCGATCGAACAGGCACTTGCTAAAGGGGATATGGCTAAAGCCCTGCGTTTAGTTGAAGAAGGGGAACGAGCTGGTGTGCAAGGTATACGCACGTTTTTGCTAGAGCGTATTCAACCGAAGCAATAAACTCAGCCAGAAAACTACGCCCCCCTAAAAAGCATGAAGGGGGATGCGAAGTTTAAATGTATCAGGCAGGATCAAGTAAAGAAGGATACAGCAACTAATTAGAGTGTTGTCGGTTAAGAAACAGGGATAATCACGAAGTATGCCCAGGGTGAAACAGTTTATGAATGATTCACGAAGGGATAGGCTGTTAATAGGATGTCGTTTATGAAAAAAACAATAACATTACTGGCTTCAAGCTTTCTCATATCACAATGTGTCAGTACAACTGCATTAGCTGCAATTGCAGAAGGTGAGTTAACTATTTGGATTAACGGTGATAAAGGGTATAACGGCTTACAAGCTGTTGGTGACCGCTTTGCTAAGGAAACTGGTATTTCGGTAAAGGTAGCTCATCCTGATAAAGCCACGGATAAATTTCAACAGGCTGCAGCTACAGGAAATGGTCCTGATATTTTTATTTGGGCTCATGACCGGTTAGGTGAATGGGCAAAAAGTGGACTCATTGCACCACTTTCTCCCAGTAAGTCGATTAAATCCGGTATTGTTGATTTTAGCTGGGATGCCGTGACGGTGGATGGAAAAGTCTACGGTTATCCAATCGCAATGGAAGCTGTAGGTTTAATTTACAATAAAGCAATTATTAAACAGCCGCCAAAAACAGTGGATGAAATTTTTTCTTTAAGTGGTCAGCTTGCCAAAAAAAATAAAAAAGCCATTTTATGGGATTATAATAATACGTATTTTACCTGGGGATTATTTGCAGGCTATGGTGCCTATACATTTAAGAAAACACCCTCTGGTGACTATGACGTAAAAGATACTGGGGTAAATAATAAAGGCGGTTATCAAGCTGGGGCATTATTGAAAAAAATGATTGATGAGAAGGTAATGCCTAAAGGCGTTGATTATGGTGTCATGGATGCAGCTTTTAATAAAGGTGAGGTTGCAATGATGATTAATGGTCCATGGTCATGGAGCAACCTTAAGAAAAGTGGAATTGACTTTGGCGTAGCACCACTGCCCAAGATTAATGGCCAGGTAGGTAAACCATTTGTGGGTGTATTGGCGGCAACAGTTAATGCTGCAAGCCCAAATAAAGAATTGGCAGTAGAGTTTTTAGAAAATTATATGCTGAAAATTGAGGGACTTAAAAAGGTGAATGATGATGTTCCCTTAGGTGCCGTTGCTAATAAACAGTTTATGGAAGAACTAAGCAAAGATCCCAATATAGCTGCAACATTTAATAATGCACAAGCGGGTGAAGTCATGCCAAACGTGCCTGAAATGGGGGCATTTTGGGCTGCGATGAAAGCGGCATTACAAAATATCACATCAGGGCGTCAGCCAGTTAAAGCTGCTCTGGATGATGCGGCCAAACGTATTGTACGCAACAAGTAACGTATACCCATAGTGCTGGGTACATTTGTTTATTAATTCTAGTAGTTACTGTTTAGTTTGGTATACCTAGCCTTTAGGTGTTGTGTGTGGAGGATATGCTCTCAAAAGGAAAAGGTGAAGGTATACCAACAAACAGTTTCGCTGCTGGATAAACATGGTGAAGTATCATGTTAACCGGGCTTCAATTGAGTTCTGTCGTTCGTTTTCTAAAACGGGTTTTACCCCTAAGTGTTGTAGGGGTTGGTTTATACCTTGTCGTTGTCATGTACATGCAACAGCAGCTAGCATTTGCCGGATTATTTTTAGTTGTGTTGAGTGCAGCTGCTTTTGTCTTTTGTCGGCAGGAAGCGTATACACATCGCTATGTATTTCCTGCTGTTGCAGGTATGGTTATTTTTGTCATTTTTCCTCTGTTGTACACAATAGGTATAAGTTTTACTAACTATAGTGCAAAACATTTATTGGATTTACCTAAAGCGCAGCAGTATTTCTTACAACAAACTTATAAAGTTAGCGATAAAAAATATAAATATCGTCTTTTCTTCCAGCAACAAAATACGAGTGAAAAAACAGCTGTTATTGCCTTGGTAGATGATGAATCTAATACGACATATCTAAGTTCAAACTTCTCGCTCATAGACCCCGTAAACACGACGCTACCGTTAACCTTGGTGAGTGAATTGCCTGACCAGGAACCCGCAACGATAAAAACCATTATTCAGCATAAAAAACAACTTAAAAATATCAAGTTGAGTTTACCAAATGGTCAACACTTGCAGTGGGTTGGATTTCGTCATTTTGCAGCTGTTGCACCGCTTTATCAATTAAATGACCAGCAGCAATTAATAAATCAAAAAACAGGTGATGTGCTCAGTATTGATTGGCAAACGGGGTTTTATAAAAATAATCAGGGAGTAAAATTTTCACCAGGTTTTAAAACCTATGTTGGGTGGCAAAACTATATTACTGTGTTATTCGACCCAAGTATTAGTGGACCTTTTATACAAATTTTTGTTTGGACCATTGTATTTTCATTGTGTACGGTCATTTTTACCTTGTTGGTGGGCCTTATCCTTGCCAACCTTTTACAGTGGGATCTGTTAAAAGGAAAAGGCTTTTACCGCATGATGCTGATTTTACCATATGCAGTACCTGCTTTTATTTCCATTTTAGTGTTTAAAGGGTTATTTAATCAAAATGCAGGTGAAGTGAATTATTTATTAGGTTCATTATTAGGTGTTCGTCCTGATTGGTTTAGCGATCCTTTGTTGGCTCGAACAATGATATTGATTGTCAACACTTGGTTGGGTTATCCCTATATGCTGTTGTTATGTATGGGGTTATTACAAGCTATCCCAGGAGATTTATATGAAGCCTCTGCGATTGACGGTGCATCACCATGGCGTAATCTAATCAGTATTACGTTACCTCAAATAATTAAGCCTTTAACTCCGCTATTAATCGCGTCATTTGCGTTTAATTTTAATAATTTTGTACTGATAACCTTATTAACGTCTGGGGGGCCAGACATTATTGGGGCAACGACACCTGCGGGTACTACGGATTTATTGGTGAGTTATACCTATCGATTGGCATTTCAGGATTCGGGGCAAAATTTTGGTATGGCAGCGGCTATAGCAACATTAATCTTTTTACTGGTGGGTGCGTTGGCTGTTATGCAATTGCGCCTCAGCAAGGTCAAGGTATAAGGGAGATATAACGATGGCGATGGTTCACCCTCCATCTGTTAAGTACCGAGTATGGCTGACTCATGCAGGTTTAATTGGTTTTCTTGCAATAATTATTTTTCCATTATTGATGGTGCTATCTATTTCTTTTCGTACAGGTAACTTTGCGACTGGGCATTTATTACCGGTTAATCCATCTTTGGAACACTGGTCTCTGGCGTTAGGTTTTCCTTATACTCAAGTTGATGGTACGGTTATTCAGCCACCTTTTCCCGTATTAACCTGGTTGTGGAACTCAATAAAAATTGCATTGATTTCTGCGATATTGATTTTGATGTTATCGACCACCAGTGCTTATGCATTTGCACGTATGCGTTTTCGCTTTAAAGGGATCATGCTTAAGTCCATGCTGATCTTTCAAATGTTTCCACCCGTATTATCGTTGGTTGCCATCTATGCACTGTTCGATCAATTAGGTCAACATATCAGTTGGCTGGGAATTAACTCTCATGGTGCGGTAATTACCGCTTCGTTAGGGGGGATGGCGCTGCATATTTGGACAATCAAAGGGTATTTTGAGTCTATTGATGCTTCTCTTGAAGAGGCTGCTGTTGTTGATGGTGCGACAATCTGGCAAGCATTTCGTTATATATTACTGCCTTTAAGTATTCCAATACTAGCTGTGGTATTTATTTTGGCATTTATTACCACAATTGCTGAGTATCCTATTGCCTCAGTATTATTGCTAGATGTTGACCAGCTTACGCTGGCTGTAGGGGCTCAACAGTATCTCTATGAACAAAATTATTTATGGGGCGATTTTGCTGCAGCGGCGGTACTTTCTGGTTTACCGATCACGGTGATCTTCTTATATTGTCAGAAGTGGATTATCAGTGGTCTCACGGCGGGAGGTGTTAAAGGGTAAAAATATATAGACCATCCCAACATTAATTTTAAAACAGTTGTTATTCATGAATTTGAATAAATAATCAAATAATCATTATGAATAATTTTGCCATGTTCTTGTGGTTAAAAATTAATCATTTGCTTGCGTGTAAGTCGACTATCCCGCGCTATTATGAAGAACAGAAACGACATTTTTTCGATTTGGCTTTAAGGGCACTTCTAAAAATAGTAATTTTTTTGTTAAATGAGGATGTTGCAAAAGCTCAGGAGCGAAGCAAAGACAAGACCAAAATCGGCGAATAAAGCAAATAAATGAGCATTTTAAGCTGATTTTTAACGCAGTATTTGCAAGCGCAGTAGTTTTGCGACACCCTCAATGGGGGAAAGTGACAGCTTGTTGCTTATCTCTGTTTAGTCTCGTTGAGAGACGGTCAAGGCGTTACTTGATGAGTTATGTCCCTATGTGCTCATTAAGCAGAGGGGTTGTATACCCTTCACGTATCACTTTTATATCCCTAGGGTTCAAAGGGGGACTGTAACCCTTCGTTATAGGTATATATTCTATGCCTACATTATAGTTATAAATGTGAACTGCATACTTGAATAGGCTTTAAAAAAAGACAATAAACCTTTGCAAATTTAAATTGTTTAACTGATTGCGCTATATAAAGTGACTTTTTTAGCAAAAAAAGAAGGAACACTTATGTCGTTTTCTTTCTGTCTGTATGATAATTGGCTGCTACATTAGGTAGCTAATTTTTTTCCGGGTTGATTGACTTTATTTAATCTATAGTAACTTCTTATGAATGAAGTAAGTATGCTTGTTAAAGTATTTAGATACAGTGTATCTAAATGTCGCGCATGGTTGTGGTGTGGCATTATCATTCTTAGCTGCGGCCAAAGTTGGGCTGCTGTTTATCCTCTGCCTGCCAATGGTGATAATGTTGTAGGCTATATACGCCAAGTGAGTACTGCGTATGAGGATACGTTTATGGAAATTGCTCGACGAGAAGGGTTAGGTTTTTTAACCGTTCGCGCAGCAAATCCAGATATTGATCCTTGGCTGCCTGGTGAAGGTGTTTTAGTGACACTGCCAACGCAAATGGTATTACCACCAGGTAAAAGAGAAGGGATTATTATCAACCTAGCAGAATTACGCCTTTACTATTACCCTCCCAATGAAGATGTTGTGGTTGTTTTTCCTGTAGGCATAGGCCGTCGTGGTTGGCAAACGCCAGAAGGTAAGACGAATATTATGCAAAAAATTGAAAATCCTTCTTGGACGCCACCTGCGTCGATTCGTCGGGAGCATGCCGAAAAAGGGGATATTCTTCCTGCCGTTGTCCCGGCTGGACCGGATAATCCTTTAGGGCTATTTGCATTGCGATTAGGTAACGGGGGGAGCTATTTAATTCATGGTACAAACCGAAAGTATGGTGTAGGCATGCGGGTTAGCCATGGCTGTATTCGTTTATTTCCAGATCATATCGAACAATTATTTGCTCAGGTTTCTCGTGGTACACCAGTTCGGATTATTCATGAGTCGTATAAAATTGGTCGTTTGAATGGTGAAATATATGTTGAGGCACATGAGCCGTTATCTGAGCGAGCCGATACTGTTCGTAAACCTGCGCGGTATGTTCTAAGTAACTTGTTAGACAAGATGCCTGAAGCGAGTACTGCGATTAACCGAAGTGTAGCTTTGGATGTTATTCAGCAAGAAACAGGTTTACCGCAGCGCGTTTCGATTTCTTCGGTATATGTAAAGGATTTATTTTAAGGCTTACCTTACACAAGTAATAGCTAATGTTTTCCCAAGCTGTGGGGTTTTGAAATAAATGCGCTTGTGTAGGATATGAGTTGTTTATCTTCGTCGTTAAAGACAGTTTGAGAAGGAGTGCTTAGCTGTCCTTACCCTTTCTCCAACCCCTTATTGCAAACCATTAGGGGTATCTTATCACCAGCTAAAGTTTGAGCATCATTGTTGCTGTAATTACTTGTCTGGTTAGTATTGTCAAAAATAATAATTGAGATAGCTGTTTATGAATAGAGGAAAAAGTATATTTTTCATTACATAGTATTAATGCATATTTAAAAATACAGGTTGAATTATATAAATTTATTTAAAAAAAAGGCCGCAACTGCGGCCTTTTCACATCAGTATCATAAATTATTTCATGTACTGATGGCCACTCATGCGATCTAGCTTCTCCATGATTTGATCGGCTTTTGCATCAGCGCTAGCAGCAGTTTGCTCAACGCGGCTGAGGCGATCCTTTACTTCATTAATGTCTTGCTCCAGCGCATCAACACGACTGTTAGTAGCACAACCAGCCATAATAGTTAACGCAGCAGCGACGACACCTAACTTAACGAGTTTAGCAGTCATTATGAACTCCTTATCAGTTTGTGTTGCAAAGCTTCATTTGAAGAGGGTTAAAATAACTGGTCAGGTTGTACTGATTAAACCTGCCAGGCCAGATGCCCCCAAAGGCTTACAGACCAAAGGTCTCAAGGGCAAGCCGATGTCCAAGCTAGAGTATGGACTACTTTTTTATTATCAGCCAGTATAGGACTGATTGAACTGTCTCACAAACGCTGTAAGACTTAAATATAATATCAGGCACAAAAAAATCTGCTGTGATCCAACAGACAAAAGTTTTGGGCATTAGATATAAGTACTATAAAATTTATTCCATGATTATTGTATTACAAGTGTGTTATTTTGCCTTTATCGGTTTGTAACGACTTGTTGTCTAATTGTACGAATAAATATTGCATCAATTATCTTATGCACTTTAACAAACTGCAAGTAGTGCTTCTACTTCATATAAAGCATGAATTTTGGTTAAGTGGAATTATACGAGAGAGTCGTTTGTTTTTCCAAGTCGCCGCATGTGTTGTATTTCTAGGTCTTGCCTATCAATAGGGTTTACATCTGATTAATAAATAATCTATTTGTATCTCCCTACGGCATAGTGTGTTTTATTTACAGACCAACATGGTATTGAGCTGACTGGTTCGTTTTCCTTTTTCAAAACAAGCAACACATATTATCATTGGCTACTAACGTTGGACTATATTTTTACATTGTAGTTTTTACCACATGCGATGTATTTAGAGTAATATTTGTTGATTCATGTGAACTACTTCAGTTCGTGTGCAAAGCAGCCACGAGAATATATACCCACAGTGAAGGATTTTTAGTGGGTAGTTTGGTATCCTTGGTAGTCAAGAACGCAGATAATAAACCCCTTGTATCCTAGGGGTATAAAATTGATTCCCAAAGGGTATACAACAAATAATAACTATAACGAGTAAGGATTATATAGGGGAATCATGGCCAAATTACGCTGGAATCCGGAAGAATATAGGCAGGTCAACCAGTTACAACACGAGTCTGCCCTTTTAGGGTTACATCGTTACTGTAATCTTAGTCAAAATGACCATGTATTGGATATTGGTTGTGGAGACGGTAGCTTAATTAACAAAGTTGTACAGCAGTTTGAGTTAAGCTATGTCCAAGCAGTAGACCGGTCAACAGATATGATTAGTCATGCAAAACAAAACTATGATGCTTCAGATATACGTTTTGCCGTAGCCGATGTGACAAATTTGCATGAAGTCAAAAGTCAATCAGTAGACTGGGTATTAGTGTGTAGCATACTTCACTGGGTCGGTGATTTGGATAAGGCTTTTGCTGAAATAGAACGTGTTTTAAAACCAGGAGGGCAGTGTTTTATTGTGCACTGGCCTTATAACGAAGCTATTTATCTTCCGATTAAACAACTGATGGGAGATCCTCGTTGGGAAGGGTTATCTGTTGCGTTGACAGCAATGCCTCCCAGTGCAGACCGACGTTGTTTACAAATGCTGTGTCAATATCAAGGTTTAACCGTTTCTGTATTAGAAGATCGAACCTGGTTTCCCTTTAATACCAGTCTAGATTATTTTTCACGGTTTCTCCTTGCGTTATTACCCCTCCATGAATGGCTGCCAGAAGATCAACATGCATTGTTTATTGAGCAGGTGACGGACAATGCTTTATCGATTTATGCTCGTCAAGGAGAGGGCATCGCAATTCCTATGCGATGTATTTATGCTGTTGCCCAAAAGCCAAATGCTGTGGAAGCGGCTCAGTATGAACCTGCAAAAGAAACGTTACACTCAGAACGCAGAACATATTAGTTGTTAATCAGAGGTGGATGTCAGCTTTAAAATACGTTCAGCATAGCTGTGGGTTATTTGTAATAGTATGCTTGCATCAAATGGGCGCCTGAGTTCAGCAAGCATATTGACTTTTTCTTCATAAGGTTTGTGGAGAAAAAGTAGTGGGTTTTCAAACCACTCATCGGGTAGAGCAATATCAAAACAAGAGGCTTTAACCGCATCAATAATCTGCTTGATAATACGATACGTAAACTGCGGATAAGTTTGCTGAATTTTGTGCAAGTAATAACCAAACTGGCTCAGTGTGTTTAGCTCTCCAATTTCTGTAATGGTTTCTTGGTAAAGCATTTGTAGTTGGTCGCTGAGCTTTAAGTCTGCACTTGATTGTTCTTTTTTGTCCTCGTTACTGGATGGATAACGTGGGTTTAGTCTTGTGTCCTCGCCTTTTGTCACTATATCACCCAGAGAATGATTAAGTAATTTTGTTAGGTCGGCTGAGCTTTGTACCTTATCTGTTTCCAGGTGCGTTGAGATACATTGTTTAAGTTGTGGGTTGAGGTTATCTGGGTTGTTGGAAACTAAAGCAAAAACACAATTTCCTTTAGAATGGGCTCTGATGCCACAAAGAGTATCCAGTAGTGCTGTGGTAATTTCGTGTTGGCCTGGTGCAGTTTGATGAGGGCTTTGTTTTCCGGTTAAAAAATCTGCCTGGTCTATACAGCCAATGGCAATAGTATAAGGATTGAGTACATTTTGAATAAATTGATTGGCATTGGCGGCAGATTGTCCTTGGTAAGGATGAAGGCAGTTAATATCGAGATTCTCAAAATAAAAAGGGTAGTTTGCTACTTCACAATAATGCTTAACCAACCCTGCCAGAAATTGAATTAAAGTTGTTTTACCTGAGCCAGGTATTCCTGAAAGCATAAAGTTAAAATGTACACCACCTAATGCTATAAATGGATTTAATTGCCGTTTAAAGTCATAACAAACGAGTATTTTTGCCAGTTTTTGGATTTCTTGTTTAGCCATAAAATTACCAAAAACTTCGTGAGACTGTTTAAAATTAACAGGTAGTAATTTTTTACGATAAGCCTGATGAGGTGGTAAAAAAATTGTCCAGGAGAAATCTTCCTTCGCTACATGGTAATGAGTATGAAAAAATGGGTTGTTTTGTGTTTGAGTAGGACACAATGTACTCAGCGTACCAATTAATATCTTACTTGCTTGCACAACAACATCGGTTAAGCACTGATCTGTTTTAGCATAGGAATTAATAACTTCTGCTAAATAAGCCAAAAAATGTTTTACCGAATCCAGTGGAGAATTAAGCTTCAGTTGTTTGATTGAAGGTAAACGTTGTTCAAAGTCGTATTTGGAAGAAGCAAGTTGATGCAATAGATAATGGGCTAAACAGTGCAGGGCAACGTATGATGCTTGACTATGTAGTGTCGTTAATTCATTACGCTTTTCGGGAGGTAGTAGGCTTTGTATATTTTCTTCTTGTAATTGCTTAAGCTTGGTAACCGTACTAAATTGTTCAACAAGAGCTGTTGCAATAGCCAGTCCTCGTTGTAAACAGCTGATGACATGATGCTGTTTTTCACTGGCTAATGGATTGTGAGGGGTAATGTTGGTGATGCACTGAATAAGTTTTACTTTACGTTGTTGGATGGCGTTGCCTGACGTAGTGGTGTAAGGCCATATGGGAGTGGTGGATGGGCGTTCCTGTGTATCCAACATTGAATAGTTAAATTCTGTCAATGTACCATAAACATGCTGGTAGTATGCAGTGATAGTGCTTTCTTGCAGCGCAATCAACTGGGGGTGTTCCACATTTAACTCCTAAGGTAAGAAAGAGTAAAGCTCAAACCATTGTAACATTGCACTCAGTAGCGCGTGTAAATAACAAACCCGCCCTAAAAAATTTTTGCTTTGGATATGGGTAACAGAAATTTACGTTATTTGCATGATGGTTGCAGGATTTTAATTTAATTGGAAATAGTTGACTAACTAAGCTGTGCTATAGCAGTAAATGTGCTTTGCTATCGTGACAGCCAAGCACATTTTGCTACTGATAACTAAGCGGTTGGACGACAGGTGAGTTATATGCTAGCTAAAATTGGCAGATCGAATTTAAGTAGTTTTACGTATTCTCTCATAAAAAAATGGTAAGGTGTTAATGACCATTTTCAATCTATAAATAAATCGTATAACTCATTTGTATACAAAATGGGTAAAGGTGGTACTTTAGTTGTTTTAGATGGTTATTTGCAAATCAGATTTGAGACTCATTACTGATTTTTTTAAACAAAGTGTTGATTAACAGTTACTCTGTTGGTGATTAATAAAAATCCAAGATAGATTTATTAGACTGGTATCTTAAAAATACAGTCATTAGTAGGTAAAGTAATTTTTTGTCAATACGACTTTAGTCTAAATAGATAAAATAATTATACTTACAGTGAAGGGTATAAATAATAAAAAATTACTGCTTGATGTTAGCGTCGTGTTAATTAACCTTTACTAGGTAACCCGTACGAAATAGAGCGTATCGCTTTTGGTGATGGTTTCTTGAAGCATTGTGCAGGAGGTTTCAAATCGGCTGATACCGTATATTTCTACCAGCTCCGCGCCACTCAGTTCTGATGTGTTATCCTGCTGAGACGCCATGTCCATACGATATAATTTAAATCGCATGGCTTTTAGTGTTTCTTTCAAGTCCATGAATATCTCCAAGCCGTTCATTACTAAGGCCCTGAACACTATGCATGTGTGGTACCAGATTGGCTATCTGACTGATTTTGGTATTATTGTAGCGTTAAATATTAGAATAATAACTCAAATAAAAATTATACTGTAAAAAAATACGACAAATACACTAGGCGTGTCTAGGGGGAAACACTACCCTGTCTTATTATCGAGTGCAAATAGAATAGTATTAAACAGGGTAGTGGCATTGGTTGAGGGGCTAGAAATTAAGGCTTGGCTCTTTTACTAATCGACGACAGGCTGTGCCATCCGCTCGAAATAAATGACAACGTGAGACGTCTAATCCAATGGTGTACGTTTCACCTTCGTACACTTTAGTATTACCATCAGCGCGAATCGTAATATTGTCTGACAGGCCGGGCATATCTGCATATATCAGTGTGTGATCACCTAACCGCTCAACCACATTAACATAACCATCTATAGTGACATTGGCATTATGTGGTAAAGCAAAATGTTCTGGACGAATGCCCAGAGTTGCTGTTTCGTCTGGCTGTAGTTGTGAGCCATCCACCTCAAGCGTAATGGGGCGTCCATTGGTAAGTCGGGCTGTCACCGCGGTTGGATGAACTTGTTCTATGGCGCAGGGAAAAAAATTCATTTGTGGGCTACCAATAAAACCAGCCACAAATTGATTGGCTGGATAATGGTAAAGTTCAAGTGGGCGGCCTATTTGAGAAACAAACCCAGCATCTAACACAACGATTTTATCCGCTAACGTCATAGCTTCAACTTGGTCATGCGTGACATAAATCATGGTGGCCTGCAGACGCTTATGGAGCTTGGCAATCTCAATCCGCATCTGAACTCGTAGCCCTGCATCTAAGTTGGATAGTGGCTCATCAAATAACAACACTTTGGGTTCACGAACGATAGTACGTCCTATAGCTACCCGTTGTCGTTGACCTCCTGATAGATCCTTGGGTTTTCGTTCGAGTAAAGAGGACAGTTGTAAGGTATCAGCCGCAGTTTCTACACGCTGCTTAATGGTTGATTTATTGACTTTTGCTAATTTGAGGCCAAATGCCATATTCTCTGCAACGGTCATATGGGGATAGAGTGCATAAGATTGGAATACCATACCCACAGAGCGGTCTTTTGGGGGAACATCATTCACCCGTGTGTCATCAATGAATAAATCTCCTTCACTGATATCTTCCAGGCCGGCAATCATCCGCAACAGGGTTGATTTACCACAACCAGAAGGGCCTACAAACACCACAAATTCCCCGCTTTGGATATCCAAATTAATATCTTTGGAGATTTCTGCTGCACCATAGCGTTTATAAACATTGCACAGCTTGACACTGGCCATTTTATACTCCTACTGTCGATTAATTCAGCATCATGATGAGCGTTTCAAACGCACCTAATTCAAGTGTGTTATGTTGAAGCTGACCTAGGCAGTGAGGTGCTGGTAGAACTTCGACATGAGCATCAGTGACTTTAGCTAAGGGTATTGTCACTGCTTGTTGATTTAAGTTGATAGCCACCAGCAGCTGTTGGTTTTCATGACTGCGCTGATACAACAGTACTCCTTCTGGTGCAGTGAGATAATCAATACTTCCTGTTACCAGAGCGGGTTGTGTTTTTCGCCAAGCGAGGAAGTCTCGATAGGCATTCAGAATGGAGTCAGTTTGTGTTTGTTGTTGGTCAACACTGTGCTGATAATGCTCTTGAGGTACTGGTAGCCAGGGTTTTACCTCGGAAAAGCCAGCATTATGCTGATCATGTTGCCAGGGCATAGGTGTACGACATCCGTCACGTCCCTTAAACTCTGGCCAGAAAGTGATCCCGTATGGATCTTGTAACTCTTCAAAGGCAAGTTCTGCTTCAGTAAGGCCTAACTCTTCACCTTGATAAACACAGATACTGCCACGCTGGGTGAGGAGGAAGTGCATATAGGCTTTTGCGTGTGCTGGCGTTACTTCTGTTTTACCCCAACGACTTAAAACCCGAGCAACATCATGATTACCTAAGGACCAGCAGGGCCAGCCATCGCCCAGTGCAGCTTCCATATTTTCCATGGTTGTTTGTAGAAAATCGGCACTACTTTGTTCTGTAAGCAAATCAAAGGAGTAGGCCATATGGAGTTTGTTGCCCTGAGACGTGTACATCGCCATGGTTTTTAATGAGTGATCGCAACCAATTTCACCTACGGTTGTCGTTTCAGGATAACGATCCAACAGGGCACGCAGTTTTTGTAAAAATTCAAGATTTTCAGGGCGTGTTTTATCGTAAATATGTTGTTGATAGCCATAAGGGTTATCTGGGCGAACACCAATGCTGCCATCCACAATTTTTTTGCTGGGTGGGTTGTCTCGCAGTTTATCATCATGAAAGTAAAAGTTAGCGGTATCCAGGCGAAAACCATCAACACCTCGTTTCAGCCAAAACTCCACATCATTCAGCAATTGTTGTACGACGTTTGGGTTATGAAAGTTTAAGTCTGGCTGACTGCTTAGAAAATTGTGCAGATAATACTGCCGGCGTCGGCTATCCCACGTCCAAGCTGAACCACCAAAAATAGATAACCAGTTATTAGGCGGGGAGCCATCAGCTTTAGGGTCAGCCCAAACATACCAGTCTGCTTTGCTGTTTGTTTTACTGCTACGACTTTCTTTAAACCAAGGATGTTGGTCTGATGTATGACTAAGTACTTGATCAATAATGACTTTTAGATTGTGTTGATGGGCTGCTGCAATCAGTTGATCAAAATTATCTAAGGTGCCAAAAATAGGATCAACATCGCGATAATTGCTGACATCATACCCAAAGTCTTTCATTGGAGAGGTAAAAAACGGCGACAGCCAAATAGCATCAACATTTAGGCTGGCAATATAGGGTATTTTGGCAGTGATGCCAGGCAAGTCACCAATACCATCCTGATTGGAATCCATAAAGCTGCGTGGATAAACCTGATAAATAACGGCTCCACGCCACCATTCCTGATTATGCTTCCGCATTGTAATTACCTTGCTCATCCCAAATTAATTAACAGATATCCTTATCATCAAGAATCAAGGTAACAAAAACATCCTCCCCCGGGATTTAATTTATAGGCGTAGGTGAAGGGCGTAGTCCCCCTTGTTTAATCCCCTTGAATGGTTCTTAGCATTTTATTGGCTAGGTCAATGGCTTCATGCCGGTGGTTAACATTGAGCTTTTGGTAAAGGCTACGAATATGGGTTTTGATGGTACTGGGTGCTACTTCCAGGTGTCCAGCAATTTGTTCATTACTTAAACCACTGTGAATCAGGCTTAATACCTGCCACTCACGTTTGGTTAAGGGGGTGGACTTTATTAACTCAGGGATATCGGCTTGCTGCAGAATATCGCCAATTAATGTTTCATCCAGTGTGATAGTAATTGATTTGCTTAAACTACGTTGCTGCTGGGCAAGTTTAATCAGGCGATCCGCTCGTTGAAGTTCATTTTCTGCCAGAGGGTAGTCCTGTTTAAGGGCCTTCAACATAACAATGAGCAATTTACCCATCATTAAAAAACTACTGATAAAGCCTGTTGTAGATGCCAGCTGCAGCGCTTGCTCCAGGTGTTCTAAGGCTAATTGCCGCTCATCCTTTGACCAGTATGCCTGCGCAAAGCAAATATGGTTGCGGTTTTGGTCAGTAATAAGGCGGTATTTTACCGCTTGCTGTTGTAGTGAGGTGAGTATATCAATAGCTTTAGCAGGGTGGTTAAGATAGATTGCTGCGCGAGCACGGTTTCGTGTATGACATTGGTAAAAGTGGTTAGTGGCAGGTGATAGTGGTGGGGCTGTTTGTTGCCAGCGCTCAATAGCCGACACATCCTGAGTGGCTTGCCAATAGGCGAGCAGTGTGGCATGGGCATTTGCCATCCAGTCACTGTGATAATCATCACCTTGCATTAACTGTTGTAGTTTTTGTATATAGTCAGCACAAACCGTATGTTTTCCACGAAGTAATGCAATTTTTGCCAGTAGGGCATAGCACTGTAAAAACCAGTGCTCACCTTGGGGACGCAAAATATCGATACCCATTAGGCTATTTTTTTCTGCGCCATCTAAATGATGCCATTCAAATAAAACCTGAGCCCGTACGCGGTGGATAAACTCCATGATCGGTAAATGATTAACCTGATGCTCCGTAGCAAATTGTAAGGCCTTGTCTTGAATATTAAAGGCTTTTTGCAGATAACCCTGTGCCATGGCAATTTCAGACTGCTGGCACTGCGTCCATAACGCAATTTGACTGGCTCCCCTTAGCCGGGCGAGTTGTTCCGCTTCTTCCATCATTTGTTGTGCTTTGGTCAATTGTCCCTGACAGAAGCTGGCTTCGCCTAATACAGACAACGCTACGGTTCGGATGCGTCGTCGCTCTTCTGGTAAATTAGCCAATGCATCCTGGGCAAGCATTTGTGCTTCTTTAATTTGTCCTAAATTCATCGCCAGTTGGGCGCGAATGGTGTTGAATTCGCATTGTATTTCCTGCCACTGGGCTTGTGGCATTTGTTGAGGTAGCTGCTGTTCTGCTTGTACCAGTAAATTTTCAACCTCATCATACTGGTAGAGGTTCTGGGCAACCCAGGCCGCTAACATGGTGAGTTCTGCATTTGTAGCCAATTGTGCAGAGGGAATGCTGTTTAAGGCTTGTTGAAGAATACGACACTGGCCTTGCTGATAAAAAGACCAACCATGTTTAAGCAGGATGTTGGCGAGTGCACTATGGCTTTCTCCTGCAATGGCATGAGTGAGGGCTTCATGAATATATCCTAACTGTTGCCAGCCAGCACAGGCACGCTGATGCAATTCTTGGGTTTGACCAGGATAGTGTTTACTTAATTGATGACGAAGAAATGTTGAAAATAAGGGGTGATAGCGATACCAGTGACGCTGACAGTCAAGCGGGGTAATAAATAGACCTAGTTGTTCTACTTGTTCCAGCATGGCTTGGCCATTCTCGACCCCTGTGACTGTTTTCACTAAATAGTCATTCATACTGTCAAGCACACTACTGAAGTACAGAAATTGTTTTACTTCAGGTGAAACCTGGGTCAAAACCTCTTCAGCCAGATAATCAAGTAAATAAGTATGCCCTTTAACCACTTCGTTGGACCAGGATTCAAAACTATCTATATCGGGTGTTGATAGCAGGGCTATTAGCTGTAAAACCGCAGGCCAGCCTTCAATTTGTTGCAATAGGGGGGTGAGATGAGTCGATGTCAGTGAAAAAGGCAAGCGATCTGCAAAAAACTGACGAGCATCATCTGTATCAAATGCAAGTTGTTCTGGGGCTATTTCTAACAATTGATCATGAAGCCTCAAATTAGCGAGACCCAGTGGCGGTAAGCTACGAGAGTTGATTGCAATATGTAAAAACTCAGGCTTATGTTTAATTAAAAAGCGAATACTTTGATGAATTGCTTCATTTTCAATCGAGTGGTAATCATCAAGTACTAATAATACGGGCGTTTGGGTATTGGCCAACTCCATAAGTAACTGTGAAATATGGCTCTCTAAGTGAATGGGGTTAGCAGTAAGTACTTGCTCAAGTGACTGGGGGCAACACCGTGTTGCTTGCTGAATGCTAGCGGTGAGATAAGCGATAAAACGGACGGGTTCATTGTCTGCTGGGTCGATACTGAACCACGCAACAGGATGGTCGAGCTGGCTGATCCAGTCTAAGCTCAGGGAGGTTTTGCCATAGCCTGCAGGGCCGTGAATCAAGGTAAGTTGGTGAGTTGAGTAGTCTGCCAGTCTGTTCGCTAAGCGGGGTCGATGGGTGAGTTTTGAAGGTCGGTTGGGTACTGATATCTTGGATGGGATGAGTACCAGTTGGCCTGAGCCAGACTCCACTGTTTTGGCTAAATGCGCAGATGCCATAGTCACTGCCTGTAAACTGCTTTTGTTTAGTTGTTTTTCTTTATTGGCGTATTTATACCCCTAAGTTTGGGTATATGTATTATTATTTTTGCCCCTGGTTTACCAGCGATCTGCGGTCTGTTGATTAGCAGATTGCGAACCAACAGTACCAAGCCAAAGGTACTGGTGCAAGGTTGTAATATTAGTTAGGGCCTGTTAACACTATTTGAATAACCACTGCCGTAGACTATTTTTTCGCCTAGCAAGGCACGAGGAATGTCGTGTAGTCATTCTACATAAATGACTTGTAACACCGTTAGGTGGAAAAATAATCACGGCCCGAAGGGTCATAACAGTGATATTCAAATAGTGTTAACAGGCCCTCAATAACAAAAGACAAAAACCCGCAATAGCGGGTTTTTGTCGATACAACTGACCTCAGTAGCGATGTTAAGAGGTTGCTGCATCTGTAGCTATGATTTGATTGGCCGCTTTTTGGAATGACTCAATTTCATTGAAGTTCATATAGCGGTAGATATCACTGGCCATGCTGTTAATGTTTTTAGCGTAGGTCATATACTCATCAACTGTAGGTAGCTTACCTACAATTGATGCTACGGCTGCTAACTCAGCACTGGCAAGATACACATTGGCACCATCGCCCAACCGGTTGGGGAAGTTACGAGTAGAGGTAGAAACTACTGTTGCCCCTGCTGCAACCCGTGCTTGGTTACCCATACACAATGAACAGCCAGGCATTTCAGTACGTGCACCCGCACGGCCATACACATTGTAGAAGCCTTCTTCCATTAATTGATGCTCATCCATTTTCGTTGGCGGGGCGATCCATAGCCGTGTGGCAATAGGTGAAGAAAGCTGATCAAGCAAACGGCCCGCTGCCCGGTAATGGCCAATGTTAGTCATACAAGAGCCAATAAAGACCTCATCAATCTTATCACCCGCAACTTCAGACAGTGGCTTGATGTCATCGGGATCATTAGGGCAAGCCAGTAAAGGCTCTTTGACCTCATTGAGATCAATTTCAATAACAGCGGCATACTCTGCATCTTGATCAGCATTCATCAGCTGCGGATTCGCCAGCCAGGCTTCCATCGCTTGGGCACGGCGCTCCAGAGTACGGGCATCACCATAGCCTTCACTGATCATCCAACGTAACAGTGTTATGTTAGAGGTGAGGTATTCAATAATAGGTTCTTTATCAAGCTTGATGGTACAACCTGCGGCGGAACGTTCTGCTGAAGCATCCGATAGTTCAAAAGCTTGCTCTGCTTTCAGGTGAGGTAAGCCTTCTATCTCCAAAATCCGTCCAGAGAAGATATTCTTTTTATTGGTTTTGGCAACAGTGAGCAGACCTTGTTGAATAGCTGCATAAGGAATCGCATTGACCAGGTCACGTAAGGTAATGCCAGGTTGCATTTCACCTTTAAACCTCACCAGTACAGATTCTGGCATATCCAGCGGCATCACCCCAGTTGCAGCGGCAAAGGCTACCAGGCCTGAACCGGCGGGGAATGAAATACCAATGGGGAAGCGAGTATGTGAGTCACCACCGGTACCAACAGTATCTGGCAGTAACATTCGGTTTAGCCAGGAGTGGATGATGCCATCTCCAGGTTGTAATGAAACACCAGCACGGTTACGAATAAAGTCAGGCAGGGTGTGTTGGGTTTCGATATCCACCGGTTTTGGATAAGCAGCAGTATGACAGAAAGACTGCATCACTAAATCGGCAGAGAAGCCCAGACATGCCAGGTCTTTAAGCTCATCACGGGTCATGGGGCCGGTAGTATCTTGTGAGCCAACAGTGGTCATTTTAGGTTCACAGTATTGACCTGGTCGAACGCCTTCAACCCCACAGGCTTGCCCCACCATTTTTTGAGCCAGGGTAAAGCCTTTTGTTGAGCTTTGAGGTACGACAGGGCGTCTGAAAACTTTTGATGGTTCTAGTCCAAGTGTCTCCCGGGCACGGTCAGTAAGGCCTCGACCGATAATCAAGGGGATTCGGCCACCAGCACGTACTTCATCCAGAATGACATCGTTCTTCAATTTGAATTCGGCCAGTACATTATCAGTACCATGGGCTTTGATAACCCCTTCATAAGGGTAGATATCAATAATATCGCCCATGTTAAGGCTACTGACATCACACTCGATGGGTAAAGCGCCAGCGTCTTCCATCGTATTGAAGAAGATAGGTGCAATTTTTCCACCCAGGACAACGCCACCTGCACGCTTATTAGGAACATGAGGGATATCATCGCCAATATACCAAAGCACTGAGTTAGTGGCTGATTTACGAGATGAGCCTGTTCCTACTACATCACCCACAAAGGCAACAGGGTGACCTTTCTCTTTTAATTCAGCAATTTGCTCTGCGGCGTTAGTGATGCCTTCACGAGGCATTTTATACATAGCTTTGGCATGTAGTGGGATATCAGGGCGAGACCAAGCATCAGGTGCTGGAGATAAGTCATCGGTGTTGGTTTCATCAGTGACTTTAAAAACAGTTAAGGTGATTTTTTCTGGTAACTCTTTTCGAGCTGTGAACCATTCAGCATTAGCCCAGGATTCCATAATGCGTTTAGCATGGTCATTACCCGCATCTGCTTTTTCAGCCACATCATGAAATGCATCAAACATCAGTAATGTATGAGATAGCTCATCAGCGGCAAGGCTAGCCAGCTGATCGTTATCCAACAGTTCAATCAAGGTCGCGATATTATAGCCACCCAGCATAGTGCCAAGTAATTTTGTGGCTTGCTCTTTGGAGATAAGCGGTGAGTTTGCTTCACCTTTTACGATGGCAGATAAAAAAGCCGCTTTAACGTAGGCCGCCTCATCAACTCCAGGCGGAATACGCTCAACTAAGAGTTCAAGCAGATACTCTTCTTCGCCAGCAGGGGGAGACTTGAGCAGTTCGACTAAGCCTGCTGTTTGTTCTGCATTAAGTGGTTTTGGGGGAATGCCTTCTGCGGTGCGTTCTTCAACATGTTTGCGATAGGCTTCTAACACGATTCTTACCCTCATCAGTGTGCTTCCTGCCGGGTTATTATCTCGCGCTGGTGATGATGCTCATCAGAGAATTAGGTGGGCCTTTAGGGCTTGAACTCGCAAGCGCTTATGGGGTATTTGGCAGGTAAATAAATAGCAATTTAGGAACCCCACTTGGTTACGAAAGTATAACGAACTAAGGGAAAATTGTTAAGTAAGTCGGTGACTTACCTCATTAATTCCCATTATTCATGAAAAAAATGTTACAAACTGTCGTATTGTTATAAGCCAGTTGCAGTGGGCCAATTAATGGTAGGTTTAAAATATGCCGTGTTTTTAATTATACCTTTATTGTAGGCATAATTAAAAACACGGCATATTTAGTGAAGAAACGTATAGCTTTACATGTTCTATCTATATAACTTGCTCTATGTTTATTTATGGCTTAGTGCTGCTTCCAATGTTTCCATCACATGCGTTGGCTTCAGTGTGAGAATATCAGCGTCCAGGCTATCAATAATTTGCTCTGCAGTATTACCAATAATAGCCCCTTTCAGCCCACTACGTGCCACAGTACCAATGACGACGAGAGGTGCATCTAGCTTTTTGGCAATATGGGGAATATAGCTTGAAGCCGGGCCTTCTTCGACATGAATATGGTCTGCAGGGATATGATATTTTTCAGCAAATCCTAAACAGACTTCCAAATACTTTTTCTGTAAAGCATCTTGTAATTGATAGACCGGATCAGGTGATGACAGCATAGGTGCAGGGTGTGCTGAAGCCAGGTGACATTCACCATCAGCTAGTCCTGCAATATCCCGAGCATGGCTGATAATGACATCATTTAATATTTGATGGTCACCATCGTTTGGATCAGCATCGACTGCCGCTAAAATATTACCATTTTCCCAAGGCTTATCATTCTTGACTAATAATATGCCCGCTGGACACTGTCGCAGTAATTTCCAATCGCTGGGTGTAAAAACAACTTTACTCAGCTCACTTTCTTCTCGCGCATCTTTAATGACCAGCTCACACTGCTCGGCTTGCTGGACCTTGATAATTGTTTCATGAAGACTGTGATACCAATGAATATGCTTCGTAACCGATAGTCCTTGCGCTCGAATTGGCTCACACCAGTCACTGAGTACAGCATGGGTTTCTTCATCAGGATGTGGATTACAACAAAGGATATGAAGTTGGGAGCCTGTCACATGTGCAATCGCACAGGCACGGTTAAGTGCAGTATGTTCAGGCTTGCGGGTATCAACAACTACCAGCAGTTTACGTATTGCTTGCATGGTGCTTTTCCCTATTCATGAGCATTCGGGGTTAGACCGTTGTTACTCACAACGAGATGGTTGCCCTAGATTTATGCGTATTATTGAATGTTCAATTTAGCGCATAGAGGTTAACAGCCATTTGATGACGGTTTAATACTCGACAAGAGTAGGATAAATGTAGTCTAAGATTAGTTTTCAAACAACTGTTTGATGCGTGTCAAGCTTACGCACAAAGACTTTTTTAGGTTGTGTCGCAAACTTTCACCTCTCGTGATAGCCTTTCCCGTTCCTACTAACGCTATGGTTATTTTGTAGTCACTATGAGTTATGATCAACGCTTCAAAGGGTGTCACTTTCCCAAATGGCAACTTTCCCAAATGTGTTGTACTGCAAGCGGTGTATTACTACCTTCGGTTTGCTCTGAGTT
>NZ_JAGSOY010000061.1 GCF_018837975.1 Zooshikella harenae | reverse complement strand
GCATGTACTGCAGGTGTAATTAAACTCCATAAGATGAGCCCCATCCCAAGCACTTTAGACAACATACTGGCTCCTTTAAACTTTTAGCCTTTTCTGCATAAGTTAAGTGTTAACACGCTGTTTATTCACCCATATACCCTTCACAAATTATTTTTAGCGTTTATAACCACCCTAAAAACTCTTCGCTATAGGTTTTGTTACCCGCCAACCCGTCAACACTTCAATAACAATACGGCTTCACAGGCATATATTGCTTCCTAGCTCACATAAGATGCTAATTACCTAACGTTGTAGAACCCACTCAAGAATATAACCACGACACAAAACATACGTAAACGCTGTGTATCTATTTAACTCCAAATTCAAGCGTGATTACATCATTACAAATTTGTTGATAGTTTACCCATAACCAAAAAAAAGCTGCAATAAAATCTCTCTCAATTATTCACGTCTAACACATTCACTAGTAATATCAGGTATTATAAAAAAACAAATGACGAATCCCAACTTAATATGGTTTTCCCTATCAAGCAGCCACAGTAAAAAAACGTTTTTATTCCAGTACAATGATAAGCATCAAACAAGTTCTTTGGTTAACTACACTATATGTGCTGTATTACGGCTTATCTGGCTGTAGTCTACAACCATCTTTAGATCAATCACCCACACTGTATTCTGAGAGTGACTGTCACAATTACCTGACTGAGCAATATCACCAACGCTCCCAAGAATATACTTTGGATCAGCAAACCCAACCTGTTCCCCACTATCCTTATGTGCGCATTAACCGTCTTTTAGCCAGTTACATTTATACGCTTGACTCTAAACCTCGTCGATCTACTTGGCTAGCGCAAGCTTATCAGGAAACGAATAAAGCCTGGAAAATTGATATTGCTAACTTACCAAAATCCTATCAAGCACGCCATGGTCAGAAAATTGACAGCTGCCTCAAGCAATCATTTAACCATTTATTAAATGATGATCAATTTTTTAGTACTCTACGCAAATTTCGTTACCCAGAGGCCTATATCTCTTGGCGACAGTGGGCTGGATTTTATCCTCTTACACAGTACTTTTTAGTGCCTGGAATTGCTGCCTGGCATAAGGAAACAACTCAGCACTTTAATCAAATCAACGCTAAGGCTCTACGAAATACCGCTATTTATCAACCTCATCCTTATACATCATCAGCCTTTCCCCTAAATACAAGCACAATACAACATTGGTTTAACCAAGCCTACCAAAGTAATGCATTACAACTGCCAACCTTAAAGCCAGAGCAGTTACAAAAACTGTTTCATCACCATGCACCTGTTTGGGCTATCAATCATCAAGGCGATTATGACATACCAGGAAAAGTGGTATTAACTCCACAACCGACAGTTAGACCACAACCTGTGACCTATACGCTAACCTCCATGACCAGGTTTCATGGCAAAACTCTCTTGCAACTTAATTACATTATCTGGTTTAAAGAGCGGCCTGCCAATGGCGTTTTGGATATTTATAGTGGCAATCTAGATGGGATTATTTGGCGAGTCACATTAACTGAAAAAGGCACGCCTCTTATCTTTGACAGCATTCATACCTGTGGCTGCTATCATACTTTTTTTCCCTTATCAGAAAAGCTGCAAGCCAAACAAATTACTAATCACTTAGAGCCACCTTTAATTATTCCTGTTTCTTCACCAAACGTTGATCACTCTGCTCGCTGGAGGATTACAATCAGCTCAGCAGAACACTACATTATTGGAATCAAACAACTAGCGTCTAACGTTTCTTCTTTGGCAACAGCCAAGCCTTATACACTGCTAGGTTATAATGAACTCAGAAGTTTATCGCTACCCTCTAAAAAGCGAAAAAGTCTCTTTGATCAGGAATTTGGTATTGTTTCCAGTACTGAGCGTGCCGAACGATGGATATTGTGGCCATCTGGCGTCCCGTCCCCCGGCGCTATGCGTCAATGGGGAAATCATGCCACACTATTCATTGGACAGCGTCACTTTGATGATCCCTATTTACTAAGTCGCTTATTTCGCTGGAAATAATTTCTCCCTTCAGCGTGGTGTAGGTATTCACTTATTTCTTAAGCCTAAGAATGAGTAACTATAAGCGTTTAGTTAGAAAGGCTTTCAACGCAACCAAGCCGCTATACAAAAAATCAACACCAGAATTAACAACAGCCAGCGCAATATAGCTTGGGGAACACTAACTGCGAACTTTACACTCACATATGCCCCAGCCATGCTACCAATTGCTACCAATAAACCTGGAACCCATAAAACTAAGTCATGAATAATAAAAACAACCAATGCAACTAAGGTAAATGAAGCTGTACACGCTAATTTTAGGGCATTAGCACGTACCAAGTCATAACGAAGCACACCACTCAACGCAGCAATTAATAAAAAACCCACACCAGCTTGTATAAAACCACCATAAGCCCCTGTAGCAAATAGTGCCCACCAACTCAGCTTATGTTGCGTCACGTTTAACACTGTATTTTCTGATTTGGATTGAATCAAAGCAGGCTTAACAAGCATTAAAAAGGCAATACTAATCATTGTCACTAACAATACGGGCTTTAGCAGTGCATTTGGTAACCAAGCTGCACTTAATGCTCCCAACAGGCTTCCCAGTAAAGTTGGGGTGACTATAGATTTAATTGCAGGTATATCTAGCTGATTATGACTATGAAACCCTTTCATTCCTGTCAAACATTGTAGAAAAACAGACACGCGATTTGTCGCATTAGCAACATCTGCAGGAATACCTAATAACATGAGCGCAGGGAGTGTTAGCATTGACCCACCTCCTGCAATCGTATTAATGAAACCAGCAAAAAAACCTGCGCCAATTAAAGCCCCTACTAAAACAGTAGAATACTGAATGTCAAATAACATCATTATTAACCACACTAAGCTTTATTTATTATTAGTACTACTTTGAAGCTATAACTGAAAATATCTTAGACAACCAAGAATATCATGGAATTGTAGGGAAGAAGGGAGGAATTCAAAAAGTAGTGGCTAATAGCTTGACAGCAATTAATTAATGGCTGTACTCAAAAACGCTTGAAGGAAAACATAAGGGGTACATATCTTAATGTACCCCATCAGTGATATTTTTACTTAGCAAGTGGCAGGTTCTTTTTCTGTAATGGCATCAGATTTAGGATAGCCAAAAATAATGGCAACAATGGCAGAAAGCCCTAATAACCAGCAGTAATGAACATTACCAACCAAGTCAAGCGGAGACATACTTGCTACAGAACCGGCGAGTAATATCTGTGCGCCATAAGGTAATAAGCCTTGCACAACACAGGAAAAGATATCCAATAAACTAGCACTTCGCCGTCCATCAACCCCACTTTTTGTCGCAATTTCCTGGGCAGAGCTGCCTGAAATTAAAATAGCAACCGTATTATTTGCAGTAAAAAATCCTGCAATACTCACAAGTGCACTTATTCCTGCTTCGCCACCACGATGCTGCAACCCCCGACGTTCAGTAAGCCGCTGAATTAAACTAACCAAAAACGTTAACCCACCTCGTGCTTTCATAATAGCGCTCAGTCCACCAATAAACATAGACAGCACCATGATTTCCAACATGTTACTGTAACCATCAAAGATATTGGTAGATAACGTTTCGATTGTATAATCTGGGGAATGGTACAAGCCAGTTATTCCAGCGATGATGATACCACTCATCAAAACAACCAAAACATTAACACCCGCTAATGCCAGTCCAAGTACAGCTAAATAGGGAAGCACTAAAAGAAAGTTAAATTCTTCTGGTTGTGGCACACTACCTGTATCACCTAGCACAAATAGAACAATCATTGTCAGCACTGCTGCTGGAGTAGCAATAAGAAAATTTAGCTTAAATTTATCACGCATTTCACACCCTTGTGTGCGTGTTGCCGCAATCGTGGTATCTGAAATAATGGACAAATTATCACCAAACATGGCACCACCAATCACAGCACCAACAGCCAAGCCTAGTGAAACATCTGCTGTATTCGCAAACCCCACTGCAATAGGCGCTATTGCAGCAATAGTACCCATAGAGGTGCCCATGGCTGTTGCAATAAAAGCTGAAATCACAAAAATACCAGGTAAAATCAGTTGCTGAGGGATAATGTGTAAGCCCAGGCTGACTGTTGCATCAACGCCCCCAATAGCTTTAGTTACACTCGCAAATGCACCTGCCAGTAAAAACACCATACACATCATGACGATATTCATATCGCCAACCCCTTTCAGGAAAGTTTCAACCTTTTGATTTAAGGTTTCACGTCCCATCATCATTGCAATAATAATGGCAGGTAATACGGCAACAGGAGCCTTTATTTGGTAGAAAGCAAAGTCTATGTTTTGCTGTGAATAGTAAATACCACTGCCCAGAAATATAACTAAAAATACCAATAAAGGTAACAGAGCTATTGGACTACCCTGCACTGTTTTCATGATAAATAATACACCTCTTTAGATAACCTACTGCGCAAGGCGATAACATCACCAAGTACCTGACTTTAAACAAAATATAAACTTCACAAATCAATTTTTACCCTAGGGGTATAAAAATCCTTCGTTGTGGATATAGTATTTCTACTTAGTTTACTCAGGATAAGTGTTTTATGTGCTACTGGATGTTATAGCCTAAAATTCCCCCCTGAAATTAGCATTTCATACACCGTTGCTAACTACACTTACTCAGTAAACTATGTGCATGATTTTTCAGGACTAACGATTGTAAGTTATCCCACCACGCCTGTATATAAGGCCTATTGGATGTACATGTGCAATATTCATAATATTTTGATCTACTGTAATACTCATTAGTAATTACATGCAGGCTCACTTAGAGCAACACCAGAGAATTTTCAGATTAAGATAAAGAAAGGCGGCTATATACTGTCTTAATGAAAACCAATAAATAAACGCACTGTATAGGTCAAGCTTAACTGTCTTACAATTTTAAACGGTTATGATTAACTTTAAACCTTATCAACACTCTTCAAAACCTATAAGTCAATTTAGAGAGGGTAAACTATACTTGCGAAGTTTTCGCATTGAAATTCGAGATTACGCTTAGATCTTGGGTTTACAAGTATATTATGATGAAGCATCAGTCACAAACTAATGGAACACTAATATTTAATACGCAAAAACAGAATCATCGTTCAAATTTCAACCTGTAATAGCATTAAAAGCGACAACAGTCACACAGAAAAATGTTTCACCGGCTATATAATACCGATCCAGACTTAAACAACTAATTATGTGTAAGAAGTCGCAAACACTGTAATCGATTGGCTAAGCATTCACCGATATAGATCATACTTCACAATTATGCGGTTGCCTTTGCTCACAAGTGATCAATGACTGAACCCTGTGACCTAACAAAAGTCACATCATTACATCTAGGGTGGGGATTCATTGGACCTTAAGTTGGCCTTTTCCCATAATGAAAAATGTTTAGCCTGGCACCTAACAATAGCGGACACCATGATTGCTCATATGAAAAACCAGGGAGCTTTAATGAGACACTACCAACAGCTAACACTCTCGTTAATACTCGTATTAGCTGCTACAACATCAAGTGCAAACTCCGCAGAGCACGCAATACAGCCCGTAGTCATCAACATGCAAAACTGTTCAAGTGAAGCTCCAGAGAAAAAAGACAATAATAGTAAAACCGATAAGGGCAAAGCCGAGCAGTCAGCACAACCACAAAAAACCATCGTTTATTGTCCAGCAGAGAAAGCAAAAGATGCTCATGGTGGCAAGTATGTTGTGGGTGAAGTTGAGTGGGTAACCCTTGATCCTCCTGGTGTTGTCTATAAAGCTCGTATTGATACAGGTGCAACCACCTCATCACTAAATGCGTTTGATATTACACCATTTGAACGTGATGGCGTGCGTTGGGTAAAGTTCAAACTGACTGACCCAGAAACTAACGAAACAGTTGAAATGAGCCGTAAAGTAGCTCGTAGGATTCGTGTTAAACAGCATGGTACTGATGGACATCGACGCTATACGGTAAAAATGCGTGTTCGACTGGGCACCATTGATCAACGAATTGAATTCTCTTTGGCTGATCGAAGCGAATATGATTTCCCTGTTCTCATTGGCCGTAACCTGCTCAAAGACATTGCTGTCGTTGATGTCAGCAAAAAGCTATCTAAGAAGCCTGTGATTACTGAAAATGTCAGTGATAACCGAAATGAAAACCAAACAGCAGCATCTCAGCCAAGTAGTACAAACGAATCAGCGAAACAAGCTGACTCAAAAGAAAATCCCAAGCCTACTAAAGCAGCTCCTACTTCAACGCCAGACGACGATACTAAAGACAAATCTCAAACCACACCAAAGCCATCAGCAAAACCTACACCTTCAAACAAGCCAACCAAAGAGCCTAAAAAAAATAGTACTCCAGATCAAACCGCAAACGGAAAGCCATAAATGTCATCTAAAGTTCAGGTTTATTTATTTGCCTTTATTCTTATCTTTATTGGCATAGGTTTAACTATTTACAAAAATAGTGTTCTTGAGTTCCCGTTACTACCTGGTGAACGAAAGGCGCTATGGACTGTGGAAGCCAAAATAGAGTTTCAGGCAAAAGATGAGCCGGTCATTGTGTCTTTTGCTTTACCCCATAACCCACCCAAAATGACCGTCCTTGATGAAGACTTTACTTCTTCTGGTTATGGGTTTGGTTGGGATAACAATGCACAACAACGCCGTGCACAATGGGCAACTCGCAAAGCAACCGGCCGACAAGTACTTTATTACAAGTTACAAGTGTATGAAGGTGCACACCATCAACAAGAAATAGAAGAGACTCCACCACCAGAACCCTCTCCTCCTGAGTTGGAATCTGCTCAAAAAACAGCGATTAACAACCTGGTCAACTTTGTATACCAACGTTCTGCGTCTCCCAGTACGTTTGCAGCAGAGTTAATGCGCTTGATTAATGAGCCCAGACCCATGGAGGATATTGCACTCCTATTAGGTAATAAGAATACTTCCTCACGCAAAGTTAAGGTAGCACTTGATACGCTTGCTCAAGCCAAAATATCTGCACGTATTGCACGGGGGTTATTTCTTGAAGATGGCCGCCGTAATCAAAAACTAACAACATTAATTGAAGTATTTGAAAGTGATCACTGGGTCATCTTTGATCCTCTCTCTGCAGAGCGCGGCATTCCTGACCACTTTGTACTTTGGCAGAGAGGTGGGAAGTCATTAATGGATGTTGAAGGTGGAGAAAACTCTAATGTGTCTTTTTCTATTATTGAAAGTACACAACCAGCAAACTCCAGAACGCTAGTTGAGAAAACTAATGCCAAAGCTGCTTTAGTTGACTTTTCTATCTATAGTTTACCAATTGAGCAGCAGAACATTTTCAAATCTATTCTTCTGGTGCCCATTGGTGCATTGATAGTTGTACTAATGCGAGTCGTTGTTGGTTTTCGTACATCGGGCACCTTCATGCCAATTCTTATTGCAATTGCCTTCATTGAAACAAGCTTAGTGACCGGTTTAGTTATTTTCCTCATCATTGTCAGCATAGGCTTATTTATACGCTACTACCTCAGCCATCTTAATTTGCTTCTAGTCGCCAGGATATCTGCTGTCATTATCGTTGTTATTGGCATCATGGCAGGTATGAGCATCCTCAGTTACAAACTTGGCTTTAGCCAGGTGATGAAAGTGACATTCTTCCCAATGATCATTCTTGCTTGGACCATTGAGAGAATGTCTATTTTATGGGAGGAAGAAGGCCCCAAAGAAGTATTTATTCAAGGTGGAGGAAGTTTATTGGTTGCTACAATGGCCTACCTATCAATGACAAACACCTACATTGAACATCTAACCTTTAACTTTCCTGAGTTATTGCTTGCATTACTTGGTGGTATTTTGATACTTGGTCAATATACAGGCTATCGCTTAACAGAATTACGTCGTTTCCAACCTTTAGCAGAGGACTAACTATGTTTTTTACTTGGCCAAGTAAAATCCATGCTAAGGGTATACTGGGAATGAACAAGCGAAATGTAAGTTACATTTCGCGTTACAATCCAAGACATCTGTATCCTTATGTGGACAATAAGCTCAAAACAAAAATCGTAGCGCAAAAATACAAGGTTGCGACAACAAAGCTACTTGGAGTAATTGAATATCAGTATCAAGTTAGAGAACTTGGACGCATCCTAGAGCCTTACCAAGGATTTGCCATTAAGCCTGCCCAAGGAAGTGGAGGGAAAGGTATTTTAGTTATTTCAGGAAAAAGGAATGGTTTATTTATAAAAACTAATGGTGAAGAGTTATCCATCAGGGATATCATGCGACATGTGTCCAATACACTTAGCGGCCTCCACAGTTTAGGTGGTAAACCTGATGTTGCTATGATTGAGTCTCTGGTTAAATTTGACCCCGTTTTTGATAATTACAGCTATGAAGGTGTACCAGACATAAGGATGATTGTCTTCAAAGGCTACCCTGTCATGGCAATGCTAAGACTTTCAACTCATGCCTCAGATGGAAAAGCAAACCTTCATCAAGGCGCTGTAGGTGTTGGTCTTGATCTGGGTACAGGTAAAGCACTCCTCGCAGTTCAGCAAGGCAGGCCTATCACAAAACACCCAGACACGGGCTTTGGATTTGAGATGCTACAAGTCCCTGACTGGGAAATTATCCTACATTTGGCATCGTCTTGTTACGAAATGACCGGACTGGGTTATTTAGGCGCAGATATAGTGCTTGATAAGGAAGTGGGTCCATTACTTTTGGAGCTTAATGCCCGCCCAGGACTTGCTATTCAAGTTGCCAATGGCACAGGACTTGTTCCCAGACTAACAAAAGTTGAAAGTATTCAAACACCACACTCTATAGTAGAAGAACGTGTTAGCTTTTCAAAAGCACATTTCAGTATGTAAGTAAATACGGACCAGCTCTATTTACCAATCAAGGTGGACTTTATAGTCTACCTTGCCTTCCTTATCTTCTCTCCCTCTTTATCTCTTGCCCTTTTAAACACTATTAAAGCCCAACCAGTTTTCAGCAAGAAAGATATAGACATATAACCACTTTTATTTGCAACGCAAAAAAAGACCGCGCCAAAAGGCGCGGTTAAAAGTGCAGTTTCCCGCTGACAGCAATACCGATACCAACAACTATCAAGCGGTTCACAACTGCAGGGTTAAGAAACATGTTACGTACTTAAAGCTTGCTATCATATCAGCAATTACTGATACATTTCCAAGAATTAGTGCATATACTCCTTGCTCATTCTTCTCCAGTATCCATAATTACCAGCAAACCAGCCTGGTGATATTCAACCTCGACCCTCACTGAATAACAATAAGTATTTAGCACGTCAGTCATAAAATTTTAATGATTAAGAACCAATATGGGATCTTCGCCCGCTGTCACTTGACCAGACTTTTTCTCCAATGATGCAAATTGATCACCATTTGAAATCACTACTGGCGTCAACACTGACACAGCCGTTTTTTGTAGGAGCGGTAAATTCAAACGAATTACAGGGTCTCCAGGTTTAACATGCTTCCCTTCTTCCATGAGCCTCTCAAAACCTTCTCCCTTTAAGTTCACCGTATCAACGCCAAAGTGAACAAATAACTCAACCCCTGCATCAGTTGTCAGTGTAAAAGCATGGTTCGTACGGAATATTTTTCCTATCACACCCTCACAAGGTGCAACTAAGGTATCCCCTGTGGGATTAATTGCTATGCCATCTCCTGCCATTTTTTGTGCAAAAACAGGATCTGGAACATCTTCAATTGCAACAATTTCACCTGAAACAGGTGCAACCAGTACAGTCTGATCTTCTCTCGCTTGCTGATTATTCATTAAACTACTCTCTTTTTCATTACTGCGCTCTGTATCAGAGCGGCTGACCTCTGAATGACCTACAGCAACATCTGCAGGTATTCCTCTCATTTCATCAGCAAGTATAGCGGCTTGGGGACCAATAATGACCTGTACATTTTGTGCACCAAGTTTCACAATCCCCTTAGCACCTAAAGCCTCGAGTGTTTTTTCTTCAATTAAACTTTGATCTTTTACAGTCAGCCTCAATCGGGTTAAACACGCATCAATCTGAGTAATATTTTCGTGTCCACCCAATGCCATTAAATAACTAACAGCTGCGCTAGTACTAGACCCTGCTATGGACTGATTCTGATTCAAATCATTTTCATCTTCTCGACCAGGTGTTTTTAAATCAAAGCGTTTGATCGCAAAAACAAATAGCACGTAATACAGGACAAACCAAACTAAGCCTAAAGGAATCAACCACCCACCTTTATTAGCCAGTCCAAAGTTCAATCCATAATCAATGGCACCCGCAGAAAATGCAAAACCATGACGAATATCTAATAGGCTACACACAGCCAAAGATAAGCCAGTAAGCAATGCATGAATGAGATACAAGATTGGTGCTAAGAACATGAAAATAAATTCAACAGGCTCTGTCACCCCAGTAAGGAAAGAAGTCAGACCTACACCCAGTAATATCCCAGCAACCTTTTTACGATTAGCCTGTTTTGCGGTGGTATACATTGCTAAACAAGCTGCAGGTAAGCCAAACATCATGACCGGATAAAAGCCTGTCATAAAGGCTCCTGCTGTAGGATCACCTGCAAAGAAGCGATGCAAGTCACCATTAACGACTTCGCCACCAGTGCCAGGGAATGAGCCGAATACAAACCACACCAGGTTATTCAGTACATGGTGAAGACCTGTTGGAATTAACAAGCGGTTTGCTGTGCCATAAACGAAAGCCCCCACTGCCCCTGAGCCCGTTATCCAGTTACCAACCACATCAATGCCATGCTGAATGGGCGGCCATACATACCCAAACACCACAGCTAAGATGCAACCGATAGCAGCAGTGATTATTGGCACCGAGCGTTTACCACCAAAAAATGCCAGATAATCAGGTAACTTTAAGCTGCTAAATCGGTTGTAGCTGAAACCAGCAACAACGCCCATCAAAATACCCGCTAACACCCCCATATCAATATGCTCATTGATTGTGGACATTGCGGTAGTCAGAACTAAATAACCTACACCACCTGCTAGTGCAGCAGCACCTTGACCATCCTTAGAAAAACCAATTGCAACACCAATTGCAAAAATTAGCGGCAAATTAGCAAATATTGCCTCTCCTGCCTTAAATAGAAATGGTATATCAAATACATCTGTAGCCCCCAACCGTAATAAAAGCCCCGCAACCGGTAATACTGCTATAGGCAGCATTAATGCTCGCCCGAGCCCCTGAAACCAACCAAGAATATTCATCGTTACCTCCCATCACTGCAAAGGGAAAGTTAAGCCAATTTTCATCATTTTTTTTGGAATATAGCCTCACATTACCTTACACCAACTTTTTTTTCTTTGCAAAATAAGTTTTACAACTTTACTTGACCTGCGTAAAATAAATGACATGTTCTTACTGACTTAACTGTATTAACGCCACTATGGCAAACTTATTTGTGCTAACTTTTTTCTCAACACGAATAAAGATATCTGTTTTATCGAGGCAACATTATGCGTCTGATACCTTTACCTAAAGCAGCTAACGTCAGCCACTGGGTGGCTTACTACATTATTGAGCAGATCAACCAATTTAAGCCAACCAAACAGCATCCCTTTATTCTGGGTCTACCTACTGGTGGCACACCATTGGGCGTTTATCAAACATTAATAGAAGCCTATAAACAACAGAAAATAAGTTTTAAACATGTTATTACATTCAATATGGATGAATATGTTGGACTGGCATGGGATCACCCTCAAAGTTATCACTTTTACATGCAACAGAACTTCTTTCAGCATATTGATATTCCGGAGGAAAACACTCATATTCCTAATGGAAATACATCTGACCTGGAAGCCGAATGTAAGCGCTATGAGCAAACAATAAGCAAATACGGTGGCGTGCATTTATTTTTAGGTGGCGTTGGGTCTGATGGCCATATCGCATTCAACGAGCCTGGCTCTTCTTTAGTCTCAAAAACACGTATTAAAACGCTGACCGATGAAACACGACACGCGAATGCACGCTTCTTTAATGATGACCTCACGGCCGTTCCTAAGCTAGCACTCACTGTTGGAATTGGATCCCTGCTTGATGCTAAAGAGTTACTGATCATGGCCACAGGCACAAATAAAGCCGATGCCGTACAGCATGCTGTTGAAGGCTCAGTAAGTCACCAGTGGCCTGTTACAGCAATACAGCTTCACCCCAAAGCGATCATTACTTGCGACCATGATGCCGCTCAAGAGCTAAAAGTCAAAACGCTTAAGTATTACCAAAAGCTTGAAGCTGAAATTATCAGTCAATACTAACTTTTTAATATGAGAAAATGCAGTATGTACGCACTCATTAATGGACGCATTTTTACTAGTGAAGAAACGCTTGAACAACATGCTGTTGTCATTGAAAACACTTTAATTAAAGCCATAGTACCGACTAACACTCTCACCAAAGATATTAAGAAAATTGACTTACAAGGGCTTAATGTCTCACCGGGGTTTATTGATCTACAATTAAATGGTTGTGGTGGTCGTTTATTTAATGATGATATTAGTGCAGAAACACTAGATATTATGCACGAAACAAATTTGTGCCATGGTACAACTCATTATCTACCAACATTGATCACCACAAATGACACCCAAATAAAAAAAGCTTTAGAAACAGTAAAAAATTACCAACAAAAACATACTTCAGTCGTTGGATTACATTTAGAAGGCCCTTATATCAACCGACAAAAAAAAGGTATTCATGACCCAAACCAAATTCGTCCTTATGATATTGAGATGATAAAATTAATGGCTGAGTATGGTGGCGACACATTAAAAGTTGTTACGCTCGCACCAGAATTAACGACTCCAGAGATAATCCAGTTACTCGTCAATAATAAGATTATTGTTTCTGCAGGGCATAGCCTTTCTGACTATAACACGGCACAACATGCATTTCAGGCTGGCATCTCAATGGCTACACACCTGTTTAATGCAATGCCTTCAATTTCTGCACGAACACCTGGCTTGGCAACAGCAATTTTAGAGAACTCAACCGTTTTTGCTGGAATTATTGTTGACGGAATTCATGTTGATTATTCCCTCGTTAAATTAGCTAAAAAGCTAAAACCACAGCAATTATTTTTAGTGACTGATGCGGTCTCACCTGCAGGAACCAGTATGGCAGCATTTAACCTGGGACCTCACACCATTCAAGTTAAAAATGGTCAGTGTATCGCGGAAGATGGTACTATTGGTGGATCTGCATTAACCATGAATAATGCAATTAATAATTGTGTGAATCATGCAGGAATAGAACTAGCCGAAGCATTAAGGATGGCAACACTTTATCCTGCCAAAGCAATAAACCAGGATCACTATCTTGGAAAGATTGCACCAGGCTACAGCGCTGATTTAGCTATCTTTGATAATAGTTTAAATATAAAGGCCAGTATAAGTTCTGGACATTGGCATGACACAACAAAATAAGGGCAAAAAATGATTTTATTTGCTCTAACCTTAACTTTGTAAAAATACTGAGGTTTATGGCTCCCTTTATTAAAGGCAATATTGATCTAGTAAGACAGCTGAATACGGCGACGATTTATCGCACTATCAACAATGATGGTCCCATTTCTCGAACCCGTTTAGTAGAGGTAACCAGTTTAGCGGCTGCCAGTGTCACCAAGATCACTCGACAACTTATCAATGCTGGTTTAGTGCAAGAGGTTTCTCAGGAAGAGTCAACCGGAGGTCGACGTCCAACGTTACTGGCAACAAATAAAGAACGTTTCTACATCATTTCAACCAAATTAGGTCGAGGATACCTTGAAGTAACCTTGAATCGCTTAAATAAAGAAGTCATAGACCATCGAAAACTAACCTTAAAATATCAAAACCCTGATGCTGTACTCCAAGAAACTTGCGAAATTATTCACGAAATCTTAAAAAGTAACAGCCATATAAACCGACAGCAAATCCTGGGGATTGGCCTCGCGATGCCTGGATTAATTGATCCCAGCAAAGGGATTGTCATCGAAAACCCACATTATCAGTTTAAACATTTTCCAATTGTCGATTTTTTTGAACGAGAGTTTAATATAATAACCTTCGTTGATAACGATATCCGTAGCTTAGCCCTTGCAGAAAATTATTTCGGTGCCTCACAAGGCATTAAAGACTCTGTATTAATCAGTGTTAAGCATGGTATTGGGGCAGGGATCATGATTAATGGGCAGCTATTTTATGGCTGTAACCAAAATGCAGGGGAAGTGGGACATATTTTTATTGAAGAGTTTGGTCCCAAATGTAACTGTGGAAATTATGGCTGTTTAGAAACCGTTGCCTCTAATCCAAGTATTACTCGCCAGGCTAAAGAGTTACTCGCTCATGGGCATCCTAGCCAGTTAACGTCACTCCCCTCTTACGACTCAAATGATCCAGACGTTACAATTAAAGACATATGCCAGGCTGCGTTGAATGGTGATGAGTTATCTCAAACAGTCATCAAGCGCGTTGGTAATTACTTAGGCATTGCTATCGCTACCGTAATCAACCTTTTTAACCCACAAATGATTATTCTTGCAGGTAACATAGTTAAAGCACAGCACTACTTGTTTCCAAGTATTAAAAAGCAAATTGAGGAGAAAGCACTCCAAAGTTTTGCCTGTAAAACGCGCATACTCGCCAGCCAAGTTGACACCAATGAAACCATTGGTGCGTTTTCACTAGTGCAAAGGGCGCTGTTAGAGGGTAAATTATTCACCCGGCTTGGCCTAAACTCGATGTAATCAAATTGACACCCTACATTTAACCCATTGCGATAACATTTTCAGGTCATAAACTACAGATAGTCTGGCTAGTGACTTGTGTTCGTCGCACGGGTGTTTTATGTTTTGCCTCCCTTTATTAGCAATCACTTTGACAGGAGGCAACACCCTAGTCGGTATACGTAGTTTCCGCAATTGATCAACGAGTAAGCTTTTTTAAAGATCGGCCATTTGATACACAAAATAATGATAGTCGAGGGAAGTCTTGTGTCTTTTATTCTTCGGAAATACTTAGCGGTTCCATTACTAATCCGCATACTGGCAAGTTTTGTCAGTGGCTCTCTAATTGGCTGTTTGCTCTGGTGGCTAAGCTACCAAGTGGGGCAAGACACTATTAGCGAAGTACTTAGCTATATCACCCCTTTTGGTGAAGTCTTTGTCAAAATGCTAAAAATGATCGTTATACCGGTCATCTTCTTTTCCCTTGTAGTGGGTGCAGCTAGTTTACCACTGCAACGTTTTGGCAAAATTGGTGTTAAAGTGCTTGGCTGGTACTTTTTCTGTTCACTGCTTGCTGCAACTGTTGGTGTGCTTATCGCACTAGCAGTAGACCCAGGAAGTAACAGCCAACTCGCCGGCTGGGATACCATCACTCAAGGCCTGACCAGTCAAGCTAGTGATATATCCTCTAAAGCAGCCGCTGCACAAGAACAGGGCTTAGCAACTGTATTGCTAAGCATGTTTGAAAACCCATTTGCAGCTTTATCTGAAGGTAACTTCCTAGCGATTATCACTTTCTCAATTCTGTTTGGCCTGGCACTTCGGGTTATACAAGAAAAGGCTGAAGCGAATAATGAGTCATCTGCTCATCTTGTCACCCTTTTCAACATTATCAATGCTTCCCGCGACTGTATCTTTAAACTGGTAGACTGGATTATGGAGTACACCCCTATTGGTGTTCTCGCACTGTCTATTGGTAACTTTGCACTTTATGGACCTTCAATTGCTGGACCATACATCAATGTTGCCTTTGGGGTTATTGTTGCTGTTCTGCTCATGGTACTTGTTGTTTACCCACTGCTGCTAGCTATAACAACTAAACAAAACCCAATGCCTGTTATGAAAAAAATGCAGGAAGCTATCATTACTGCATTCATTACTCGTAGTAGTGCTGCAACCCTTCCTGTATCACTAAGAACCATAGAAGAAGACTTGAAGGTTAAAAATGAACTGGCCAGCTTCTCTTTACCTCTAGGTGCAACCATTAACATGGATGGTGTGTGTGTTCACTTACCCATGTTTGCTATTTTGGCTGCAAATATGTTTGGTTTTGACTTAAGCTTTGGCAGCTTGCTGGTTATGGTACTCACTACAGTACTTGCTTCTATTGGTGCTGGTGGTGTACCTGGTGGCAGCTTAATGCTGTTATTCATTATCCTGCAGGGATTAGGTTTATCTCAGGATCAAGTAGCCATCATCGTTGCTCTGGCTTTAGGTATCAATCCTATTCTAGATATGTTTGAAACAGCCAATAACGTCACTGGTGATATGGTTTGTACTTATGCTGTTGCCAAACAAGAAAACCTAATTGAAGATGGTTCATCCGCTGAATGTCGTGATACGACAGCCAGTACTGGCTATCAAACAGCAGATCCTGCTGTGTCGTCAGACTAGCATGACTAAGCAGTAAGCTGTCCAAGAAAGTGTGCCTCCTCCCTAAGGGGGCACACCTCTTTCTCCATCCCAATCTATTAACTCATTTTTTCCTGCAAAATAAGCTCGTTCGATCTTCACTATACTCTACGCTTAATTCCCCTTATTATGCTTCAATTCATGTGTATCAAATGACAAAGTGATAGCCTTATGAAACGCCTGAATTTCGTACCACCTTTACTTTTCCCAATACTCTTCCTATTTCCCTTAAGCATACTGCTTAGTGGCTGCCAGTCCGCTTATTACTCTACTTTAGAAAAAGTGGGCTACCACAAGCGTGACATTTTAATTGATCGCGTCGAAGACACTCAGCAGTCCCAAGAAGAAGCACAGCAACAGTTCCAATCTGCTTTGGAACATTTTCAGGCTGTTGTTAACTTTGATGGTGGTGAATTACAAACGTTATATGACACCCTAAAAGCTGACTTTGATAAAAGCCAAGATGCTGCTGAAGAAGTGAGTAGCCGTATCAACAAAGTTGAAGATGTTGCTGAAGCTTTATTTGAAGAGTGGGAAGGTGAGTTGTCCTTGTACAAAAACCAATCTCTTAAACGTGATAGTGAGCGCAAGCTACGACAAACAAAACAAAAATACCAACAGCTTATTACCGCTATGCGTCGAGCAGAAAAAACGATGCAGCCTGTACTCACCACCTTTCAGGATCAAGTACTTTATCTAAAGCATAATCTCAATGCCCGCGCTATCGCCTCTTTGAAAGGTGAACTTAGAAATATACAACAGGATATAAATCAACTAGTCCGAGAAATGCAGCGCTCAATACGTGAATCCAAAGCATTTGTACAACAGTTGCAGAAAGGTTAAACCATTATGCACTGTACTCATCTATCAAAAGCAACTCGGTTATATGTTGCACTACTATTTAATATACTGCTACTGGCTGGTTGTGCCACATTCTCGAGTAGTTATGAAAAGCCGCAGCTCACATTGAGCTCTCTACACATCCTTGAACCTGATGGGCTAACCCAACGCTTTGCGTTGGGGTTACAGATTATGAATCCCAATGATCAGCCCTTAAATATTAAAGGATTATATTATAGCATCGAACTAGAAGGCTTTGAGCTTATTTCTGGCGTATCAGATCAAATACCCCTAGTTCCCGCTTTTGGCACAGCCAATTTTACGGTTCATGCAAATACCAATTTAATTAATAGCATCCGCTTTATTAATGCAATTATTAAACAACCCAAAGATACATTCAGCTACACTCTATCTGGCAAACTAAGCCTGGATAACTTCTATCCTCGACAAGTGAATATTGAGCAAGAGGGAGAAATTTCACTTAAGCATTAACAGTGATACAACAGGACGTGTATAAAGGATATATAAAACGATTTTACTATGAGTACTAGCCTTTGACTGCTCCCGCCGTCAATCCAGCAACAATTTTTCGCTGAAAAACCAGTACTAACACAATTAAAGGGACTGTTACGACCACTGAGGCTGCCATAATTATACCCCATGGCAGCTCATGTTGGCTGGCCCCACTAATTAACGCAATCGCGACTGGGACTGTACGTTGGTGCTCACTTAACGTAAACGTCAAGGCAAATAAAAATTCATTCCATGCTGCAATAAACGCCAGCAGCCCTGTTGTGACTAATGCAGGCCACAACAATGGCAGAAAAACATTAAAAATCATATGCCGTGGACGAGCACCATCCATAATGGCAGCTTCTTCAATTTCTAACGGTAACTGCTGCATAAATGTGGTAAGCACCCATACCGTAAAGGGTACGGTAAAAATCAGGTACGATAAAATTAAACTGCCTAACTGATTATATAATCCCAACCACTGAATTAACTCAAATAAACCGGACAAAACGGCCACTTGAGGAAACATGGACACGCCTAAAATCACCATTAACAGGCTTTTACGTCCGTAAAACTCCCGACGACCTAAAGCATAGGCAGCCGTTACACTCAAAAGTAATGATATAAGAACGACTAAGGTAGAAACGATGATCGAGTTAATAATATTAATACCAAAAGGTTGCTGCTCAAACACCGCCAAATAATTTGTCCAATGCCAAGTTGTAACCCAATAATCCACCCGAAATAATTCTGATCCTTCTTTAAAGGAACTAATAATGGCGTAGTAAAAAGGAAAAATGCAATAAATAAGTATGCACACAAGCCATACACTAAAGCCTATTTTAGCCAGTATTTTTTTTAGCGTTAAAGATGATATTACCAAACCAAAATCCATTTCAAAATCGCTGATAAAAACGATGCCGTCCAGCATATAAAAAAATCACAGTACATAATGCAATAATCATAAATAAGACAGTTGAAGCCGCAGATCCATAACCTACCAGTTGAAATGCAACCAATTGCTGTCGAGCAAATACTGACATAGACATTGTGGCAGTACTATTTGCCGTTAACACATAAATTAAATCAAACACACGCAAGGCATCCAATGCACGAAATACAACAGCAACCATAACCCCAGGTGCAATTAAAGGTAGTGTCACTCGCCAAAATGTTTTCATTGCGGAGACACCATCCACTTTCGCAGCTTCAAATAATTCTTTTGGCAACATTTGTAATGCCGCTAAAGTCAATAATGCCATGAAAGGTGTCGTCTTCCAGACATCCACTAAGATTACTGCCCACATTGATAAATCAGGGTCTGCGGTCCACGCTAATGGCTCTGATATCACCCCACACATTATTAATAAGTCATTAATAACACCAAACTGATCATGTAGCATCCAACTCCACATTCGTGCAGAAACAATAGTCGGAATAGCCCAGGGAATTAATACGGCAGCACGAACCCAACCTCGGCCAGGAAAAGCTTTATGCAACGTTAAAGCAATGGCTACACCCAGCACGGTTTCCATCGATACAGAAACCACCGTAAAAAACAGCGTATTATAAACCGCATTCCACCACACAGGATCAGCCAGTAATCCATACCACTGATCCTGATAACGCACTAAATAATTTTCCAAACCAATAAATGTATAATGATCTAAATTAGCAAGACCGGCATCGGTAAAACTAAACCAAATTGTGCGAAATAACGGCCAACCCGCAACAGCCAGTAAAGTCACTAAAACGGGTAATAATAACCAAGCGATTTGCCATCGGCTGCCTGTAGATACTCTACTCACAAAGTGTCACTCTCATATAATTAACGTCCTTACCAACGTCCACCTTTACTGATCCGCATCAGCTGCCTTGCTAACTGCTCCAGCGCTACATCTGCCTCTTGTCTTCCAACTAACACCTGATGGACCTGATTATAAAATGCGGCAGAAACCTGATTGTATTTTGCACCTGTCACGGTAGATGGCCTGGCAATAGCCACATTAAGCGTTTTTACCAACTTACCAAAAAAAGGGTTGGCCGTTAACACCTGCTTATCTTGATATAAACTGGGAATTGTTGGGTTATAAGAGCCCGCCAACGCACGCCTTTTCTGCTCTTCTTCACTGGTTAAATAGCGTACGAGATCAATCGCTATATCGGTATGTTTAGAATACTTTGAGACCGCCAACTGCCAACCTCCTAAAGTCGCAGCATGTTGGCCATCCTCTGATTTAGGCACTGGCGAAACACCCACTTTGCCTCGAATTGGACTCTCTTCATGTTGCGTCAATGCCCAAACATACGGCCAATTACGCATAAATACCGCATACCCTGATTGAAAAACACCACGAGCGTCTTCTTCTGCATAATTCAAGACACCAGGTGGTGATATATCACCCACCCACTTGGCAGCCATTGCTATAGCGTGTACAGCTTGCTTATTATTAATTGAAATCTTGCCATCAGACTCAACGATTTGACCGCCACCATAGCTGTTTACCCACTCCAAAGCATTACAGGTTAAGCCCTCATAAGCCCTGCCCTGCCAGGTAAAACCCCACATTTTATCATTACCTGCTTTGCGCTCCTCTGTCATGATGTGCTTTGCAATACGCGTCATTTCGGTCCATGAACCTGGAACGGGTTGCTGGTATTTTTCTAATAAATCTTTTCGGTAATACATTACTCCAGCATCAGTGTACCAGGGCATCGCAATCAAACGGCCGTTGACCGTATTATTAGCAATAATCGCAGGAAAGTGCTGTTTGATTTGGCTGGTTAATGGTTTTGCTAAATCTACAAAATGTGTGGCTAAAATACCTGGCCAAACCACATCAATTTGGAATACATCGATATCAGCTGTTTTAGCTGCCAAAAGTTGTTGATAAAGGGCCAGCCGTTCAGAAGATGAAGCAGGGGTTGAAACAACACTTGCTTTGTGTCCACTGCGCTTTTCCCATATAGCAACTCCTTCCCGACATAATTCCACCTGACGACCAACAGCACCACACGAAATAGCCACTGTTACAGCATGGCTTATGCTTATCCAACAGCATAAAACAATTAAGCAAATACGCATAACATCATCCCTGAATCCTAGTGATCAAAATGTATACCTGGCTCCTCAGGCTAACATTCATTCTATGACGCTTTAAGGTATACTACGCCATTTAACTGTGACGACTGATTCATCATGTTAAGCAATATCCGTGTTGTACTGATTAATACCTTTCATCCTGGCAATATTGGCTCTGCTGCACGCGCCATGAAAAATATGGGGATTCGTAGCCTATATCTTGTTGATCCCCAAGATTTCCCTAATGAGCAAGCTCTCACTATGGCTGCAGGTGCCAAAGATATTGTTGAGCAAGCTATCATCACTTCCACGCTCTCTGAAGCTATTGCTGACTGTAGCTTTGTCATCGGCACCAGTGCACGGGATCGAACCCATTCTCTACCACAAATGAATGCCAGAGAATGTGGAGAGCGCATTATTACAGAAAGCCAGTCACACCCTGTTGCACTGGTATTTGGCCGAGAAACAATGGGCCTTCACAATGACGAACTTCAACAGTGCAATGCTCATACTTATATTACAGCTCATCCAGATTATCCGGTATTGAACTTGGCCGCCGCCGTACAAACTATATGCTATGAAATATACATGGCCCATCAGCTACACGCTGAACAACCCTATACATTAGGCAACAGCCCAAAAGAGAAAGCCTATCCTAATACTCAACAAATGGAGTATTTTTATCAGCACTTAGAAACAACACTGCGCAATATTGGTTTTCTCATTAAACAACACCCTGGTAATACCATGCTTAAACTAAAACGTTTATTTAATCGTGCACGCCCAGAACGACAAGAGTTAAGTATCCTAAGAGGTGTATTAAGTGCAATAGATAAACTATCAGCACAAATAAAAAAAGATAATTAACTTGAGAGCACCTCTAAAAAAAGTGATTTTTTCGTAAGAGTAAGGCAACACCACATGGAAGTCTGCTGTGTATAAGGAATACATGAGTATCCGAGTACAGCGCTAACACAGCTATCACGGAAAAAGTACATTTTTAGAGGTACCCTTATAGTGTTGAATAGGTTTTCAATGCTCCTTCAACGTTTAACCCGCTCAACAACCCAATCGCCCATCATACCAAGATAGCCTGGCACAAAAGCTGACTCACCTTCAATCAAATAACGAAGCTGAGCTTGCCATGTCCACTGCGAGAAAAGCTGAAAATTATACGAATTTGCATTTAAAAGACCATGTGTAGCATTGTTAAGCACAACCACTTGGTAATCTGGGTGCTTAGCACGACTAAAGGCTTGCTGGTAAATACTAGCCGTTTCTGCTGTATCGACGTTTAAATCTTTCTCACCTAATATTGCTAAAAAAGGGGACTTTATATACTGTAGCTTATTTTCTATATCCTCATTAATATTAAGTGATACAAACCTAAAACGCTCTTTAGACATAGGGCTACTATTTAAACCTTTAATAGAGTTACCGAGCTGAATTAATTTTACATACTTTTTATAAGAAGCCTGCTTTTTGATCAGCTTATTAATTGTGGAGAGATAATTTATAACTGTTTCAACTTCAGCAGTAGAATAACCCTCTTGTTGTAAGCGGGTTCGAGTGAAATAGTCTCCTTGCCGCTCCCAGTTAATCGCACCACCAACTGAAATAAAAAAGTCTGCTTTATGTCTGCGGCTTTCACTCATCATTGCAACCTTGGGTAATACCCATCCCCCCTGAGAAAAACCTAACACTCCAATCTTTTTACTATTAACTTCAGTACGATTTGCTAGCAAATTCACAGCTTCTAATGTTTCGTCAGCACGATCCTCCATTGTTTGATTTAACCAGTTTCCAGTTGAAGCATTTACACCAGGCTTATCCCATAAAAAACATGCAATGCCTTTGTCCAAAAAGGCATTAATAATAAAGGTATAGCTACTATTCGCAAATCTATCTTGAGGTCCATCACCATGAACAAATATAATTACAGGAAAAGGTGCCTGCCCTTCAGGTAATAATAATGACCCCGATAATTTATTTAGGTGTCCATTGAACGATAAGTCAATTTTTTTAGCGTAATTCAACTCAAACTGTAACAAACATACGAGCAGAAAAAGTACAGCGCATACAATCATCACCACAATTGTTATTACACCATACTTCAGCATTTTCATAATACTGCTCTTTTCAGTAATTTGATCATGTTATAATCACCTTATCGGTTAATTTTTAGCGTTTGTTGTATTCATCATCCCTCTTAATGGCATCACTTAACCATCAATTTTACAAACTTTTTACATATCACTTACGTTTGTCTGACCATAACACCAGGCTTAAGGATTAGAGTGAAGTACAAAGCCCCTTACGAGGAAAGTAAAGATGAACCTAAAAAAACCTTTCACCCAACTTGCTATAGGTTTTATCAGTAGCCTGGTATTTCTTACACAACCCGCTAGTGCCAAAGCCCCCCCTGTAAACCTTGCTGTTGACCTAGCGACCCCTGTTTTAGAAGCAGAAAAAGCACAAAAGGCCTTTGTTAAAATTTCTTTAACGGGTCTCCAGCAGAACATAGAAAAGCTTCAACGAACTCCCACCAATATTGCTATCGTTTTAGACAAATCAGGCTCTATGCAAGGTAACAAGATTCGTCATGCAAAAGAAGCCGCTATCATGGCTATCAATCAACTTGGACCACAAGATGTCGTCTCTGTTGTAACTTATGATACAACGGTAAGCGTGGTTGTACCCGCCACCAAAGTCATCAATAAAAATAATATTGCCTCTATGGTACGACAGATAAGGGCTAATGGTTCTACAGCCCTATTTGCGGGTGTCAGTAAAGGGGCAGATGAGCTGCGTAAATTTATTAGTGCAAACCGAGTTAATCGCGTTATTTTATTATCAGATGGGCTAGCAAATGTTGGACCGCAGTCTCCTTCAGAGCTGGGCCAATTAGGCGCATCCTTAGCAAAAGAAGGCATAAGTGTCACAACAATTGGTCTTGGGCTAGGCTACAATGAGGACTTAATGACACAATTAGCAGGCTTTAGTGATGGTAATCATGCCTTTGTTGAAAATGCCCAAGATCTGGCAAAAATATTTCAAAGCGAATTTGGTGATGTACTCTCAGTGATAGCCCAAGAAGTTAATATCGAAATTCATTGTATCAATGGCGTACGGCCACTTCGAATTCTTGGTAGAGAAGGAGAAGTTATTGGTAATAAAGTGAGAACCAGACTAAACCAGCTGTATAGTACTCAGGAAAAATACCTAATTCTTGAAGTTGAGATACCACCGAGTAAAGCAGGCCAACAAAAAGACATTGCAGCGGTTCAAGTGAAATATAACAATATGTTAAACAAAAAACAGGAACAACTATCAGGCTTAGCCATTGCTCGTTTTTCTCAATCCAAAAAGGAAGTCGCGGAATCAATTAACAAAAAAGCTTATGAGGATTCAGTAGAACAAGTCGTCAATGCCGCATCAATTAAAGCCATACAATTACGAGATGAAGGCAATATTCCTGCTGCCAAAGCAGCACTTAAGCAAAGCGCTGATTACTTAGCAGAGGAATCAAAGCGAGTAGACTCTGAAAAACTGAGAGTTCAACAAGAAGAAGTACTTGATGATGCTACGGCCCTTGAATCAGAAGCAGATTGGAACAAAAACCGTAAACGCTTAAAGGAAAAACAATATAAACGCGCTAAACAACAGAGTTATTAATTGATACCTGTTAAATTCAAAATAATGAGTTAAGGGCACCTCTAACTCTAAATAGGGGTTCCCTTAAACAAATGATGCCATAAATGAAACACTTATCAACCCAGCAAAAAATAAAAACTATTCTAATACTACTTATAGCATTACCTATTTGCCTTCTTGCATGGCTTAGTTATCAGCTACAAAAAAATGGACAAATCGTTCAAGCTCACCAAGCTCAAAACCTCATAGAAACCCGCCTTAAAGCTGTCGAAAGAGAGTTGACGGCTTATTTTGAGCAGTTGGAAATTCAGCTAAGATCCGATCATCAAGCACTTGCCAAGCTCCCTCATAGTCAATCAACAAGTCAGGTGCGGGATTATTTACATGAATCCCCTTTAATACAAAATATCTTTATCTTAAACAGCACAGGTAGCTTACTTTTCCCTCCTAACGATCAGGCCTCAATTAAAGAAAAAAACTTCATTAGTCAAACCAAACCTATTTGGAATGATCCTGAATTGTTTGCAAACTTAGCCAGTCATGATGAAACATCACCTTCAACCATTGATCAATCAGCACAGTTAGAAGCCTATGTTAGCCCCATCAGTCAGAAAAAAGCCGTAGCCAGTTTTGCCCCCAGCATATTATCCAGTGGCTGGATTAGTTGGTTCTCAGAAAACCATCATCGCTTGCTATTTTGGGTAAAAGACTCCACAAATCGTGTAATCGGGTTTGATCTGAACCGCATGCGAATGCTGTCCGATCTGATTAATCGCTTGCCAGATGCCACACAGCTTCACAATGGACTAAATCAGTCGGCTATTCAGTTATTAAATGATAATTCCAGCGTGCTCTATCAATGGGGCCAATACCAGGTTGCAGATAATGAGCAACCGTTAGGTACACGCTACTTATCTCCGCCTTTAGCAAGCTGGAAAGTGAATTATTTTAGCCATAAACATACTGCCACAACATCAAGCTGGCTGAGCACTCTTGCAGGTTTGCTTGCCTTTGGACTCACACTCATAGGTTTAGGTATCTATTTTTATCGAGAGCATCAACGCGAAATGCAGCAGGCCCAACAGCGGGTAAGCTTTGTCAACCAAGTATCTCATGAGCTGAAAACCCCTCTCACCAATATACGAATGTATGCTGAGCTTATGTCTGAACAGTTGTATGAAGAAGACCAACAGCAAAAAAGATATATTAGTGTCATTACAAGTGAAAGTTTACGACTTTCACGGCTTATAGAAAATGTACTTAACTTTTCCAGAGCCCAACGCAATGCGATTAACGTTAACAAGATACCAGGTGTCATTGATGAATGTGTAAAAAATACAATAGTGGCATTTGAAGCGACACTGCATAATAAAGGTATGCTGTTTGAGGTAAATTATGCGGCAGAAAAAACAGTATACTTTGATAAAGGTATCGTTGAACAAGTCTTAAATAACCTTCTCAGTAATGCAGAAAAGTATGCCCATTCAGGAAAAAAAATTCACATAACAACCCTTCTTGAAAATGACCTGTGTAAAATAACGGTACAAGACTATGGGCCAGGTATACCTTCTGTTGCACAAATAAAGATCTTTGAACCTTTTTATCGCGTTAGCTCTAAGTTAACCGATGGTATCAGTGGAACAGGCATAGGGCTCAGTATTGCTCGTCAACTCGCCCAATTACATGGAGGCGATTTAATTCTTGTTGCTTCCGATGTGGGCGCTTGTTTTCAATTAAGTATAAATATTACCCCAAGTTAACTATTGGGCACCCCTAAAAATGCCCTATCTATGATTCTGGTGGAGAATTCATGTGAAAGTATTAATTGCAGAAGATGATACTTTTATTCGCGAAGGATTAAATGACTTGCTCAGCAATGAAGGCTACAACTGTATTCTTGCCGAAAATGGACAGCTGGCTTGGCAAGTTTTTCAAGCAGAAAAGCCTGAGCTAGTACTTTTGGATATCATGATGCCTGAAAAAGATGGCTATTCACTATGCCGTGAGATTCGACAACATAATCAAGATATCCCCATTATTTTTATAACCGCAAAATCAGAAGAAATTGATCAAGTACTCGGCTTAGAGTTAGGTGCTGATGATTATATTATGAAACCATTTGGCACCCGAGAGGTTATAGCCCGAATTCGAGCCGTTACTCGTCGTTATTTAAAAACACAAGCCAAACAAAAACAAGATAATTCACTTACTATTAATGACTTAACCATTTATCCTGACGAGCTTAGAGCACAACGGGGTACTCAAACCATTGATTTAAGCTTGCGGGATATAAAAATTATCCGCCTACTCTATACCATGCGAGGAAAAGTTGTCGACCGAGATACATTATTCAACCACTGTTGGGGACGAGACTATCTTGCTTCAAGCCGTACACTCGATCAACATATATCAAAGCTTCGTAAAACGATTGAAGTTGATCCTAAAAATCCTACCATAATTAAAACTGTACATGGAGTTGGGTATCGGATTGAATAATTTGTTCCCAGTTATAACTTATCGCTCAACTTTTGATGGGATACCTCGTTTTTTATTTAAACGTCGATAGCTATCTAAACGATAAGGATGACGTTTCCGGTAAATATCCAAAAGCTCAAGCATTTTGCCCTTTCTTTGTAATGTATTATCAATAACTTCAACAATTCGCCGGTTTGGCCAGGGCTTACAGGCCAAGTTTAAGAGTTCAGCAAATGCCCGCTCTTCTTGACCGATGCCATGTATAATGGCCAGAACCCCATAAGCTAATGCCGTGGATCTGCTAACACCTGCATGGCAATGAATAAGCAGGCGATGGTCAGGATCACTTACAATCAATTCAACATTTTCAATCAACTCATTTATTATCTTATCAAAGTGCTGAGTAACGTCTTTTCGCTCCTGATCAAAGATTTTTATTATATAGTGTTCCTTAACAATACCAGACAAATTAGGTATAAGCATCTGACTCAAATCAGGGTCCAACAAAGAAATAACATGTGTAGCAGACCATGTTTTCGCTAGTTTTTCTGCTTTTTTCAAACAAGTTACTTTTAAAGGCGTTTTTATCATGATAGATACACTATTGAACTCAATATCTTTTTATTTGATTTCGTTAAAAACTCCATGAGACGTCTTTTGCTTATATATAAAATAGCGCCATACAGAAAAGCATGTATGGCGCTTGCAATACTTACAAATTAACTAATTAATAGATCCAGCCAACAGTA
>NZ_JAGSOY010000060.1 GCF_018837975.1 Zooshikella harenae | reverse complement strand
CATTCCTCCTCCCTAGGAAAAGCTAATTTAGTTTTTTTTATTTTACCTGCCTTTTCAAATAGCATTATATATACCCATATGGCATGTTGACTATTCGACTAAGGTATTAAGTATTTTATACGTATAATCTACTCTCTATACCCAAGGCGAAGGGTATACTGCCGTTTTATGCACTGAGAATGGGGATAAGGGTAAGTTTTAGTAGCCAATGAACAAATTGTATTTTTATGTTCGACAAACTTAGAAGTGTTATATGGAGTCAAACAGGAAAAATGAAATACTACATCAAATACAGCATGAATAGGGCATAACACATCAAATAACCCATTGCATACTCTGCTAAAAAAAGCCTTGGGACTTTCCCTTTGCTAGCCCAGCCTCCTTTATAACACAAGTAGGCTAAGCTGTTTTAGATAATGCGGTTATCTGATGTGTTACAAAAGCGTTTTACTGAATAGTTTCAGTGGGTTGCTGAGCTTCAGCCTTTCTTTGCTCTAAAGCCTGCATATAAAGGGCGTCAAAGTTTACTGGCGCAAGCATAATGGGAGGGAAGCTTCCACGCAACACAAGGTTATCAACAGCTTCACGTGCATAAGGGAACAGAATATTAGGACAGAATGCGCCTAATGTTTGGTGTAGTGATTCATCTTCTAAGCCACGAATCAAGAAAACACCCGCTTGTTGTATTTCTACAACAAATGCTGTCTCTTCATCAGAAGTCACTGTTACAGTCAGAGTCAAAACAACTTCATAAACATTGTCCTCCAACTGCTTATTTTGTGTATTAAGATCCAGGTTTACCTGTGGCTTCCACTCTTTGGTAAATACATCAGGCGCCTTAGGAGATTCAAATGATAAGTCCTTTACATAAATACGTTGTAAAGCAAATTGAGGTTGCGCCTGATTATTTTGGTTATCAGCCATCGAGCTTTCCTTTTTTGTTTAGTTTACTCATTTAAATATAATGTACTCAGTTACTACGTCTGATTCAGCAAATGATCAAGCGTTCCCCTGGCTTCAAGCGCATACAAATCATCACATCCACCAACATGGGTAGTGCCAATCCAGATTTGCGGGACTGAAGTACGACCAGCTTTTTCAGTCATTTCACGCCTGACATTAGGTTGACCATCTACAGAAATCAACTGATAGTCCACAGCTTTTGCATCAAGCAGTCTTAGCGCACGCATACAAAAAGGGCAATAGGCTGAAGAATAGATTACAACTTTACTCATCAACTGATCCCTGCACTATGACTTAACTAACGGTAGATTTTCTCCCCGCCAGCCAGAAATTCCGCCTTGCAAACGAACGACTTGCTTATAACCTGCTTTATTGAGGATCTTACCTGCAGAGCTTGCGTGTTGCCCGTTATTATCAACAATAATAATGGGAGTGTCTTTGAACTTTTCCAACTCTGACATACGCTCTGTCAGCTTATTAAAAGGAATATTGACCGCGTCGACAATATGCCCTTCAGAAAATTCATTGCGTTCTCTTATATCGATCACTTTTGCTTGCTGCTGATTAATCAGGTGAGTCGCTTGTTGAGTAGCGACAGTCTTACCTGCTTTACGACTCTCCGTAAATAACAGGAGTAACAACAGCACAACAAATGAAGTAACCAGCTCTGGGTGATTACTGACAAATACAATTAGGTGTTCCATCTAACTTACCAACCCGATAATAATCAAGCTAGCAAGTATAGCGTGTTACATTTCTTGGCTAAACACCCATTGTCTTTTAAGCAGGCTAAGAACCAATAAAACTTACTCAAGATAAAGCTCCTAAGTACATAATTGATGCAGCACAATTGTTTGCTGAGTGATGTATACTTACTAGCCAGTATCAATAGATATTCACTCCAGGAATCGTTAATATTTCTCGTTCACTTACCCTTCACATAAGTAGTGGGATCCTATGACTGACAAACGTTGTACTACAGCTCTCATCATTTTAGATGGTTTCGGTTATCGTGAAGAAAGCGAAGCAAATGCAATTGCTGGAGCCAATAAGCCTGTTTGGGATAAGCTCTGGGCTAATAAGCCTCATACCCTCGTTTCTGGATCTGGTAATGATGTTGGTCTACCCCATGGACAAATGGGCAACTCTGAAGTGGGACACATGAACCTTGGCGCAGGTCGTGTTGTTTACCAAGAACTTACCCGTATCAGTAAAGCCATTAAGGATGGTGACTTCTATACCAACGAAGTTCTGGTCAAACCTGTACAAGTTGCAGTTCAAGCCAACAAAGCCGTTCATATTATGGGCTTAATGTCTCCTGGTGGTGTCCACAGCCATGAGTCTCACTTACATGCCATGGTTGACCTTGCTGTTAAACAGGGTGCTACCAAAATCTATGTACACGCTTTTTTGGATGGTCGTGATACACCGCCAAGAAGCGCAGAAAAATCACTTGCTGAAATGGATGCCAAGCTAAAAGAGCTTGGTGTAGGCCGCATAGCGAGCATAATTGGTCGTTACTTTGCAATGGATCGTGATAAGCGTTGGGATCGTGTTCAATCTGCATATGACTTACTGACCCAGGGTAAAGCAGAGTTTACCGCCAGCACAGCTGTTGCTGGTCTTAAAGCCGCTTATGAACGTGATGAAAATGACGAATTCGTCAAAGCAACCGCAATTGTTGATAAAAATAACAATCCTGCCTTTATTGAAGAGGGTGATGCAGTCATCTTTATGAATTTCCGAGCAGACCGTGCTCGTCAACTCACTCAAGTCTTTGTTGATAGTCAATTTGCAGGCTTTGAACGAGAAGTAGTTAGAGAGCTAGCAGGATTTGTTATGCTCACCCAATACTCAGCAGATCTTGCCGCACCTAGTGCCTACCCTCCAGCTGTGCTTAAAAATGGTTTAGGTGAATACCTGGCCAATCAGGGTAAAACCCAATTACGGATTGCTGAAACCGAAAAATACGCTCATGTTACTTTCTTCTTCAGCTGCGGTAGAGAAGAGCCTTATGAAGGTGAAACCCGTATTCTGGTTAACTCTCCTAAAGTAGCAACTTATGATTTACAACCCGAAATGAGTGCTCCAGAAGTGACTGACAAACTGGTTGATGCAATCAATAGTGGTCAGTTTGACTTAGTTGTTTGTAACTACGCTAACGGCGATATGGTGGGTCATACTGGTGACTATGATGCCGCAGTAAAAGCGATAGAGTGTCTTGATGAGTGTGTTGGTCGTGTCGTTGCTGCATTAGAAGAAGTTAATGGCCAGTGCCTCATTACAGCTGATCATGGTAATGCAGAACTGATGCTGAATCAGGAAACAGGTCAGGCACATACAGCACATACAACCGAATTAGTACCTTTAGTCTACTGTGGTCCAAAGCAAATTCAACTGCAAGATGCTGGTGTTTTGTCTGACATAGCACCATCTCTATTGGATTTAATGGGAATCACTCAACCTGAAGAGATGTCTGGTAAGTCACTCATCAAGCATTAACCAAGTACTCATCATTAATCACATTTTGTTATAAAAAAATGAGCCCGAATGCCCGTTTGTGGTATTCGGGCTTTATTTATATTTAGCCCTACATGCATACTTAACCCGAATCCGTTTTTGAAGAATGACAAGATGATAAGCAACTTAACTCATAAGCCTCGAATGGCTAAAAAGCTCATTTGTGTTATCAGCCTTTCATTACCACTATGGCTTGGTGTAATTCAGGCCCAGGCTGATACATCGCCACAGATCAATGATGAGGCAGCAACTAAGCAGCAACTTGATCAACTCGAAGCTGACATTTCACGCATGCGTGAATTGCTAGAAGAAATGAAGCACAAGCGTTCATCTGCACAAGAATCACTTCGTAAAACTGAAGTTGAAATGGAACGCTTGCATAAGGAAATTTCAAACATTGAGCGCCGGTTAGTGGAGGGCCAGCAACAACTAAAAAAGTATCAAACCCGGCAACATCACCTTGATGTTGCTAAGCAACGCCAACAACGGGGACTGGCGGCCACACTTCGTGCCGCCTATCTCGCAGGGCACCAACCTTATCTGAAACTGCTGCTAAACCAGCAAGATCCGATGAAACTTGCCCGACAACTTGAGTATCTTGACTATTTTAATGCAGCAAGAATTAAAGACATCAAAGCTTATAACCAGACATTACAAGAACTGAAATTAGTTACTGACCAAATAAACCTGCAACAGCTAAAGTTAAATGAACAACGTGTGGAAGTTGTTAACACCAAAAAACAACTTTCTACTCAACGCAATGAACGTCAAAAAATTATTTCCTCGCTGTTAAAAACAATTGCGAGTAAAGATAAAGAACTCTCTAAATTAGAGCAAGATAGGCGCGAACTAGAACAAGTTTTAAAGAATTTACAAAGTACCATTGCCAACTTAGTGGTACCAGGCAAACCTTTCCAGTTTAACAAAGGTAAGATGCCACTACCTGCAGCAGGAGTCATTACGCAGTCATTTGGCACTATCAATAAACAAACCAAATTACGTAACAATGGTCTGTTTATTAAAGCGAGTGCGGGAAAGCCCGTCTATGCTATCCACCATGGTCGTGTGGTCTTCTCAGAATGGCTACGCGGGTCAGGATTGCTGATTATCATTGATCATGGTGACGGCTTTTTGAGCTTATATGCTCATAATCAAACCCTACTTAAAGAGACAGGTGACTGGGTAAAAGCAGGTGAAAAAGTAGCTACTGTGGGAAATACCGGAGGACGGCAAAAAAATGGCTTATATTTTGAAATTCGCCGCAAAGGGAAACCACAAAATCCAATACATTGGTGTGTAGCCCAGTAATGGGATATAACTACACTTACAGACTTTGATTTATCTGAGAGTAATTGATGAATATGACACACCGTAAGCTTTGGTCATTGTTTGGCAGTGTCACTCTTGCTCTAGCACTGACAATGCCCGTAAGTGCTGAAGAGCCAGTAACAGAGCAAGCCCAACCTCGCCTTCCTCTTGAAGATCTAAGAACATTCGTTGAAGTCTACGATCGTATCAAGGTTGCTTACGTTGAACAGATTGACGACAAAACGCTCTTGGAAAATGCTATTCGAGGCATGCTATCTGGACTAGATCCACATTCTGCATACCTTTCTCCTGACGATTATAAAGACCTACAGGTTAACACCACAGGGGAATTTGGTGGCTTAGGCATTGAAGTGGGAATGGAAGATGGCTTTATTAAAGTCGTGGCACCAATTGATGACACACCAGCAGCCAAAGCGGACATCCAGGCAGGAGACTTAATCATTAAGTTGGATAATAAACCTGTCAAAGGACTTTCTTTACTGGAGGCTGTTGAAAAAATGCGTGGCAAGGTTGGTGAACCTATTACACTGACGATTGTCAGAGAGGGAAAAAGTGCTCCTTTCACAATCACACTCAAACGCGCAGTCATCAAAGTCCAAAGTGTTAAGCATAAAATTCTCAATAATAAGTATGGTTACTTACGTGTAACACAGTTTCAAACCTCCACAGGTGAAGAAGTCATCAAAAGCTTACAAAAGCTTAAGAAGTCAGCTCATGGCTTAAATGGAATTATTTTAGACCTCCGTAACAACCCTGGTGGTGTCCTGGAAGCAGCAGTTAATGTGTCTGATGCCTTCTTAACGAAAGGTACAATTGTTTATACAGAGGGCCGTATTCCAAATTCCGAATTGCGCTTTAATGCTACAGCGGATGACCCATCAGATGGTGTACCAATGGTTGTGCTGATTAATGCAGGGTCTGCTTCAGCGTCAGAGATTGTCGCAGGTGCCTTACAAGACCATAAACGCGCCATTATTATGGGCACAGATAGTTTCGGTAAAGGCTCCGTGCAAACAGTACTTCCCCTCAATAGAGATCGAGCCTTAAAGCTTACCACTGCGCTCTACTACACACCTAATGGCCGATCTATTCAAGCACATGGCATCTCACCCGATATTCGCGTTGATCGTGCCAAAGTCACCAAAATCGAAGATGACAACGTTGCCTCTTACAAAGAGGCCGATTTGGCAAGACACCTTTCGAATGGCAATGGTAAGGCAGATAAACCTTCACCCCAGGAAGCTGCAGCTAAAAAAGCCGACGATCTTGCTGAAAAAGATTACCAAGTACAGCAAGCATTAAACCTGTTAAAAGGGTTACATATTGCTGTTAAGACATCACCTTAAGCAACATATACACACTTCTCAAGCTTAGAAAATGCCCTTTCAAAAAGGGCATTTTTTTATGTAAAAAAAACCACATAAAAGCATTAGACCGTCAGTCTCACTTTAAATAGAATTGAGCGTTTGTGAGTCAATTATTGGCTGAAATTCATTTTATCAGTCCATCAGTGAATAGCAGTCAACGCATATGATTCAGTCCACATATGCCATAAGTACGCTCACAAATGTGTTTAAAACGTGCTTCGCCATATCCAGCGAAAGGGTTTGTTGTGCTCCAGCTTATTAAGCTTACACTTTAGTGTAAGCAATCAAGCACACTTACTTGGCTAGCCAAGGCTAGATGCAGTTATACTTTTTTAACAGCAAAGACGATTCGCAAAGGGTATTCGGAGTGAATAAACTTTAAGTAGTAGTTAAAATTAGTCCTAATGCCATGAGTAAACAATCTGTCAGCCATGCTTATCGGGCAGGAATCTTTCACTGCCTTGCAGACCCAGCGTCAACCGCTACACCAGAAGAAGCCTATGAGTACTATACCGATGGTATTCTAGTGATTAATGATCAAGGTGAAGTTGAGCGCGTGGGACCTGCTGATCAAATACTACCCACTCTCCCAGCAGGGTTTCCTATTACAACCTACCCCAATGCGGTCATTACCCCAGGCTTTATTGATACACATAATCATTTTCCGCAAACGGAAATGATTGCCGCGTTTGGTGAGCAACTTCTCGACTGGCTGGAAACCTATACATTTCCTACAGAGAGTAAATTCCAGAGCTTGGAGTATGCCCAGCAAGTCGCTAGCATTTATCTCGATGAATTACTGCGTAATGGCACCACTACTGCCATGGCGTTCTCCAGTGTCCACTCCGAATCCGCAGAAGCCCTGTTTAATGAAGCCTACCAACGCGATATGTGCTTGATAACAGGCAAAGTGCTTATGGATCGTCACGCCCCAGATACAGTTCGTGATACCCCAGAAACAGGGTGTAAGCAAAGCCGTTCGCTGATCGAAAAGTGGCATGGCAAAGGTCGTCTTCACTATGCGGTTACTCCTCGCTTTGCCATCACGAGTACACCAGAACAGCTGCAAGCAGCTGGTCAACTACTTAAAGAGTATGATGGCCTGTATATGCAGACTCATCTATCAGAGAACCACAAAGAAATTGCCTGGATCAGTGAGCTATTTCCTGAGCGCTGCCACTACTTAGATGTCTATGATCACTATGGCTTAGTGGGCCCACGCTCTGTATTTGCACACGGCATTCATTTGTGTGAAGACGAGCTGCAGCGTCTTTCACGGCAAGAAGCAGCGATTTCCTTTTGCCCAACATCCAATCTATTTTTAGGTAGTGGCTTATTTAATCTGAAGCAAACAGAGCGACACAACGTCAACGTAAGTATTGGTTCTGACGTTGGCGCAGGAACCAGCTTTTCCATGCTACAAACGCTTAATGAAGCATATAAAGTGACTCAAATGCGTGGTGATAAACTTTCCCCCTTTGAGTCCTTCTATCTTGCGACATTAGCGGGAGCAGAGTCATTAAAGTTAGATGATCGACTGGGTAACTTCTTACCAGGAAAAGAAGCTGATTTCATCGTGCTAGACTTACATAGCACACCACTCATGAAGTACCGAATGAACAACTGCAAAAACCTGTTTGAAACACTCTTTGTCCTTTGCATTCTGGGCGATGATCGAAATATCAAAGAAACATTTATTCGAGGCGTTTCTCGTCATCAGCGTGATCAAACAGTGCACTAAAATATCGTAATAAATAAACAATAAACAGCAACCTAGAAATAGGTTGCCGTTTATTTTGAAAATATCACTATGTGCCAATCAAGCTTACCGCTGATATGTAAGTATTGATCAACGCATTTCTATGCCCTGTTGATGCATGTAATCTTTCGCCTGCTGAATCGTGTACTCACCAAAGTGAAAAATACTTGCAGCAAGCACAGCATCAGCCAAACCGATTTTAATACCATCTACTAAGTGGTCGAGATTGCCAGCCCCACCTGAAGCAATCACTGGAATACTTACGGCTTCACAGATAGCTCGCGTTACCCCTAAGTCATAGCCAGACTTGACGCCATCCTGATCCATACTGGTCAGTAAAATTTCACCCGCGCCATAGGCTTCCATCTTCTTTGCCCACTCAACAGCATCCAAGCCTGTGGGTTTCCGTCCACCATGAGTAAAAATTTCCCAACGATCTTCTTCCCCCGGTGCACTCACCTTTTTCGCATCAATGGCCACAACAATGCATTGTGCCCCAAAACGATCTGCTGCAGCTTTAACAAAGTCTGGGTTGAAAACGGCGGCTGTATTGATGCTAACTTTATCTGCCCCAGCATTCAGCATGGTACGGATATCTTCAATCTTACGTATACCACCACCTACGGTCAGTGGAATGAATACTTCACCAGCAATGCGTTCCACGGTATGAACCGTGGTATCTCGCTCCTCATGACTGGCCGTAATATCCAAAAACGTGATTTCATCAGCACCCGCTTCGTTATAGCGCTTAGCCACCTCAACCGGATCACCCGCATCGCGAATATCAACAAACTGCACGCCTTTCACTACACGACCATTTTCAACATCCAGGCAGGGAATAATTCGTTTTGCTAAACCCATTTAACTAACTACCCCGCTGCTCCGTTGATAGATCACAAAATGCTTGCGCCTCAGCTAAGTCTAATGTGCCTTCATAAATAGCACGTCCTGTTATTGCACCCAGAATACCGCGATCTGCCACCGCACTGAGTGCACGGATATCATCCATATTGGTGATTCCACCTGATGCAATTACAGGTATATTGCATTGCTCCGCAAGCTGGACTGTAGCGTCAACATTAACCCCTTGCATCATGCCATCTCGAGCAATGTCTGTGTAAATAATGGCTGAAACACCATCATTCACAAAGCGTCTAGCAAGTTCAATCACATTAATTGAAGTCACTGTTGCCCAGCCATCAATGGCCACCATGCCCTCTTTGGCATCCAACCCCACAATGATATGGCCAGGAAAAGCAGCACATGCTTCTGCCACAAATTCAGGTTGTTTCACCGCTTGAGTACCAATGATTACATAATGAACCCCTGCCCTAAGATAGGCTTCAATCGTTGCTAATGAACGAATACCTCCACCAATCTGAATAGGTAGGTTAGGGTATGCCTTGGCTATCGCTTTAACAATTTCCCCATTCACAGGCTCTCCTGCAAAGGCTCCATTTAAATCAACCAAGTGCAAGCGACGACATCCCATATCAACCCAATGACTTGCCATTGCTACAGGGTCATCACTAAAGACCGTTGCATCTGCCATTTCACCTTGGCGTAAACGAACACATTCTCCATCTTTTAAATCAATGGCTGGAATTAACAACATTGAGAAAACCCTATCTTATTATGGTTGCCAGGAGAGAAAATTTTTCAGCAACTGAAGACCCAGCGCCGCACTTTTTTCTGGGTGAAACTGCACTGCAATTAAGTTATCCACAACCAGTACAGCATCAAATGCTACCCCATAATGACCTCGTCCAATGACATGTTTAGACTGAGTAGCCTGAACGTAATAGCTATGCACAAAGTAAAAACGGCTATTATCGGGTATACCTTGCCAAATAGGGTGGCTCCCCACTTGCTCAACTTGATTCCACCCCATATGCGGTACTTTTAATCGTTGGTTTTGCTCACCCTTTAAGTCTTTACCAAAAAAACGCACATGACCTGGAATTAAATCGATACAATCAACACCGTCATTTTCTTCACTGTGAGTCAGTAGCGATTGCATCCCTACACAAATACCAAGCACAGGTTTTTGTTGAACGATTTCAGTAATCAATGAATCCAATTGCAGACGTTTAATCTCTGCCATGCAATCACGGATCGCGCCAACACCCGGAAATACCACATGATCTGCATGACGAATCACTTCAGCATCAGCGCTTACCTGCACTCTCCAGCCTGAAGGAGCAACATGCTCAAGCGCTTTTGCTACAGAGTGCAAATTCCCCATGCCATAGTCCACAACCACCACGTGTTTCATGAATAACCTCTCTGTCCACTACCACCAAAGCCCATAACAACAGCCGTGCTTCTTATAAGCTGCCTTTTGTAGATGGCACAATGCCAGACATTCTAGGATCCTGAGTCAATGCCATTCGCAGTGCGCGTCCAAATGCTTTAAACACGGTTTCTATTTGGTGGTGAGCATTACGCCCCCGCAAGTTATCCACATGCAGTGATACTAGGGCATGATTCACAAACCCTTGAAAAAATTCATAACACAAGTCTACGTCAAACTGTCCGATCATTGCGCGGGTAAAAGGAACATGAAACTCCAGCCCTGGCCGACCAGAAAAATCTATTACTACACGAGAAAGCGCTTCATCCAAAGGAACATAAGCATGGCCATAGCGTGAGATACCCGCTTTATCACCAAGAGCCTGGCTGATTGCTTGCCCTAATGTGATGCCGATGTCTTCAACAGTATGGTGATCATCAATATGGTTATCGCCCTTAGCCACAATCGTCATATCAATCAGACCATGCCGTGCAATCTGATCCAGCATATGCTCTAAAAAAGGGACACCAGTATCAAAATGCGATTGACCAGCACCATCCAGATTAACCGTCACCTTGATTTGAGTTTCCAGGGTGTTGCGCTCTACAGTGGCAGTACGACTCACCATTCAGATCTCCACGCACTCATCTTGTTGATATGAATTTATTTGATAATGAGTAAAAAGCTCAATTCAGTACACTTCTCACCCATACATGGGTGCTTGTTTCAAATATACCCTTTGTTATAGGTATAAGTTAACCCGTTAATACTTATCACTAATTTACAGATAGGCACATTATAACCGCAGATGCAGTCATTTTGTGCACTTTTACGCTGATTTTATGATTATTTTGCAAAGAGGCTGTATATACATTTACCCATCAGTGAACATTTTTTGAATAACTAACCTGTTATGTTAAGGCTATTAGAACAACTTCATCGTCCTGTGAAAATAATTGCCAAAAATAAACTGTATAAAAAAAGAATTCGCGCAAGGTATATACTCGACTTATAGTAGTAGGCACCAAACAAGCCTCTTCTGTGCTTTAATTAGCCGGTTTTTAAATCGATGGCTGTTTTGCATACGACTTGTGTTTTAAGACGATGGTTAATTATGCCAATTACTGTTGAAATTCTTGATTTTCCTAGCGAGCAAGACCGTGAGGACTTGACCAAAATCTACTTGGATGCCCCTGACTGGATGTTATGTGACTATGAAACTCATCATGCAATAAGCCAAGTTAAACAGTTTGTTCAGTCAGTTATTGAACAACCATTGACCCACTTTATTGGTGCCCGATTTAATGATCGTCTTGTTGGAGCTGCTGTCGTAGAGCAACTAGAACACGACTGGCATATTCGTTCAATATGCGTCCGAAAAGTCACACGACGTAGAGGCGTCGGTAAACGACTCCATACTGAAATCAATCGTTTGGCCCAGCAACAGCATGTAAACTTGATTTTTGAACAAGCCCCGAAAGACTTATAGTTTAACGACTAGCCTTGAGTAGAAACCAAGGCTAATCAATGAATAACGTATAAACTTACCACTTTTCCATCACTTGCTGTAAATCCCTTTCAAACTGTTGCTCTACTGTTTGATTCATTACACCTGCCGAAACAAGCAGTTCTTTTGTATGCTTTTCAATTCGATGACAACAATGATTCAACTCTTCAACTAATTTTATCAATTCCTGATTTTCTGGTTGTTGCTGAATAGTGGATGCCAACGTTTTATATAAGGAATTCAATTGTTGAGTGTATTCAATCGTCTGTTGTTTGAGTTCTTCTATCGGCATATGGGGAACCTCCCTTCTGCTTTAATATATCCCCTAACAACATACTTTAAGTATGGCTTGCGTTATCCAAACTGTCACAAAGTTACGTTGTTACTATCTCACCCTCATAAAACTTGAACACTTTAATCTCACGAACCTTAATCCTACATTCAGTCAATCAAAGATTCGCCTTATAGCCATTCGGTTGCTATATCTATTTAAGTAGCTCCAAACTGAAGAGCCTCACACAAAAAGAAGAAAGGTTTCGTCTAAAACCAAAACGAAGGGTTTTTAGGGGGGTAGTCTTGTCTGTTAAGACTAGCGATAGCAACTACAATTGTTTTAAAAGCGTTAGCTGGGCCGTCTTGCGATAAAGTCCCAGGGCAAGTTTACTACTGTGAAACTTGCGGTAGCGACTTTAATTGATATAACAGCGCTGCTGGGCGGTTATATTAATAAGTGACTGAGTGAAGAGCGCCGACAACAAACCCTAAAAATGATTCATGAAGGGTATATATAGCCTTCACAAAAGGTTCTTTAAAAATAATTAAAGATTTCGTTAAGCATCAAACGGGGGCGTTCCAATGAAGCTAACCTTCAGTCATTATCTTGTTAGTTTATTAATAGTCTTATTATCAGGCTGTTCTTGGTTTTCTTTTAACGATTCAGAAGATGTCAGTGAAGATACCGCAATGGAAGAGTCAGATACCCAAGCCGTCAGTGATGCCGATGTTTCTATGTCTGAACTTCCTTCAGGTATTACCTCCGGTTGGGAGTGTTTAGCAGGTAAAAACACTGCTTGGAAGTGCAAGCCTGGAGAACAAGATAATGGAGAAAACTTTAATGAAACACTGGAGTCTGTGAGCACAAAAGAACGCCCACGTATTACCAAAGTGATTCATAAACAAATAAGGCAGGCAAGTATACCTCGAAATATTTTTTCTGAAGTACCCACTAACTACTTAACCTTACAGTTATTAGCCGCACAAAAGACCCAAACGATCAATAATCTACTTAAACAGCATCCTTTCTTACAAAGTGGTATTTTGCTTGAGTACACAGCTAAACAAAAAAACTGGCATGTTCTAGTGTATGGGCTTTATGAAAATCAACAACAAGCCAAACTTGCACTATCAACACCACCACTCAACCAACTACACAATATAAAACCTTGGCCTAGAACCATAGAGAGTTTAAATGCTGTTTTAAGTAAGCCTCAATAAAAACACTTATTATCAAGACTCCCCCCCTAAAATGAGTATTACCTTTTTTAGGATGGGGAGAGCTTACCGTAAATTAGTTAGCTTAGAGTTAACGGCTCTGGAGGCTTCAACTCTTCCCAGCCTCTTGCTAAAAGTTTAGGAATAGCTTGTTTAAAAATGCCACTATCTCCTTTGAACGACCTTGCAAATCGTATTATTTAACTCCAATATACAAATATTTCAGTGGTATATTACGACCGTTTTACATACCCGAGAAATACAAACTCAATAATTAAAATTTACTCAATAAACTTCCTCTTAAAACCATCTGCATTCAACTCGTCGAAATTTATTAAAATACCTCTTGTATAATTTAAGAAAAAAAATACTGTACTCAAAAATTCTTGGTAATGCATGATGCTATGAGTTTCAAACCTTATAGAGGTTATACAAAGATTACTTATACTACAAATTTCGGAATTCATACTATACCGACCATTATTTCTGTATGTAATAAAGCGTTTTAAGTCATCTACTTCCAAAACACTTGGATCATAATCTCTGTTTTTTTCTCGATAAACACTTACTTCTAAAACTGTATTTTTTTCATTTTCTTCTTTCTTTTTAATTAAGAGACTAGTCCACCGACCATCTATGTGGTCATAGTAATAATCTCCATCTGAATCGTAGTCATCTCCAAGCCAAAGTGAAGGACAAAACTGTTCTTCTTTAGGCATTTCACCATCTTCGTGTAGTATTATAAACTCTGTCGCTATTTTCATAATTACTAGAACCTTAACTCAATTTTTCCAAATACTGGAAGGTATTCCAACTCTCTATGATCGGTAACAGTTCGCATTCCAAGTTTTATATTAAATTTCTTACTAAAACTATCACTAAGGTCAAATAGTTGTTGCTTACTCATCTTATTTGGTATAACCAAAGTTATATCTAGATCCCTTTTTGTAAAATCCGTTACTAAATGACCAAAGCTTGATGTTTTCTTAGGGTTTGTTGTTACACCTGTTACCCTGCTACCTGTAGCAAAACCACTAGCATCCTTAATACCAATTTTATTTAATTGATCTTTTATAAAGTTCTGTGCATCTAAAAATCTTTTTTCAGTAAAGCCATGTGGTATTTCAGGGACCTTAAAACTTGGCTTTGCCAAATCAGCTATTGCTCTATTAGATAAACTCGGATTAGCCTCCTTTAAAGAAAGTATTAACTCTGAGTTCCATTTCTGACAATCGAGTTGGGAGGCCAACAACTTGTCTGACGTAATTTCATTTATCGTATGACTGCCTGATGTAACCCTTGCCGGCCCAACACTTCTACCACCAAGTGCACGTTGTTGAGAAGACGTCAGCTTTCGCCAGTTAGGATGGTAAGGGTCATCCATCCAGGGACCTAGCTTAACCTTAGTTCCCCCCTTAAAAAAACTTTTGAAAGACCTTAGTGTTAATGGTCCACCTGGTAGCGCTAAAGAAATAACAAGTTCAGATATACCTGTAACTCTTTCAACTTCACCACTGTTATAACGTATTAATGTTTGAATATTTTCAGTAACTTCATTATTTCTTTTTGCTTCAAGAGCATTTAGCTTCTCTTCTAGTGTAACTAAGACTGGCTTGCCATGAGGACCAGTTTTTGTTTCATCACCTACTTTTATTTGTTTAAATACTTCCTGCGCAAAACGCCAATCAATTTCTTTTAAATAAGCTAAATGAAAAGTTATATCAATATCACTCATAAACCTTAATATGACGTTAGCATATGGTTTATGTGGATGATCATCAGGAATAGTTGCAGCCCACTCTCTTAACTCTCTGGCTTCTTTTTTTTCTTCTTCAGAAAGCTCTTTCTTTGAATTGATATTATCAAAAGCAATTGCAGCAAATAAAAGAGCTTTTTGTTGCTCAGGTTTTAACTTGCTATAATTAAGTGCGTTGTTCAATGCTGCATTCTCAGCTGTCTTTGCCGAAATACTAACATTTCCTCCTGTGGCAAAAGCAACTAATCCTGCAGATAAACGAGATAAGTCGGCGCCTCTTGCTCTCCATTTCTTAACCCATTCTCTTTCTTGATCTAATGTATACTCTTGACTAGCTTCTTTCCATTCTCTCAAGTCAGAAATGAATTCTTCTCTATATTGCTCAGCAACAAACTCCCCAACCACTGCTCCGCCAGCACCTGATATACAAGCTAATTCATTCTCATCAGTATCTTCTCCATCAATAGCTGTTGAAGTAGCACCCAGAACACAACCCAATGCTGCATGCAATATATACCTCGCAGCATCATTAATATCAGCACTACCTATAGTTTTTGCTAAGCTTTCACCTAGCTTATTGACAGACTCAAGTGCCAATGCATTAATAAAACGATCATCTAAATCCTTGCCATTACCTCCATTAATTAATCTATCAATCCCTACACGAATAGTTGCATGTGCCAGCATCTGTAACGACTGTTGAGGTATATCAATTAAAACAGAGCTACTAGCTGTAGCAGCTTGACTACCTACCTCGGCTGTAGGTGTTGAATTAAATAAGTTGCTATCAACCACATCTAAAACACCTGCGGTAACGACTGAAGTGGCTAATGATTTGATTGCTTGATTGGAACCTAAGTTATGAAGTGTTTCTCCTATACTATTTCCACTCGCAATACTGACCGTCGCTTGGGTAGCAATATTAGTGATAGCAGCCTGTGTCATCGCCACTAACGTTGAGTTTGTCGTCACGCCTGATAATAATGATGCACCAGCACCACCCGTTGCAACAGCAACAGCTATGCAAATTATTGCAGCAGATGCTTTTGTGAGACCTTGCTGTTTGTAGTCCCACTCTTCGAGCGCTAATTCAACATGTTGCCAATTGATATCACTTCGAGATCTAACATCCTTTAACCAAGCAAGTTCAGGAGATTGAGAAAGGTTGTTAATAATCTCATCTAGACTACCTTCACCAGCATATTCGATCCGAAAACCCTTTGCCGCATCTAACCTTAGAATCCCTCTCGCAAATAGCTCATTATAAAATGCTGTTTCTTTATTATGTCCATATCCTTGATATTTAAAGCGAAATGTACCTTCACTTTCGCTACTGTAACTATAAAAGCTTTTTTCCTTAGCTATTTGAACATCAATCGCACCATCTTCAGCAACTATCTCTGTGCTTCCCTCACTTTCAAGTTTTATTGCCCTAAGCACAATACCGCCTAATTTTGTATTAATAACGATATTATTACCCGATTTAATCAACGATCTTACTAAGGTAGTCGCAAGTTGTTGTTTCTCAGTAAACTCCCTTTCCTTACTGAAAAAACCTTCTAGTTCAACTTCATACTTTTCATAATAAGAGTAGCTGTCTTCATCATTTAAAATACGAATACCAAGTTTAGCCAAGATCTCAACAAGTGTTTTACCTTCCAGTTCAGAACCTTTTATCAACACCGTTTTCTCACTTATAAGAGAAAGAGCTTCTCCTGCGGTGAGTTTAGAAGGAATATTCTTAAGATAAGTTTCTTTGAGTTTCCACACTTCTGAGTTAAATTCATGGTGACTCTTTTTTTGCTGAGGTACTATATAAATTAAACCTCCAGCATTTAGTTTAATACTGCCCTGAGCACTAAACTCTCCTCCAATATTGGCAATATCACTTTTTGTGTCAATATTAATATCACCTATTGCTTTAATTGTAGCAATTGATCCTATTTGCTCATTAAATCCCATTGCGTAATTATGTCGCATAACAAGTGTGTTATTAACAACCTTATTTGCAATAAGCTTGAGCTGGTCGCCACTGATTGCCCCTGAATGATTTTCAATATTTCTGCCTGCAGCAATAATTATATCTTTAGCTTCGAAGACAGCGTTTTTATTAACAAAATTTTCACGTGCTTTAATCAAGGCATTGCGTCTAACTTGAATATGAGCACCATCAATAGTGATATTTTCAAAAGACAAGCTAGCTGAACCCAAAGAAACAGTATTCTTTTCAATCTTTGTATTAAGCGTTGTTTTCGATAGGTAAACGACAGGAACTAAAGCTTGCTGACCATTAATGTTAATTACTTCTGGCCAAATAAGGTCGTAGGGTATTGAGGATAATTTTTCCTTCGGAACTGGCTCACCAATTTTTAGTTTCCAAGATAGTGAAAGTCTAACACCATTCGTATACAGCTGTTTTATTTGGTCTTCATAGCTCTCATACCCTGGTATCCAACGCTGATGAATCAAAGTAGTAAGTTGGCTCTGAACCAAAGTCCTTTCAACAAAAGGAGTGCCGATGAATTTTGGCATATCCCTCATTGCTGGGATAAATATTGTGATATCACCAACACCAATAGGGATAAAATTTGTATCTAAAAGTGAATTATAATTATCTTTTTTTAATTTTTTATAAAAATATTCATACCCATTAAATATATCACCAGTTAAGTATTCAACCTCTTTAAATAAATACTCACTATCGCTGTTTGTAATAGTGGTTAGGCTCTCCAATGATGAAACAATTTGGTTTTGCGGTACAGAAGCTATCTGGGCATAAGCAGATAGCGCTATTGTATTAACAAATGAAAGCAAAGCGATAAAGGCAATAGCACGTAGCTTTCTAACGTAAAAATTAAGCATAGTTACTTCTTAAATTATTTACTAACAATACAAAACTAGTTTGGTCTACGCGATTCGTTTATCAGTTCACGATCAGTTAAAAAGATATTTTCCATTATGCTGTTGGAGTAGAGATCTTTATATATAAAGCAAAAATTCTTGAATTTAAACCTGGATACACATACTCTTTATTTAGCTTCCACAGCATCGACATCATTCAAGTTTATTGTTACCACCGACATATTATTGTGGCCTTTTAGTATTACCTCTCCACCAACAGCGAGCACTGCAAGCAAGCGCCCATTTTCTAGCTCACTCTTATACTCTTTTGCAGAAACGGACATACCAATACTACATCTTTTAGACCCACATGAACTACTTTTATGCACTCTTTTTCGTGTCGTAACAATAATTTTTTTAAGTTGAAGTCCCTTTTGCTCAAACTGCTTTATATCACCATTTAAGTGCCCAAAAATTTCTATAAAACTAAAATTATTTTCAAATTTTTCTAATACTTTAAAGAATCCATTTTTTCCAGCATAAATTCGTCCTGCTGGAGACAAAATGTTGACAAACTGCCTTTCCCCAAATACTGCTGTGCCATTATTACTGCCAATACCACTGGCCATTTTTGAAGAATCCAGAGCACTTCCTTCATTCCCAACTATAACTCTGGTAGAAGCATCCGTAACATGCTGAATGTTACGATCAATACTTACTACACTATAACGAACATCAGTTGTTAGGTGGTATCGTTCATTAATTAGATTAGCTGTATTTAACTTTAAGTCACCATTAACGACTTCTATAATAGCAGAGGAGTTTAAGATTGTTAGAGGCGAATCTATGAACAAACTACTACTTGCAGAAACTGAAACTTGACTTGCTTTTAAACTATCTATTTTTATATCGCCACAACTCCCCATCCTTGCAGTAACATGCTCACCATTTGACTTAAGGTCTTTGTTATTAGTACAAATAACTGAATAAGGGTTTATATTTTCAAATGTACTACCTTTAACATGTACGTTATTACCAATTATTGATGCCTTCAGGCTATCAGGAGTAACTTGTTCAGTATTTTCTGGATCTGGTGGATTCCTAAAAAAAGCGCCTTCCTTGAGCGGTTTACGGACTAGTAGTGAACGCTTTCTTCTTCTTTTTTGCTTTGGCTCAAGCTTATATGTTTTACGTGACCCATTTCTAATCAAGGACTCTGATAAAAGCGCAATATTTTCTCCAAGTACAGAGCCTCCAAATTGGTTAAATACTCTCTCTTTTCCTGAAAGGTATACTACCTCTTGGCCTTCTAAATGGCCTTCGTTAACAATACTCAAACCTGCAACATATATTTTATTACTACTTACTCTCCCGAGATTGGTAAAGTATTCCACTGCAGCAATATTCACAGTATTAGCCATAATATTTGGCACACCTGTGTTATTTTTATTGATCCGTATACTTGATGTCGAATCTATAGAGACTTGATTTGTGGCAGTTAAAGTACCATCAACGATAACCGTGCCATTTGCTTTTATATGTATAGCGTCATCGGGAATAATATTTTTACCTCGATATTGGCTAGACATTGTTAAATCTCCGACAGTCGATAATGCCATTGGTAATTCAACCTTTCCACCAAATACTGTCGAGTTAATCTTTATTCCACCAGCGATTATTTTAGCATCATTGCCTTGAAGTGCTGTGTAATCATCTTCTATACGACCTAAGACCGTGCTTTTAGCACTTGAGTATTTATATTGATTCTTCCCAAGCAGTACTTGAATATCACCACCAATAATGTTCAAAGATCCATTTTCGTCAGTCTCATACTCTCCATTTGCTAGGGGGCTAGCTTTTGAACTAGTTGATATATCACCATAAATAGACATCCCATAACTAATGAAGTCTAAAAAAGTGGCTCCAGAAGCCTCAAGTCCACCTTGCTCAATGGAAATATGCCCACTATCAACGGTAATTTTATCAATATCACCATCACTGGTTAAGTCAATTTGACCTGTACCAAAAACGACTCTTGGGCTGTCATTAAATGAGCAACCATTACAACTTATACCTGTCTTATTCACAAAAATAAGATCTGCAGGCTGCCCAATAACCTCAACTTTCCCTTCTAAATGTATTCCTCCCGTGTCTTCGGTTTCAATAATAATCACTCTTGCAGGACGACTTGATAAATTCAAGTTTAAGGAAGCATCATTAATTAGCTTCACAGGCTTTCCGAACGTATTGAAAGAGGAAAATTTATTGTAAGAAACATCATAACTATTAGTTGCAGCAATCTTTACGAGGTCAACGCCTTCATTATCAATTAGCTTAGCAAGTTGATTTTTATTAATACTAAGTTCATTTGTAATTTGATTTGAAACACCTCCGTAACAAATACTTGAAACAATGGTACACAAAGCTAAAAGGGAGCTATTTAATACTCCATTCATGCCATTTCTGAATTTACACCAGGATGCTATGATTTGCTTAATCATTGAGTTGGGTACTTCTAGATAACTTCGGAAAAGTATAATGGGAATTGAGATCTCAAACTTTCAAATTATATCATCTCGACTTTGGCCATTTAGAAGCTAAGGCATTGCAGGTAAAGCAATACAGTTAGTGTTTATAACCTGAATTAACTCATGTCTAATGAAAACCATGATATGAATTAATTCTAACCTGTTGTTTCTAATAGCTTATTTTTAGCTGTCATGTGTATTGAATGATGGCCAAAGTCGAGATCATGAAAAATTTGTATATTACATCAACAAGTACAATACTATTATGCTATAACTTCTACTTGAAAAAAGTTTTCACTTACTTAAGACAGTAGTGCTCTGTCTCATTCAGACTTAGGTACGTAGTTTGCTAACACTATACAATTCACCTACTATAATTTTTCACTCGTGCTTATAAGCATAGTCAGCTATGGAATCAGTTGATATCACAATCATTGGTGCTGGCGTCATTGGACTTGCAATTGCAGCACGTCTTGCCAAACCCAATAGAACAGTTGTTATCTTAGAGCAACATAAACATATTGGCGAAGAAATCAGTAGCCGCAACAGTGAAGTGATTCATGCGGGCATTTATTATCCACCTCAGTCCTTAAAAGCCAGACTCTGTGTGCAGGGAAAAGAACAACTGTACGACTTCTGTCAACAGTATCAAATACCCCACCGTCGCTGTGGTAAGCTGATTGTAGCAACCAGTACGAGTGATGAAGAACGCTTAGCTTCACTTCAGCAACAAGCCATCAATAATGGTGTAAACGACCTACAACTCTTATCTTCTCAACAAGTCAAACAACTTGAGCCCGCAATAAAAGCAACCAGTGCTTTGCTTTCACCCAGTACAGGGATTATAGATAGCCATCAGTTGTTGTTAACATTAACTCGACTGGCAGAAGAACGGGGAGTATTCCTTTTACGCAATACACAATTTAAACATGGGGAAATTTCGAACAACCCGTTTATTCTAGATGTTCAAACAAGCAAAGAAGCATACAAATTTTCCAGCCAAGTATTGATTAATGCCGGTGGCCTGCATGCACAAACGATCGCTAATAATTTGCAAGGTTTTCCCAAACATCATATTCCACCACTGTTCTATTGCAAAGGTAATTACTTTAAACTGGCTAGTCCGCTTCAGCTCGACCACTTGGTTTATCCCCTACCAGATACACAGACAACTGGACTGGGGATTCATGCCACCATCGACTTAACGGGTCAGGTGCGTTTTGGTCCCGATACAGAGTATATTGATAGTATTAGTTATGATGTCAGTACACATCACCTTACAACCTATTACCAAGCTATTCAGCGCTATTACCCTGCATTAAAAAAAGAGCAACTGATTCCAGACTATGCAGGTATTCGCCCAAAACTTCAGGCCCCAAACTCACCACCAGCAGACTTCATAATACAAACAGAAGCAGAGCATCAAATACCTGGCTTAATAAATCTGTTTGGAATCGAAAGTCCTGGTCTAACAGCTGCTCTCGCTATTGCAGATAACATTGCTAACAGCCTGAGTGACTAGCACTTTCACCAAAGCTAAATACGATACCGGTATGTTAGTACATTGTATTAACACACCATTATAAGGTTCTATCCCTCTATTCAGGGTCAAGTCATACCTGCTCTACTTGACGTCTATCACTAAATGGTGTGCTATGAGTACACTTTTTATGGTACTGCACACTGCCTCTTGCAAAGAGTAAACGTTTCGAGTCTAAGGAAACTGATATGAAGTCGGTTATTAAAATTTCATTAGGTGTCATTTTCACCTTAATACTACTGGTTGTGGTCGCAATTCTCGCATTGAACTTTTTTATCGATGCAGACCAATACAAAAAGACAATTCGCACCATCGTCAAAGATAACACTGGATTGACACTTGATATTGACGGTCCTCTTGAACTTTCATTTTTCCCAGCATTAGGCTTTTCAGCGAACAAGCTTACGGTAACCACACCTAAAGAAGAAAAACTCGTGTTAGTGGAATATGCTCAGGTTGAAGTCGAGTTATTTCCCTTACTGAGCAACGAATTAAAAGTCACTGCTCTTAATGTAGAAGGCGCAGAAGTTAATCTTGTTAAAGATAAAAAGGGCGTACCAAATTGGCAAATAGAAACAACAAAACCTCAAAATAAACCTGCCAGTAAAACAACACCGATAGAAACACCAGAGCAAGATAGTAACATCACATCAAATACAGAAAAAAACACGACAGAACTTAATATCAGTGCCGTTTCACTCAAAAATATTACCTTAAACTATCAAGACCAACAAAAATCACAAACATTCAACTTGAAAAATTTAAATGTGAGTGCCTCCAACATTGCTAATAGTCAGTTCTTCCCGATTAAAATTAGCTTTTCATCCTCTGGTAATAAACCCGATTTTAAGCTTGATGAAAAAGTTCGCACTGACTTTTTATTTGACCTTAAACAACAACGCTTTGAACTAAAAGGACTTTCATTAAGCAGTCAGGGTCAATTGACAGCCGAAAAAAAACCTTTTGTAATTAATTTAGATGTATCTGCAGAAAAAATTGAGTTAGCAAGTCAAGCACAGCAAATAAATATTAAAAACTTAACACTATCTGATAAGCAACTAACAGCTAAAAGCAATATATCACTGACAAACTTTATTAAACCTACGGTCAAAGGTGATATAGCTCTCTCTGTGGATAACTTACCCGACTGGCTACTTGGCTTAGGTATAAATTATAAACCTGCTAACCCAGACGCATTAAATAAACTTACATTCAATAGTCAAATTAATGGAGATGCTGGCAATATTGTACTGGATAAGTTAAATTTAACCGCAGGTGAGTTTAAACTCGATGGTAAAGTAACACTGGCTAACATTGTAAAACAACCTCGATATGAGTTTGATCTAAAAGGAAATGATTTAGTTGTAGATCACTTTACACCTGCAGCCAGCTCCGCTACAAACTCATCTGCATCGACGGCTAAACCGGAAAAAAATGCGCCAACTAAAACCTCTACTCAAGTTAAAACGGTTGATAATACCCCCATTCTACCGGTAGATACCTTACGTCAATTAAATCTAAAAGGTAAATTACACTTAAACTCACTCACACAGCAAAAAACAAAACTTGAGGATGTTAACCTTTCTATCAACGCTAATAATGGAAAAATACAACTGTCTCCAGTCACCGCAAAAACGTTAGGTGGCACAATCAATAAAACCGTTGCAATTGATGTCACGAAAAAAACACCCATGATTAATGTCACTGCCAAAGCTAATAATATTAATGTTCACCAGGCATTGATGAATTATGCCGATCTGAATGCATTAACAGGTGCAGCAAACTTAACCGGGCAGTTTTCGACAAAAGGCAATACCAAAACACAGTTGATTCAGTCTTTAAATGGTCAAGCCAACTTTGCCATTGCTAATGGTGAACTCACCCAGACCAATGTAGATAAAATTTTATGTAAAGCCATTGCTAAAGTAAGAAAAGAAAAAGTCAGTAAAAAAGACTGGGGGACAAGTACACCTTTTAAAGATATGTCTGGTCAAATCATTATTCGAAATGGTGTAGTTGATAACCAAAAACTCATCGCAAAACTTGAACAACTAAACATCGATGGTTATGGCACAGTTAACCTATTAACCGAATCTTTAGATTATCGATTGGGACTTACCATCACAGGAACCCAAAGCGATGCAGGAGAAGAAGCCTGCCAAATCAATAAGCGTTATGCGAACATCCGTTGGCCTATTCGTTGCCAAGGAGCATTTTCGGATAAAGAATTATGTGGTATCGATCAGGAAAAAATAGGTGAAATTGCTGCAAGCCAAGTCAAATCTGAACTTGAGCGTAAAATTGATAAAAAACTGGAAGAAAAACCTGAATTAAAACCCGTGGGTGATTTACTGAAGCGCTTTTTGGATTAACCCTATTTTTAATATTGATACTTTATCATCAGCAAAAGGTATAGCAGCTAAGCTATACCTTTTTTTACATCCTACCCATAAAAATCTAACCCAGACTAACTTTCAAAACAGAACTTCTGTTATACTTTCAACCAACTTTTTACAAACATGTGCACAACCACAAAACCATAAATCAGCTTTAGATTGATAACAAAGGCTATCCATCATCCCTGAACGCTGGCACATACAAACATCACTCAAAGTATTAACAACAGCGGGGATATTTTCTCTTTGCGTTACATAATAGATAATCTATCACCCTCGTCTCTTTATAAAAAAACAACATATATCCATGATTAGAGCCAATATTTTTAATCAAGCTGTATTACGCTGGTTTGACCGGCATGGCCGCAAACATTTGCCCTGGCAACAAAAGAAAACACCATACCATGTCTGGGTATCTGAAATTATGTTGCAGCAAACGCAAGTAAATACTGTAATTCCTTATTTTGAACGGTTCATGGTACGTTTTCCGACTGTAGCCAAACTAGCAGCAGCCGAAACAGATGAAGTACTTCATTTATGGACAGGGCTTGGCTATTACGCACGCGCCAGAAATCTTCACAAAGCCGCTAAGATGCTCTGTGAAACATACAACGGCCAATTTCCATCATCCGTTGACGAGTTAAGTACATTGCCTGGTGTAGGTAGATCAACCGCGGGAGCCATTGCCTCAATTGCGTTGGGACAACGTGCAGCCATACTTGATGGTAATGTTAAGCGGGTATTAGCCCGTTTTGAAACAATTGAAGGCTGGCCAGGCAGTACGCCTATTCAAAATCGACTATGGGAAGTCGCCGAACACTACACACCAAAAAAACGTGTAGCGGATTATACCCAGGCGATGATGGATCTTGGTGCAATGATATGTACCCGAACCAAACCTAAGTGTGATGAGTGCCCAGTACAAAAACATTGCCAAGGCTATCAAATAGATGACCCTACTCGTTTTCCAAGTCCTAAACCAAAGAAAACACAACCTATTAAGTCTGTAGCTATGCTGCTCGCTGTAAATAAGGATGGTGAAGTACTGTTAAACAAGCGTCCTGCGCAAGGAATATGGGGTGGGCTCTGGAGCTTTCCCGAAATGGCATTGCCTGATTTAGGCAATAATACAGTGACGCGCCAACAGCTTAACACGTTGGAAAAACAGCTTAAGCTTAAACTATCAAAACCAGTACATTGGTCTCCAGTAAAACATATTTTCAGCCACTTTCAGCTCAATATAATCCCTGTGGTCTGCCAGCTGGAGAGTCCACAGCCATTGCAAGTCATGGAAGACATCAATAGGCTTTGGTATAACGTCTATCAACCACCTTCAATAGGTTTAGCTGCGCCAGTTAAAAAGCTGATTAGCAAACTTGCGCACCAACAGGCTACACAGTATGCCATTGAGCTTTAATGGAGTTCTCAATATGACACGCACCATTTTTTGCCAAAAACTGAATAAAGAAGCCGAAGGGTTAGCAATTCCTCCCTACCCAGGAGAAAAAGGCCAGTGGATTTATAACAACATTAGTAAAGAGACGTGGGAAGCCTGGCAAAAACATCAAACAATGCTGATTAATGAAAAGCGACTCAACTTAATGGAGCCCAACACTCGAAAGTACCTCACAGAGCAAATGGATAAGTTCTTCGCTAATGATGAAGTGGATCAGGCTGATGGTTTTGTGCCTACGTCAGATCAACCTGAAAATTGAACACTATTTATACAACATTAGCCCATTTACAAATTTTTTTAACAACCAACTCTTGACTCTTTGTGCCGCTAACGGTTTAATAGCGGCCCGAGCGTTGCCCAGATAGCTCAGTCGGTAGAGCAGGGGACTGAAAATCCCCGTGTCGGTGGTTCGATTCCGCCTCTGGGCACCATTCTTATTCTTCCATGCCGAAGTGGTGGAATTGGTAGACACGCTGCCTTCAGGTGGCAGTGCCCTTTGGGCGTGGGAGTTCGAGTCTCCCCTTCGGCACTCTATTGCATAAGTTCTTGATTTTCCTAGATTTTTTCCTCTCAAAGTATCCTTAAGATATCTCAATTCTGTAGCAACTTCTAAGCTATTTATGTAGCAGTTTCGAATGCTTCTTGTCAAACCTTTTCGTCTTCTACTGTCCTCTATCTGTGTCATCAAAGTGTCTCTAAATGAGCTCTAACTAGACTCACAGCTAGATAATGGCTACAGGTCAGATATTGCCTAAATATGTAATGGACCAACCATTCACAGCCTGTGGACTTTATAATTAAGTGGAGATAGACCCCCTCTTGCTCTAAAGTATGTCCATTAAGCCCTGATGTGGGAGAAATAGAGACATGCAGAAGCGAACATTTAGTAGCTATGAGTTCACCCAAAACCCAAGTGAGGCAAAGGCTACTTCCCAGTTTGGTCCCGTTTTTATTACTGAACAAGGCAAACCAACCCACGTACTCTTAACAATTGACGACTATGAGCAATTAACTCAACTAGAACCAAGTATCTTAGATTTACTAAAGATGCCTGAAGATGAAGACTTTGATTTTGAGGCTTCAAAAATAGAAATAAGTACTAAACCCGCTGACTTTGATTGATGTCAAACTAAAGGATATCGTTAAGTTACTTACATTTATTATCAACTCTAAAAATTCAAACCTTACGCTTACTGTCTTACTATTTGCCAGTTATTATTTTCTATTATTCTCCACTTCAACATGAAAAGCTGGAAGCAGACGAAGATAATTATGGAACACCCTAGCCTTACCCAAATCTAGCGATAACTGGACGACATAATTAGAAGTAGCTCAAGTACTCTCACCCCCTTGTTGTGCTATGGTTCCATACTCTAAGTTTTCAAAGGATGGAGCACCTATCAGTGTTAAAGCATCTTGTTCTATCATCGTTACTTTGCTGGTCTATGACTGGAATAGCTGCACAGAGTGTAGATGTCAAAGAAGAGAAGCTACCAAGCGTTGAGACTTTATGTAAGGACCGCCCTACATGTAACCTTGTGGCTAAATCTATAGACTGGCCTAAAGCCGAATATGAAAAAAGCCTCTCTTATGAGATTGGTCCGTTCAGAATAAATTTACCTAAGAATGATATTCAACGATGGGTATCAACTGAAAAATCTCAATTTGTCATACTTGATAAAAAAGGTCTGGTATTTGAAATAAGAGAAAATCAAAACTCAATGGAGATAAAGCAATTCTTTGAGACTGCTTTCCAAAATAAGCCAGATAGCAAAACTTTAAAGGACATAACAAAGAAAGAAAAAGCAGAATTATTTGTATTCAAAATGATGCTTATTGAGGGCTCAAAGCTTTATATGTACGAAAAAGGCCCTATGAAAGCCTTTGAAGCTATTTCCCCTAATCTTTCTGTAGTCTACATAACTCATGACAAGCTAGAAAATGCGGCTTTAGCTATAGATGCTAAGAATTTGACCAGAGAAGAACTTCATAAAATTATTGCATCAGTTGAATCTACACTTTAAGGACGATGTATGCCTACACCTGAACAACAAACACTTGTAGCAGAGATTCTTACAGTTATTACTGGTGATGATTTCTTCTTAAAGAATAAGCATAAAATCAATGACAACTTTATGGTTGCTGCTGAAGACGCCATAGCCTCCTATAAAAGCTGTATTAATCACTCAGGACGTTTTGCAGCCCTTATGAAGTGTATCCCTACTGGTCCCAATGTTAGAGGCTGGCTAACGAAGTGTACAACCAACTCTTTTCAG